>CAKMZV010000001.1 GCA_929200535.1 uncultured Gammaproteobacteria bacterium
TCTTTCTGTCATGCTGAAACTTGTTTCAGTATCTCAGCATCCTATAGCACAATACTGATTTCTCGCAAGAGATTCTGAGGACAAGCCTCCTTTTTTGAACATTAAATCTGCCCCCTCACCCCAGCCCTCTCCCTCAGGGAGAGGGAGCTTGTTTGTGCTTCTGCGTGGGAACCATTAACCATTAACCATTAACCATTAACCATTAACAACTAACCATTAACCATTGACCATTAACAATTAACCATTAACAATTAACAATTAACAACTAACCATTAACCATTAACAATTAACCATTGACCAAGGAACAAGCAACACAATAGGCACTTGACCAAGCACTTTGAAAATTAAATCCGCCAGTAATTCCATCGATATTTAATACTTCTCCGCAGAAATATAAGTTCGGGATTGCTTTGCTTTCTAAATTTTTTGGATTGATTTGTTTTAAATCAACTCCGCCACAGGTTACAAATTCATCTTTATTCAACGTTTTGCCGTTCATTGTTAATTGAGATTGTGTGAGAATGTCGCAAATTTTCTTTAAATTTTCTTGGCTAACATTTGCCCATTGACCATTAATTCCTAAGATATGCTCAATAATTTTTTGCCAAAAGCGCCTCGGGAGTTCCGCAAAAGGTGATTGATTACTAACTAATTTTTTACTGTTATTCTGTTTATATGCTTTGAGAGCAAGTAATATATTTTCCTGAGTAGGGACCCAATTAACCATTAAATCACATTGGTAGTTTTTTTTATGAAGTTCAATTGCCTGAAAAGCGGATAACTTTAAAATAGCAGGACCGCTCAAGCCACGATGCGTAATTAACAAGGGAGCCGATACAAAAAACTTAGAACTCTGTAATTTAACCTCAACCTCTTGAAAACTTATGCCAGCAAGACCTTGCAACAAATCACTTTGAATATGAAAAGAAAATAACGATGGAAGGGGCAGAATAATTTGATGATTTAAATTTTCTAAAACACTTTGAAAATTTTTGTTTCTCAACCCTCCAGTAGCGACCACTAAGGATTGTGCAGAAAAACTTTTTTCTTGTTTGGTCTTTATGTGAAAATGCTCCCCTTCTTTTTTTATACTAATCACTTGTTGCTTAATCAGCACTTCTATTTGGTATTTATCAATTAGTTGATAAAAACAATTGATAATGCTTTGTGACTGATTGCTTGTTGGGAAAACTCGCCCATCAGCTTCTGTTTTTAATGGCACTTGATGGCGTTCAAACCAATTAACCGTATCCTCTGGACTCCAACGATTAAATAAGGTTAATAAAAATTTCTCTCCTCTTGGATAACTTTCTACAAAACGTTGAACACCGCTAAAATGATGCGTTACATTGCACCTTCCCCCACCAGAAACTTTAACTTTCTGCAAACACTGGGGTGAGCTTTCTAAAATTAATATTTTTAGTTTTTTCTTAGCGAGTTCACAAGCCTGAATAGCACTAAAAAATCCAGCGGCTCCGCCTCCAATAATCACAATATCATAAACCATAGAAAAATTCTATTCTCACAACAACTTTATGCCTACACTGGATAAAATTATAATTACCGTTTAAAAAAAATCATTATCTAAGCAATGCAAACACCGGATCCTTCTTCAAGCTATAATCCTCAACAAATTGAGAATTATGTACAAACATTATGGCAAGAAAATCAAGCATTTAAAACCACTGAAGATTCTAACAAAGAAAAATATTATTGCTTAAGTATGTTCCCCTACCCTTCGGGAAGTTTGCATATGGGACATGTGCGTAATTACACCATTGGTGATGTTATCTCCCACTTCCAACGTATGCAAGGAAAAAATGTGTTACAGCCAATGGGTTGGGATGCTTTTGGCTTACCTGCGGAAAATGCCGCGATTAAAAACCAAAAACCCCCTGCTGAATGGACTTACGCAAATATTGATTATATGCGAGCTCAGCTAAAACAGCTTGGTTTTTCTTATGATTGGGATAGAGAGCTTGCTACTTGCAAACCTGAGTATTATCGCTGGGAACAATGGTTTTTTATCCAGTTACTTGAAAAGGGTTTGGTTTATCGTAAGAACTCAATTGTCAATTGGGACCCTGTGGATCAAACGGTGCTGGCTAATGAGCAGGTAATTGAAGGGCGTGGTTGGCGTAGTGGGGCTTTGGTAGAAAGGAGAGAAATTCCACAGTGGTTCTTAAAAATTACCGATTATGCCGAGGAGCTTCTCGCTGAGTTGGATGAAATGGAAGGCAAATGGCCTACGTCCGTATTGCAAATGCAACGTAATTGGATTGGCAAATCACAAGGGATAGAAATTGATTTTGAGGTTGTTGATAGCAATGAAAAAATCCGTGTTTATACCACTCGCCCAGATACTTTAATGGGTGCCACTTACCTCGCTCTTGCTGCTGAACACCCACTATTATCATCATTATCTGACCCCGAACTGCAAAAGTTTAAAGAAAAATGTTCGCAGCACGGCGTTTCTGAGGCGAGTATTGAACAACTCACTAAAGAGGGAATTAATACCGGCTTAAAAGCAATTCATCCTCTAAGTGGGGAGATTATCCCAATTTGGAGTGCTAATTTTGTGCTAATGAATTACGGCACAGGGGCAGTAATGTGTGTGCCTGCTCATGATGTACGCGATCATCAATTCGCGGTGGAATACAAATTGCCTATTAAACAAGTTATTGCACCAAAACCTCAGGAGCAACAAGAAGAAATCAATACCGATCAGGAAGCCTATACAAGTAAACACGGCATAACAGTTAATAGCGGTGAATTTAATAATTTAGGTTTTACTAATGCTTTTGATCGCATTGCCGATGCCTTAGAAAAACAAGGCAAGGGAGAACGAAAAATAAATTATCGTCTGCGTGATTGGGGCGTATCCAGACAACGCTATTGGGGATGCCCAATTCCTGTGGTACATTGTGAAAAATGTGGTACAGTACCTGTATCAGAAGACCAATTACCTGTTACTCTACCAGAGGATGTCGTCGTTCAAGGAGATGGCTCACCGCTAACTCGCCTTGAGAATTTCACCCAAACACATTGCCCAAAATGCCAACAGCCGGCTACACGAGAAACCGATACATTCGATACCTTTTTTGAGTCCTCTTGGTATTTTGCTCGTTTTACCTGTTCTGATGCTAATGCTATGGTTGATAAACGTGCCAATTATTGGCTACCTGTCGATCAATATGTTGGTGGCGTTGAGCATGCCATTCTTCATCTTTTGTATTCTCGCTTTTTCCACAAAGCAATGAGAGATTTAAAGTTAATTAATTCAAATGAACCTTTTGAACGCTTGCTAACTCAAGGGATGGTTTTAAAAAATAATGAAAAAATGTCTAAATCAAAAGGCAATACGGTTGATCCTCAACCGCTGATTGACCGCTATGGTGCCGATACAATCCGCTTGTTTATGATGTTTGCCTCACCTCCGGAGCAAAGCCTTGAATGGTCAGATGCCGGTGTCGAAGGAGCTTCACGCTTTCTCAAACGCTTTTGGCATTTTACTATGGCCTATATCGAAGAACATCATAAAGAGGCGCCAATTACTGATTTAAAATTAGCTAAATTAAGTGAAAGTCAGCTTAATTTTCGTTTTAGTACATATCAGGCTTTAGAAAAAGCCACTCAAGATATTCAACGAAACCATTTTAATACTGCAATTGCTGCAATGATGTCTTTGCTTAATGAGGCCTATCGTTACCTCATAAAAGAGCAGCAAGATAGTGCCCTTATTAAAGAAGCTCTATTGATTATGATCCGAGTATTAGCACCTATTACCCCACATATTTGTCAGTACCTATGGGAGCAAATTAATCAGAAAAATGAGCTCCTTTGTTTTCAAGCGTGGCCAGAAGTTGATAACAATGCCTTAAAACGCACTACGGTAACCATTGTGGTGCAAGTCAATGGTAAAATTCGTGGTAAGATTGAAGTAGCAACTAATGCCCCAGAGGAAAACGTCGTTAAGGCAGCTGTCATTGCTCCAACCGTTAAAAAACATATAGAAAATCAAAAAATTATTAAAACAATCTATGTTCCCAACAAACTTATTAGCTTAGTCATTAAACCATAAAATCCACTATGTTTATTATAAAACCCTATTCTAAACTGTATTTTTTTTGCTGTAATTTGCCGGTCATTCCTTTCCTAATAAGTGCTTGCTCAATCACTCCTTACAGCACTGAATCAATGGAGAAAATTAACTGGATTGTCAAGAACCAAAACACAAAAACAGGAAATTTGGTAAAAAAACGCCTTGCATCGCTGTCTAATTCTAAGGGAGCAACCTACAATGTCGATATTAGTGGTGAAAAAATTAGACAACGCACTGTTGGGGTGGATGAATCAGGGCAACCCTCAACCTATCTTAAAGAAATTCTAATTGTTTTAAAAGTTTCAGAAAAAGGAAAAACACTTATTTCCGAACCCATAATCACAGCTCGTCAACTCTCGCAAAAAGAATCTTCTCATCAAGTATCGCAACAACAAAAACAGATGCTTAACGAGCTTGCTAACGATATTTTACTAAGACTCAATGATGTTGCTAATCAAGATAAGGATGAGCTAATTCACAGACAAAGCGTTTACGAAGAATTACGCCAACACCCTAAACCTAAAATTGCCAAAGAAATAGAATGAGACCTTTGCACAAAAGATATGACAAGCAAAGGTCTCAGAATAATATCTCCACACCTCTATCTCGATGAAAAGTTATTGGCCACTTAATGTAGGCTCCCTCAGTACACAACAACGCTGCTATATCGTTAGTGGTATTGAAGACCTATTATTAGAGCAAAGTTACCAACAAATTATTAAATTTGCAAAAAAAAATGGCTTTAATGAGCATCACCGCCTATACGGCAGTGAGGATTTAAATACATCCAAACTCGATCAACTAATCATCAACAAGGGGCTATTTAGCCAAGGCACCATTATTGATATTCGCCTCCCCGAAGGAAAAACTGGTCGCTCTGGAGCTGGAGTCTTACTTGAAACAATCGATAAAATTCAAAAACACACACATACATTTTTACTGATTAGTGCCAATAATTTAAGCAAAAAACTATCGGCAAAATGGGTCGATAAACTTGAGCAAGTTGGAATGCATATTCAACACCCTTTACTTAATGAAAGAAAAAAAAGAGATTGGCTAAGGCAACGTTTACAACAAGCAAATATCTCCATAGAACAAAAAGCACAAGATTTTTTATTGGTGCTAACCGAAGGAAACTTATTAGCCTTAGAGCAACAAATTCGCCAATTAGAAATTGCCACTATAGAAGAAATCACACTCCAACAACTACATAAAAGATTCCAAGATGAAGCACGCTTTAATCTCTATGCCCTGCCGGAAAAAATATTTAGTGGGCAAGCCACTAAGGCACTTCGGATGTGTCGCAGATTACGTCAAGAAGGCGAACCTTTAGTATTAATTTGTTGGAGTATTATTAACGAATTAAGTTTAGGCATTCAAGTTGCCGAACTACAAAAAAATCAACAATCACCAGCAACATTTTTTAAAAGCAAACGTATTTGGCCCGAACGCCAACAAATCTTAAATACAGTTGCTCAATATGGGTTAGAACATTTATTACAAAAAATCCAGCACTTACACCTTATCGATAAACAAAGCAAAGGACAAGCAAGTGGCGATGGTTGGTTAAGCCTGGAACAATTTATTAGCTTATGGGAAATTTATGAAACAAAACAATCCTAAAATATTTAGCATTATTCTCGCTGCTGGTAAAGGCACCAGAATGAACTCAAACAAGCCAAAAGTCTTGCATCATCTTGGTGGCAAGCCATTACTAATGCACGTACTTGAAATTGCTGAAAAAATTTCTCAAAATACGGGAGTCGTTGTTGGACATAAAGCTGATTTATTAATTGAATCCATTGAATCACAATGGATAAAAAACCTCAAACAAGCTCCTATTTGGATTCATCAAGAGCAACAACTTGGTACTGGACACGCCGTTAAAATAGCACTACAACAACTCAAACAACATATTGAACCACAAGATATTGTGTTGATTTTATATGGCGATGTCCCCCTTATCCGCCATAGCACCTTAAAAGAACTGATTAGCCTATGTCACAATCATCCCTTAGTGCTATTAAGTGCCCTATTAGAAAAACCCAAAGGATATGGACGTATCATTCGAGATAAAACAAATTCGGTAATGAAAATCGTTGAGCATAAAGATGCCTCGGCAGAACAAAAACTAATCACAGAAGTAAACAGTGGTATCCTTGCCACCACTTATGAACATCTTGAAAATTGGGTAAACCAACTCAAAAATGATAATAAACAACAGGAATTTTATCTCACTGACATTGTAGCGTTATGTGTATCTGAAGGTGGTGGCGTTGGGGCATACTGCATCGAAAAGGAAGAGGAGATAAAAGGCATTAATTCGCAAATACAACGAGCTGAATTAGAACGCACCTATCAAGTGCGTAAAATTAAACAAATGGCAGATGAAGGCTTGGGCGTTGCCGATTTTAACCGCCTTGATATTCGTGGTAATTTATCCTTTGGTGAAGATGTTTTTATCGATATTGGCGTTATTATTGAAGGCGAAGTTGTATTAGAGAAAAATGTGACCATTGGAGCACACTGCATTCTTAAAGATTGTCATATAGGTGCCAATACGATTATCAAACCTTATACAACCATTGAGCAATCTATTTGTGGCACCAATTGTATTATCGGACCCTATGCTCGCCTACGCCCAGAAAACACACTTAAAGATAATGTTCACATCGGCAACTTTGTTGAGGTGAAAAAATCCTCCATTGAAAAAAATAGCAAAGTGAATCACTTAAGCTATATAGGCGATGCCCACATCGGTACACAAACCAATATCGGTGCAGGGACCATTACTTGCAATTATGATGGTCAAAACAAGCATCAAACTGATATTGGCAACAATGCATTTATTGGCTCTGGGACGCAACTTGTTGCTCCTGTTAAGATTGGAGATAATGCGACCATTGGAGCAGGCTCAACCATTACCCATGATGTTAAAGAAAATACACTTGGTTTATCTCGCCCCAAACAAACTGAAATCACTAATTGGAAACCCCATACAAAAAGTTGAGTTGCATCAATGTCAGATAATGCCAACTCAGCAAAAATTCTTCACGGACTCAATCCCCAACAACAACAAGCTGTTAAAAATTGCCAGCAACCTTGCCTCGTACTCGCCGGTGCTGGTTGTGGAAAAACCTCGGTAATTACACGCAAAATTCTATGGCTTTTGCACGAAGAAAAAATACCCAGTAATCGCCTTGCTGCGGTCACCTTTACCAATAAAGCCGCCAACGAAATGCAGAGTCGGCTTAAAAAACACCTTTCTGCAACTGAGCGAAAAAATCTCACTGTCTGCACCTTTCACTCGCTTGGTCTTTCTCTACTCAAGCAAAATTATAATGAAGCAAACCTCAGTGCCAATTTCTCATTAATTGATCCGCAAGATGTACAAAAATTACTTAAAGAAATAGGAGACGAGCAAGGGGTATATGACCTCGCACAAATTCGCCAAGTTTCATTTATTATCTCACGCTACAAAAACCAAAATATTTCCCCAGAAAAAGCCTTTCAATTAGAAGATAAATTAGACTTTGCCGAACCGGAGATTATCGAACTCTCCAACCGCATATATTCATACTATGAACAAAAGCTCCAAGCCTACAACCTCATTGATTTTGACGACTTACTGCTCAAACCACTGCAACTTTTGCAACACAGTGAAATCGTAAAAAATGACTGGGGAAAACGCTTTCAACATATTCTAATCGATGAATATCAAGATACCAACGAATGCCAATATCAACTCCTTATCCAGCTTGTAAAACCTGACCCCACCAACCCCCTACCCGATCCACAATTTACTGCCGTTGGTGATGATAACCAATCGATTTACGAATGGCGAGGCGCTAACCCACAAAATCTAAACCAATTAAAAGTCGATTTTCCCAACTTAGAAATTATCCCTTTAGAACAAAATTACCGCTCCACCAACACCATCCTCAACGCCTCAAACGCACTCATAGAAAACAACCAGTCTATTATTGCAAAAAAACTCTGGTCCACCCTCGGGGATGGCAACGCCATCAATCTAAGGCACTTTCCCAACAACATTGAAGAAGCCAATAAAATCACCCAAGCAATTGCTCATCATCACTTAATCAACAAAACATCGCTCAATGATTACTGTGTTTTATATCGTAGCAATTACCAAGCAGAGCCCTTAGAAAAAAACCTCAAACAACTTGATTTAGCCTACACAGTTAGTGGGGGAATTTCACTCTTTAATCGCTCCGAAATTAAAACCGTTCTTGCCTACCTCAAACTAATGGCAAACCCTCAAGATAATGTATCTTTTCTGCGAATCATTAACACCCCAAAACGAGAAATTGGAGATAAAACAATCCAACAACTTATTCAATACGCCGAAAATACAGACCTATCCCTCTTTGAAGCCTGCAATAGCAACGGCTTATACGGCATTTTTACAGAAAAAATATGCCAACGCTTAAACCACTTTCATAGCTGGATAAATGAAAAACGCAATAAAATACTCGATGATTTAAAAACGGGAATGGATACGCTCTTAGAAGAAACACATTTTTTTGATTGGATAATAGCACAAGCCAAACACAAAAAAACGGGTCAAAATCAAGTAGAACGCATCAAAAGACTACAACAATGGCTACTCAATATTCAAAAATATAATGAAGGATATGACCTTGCTGACATCATTCATCACCTCAACCTTGTCGAACGTCTTGAAGATCAAGACAACAAAGACCAAGCCAGCATCAGCCTAATGACTATCCATAATGCCAAAGGCTTAGAATTTCCCTACGTCTATCTTATCGGCTTAGAAGAAGGCTCCATCCCACACTACAACAACCTACAAAATGAACGAGGCATCGCCGAAGAAAGAAGGCTCGCCTACGTAGCAATGACTCGTGCAAAAAAACAACTCACCCTATCCCACTCAGCAAACAAACAAACCCATAAAGGAAACGTCAAACTCACCCCAAGCCGCTTCTTGAAAGAAATTCCTCAACAATACTTTATAGACACAAACAAACAACTCACCCCCGAAGAAAAAAAACAACAAAGAGAATTCTACATCAACCGAATGAAAGAAATGTTTGTTGAGAAAGAATAAAAAATCAAGTATTATAATTATTGCTAAATTAGCAAAAACACCTAAGTTTATTAACACCTTTATAATCATTTCATTATGACAATATCAGACGATCATTCACCTAACTCAAACGCTCGCCGTTTTGGCTTTGGTACACAAATTCGCAAAAGCCCATATTTTGATGCCACTGTTCGTTGGGGGGCTCGAGATTTTTCAGTTTATAACCATATGTATATTCCACGTGATTTTGGTGACCCTGAACAAAATTTTTGGAATCTAATCAACACAGCAACATTAAGTGACGTGGCTGTTGAACGTCAAGTTGAAATCACAGGACCAGATGCTACTAAATTTGTACAGTTATTAACCCCTCGTAACTTAGAAAAATGTGCCGTAGGTCAATGTAAATATGTACTTATTACCAATCAAGATGGGGGCATTTTAAATGATCCTGTTTTACTACGATTAGCAGAAAATCATTATTGGATATCCCTTGCTGATAGTGATGTCTTAATGTGGGCACAAGGGGTGGCAGTGCATTCTGGATTAGAGGTAACTATTGATGAGCCTGATGTCTCACCCGTACAATTGCAAGGTCCTAAATCAAAAGAAATAATGGAAGTGTTATTTGGTGACTCCATCAATAATCTGCGTTATTTTTGGTTAATAGAAACGCAATTAGACGGTATTCCCTTAGTTATTTCACGTACCGGTTGGTCCAATGAATTAGGCTATGAAATTTATTTGCGTGATGGCTCAAAAGGTGAGCTTCTATGGGAAAGAATTATGGAAGCTGGTAAAGCGTTTGGAATACAACCTGGACATACCTCAGCTATTCGAAGAATTGAAGCGGGGATGCTTTCTTATCACGCTGATATGGATAGATATACCAATCCATTTGAACTTGGCTTAGAGCGTTTAGTGGATCTGAGTATGTCAGCGGATTTTATCGGAAAAACCGCCTTACAAAAAATTGCTAAAGAAGGTATTAGGCGTACACAAGTTGGGCTTGAATTGTTATCTGAACCCTTGCAAGGCGCTAATAATGAATTTTGGTATGTTTACGCCAATGGAGAAAAAATTGGTAAAGTAACCTCAGCCATTTACTCACCCAGACTCAAGAAAAACATTGCTCTTGCAATGATTGGAATCGAACATAGTGCAATGAGTACCTCACTAAGCGTTATCACGAATAATGGCGAAGTCAATGCAACAGTTGTGCCCATCCCTTTTTACGACCCAAATAAAGAGAAGGTACTTGGAAAATAAGAAGTTTGAGAGCTAAACAAACATATCCATATTCGCAAATTTTACGACGATAATTAGAGTAATTTTTTACTTTACATACATTATCTTTTGTAAAAATGTCCCAGAAGGGTTATTTTTGACGCACTAACTGGCTTTTGCAGATTATATCCACGAGGCTTTTTTTCTCAGAATTAAAAAAACAGTATAGCAATGAGGGAATAGCGATTATTCCCATTGATAGGCGGATGATGATTTGTTGATTAGTGATTGGATAGGGTGGTGAATTGGCAGAGAACTTGATTTTTCATCTAACAAAAATTGAGACATTTGCATAAAAGTATGGCAAAAGAAAAAAGATAAAAAATCGTTCTGATTGAGGCGTGAAATGAAGCTAATACGTCCGTCTTCGCAAATTTCACAACGAAAAGCAGAGCGGTTTTTTACTTTTTTACTTGTCATATCTTTTGTGCAAAGGTCTCAAATTTAAGTAAAAGGATGTTGAGAAATTTGAAAGATATTTATACTATGGAGAAAAACTCATCAAGCTCATCTGAAATTGGGAACTTTATGAAAAGAATAATAGATGGCGAACCCCCTCTTGTTGTGCTATCTAAAGATGATAAGCAAAGTTTTTTAAATCATATCAAAGATTCTGATTCCAGCTCCGATATTCTAGAATGAGGAGAGATATTTAAGAAAAATTAGGGTCGAAGTGTGGTTTATTTTATAACAGCCTAGTTATGCTAATTCAAGTCCCTTTTTTCTTTAATCTTTCAACTTGTTTTAGTGTCTTATCAAAATCGCTAAGTGATTTTGCCGAATTAGATAATTGTTTTGTATGGAACTTTTCATATTCTTCTTCTGCCATTTGTGTGGCTATTTTGTGAGAAATTTTACCTGCGTGAGTGAGAATATTTCGATCATTAAGCGTCATAAAGCTATCTAATTTCTGTATCCAATCGCCCATATACATCGGAACACGACGCATCGCTTGTCCCTGAGCAAAAATCAAATATTGTTCAACCAAATTATTAAGGGCAGATAATTCAGCTTCATTCAGATAATTTTTAGCAATAGTCACATCCTGTTTGCGAACCTTAACTCCTCGATAATTGGATAGTCCCATATTGGGTTTATCCGCATTGGCTCGGGAATGAACAATCTCCGCTGCCGTTTGACCCGTAATTGCCCAGTGCATTTTATTTTGCACGGTTTTAAAGAACTCAATGCTAATATCCAGCGTAGGATCATAATCAATGCTGGTGGCGTAAATATCAGTGATTTTCTGATAAAACCGTCGCTCAGAAGTCCGAATATCCTGAAGTCGCCGCTCCAACTCTTCAAAATAATCAAAGGGTTGCTCAGGATTTTTCAGACGCTCATCATCCAATAAAAACCCTTTTTTAATAAACTCCGTCAATTGTTGGGTCGCCCAAATACGAAAACGTGTTGCCACATGACTTTTTACCCGATAACCAACTGAAATAATCATATCCAAATTGTAGTAATCCAGCTGGCGTTTAACCTCACGATTACTCTCAACTCGAACTGTCAAGTATTTCTTGACAGTTGCCCCTGATACCAATTCCCCTTCCTCGTATATATTTTGAATATGAAGGCTTATATTCTGTTTTGTCGTTTGGAATAACTCTGCCATTAACTGCTGAGTTAGCCAAACCGACTCCTCCTCAAATCGAACGTCAAGTTTCAGCTTACCATCTTCAGCCTGATAAACCAAAAACTGCCCCTTGCCCTGTTCCATTTCGTGCTTTTCTTGGCTCATAGTCAATTTACAGTGATATAAAAATTCATTAAATTATGGCTATCTCTATTAAATATGGAACGATGGAAAAAAGATGAAAAATTCTTCTCAATGAGGCAACAAAAAGTGTTTTTACTCTTGTCAAGTTTACAAGCCTTAGAGTAACAGCATTTGAATAGCTTGCTGGTAATATTGGGGAGAATTTTTCGCTTTTTTACACGGGGCATATTTAAATAGAGGTAGCCTTCTGTTAATTAACGCATTTGCTTTATGGTGGTTTAATAATTTTACTCTTTTTACCTATGATAAGTCTTGCTGAATTAAGCTCCACTATAACAATCAGTTTTTAGTTAGGGTAAATTGGCTATAATTTAAAGTTAAATTACGAAAGAGAGTTGTTTGTAACTGAAGCAATCTGCCGAAATATTTCTCTCATTACGATACAATCACGGAGTAAGTCTCTACGTTTGCTCCAACGGATTGCTACAGTCGCTGAAAAACTCTCCCTCGCAATGACGAAGACGAGTCATTTTTGACGCACTAACTGGCTTTTGCAGATTATATCCACGAGGCTTTTTTTCTCGGAATTAAAAAAACAGTATAGCAACGAGGGAATGGCAATTATTCCCATTGATAGGCGGATGATGATTTGTTGATTAGTGATTGGATGAGGTGGTGAGTTGGGAGAGGAGTTGATATAGGTTAATCGCCATACACGCATGGCTGGGGTTTGCCCTTTATGCCAAAAATAGGCGTAGTAGAACAGTATCCAAAAAAGATAATAAAATGAGTGTACCCAATTGGGGAGTGGGTTTTTGAGGTCAATAGCGTTTAAGCTAAGTACGAATATAAAGCCAAGAATAAATAATAATCCAATCAGGAAAAAAAGGTCATATAACTGGCTTAATAATCTTACCCATACTGGACAAGGCTGGTAATTATTAGATTTATTCAGATTACCGTTATTTTTCTTCACTATTACGGTGGTTTGAATTTTTTTGCATCCCTTCTTCCACACGAAGATTATGGAATACAAACAGATTAGAGAATAAAAAATTAAAGCCCATACCCATTGCCACACCAGTCATTAAGGCGATTACTTTATATTGATTGAAAAAGTCAATATGGGTCGTCATAAGCGTATAACTACCCCAGTTAATAAAAAAGCCAATCAATGAGGTCATTACAAAATTTATCCATTGTCGTAGAGGTTTTTTGTATGAGCGATGATTAAAGGTGATGGTACGATTGAGTAGCCAATTGCTGGTAACCGCTGGCCAAAAAGAGATTGCACGTGCAATTTGATGTTGCAAGCCAAATCCTTGCAATAAATAATAAAGAGCCAAATCAATCACAAATCCAATCGACCCTACGCCAGCGAACTGCACGAGTTCTGCCCAAGTGGAGTATCGATATTGATAAAGGCGACGTAGGTGACGTAAATATTTAAGTTGCTCGCTAAAAGTGAGTTTGCTTTCCCCTTGAATGCGATCTTGAAAATGAATGGGGTGTTCGTAAATTTCCTTAAAACCACCTTTAATCAAAACCTCTAAGGCAATTTTATAACCAATAGGATTAAGCGTATGGCGTGCAGGTAAGTTTTTATTGCAAATCGCAAAAAAGCCAGACATTGGATCACTAACTTTAGCGAGGGGGCGTGCTAATATGGTAGCTACCCAAGAATTAAGCCTGCGTTTAATACCCCAGTCCTTTGGGAGGCTTCCTTCACTGGTGTAACGAGAGCCAATAACAAAATCACTATTGGCTAATTTTAATTGCTCTATCATAGCTGGAATCGCATCCACTGGATGGGACATATCGGCATCCATCACTAATAGAAATTTGCCTTTGGCTTGGTAAAGCCCATCAATCACTGAGTCTGATAGTCCGCGAATTTTATTATGCCGAACTATGATTTTCACAGGCATTTTTTGACTGTATTGCTTGACTACTTCTTCGCTACCATCTTGCGAAACGTCATCCATAATTAACACTTCGTATTCAAGTTGATAAGTACTCATCACTTGAGCAATTAAATCTAATAAGGTGGGTAAGTTTTTGACCTCGTTATAGGTCGGGACGATAATGCTAATCACGATTATACCTATCTTCTATGCGAACAATATCATCCTCTCCGAGATACGTGCCGTTTTGTATTTCAATAATTTGTAAATTTTGAGAGTCTTTATTTTCTAAGCGATGCACTCCGCCACAGGGGATAAAGGTTGATTGATTAGTGTATAGTTGAAACACTTTCTCATCGCAAGTAACGGTTGCCGTGCCACTTACGACAACCCAGTGTTCAGAGCGATAGCGATGTTTTTGTAAAGAAAGCGTCCCTCCTGGATAAACATTAATACGTTTGACTTTAAACGTATCATCTTCGATTAAGGTTTCATACCAACCCCATGGGCGATGCACTTGAGAATGAAAATGCGTGCGCTCATCCGCTGATGCTTTAAGTTTCTTAACAATTTTCCCAATCTCTTGAACGCGAGATTTGGGGGTAATTAACAGGGCATCATAGGTATCGATAATAGCCAACTCTTTTATTCCCAGCACACCAATAAGGCGATTTTTACTATGAATAAAATTATCACTTGACTCAATAGCAACTGCCTCACCAAGAATGGTGTTGCCATCCTGCTCACTCGGGAAAAAATCCACCATTGCATTGAAAGAACCCACATCACTCCACCCAGCATTAAGAGGGATTAGAGCTCCTTTTTGGGTTTTTTCCATCACCGCATAGTCGATAGAAATATCTTGTGCCTGATTAAATGTTTCACCCAATCGGAAAAAGTCTAAATCACGGGTGCCTTGTGCAACTGCTTGAGCCACTACTTGCTTAATTTGTGGAGTATATTTCTCAAACTCTTCTAACATCACCTGTGCTTCAAACATAAAAATACCCGCATTCCAAAAATAATTATCCTGTTGCACATACTTTTTAGCCGTTTCTAAATCAGGCTTTTCTACAAATTTTTCTATCTCTATGGCAGTTTCGGAAATTTTTTTTGCACATTGAATATAACCATAGCCTGTTTCAGG
This sequence comes from uncultured Gammaproteobacteria bacterium, assembly GCA_929200535.1. GTDB lineage: Bacteria > Pseudomonadota > Gammaproteobacteria > CAKMZV01 > CAKMZV01 > CAKMZV01. The sequence goes on from CAKMZV010000001.1 coordinate 15,235, forward strand.
ATGAGTTGGCTTAATGCCAAAAGTCACAATATAACCTTGCTTAGCAATAGATTCCGCCTGAGATATTGTTTGCTGAAAGGACAGCGGGTCTTCAATATGATGATCCGAAGGCATAACCAATAATGTATTATCCATATCATCGTTACACAACACAAAATCACTAACCATAGCAATTGCAGCTGCCGTATTACGAGAGCTTGGTTCTAAAATAATATGTGCTTTAACACCGAGTTCATAGAGCTGATGAGCAACAATAAAACGATGCTCTTCATTGGTTAAACAAATTAGATTTTTAAGACTTTGATCTTTTGCTAAGCGTTGAATAGTTTGCTGAAAAAGGGAATATTCTTCATCAAGCAGCTTGAGATATTGTTTAGGATATTGTGACCGTGATAATGGCCATAATCGTGTTCCAGAACCTCCACAAAGAATAATAGGCGTCATTATTATGGATTTTCTATTTCGTTAGATACATCGGCATCTGCTTCTACACAAGTGAGCCGATTAAGAGCCACAAAATTCATCACGTGCTTATACATATCAGGAAAATGTTGGGATAATTCTTCATTGACTAATAAGCATCTTTTATTTTCCACCATTACAGGATATAAATGTGAGGAAAATACTAATCGATGATTGTGATTAAAATCAGCCGCAAGAGAGCAAAGACGGTCTATCCAGTCACTCGGGCGGAATGTTTTTCCCTCTAAAGTAATGCCTTTGATTAAGAACTTTTTTGCTTTCAAAACAAGAGGTTGTGTCTATAATTGGTAACAATTAAGCTACCTTGTCAACAATAAACCGTAAAAAAGTTATGGGATTAGGGTTATAAAAGAGATTATAACCCTTGTTTTTTAAGTTTATCCTTTAATTTGCTAAGAAGCTCGATTTTGACGGTAATGTTGGCAAGGTCTGCTTCGGCTTTAGCGATGTCGATATCTGTTTTTGCTTTTGCTAATGCGTCTTCGGCGTGTTGTTGTGCTTCAAGGATGCGTGCATTATCTTCATCTTCTGATCTAACGGCAGTATCCGATAGAATCGTCACGACACCTGGCTGAACTTCGATAAAGCCACCAGATACATAAACAGCCTCTTCTGCACCATCTTCTGTGCGAATAGTGATTTGTCCAGATTTGAGCGTTGAAACAAAAGGAGAATGTCCGGGTAAAATCCCCACTTCTCCCATCTCAGCAGGAGCAAAGACCATCTTTGCCTCGCCTTGATAAAGCTCTTTTTCTTGACTAACAATATGAACTTGCATCGTGTTTTATTTTAGTGTTTTTGCTTTTTCCATCACTTCATCAATGGTTCCAACCATATAGAACGCTTGCTCAGGAACATCATCCAATTCACCTTCAATAATCATACGGAATCCACGAATTGTTTCACTTAATGGAACATAACGACCTGGTGAACCGGTAAATACTTCAGCAACAAAGAAAGGTTGTGACAAAAAGCGCTGAATTTTACGGGCTCTTAAAACAGTTAATTTATCTTCTTCTGATAATTCATCCATACCAAGAATAGCAATAATATCTTGCAATTCTTTATTACGTTGTAAAGTTTCTTGAACTTGTCTGGCAACCTCATAATGCTCTTGACCAACGACAAGCGGGTCTAATTGACGGCTGGTAGAATCCAAAGGATCGACCGCAGGATAAATACCCAATTCAGCAATTTGTCTTGATAATACGACTGTGGCATCCAAATGTAAGAAAGTTGTTGCCGGAGAAGGATCTGTTAAATCATCGGCAGGCACATAAACCGCTTGAATTGAAGTGATTGAGCCACTACGAGTTGAGGTAATACGTTCTTGCAACGCCCCCATTTCTTCTGCCAAAGTTGGCTGATAACCCACCGCTGATGGCATACGACCTAATAATGCTGATACTTCAGTTCCAGCAAGTGTATAACGATAAATATTATCTACAAAGAAAAGTACATCCCTACCTTCATCACGGAATTTTTCAGCCATAGTTAGACCTGTTAGGGCAACGCGCAAACGGTTTCCTGGTGGTTCATTCATTTGCCCATAAACCATAGCAACCTTATCCAAAACGCCTGAATCAGTCATTTCATGATAAAAGTCATTTCCTTCACGAGTTCTTTCACCAACACCAGCAAATACAGATAATCCTGAGTGTTCTTTAGCGATATTGTTAATCAGTTCCATCATATTAACGGTTTTACCCACACCAGCACCACCAAATAATCCGACCTTACCACCCTTTGCAAAAGGACAAATCAAATCAATTACTTTAATGCCGGTTTCTAATAATTCAGTAGAGGGGGCTAATTCATCATAAGCAGGTGGCTTACGGTGAATTGGCATATGCTCTTTAGCACCAGATTCGCCGGCATTATCAATTGGATTTCCAAGCACATCAAAAATTCTTCCCAATGTTTTTTCTCCAACAGGAACTTGAATAGGAGCTTTAGTATTATTGACCTCCAAACCTCTTCTTAGACCATCCGAGGCTCCCAAGGCAATCGTACGAACCTTGCCATCACCAATAAGTTGTTGCACTTCCAAAGTCAAAACCGTTTCTTGGTTTGTGATTGCATCTGTATATTCAACCTTCAAAGCATCATAAACTTTGGGCACATCATTGATTGGGAACTCCACATCAATAACAGCACCGATGATTTGAGTGATTTGACCTTTTTCCATTCTTAGCTCCTATTTAGAATTTTTGATTTTTTAAATTTCAATTTGTACTTGAGATATTTGCATAAAAGTGGCAATACCTATACGGCAGCTGCCCCACCAATAATCTCTGATAATTCTTGAGTGATTGCTGATTGACGTGCTTTATTATATGCAAGATTCAAATCATCTATCATACCGCTTGCATTATCGGTAGCACTTTTCATCGCAATCATTCTTGCTGATTGTTCACAGGCGATATTTTCAATTAACGCCTTATAAACTAAATTCTCAATATATCGATTTAACAACTGATCCAAAACAACTTGTGAATCAGGCTCATAAATATAATCCCAATGCCCTTCTTGAGCCGTTTCATTTGGCTCAGTTGGTAATAACTGAGTTAATGTAGGCTGTTGAGTCATTGTATTCACAAACACATTACTACAAAGCACTACCTTATCAATCTCACCCTCAATAAACGCCTTAGTCGTACTGCTCACAACACCAAGAATTTGTGATAAAGAAGGATTATCTCCAAGCCCATTACAAGAAGCTAACACCTCACCACCCACAGAGTTAAAGAAACTTAATCCCTTGCCTCCAATCAAGCATAATTTAACTTCTTTGCCTTGATCTTTGTATTGCTTAATTTCACGAATGACCGCTCTAAATAAATTGGCATTCAATCCACCACATAATCCGCGATCGCTGGTAACAATCAATAAGCCTACGGTTTTTACATCATCTCTTTGTTGTAAAAAAGGATGCTTATATTCCGGATGTGACGAGCTTAAATGTCCAATAATCTGCATTATCTTCTCCGCATACGGGCGAGATTTTTGCATATTATCCTTAGTTCGACGCATCTTAGATGTTGAAACCATCTCCATCGCCTTAGTGATTTTTTGTGTATTTTTTACACTAGCGATTTTTTGCCTAATTTCTTTTCCTGTGGACATAATTGTCTATCTTCCAGTAACCTTTTTTTTGAAAAAGCCTAACTAATAGCAGTTTTTGCGTAAGTGCTAACAATTTCTTTCAATTGATCAGCAATTTCATCACTATAATCACCAGTCTCATTGATTTTTTTCGCAAAATCTTTGTGTGAGGCATTTAATTCTTGATGTAATCCTTTTTCAAACTCAAGTAATTTATTCACCTCAACATTATCAAAATAGCCCTCATTCAAAGCATATAGAGAAATGCCAAGTTCTGCCACAGTGAGTGGAGAATATTGAGCTTGTTTCATCAATTCTGTTGCACGTTGTCCACGTTCTAATTGTTTACGAGTTGCTTCATCAAGATCTGAGGCAAATTGGGCAAATGCTTGTAATTCACGATATTGAGCAAGATCCAAACGCACACCACCACCAAGTTTTTTAACAATTTTAGTCTGTGCTGCACCACCCACACGAGAAACCGAAAGACCGGCATTAATCGCAGGACGAATACCCTGAGCGAACAAACTTGTTTCCAAGAAAATTTGCCCGTCAGTAATCGAAATAACGTTCGTTGGAACGAATGCAGACACGTCCCCTGCTTGAGTTTCAATAATTGGCAAAGCAGTAAGTGAGCCAGTTTTTCCTTTTACTTCACCATTGGTAAACTCCTCAACATATTCCGCATTAACACGTGCGGCACGTTCTAATAAACGAGAATGCAAATAGAAAACATCACCTGGATAGGCTTCACGACCTGGAGGACGACGCAATAATAGCGAAATCTGACGATATGCCCAAGCCTGCTTAGTTAAATCATCATAAATAATCAAAGCATCTTCACCACGATCACGGAAATACTCACCCATAGAGCAACCTGCATAAGGAGCGAGAAATTGTAAAGAAGAAGCATCACTTGAGTTAGCTGCAACCACAATAGTGTTTTCCATTGCACCAGCTTCTTCTAATTTTGTTACTAATGAACGTACAGAAGAGGCTTTTTGACCAATCGCAACATAAATACACTTAACGCCAGTTTCTTTTTGGTTGATGATTGTATCAATCGCAATAGCGGTTTTTCCAGTTTGACGATCGCCAATAATCAATTCACGCTGACCACGCCCAACAGGAATCATAGAATCCACTGATTTTAGCCCAGTTTGCAGTGCTTGAGAAACGCTCTGACGAGCAATAACCCCAGGAGCAATACGCTCAATAGGAGAGGTTAAAGTGTTGTTAATATCACCCTTACCATCAATCGGACGACCTAAAGCATCAACAACACGACCAAGTAATTGTTCACCGACAGGGACCTCAAGAATACGCCCAGTACATTCTACCGAGCCACCTTCAACCAAATGTTCATACGCACCAAGCACAACCACACCAACACAATCTTCCTCAAGATTAAGTGCCATACCAAATGTTTTTTGGTCAAATTGCACCATTTCACCGTACATTACGTCAGAAAGACCATGAACCGTTGCAATACCATCGGAAACACTAATAATCGTGCCTTGATTTCCAGCCGATATACCACCATCGACACCCGATATTCTCTTCTTAATAAGTCCAGAGATTTCAGCGGAGCTTAATTGCATTTATATTACCTCGTCGTTATATATGTTAAATTCGTAAAAATAGGTTAGCTTGCAAGCAAATATTCTAATTTATCTAAGCGTGCAGCGAGTGAGCCATCGAAAACGGTATCATCGTCCATCCGAATGATTGCCCCACCAAGCACACTTACATCCACCTTTACCTGCACTTCAACTTTACAATCGAAACGCTTTTCTAAAGCCTTTGTTATCAAATCAAGTTTTGCTTTATCTAAATCCTTAGCGACCCTTATTTCTGCTTGGCGAACTTTAGAATCCAAAGAAATCGCCTTTACTAATTGCTCTTGCAAAGCAGGTAAAGCAGGTAAACGATTATTCTCAATAAGCAATTCAATAAAAGACTCAAACGATTTAGGTTCTTTGCCTTTTAACGCACTTAAAATGATTTTTACTACGTCACTTCTATGGGTACTGGGCGAATGAACAAGAGATTGAAACTCTTTATTTTCCACCAAACAAACAACTGTTTCGACACATTCCAACCAAGCAGACACCTCGCCATTTTCTTTGGCAATGTCAAAAACAGCCTTGGTATAAGGTCGAGCAATTCCTTCAAAGTTCATAGCGTACGTTTAAATTTGTTTAGTTAGATTGTCAACCAATGCTGAATGTGTTTTTGGATCAACTTCTTTATCGATTACTTGGCGAACACCAGACATCACTAAATTTCCAATCTCTTTACGCAAATCATTGCGTACATTGTTAAGTTCTTGCTCAATTTCACCTTTTGCTGAATCAATCTGCTTTTGGCTAATTTCTTTTGCATGAACTGCCGCCTCTTCCACAACCTCACGGCTACGCTTATTTGCTTGTGCGAGAATGTCTTGAGCCTCTCTTTTTGCATCGGCAATTACTTCATTTGCACGTTGCTCAGCCAGCTCAAAATCTTTCTTACCCTTTTCTGCAGCTTCTAAGCCATCTTCAATTTTCTTTTGACGCTCTTCCAAAGTAGCACTCAAAGGAGCCCACATATAACGCCTAACTAACCAAATCAAAAGAAGAAAGGCAATCACCTGAAACAAGAGTGTAATTGTAATATTCACCTACAAACCTCTATTAAATTATTTTTGAGTAATTTCCTAATCGGTGTGCTAAACACACAGCAAAAAAGACCTAAACAATAAATGGATTAGCAAAAGTAAACCACATTGCTAATGCAAGAACGATGAACGGAAATGATTCCATCAATCCAGCAAAAATAAATGTATTCGTCATTAATTGAGGGCGCATTTCAGGCTGTCTGGCAATCCCTTCTAATGTTTTAGCACAAATCAAACCCCAACCAATCGCAGACCCTAAAGCAGCGGCAGCTAACATCATACCAACAGCAATTGTTGTATACGCAATAATCGTTTCCATATTTTAAACTCCTAAAAAATTAATATATTATGTTAAAAAATTAAAAAAAACAGGTAAACCCAAAAAAAAATTTGTTACAAAACTTATGCGACAAATTAATGAGCGTCCTCACTTGCCATACTGATATAAACAATTGTGAGCACCATAAAAATAAATGCTTGCAATGTAATTACCAATACGTGAAATAAAAGCCAGAATAAATCTAATGCAACCTGCAAAGGTCCCCAAAATATCATTGCAGCACCAGTCGCAAGTGTACCACCGATGAGAGCAATAAGTAAAAACACCAATTCCCCAGCAAACATATTACCAAATAATCGAAGCCCTAAACTCAATGGCTTAGAAATTTCCTCAATCAAGGTCATTATGATGTTAAAAGGGACCGCAAATTTTCCGAAAGGATGAAAAAGGAACATTTTAAGAAAGCCCCCAAGCCCTTTGGTTTTAATATTCTTCCAAGTAATAATACCGAATATAGTAAATGCCATACCCAAAGTAATATTTGGATCCGTTGTTGGCACAACCTTTAAGAAAGTATTATGATCCCCGGTAATTTTCTGCGCCAATATAGGCAACAAATCAACGGGCACTAAATCCATAAAATTCATCAACCAAATCCAAATAAAAACAGTCATCGCAATGGGACCAATCCAAGGATCAGGCTTATGAAAAACATCTTTAATTTGGCTATTCACAAACTCCACAATCATCTCTGCAAAATTTTGCAAACCAGCAGGCACGCCTGCTTTAAGATGGCTTGTCAAACGCCAACCGACTAACACCATCAGCAAACCTAACCCAATAGCAAAACCTAAGCTATCTAAATGAAGTTGCATAAAGTTACCATCAAAACATTCACCACCATTTAGGTTAAGGCAATTATTCTTTAGATGATGTTGAATATATTCAACTGTTGTTGGATTCTCTGAAGCCATTATATTACTTTATAAAATTTAAAGATCGTTGCAGAATGGAAAGGGATAAAAGAAAAATGAAAAAAAATAGTTCTAATCAAGGCGTGAAATGAAGCTAATACGCCTGTCTTTGCAAATTTCACAACGCAGATTAGGGCTATTTTTTTCATTTTTCTTTATTCTTTTCTATTTTGCAACGGTCTCACATTAATCTGTTAATCTTTTTTTGAAAGGCACTAATAAAATTGGTGCAATCAACACCACAACAAAAGGCAACATCAACGCTAAAGGCTGTTTTGCCCAATACTTAAATCCAATCATAATTAATAATCCGGTGAGGACAAAACGTAATACCGCAAAAAACGCAAGAACTGCCATACCAGATTGAGGAGAGTCTTGAGTTAATCGGTTGGAAATCACTACCCCGAAATAAAGCATAATCGAGTAACACACTCCAACTCCAACGCTATATATCAAAGGTTTCCAAGCACCTGCATCAAATAACAAATACAATCCCACACACAACAAAGCCCCACCAAACTGCACGGGCAAAACCTTTAACTGCTGCTGTGTAATTGGGTTGCTCACTTAAAAGTATAAAAACCTACTTCTGTGATTGAGAGATAGCCAACATTCTATGTAACTTTTGCAGACCACCAATAAAACCCATTATGCCACATCCAATAATAAAAATAGGCTTCGTATCAAATAAGCCATCCAAAAGATAACCCAATATAAATCCTGCCAATATCATCCCGGCGAAACTACTTCCCATACCAATCAATAAGACCGAACTTTTACTAACAGTATCTTTTTTGTCTGAACTTGACATTTGCGATTTTAATAAAAAAATTCGAAATATGCAAAAGTGTTGAAAAACTCAAAACCGAACAACCAATTATAGCAAAAAATGAACTCTTTATCAATCCAGATAACAAAAAATCCTTTGAAATACATTTTTTACTCACGACGCAAAATATTGCGTGCAATCCAATCACCCCAACGTCTAACATAAAAAGACTTTTCAATAGCCTCTTTATCATAAACATTTGCTATCCACTCCTCAAAAGAAACCTGAGGATTTTCTTTTTGGTAATTCACCCAATGCGTAAAGAAAAGGTCCAAAACCCCAGTTGACCAAAACGCAAGATGCCCATAATACCACTTCAAAGAATTTGCCTGCTGAAAATCCTGTTTTAACACAAACATTTTATAAAGCGTGCTCATCATTCCAGCCCGATCTGCACCGGATTTACAATGCATCAAAATTGGATACTCGGCTTCTTTAAAAATTTTTTGACACCGCAAAAACTCATCCTTTGTCATCAAACTACTCGAGCTAATAGAAAAATCAATCATCTCTATTTGATGTTTTTCACATTGTTCTTTTTCAACAACATAAAAACCATTGCCCTGATTACCGCCACGCAAATTAATAATTGTTTTTATTCCTAAGCGATTAATCCGCCTAAAATGAAAAGGGAGAGGATGTGAAGAGCGATAAACGCCCTTAGAGACAGGATAAAAATTATTATAAAGTAAACGAACAACACCATGATCCTTAAACAACAAATGCAACCACATCAAAAAACGTGAAAAAGGTTTGTTGGGATGATTTTTATCCATAAAGTACATTGTTTGCTCAGGCTAATTTCTTCCTTAGAACAATAACCTACGGAAAATAACCAAAAATGGCTCCGGATGCTGGACTCGAACCAGCGACCCATGGATTAACAGTCCACTGCTCTACCAACTGAGCTAATCCGGAGTACGAGATTCCTGAGATTAGATATAAAAACGAAACGATTCTAATTTTTATACCCCTTGACAAGAAATTAAGAGAAAAATCTATCAAAAGCATAGAGAAATTCTCCTTGACAAGGTTAAATTATAACCTCATACATCTTTCTTAATGGAAGGTTCGCCCATAAAAAAATGATACAGTTCCTTACTTGATTGCGAGGAAATTTTTTCTGTAATCTTACAAGCAAGTTTAAGAGGCAAATGCTCTCGCAACTCAGACATACAAAGCCTACTCAATGCAGACGGCTCAAAATCCCCCGTATTTTGTAAAGAGATTTCTGGAGTGCTCGCAACCACCAAAACAAACTCCCCCTTACAATGTACTGGAGATTGTTGTAACCACTCAATAATATGCTCGGCATTACCTTTTATCACATTTTCATTAATTTTTGTAATTTCTTTAACCAAACTCATCTGTCTTTGTGCTCCATAAGCTAAAGCAACATCCTCCATTTCTGCCAATAAACGATGAGGAGATAAATAAAAAATGACTGAATGAGGCAATTCTATATATTTTGTTAGATAAGTGCGTCGTTTGCTGGGCTTAGTGGGCAAATAACCAACAAATTGAAATTGATCCGTTGTCAATCCACTCACGCATAAAGCAGCAATAGCCGCACAGGCTCCTGGAAGAAAACTTACTGGAATTCCCTCTTGATGGCACTGGGCAACTAATTTATAACCAGGATCCTGAATCAAAGGCGTTCCTGCATCAGAAACAAGCATCCACTGCTCACCCCGTTGCAACCGCCGAATAACTTTATCCAACAGAGCCTCCTCATTATGCTGATGATACGCCTCTAAACGAGGGTTAATACCCAAATGGCTAAAGAGTTTTCTGGAATGTCTGGTATCCTCACATAATACTCCATTCACCTGTTTAGCAACAGAACAAAATCTCTGATTTACATCTTCAAGATTACCGATAGGAGTAGCCGCAAGGTATAATTTACCTAAAGATATTGATAACATATAAAACTGAAATAAATTGAAATTTTGAAATTACAAATCAAACCCATACTCCTAATTATCCTTCTTTCGCAATGGATGGTGGCGTGCGTCCCTCCTCCTAAAAAAGACACCCCTGCTGCAAATAAATTAAAAAACACTGCTGCTGAATCCCGCAACTCTGAAGAAGGACAAGATGCAGACGCTAAAAATTTAATTATTAGTGAACAAGATAATACCCTCCTCCAAATCACAGAACACCGGCCAGAAGGCTCCAGCATAACAAACAATCAAACAGGACAAAAATCCTTAGTATTGAGTTTCCGCACTCCCTTAAGCTCAACCATAGAAGAATCTACAAAAAAAATAGCCATAATGCTACCCCTTACAGGAAAGTACAAATCCTTAGGGTTAGAAATCCAACAAGGCGTTATCAGAGAATATTTTAACGTTACTATAAAACCAAAAAAAATATCTTTCTACGACTCAAACACAAAACGCGTTAATGAACTCTATCAAAAATTAAGCAAAGAATATACAACCATTATTGGACCACTACTTGTTAATAAAATTGAGCAAATAAACTACTCTACACAAATAACCAACATTATTTTAAATAAAAAGAATAATCCATCATCAAATACATACACCTTTAATTTTAAAGAATACAGCCAAGATGAAATCAAGCAAATCGTTCAATTTTTAAAAACAAAAAAACATCACAGTGTTTTACTCATCACAAATAACAACCTCTCTGGTAGCATCTTCTCAGATGAACTATCTAAACAATGGTTTAGTGAAGGAAAAGTCATTAAAAAAATCATATACCTTACCGACGACCTCACTAAAAACGCAACAAAAATCAAGACCACTTTATCCCAAAAACAACCGATGAAATCAATCACTTCGCGAACTGGGGAAAGTGATATTTTCACAAAAAATGTCAAAGACGACTTCCCCTTTATACGCCAAGACATTGATGCTATTGTTATCTCTCTCGAAGCAAAAAACAGTCGCTTAATCAACCCATTAACAACCGCAATCGGTGGACAAAAAATTCCTATTTACGCCTCCTCAATACTCGCCAAATCCTCCAATTTCAACACAAAAAAAGACAGATCCCTAAGACAAATTTACTTCTTAGATTCCGTATGGAAATACGACTCACAAAACAATGGATTCCTAAATTCACTTGCCCGAGACGCCCTACGCATTGCCCTAACCATTGACAGAGACCCAAGAATTATTTACCAAGGACTTACAGGCACTTACTTCATCAATTCAGGCAAAATGAACAGACAACAAAACTGGTACCAATTTCGCCGAAATAAAGTTACCCTTGTAAAACGACTTGTTAACTAATCTCAGTGAAAATACTAAGTATATTCAACTTATACGAACGTTATGCTCAAAAACACCTAAAAAAGCAAGGGCTCAAACTAATCGCGCGAAACTACCTATGTCGATATGGCGAAATAGACCTTATTATGAGCGACAAAGACTCCCTCGTTTTTATTGAAGTACGCTACCGTAAAAAAGCAGACTATGGCAACGCCTTAGAAAGTGTTACAAAAAGCAAACAAAAAAAAATCACCAAAACAGCCCAACACTTTCTTCTCACCTACCCTCAGTGGGAAAACCACCCCCTACGATTTGATGTTTTTGCCATCACAGGAAAAGAAATAGACTGGGTAAAAGCAGCCTTTTAAAGGCACCACTGCTACCAAATAGGATTTATGAACAACACAACCTTTAACTTCACCCTCAACGCCCAAAACAACAACGCACGCAGCGGCACCATTCAGCTATCACGTGGCGAAATCAACACCCCAATTTTTATGCCCGTAGGCACCTATGGAGCAGTCAAATCCCTTGACGTTCAAGACCTCAAAGAACTCGGAGCCCAAATTATTCTTGGCAACACCTTTCATCTAAATTTACGCCCGGGATTAGACGTTATTTCTCGTTTTAAAGGACTGCACAACTTCAACAACTGGCAAGCCCCCATCCTCACAGACTCTGGAGGATTTCAAGTATTCAGCCTTGGCAAACTCCGCAAAATAACAGAAAACGGCGTTGAATTTCGCTCACCCATCAATGGTGACAAACACACCATCACCCCCGAAAAATCCATTGATATTCAACACCAACTCGGCTCCGACATTATCATGGCATTTGACGAATGTACCCCCTACCCCAGTGACTACAGCACCGTCGAACAATCAATGCACCTCTCGATGCGCTGGGCAAAACGCTGCTACGACTACCACCACCAAAACACAAATGACTACGGCACAAGGCGAGGCGTACTATTTCCCATCGTACAAGGCGGAATGCACCTTGACCTTAGGAAAAACTCAATAGATATGCTACACGAAATCGAGCAAAGCCGAAGCAACACAACCTTCCCTGGCATAGCCATAGGCGGACTATCGGTTGGTGAACCAATGGAAAAAATGTACCAAGTCCTAAACGAACTAATGCCCATAATGCCCACTGAAAAACCGCGCTACCTAATGGGTGTTGGACAACCTCTTGATATTCTCCACGCAATATCCTGTGGCGTAGATATGTTTGACTGCGTCCTGCCCTCGCGCAACGCAAGAAACGGACATTTATTTACTTGGAAAGGCGTTATAAAACTACGCAACGCACGCTATAAAACCGATGAAAACCCAATAGATTCAGATTGCTCCTGCTTATGCTGTCGAAACTACTCAAGAGCCTACCTCCACCACCTTGATAAAATCAACGAAAGCCTCGGAGACCGACTCTGCACCATCCACAACCTACACTTCTACCTCGACCTCGTGAAACAAGCGAGAAACGCCATCATAGAGCAAAACTTTGAACAATTTCACCACCAAAACAAACACCTCCACACCCCAATTAGCTAGCTGAGACTTTTATCGAATCAACTTAAGATTCCCCTTAACCTGCTGAATATCTGCACAACCTAACAAAAACAACCCAAGTCTAAACTCCTGCTGTAACTGCTGAATTTTCTCCACAGTTTGCTCCACCCCCTGCTTAGCACACTCCAACAAAGGCGCTGCCATCGCACACAATTCAGCACCAAGAACAAGGCTTTTTACCATATCAACGCCATTGCGTAATCCACCACTCGCCAACACCTTAAACTCCGGATACTGAGCAACTAAGCGAATCACCTCTGGAGTCGGAATACCCCAATCCTGAAATACAATCCCCAAATCATCATCCAAACCCTTTGACTGGCGCCGATGATTCTCCAAACGGCTCCACGAAGTCCCCCCACGTCCGGCAACATCAATCCAACGAATTCCTGCCTGCTTCAACAACATCAAATCTGGCAATGAAAAACCGCACCCTACCTCCTTCGCAATCACCGGCACATCCACCGCCTCAACCAACGCCTGCACCTTATCAGCCAATGAAGAAAAATCCGTATCCCCCTCTGGTTGAATTACCTCCTGTAAAGGATTAAAATGCAAATAAATTGCATCCGCCTCAAGCATAGAAATCATCTCCCCCACCTGCTCCAACTGCAAACCATAATTCAACTGCACAGCCCCAATATTCGCAATCAAAGGCACCGTAGGAGCATACTTTCGCAACTCAAAACTCTCCACTGCCTGACTATCAGACAAAGCAATACGCTGAGAGCCCACCCCCATTGCCACCTGACACTCCTCCGCTGCCAAAGATAAAACCCGATTCAACTCAATCAACTGCTTCGTATTCCCCCCCGTCATCGAAGAAATCACAAAAGGGAACGCCAAACGCTTACCAAGAAAAAAACAACTCGTATCCACCTGCTGCAAAGAAATCTCTGGCAACGCACGATGAACCAACTCAATCCCATCAAAATAATTCCCAGACCGCTCAATCTGCTTATCCGTGACAAACAACTCGATATGCTCTGCCTTACGCTTATTACTCATCGCTCAAAACGTATATGTGCATCCACCAACTCCCCCTCATTGGTCAAAGCTGCCAACAAAGAAAGTTCCCCACACGCCACAGCCACCGCAGCCAAACAACTCAAACGCTTAGAATTATCACCCACCTCCTGCTGCTGCAAACACCCCAATCGCTCAAGAGCCTTCTGAGCCTCCGGCAAATGCTTACCATTACCCACCGAACCGACAATAATATTCGGAATAGAAACTGAAAAATACAAATCCTCGCCATTCTCCCCGCGCCTCTCAAGATGCGTAATCCCCTGTGAACCCTCCACCACATTCGCCCCATCCTGCCCAGTCGCAAGATAAAAAGCCAACAACATATTCGCAAAATGTGCATTCGCCGAACGCACACTCCCAGCAAGCACCGAACCCATCAAATTCTTCTGAATATGCAAATTATGCAACCGCTCCGCACTGCTATGTAAAAAACGCCTTAACACCTTATCACTAATCAAACAATCAGCAATCACATGCTTTCCCCGACCCAAAATACCATTCACAGCCGAAACCTTCTTATCCACACAATAATTCGCCGAAAGCGAACCATAACGTAAATCAGCGACATTATTCAAAATCCAACTCTGAATCACCTGAGCCCCAAGCGTTGCCATATTATGCCCACTCGCATCACCGGTCTTAAACGCCAACCGCAAATACAACAAATTCCCGACAAACTCCGGCGTTATCCCCTCTAAAATCGTAAACCGACTCACCTTCTCCAACTCACCAACAAGCACCGCCTTAGACTCAACAATCCTCCCCCAAGCTGTCTGAATCTGAGCCATACTATCTGCAGAAAACACAATTGAACGAGTCATACACTCACTCACCACCTGAACATTCAACCCACCACAAGCATTAAACACCAAAGACCCACGGCGTACCGAAGGCCACATAGGCGTCTCATAAGTCGCCAAAGGCAAAAATACCTCCTCCGACATCTCAGCATTTGGCAACAAACCATTCACCAAAGCAGGCCCAATCCACTGCGTTGGTACAGATGTAAACTCAACAGTTCTATTTTTTGACATTAAATTGTATAAATTTAAAAAAGTATCCGCATTAAACTATTTTTAACACGAAAAAAAAGAATTTAGTGCAGGCTCCGAAAAAACAGCCCCTATGAAAATTTTATCTTAAAAGCACAACAAACCCGACAAAGCAGATTTATCCTGCTCTTTTTTGATATAAATATTCACAATACCCCACCCAGCCTCTCGCAGAACAGGCTCTATTAAACTATGGGTATTTGAGCTTCATTCATTTGGATTATTGCATAATACGCTTCTTTTTGCGTAACCCTTTTTTAGATAAACGATACTTTTGATTTTTACTCGTTGGCTTCTCTGGTATTGTTCTTTCAACCAAACCTGCCTGAAGAGCTGGTTCTAAATATAGTTTTTGAAAACTCTTTTTGTCTTTTAAAGACAACTTTGCCATCAATTCCTTACTGGACATTTCCTCAGTTAATACAGTGATTAAAATCACCGTAGCATCAATATCCTTAGGAGTATCTTTGGGGGTATCTTGGGGGGTATCTTGGGGGGTATCTTGGGGGGTATCTTGGGGGGTATCTTGAGGGGTATCTTGGGGGGTATCTTGAGGGGTATCTTTGGGGGGGGCTTGAGGGGTGTCTTGGGGGGTATAAAAATGATTATAAAGCGTGACTTCAACCCCTCCGTTTTTCTCTATGATTATAGGTTCACAAAGTCCTGCATCTTTACAAGCCTTAAACACCTTAAGTGTTCCTCTACCCCAAGTGTCGATATAACCAGCTTTGAAACATGCCTCTGCTAAAACAGGATTAAGTGGTATAGATTGATGCTCTTTTTTTAAATCTTCAATCGTCAACCCCGTTGGCAATACACCCTGATTCCAAATGCTACACCTCTCATCAAAAACACGAATTTGTATCGTGGTACCATTATATTTTTTATGCACAAAAGCATTTAACAAAATTTCTCGTAATGCAGCTAAGGGATATTCGTAATTCTCTCTTCTATGCATACCTTCAAATTCAATAGGACGAACCAAAAATTTGTAGTTCAATATCTTTAGCACTTCTTCTAACAAAAAGATGATATTACCTTCTAAAAATTCCTGAAACTTTATATCCTCGCTGTCTTTTCCAAAACGCCCTATCATCACCTTACAGTTTGGAATGAAATAATTAGGGTCTTTTCCAAAAAGAATGATTCCAGCTCGTTTAATTTTGCCATTCTTTGCTAATCGTAATTTCTCTAAAATCTCACAATCGCTTAATCCACTTATATCCGGCAACCTACCCTTTTGTTGGCTATCATTGATGAACTTTTTGATACTATTAGAATCAATATCCTGAATAGAAGCTTCTTCAACAATAAGTTCATCCCAAGTTGTTCCAGATTTTTGAAGTAAAAACTCCGATAATTCAACGCCATTTAATTCATGAGTAGCACTACCAGAACGCACATAATATTTACCACGATAAGAAATAGGATTGGCATAGGATTTAACATCGATTTCAATAAATTCGCTTCCGTTATCACCATGTAAATTAACGGCACAAACAATACCCATACAGCTTTTGATTTTTGAAGGAATATCTTTCAAAAGCGATGCAAAATTAGAAAGAGGAACTACATTCCCCTTATTATCTTTACCAATAAATAATTGCCCTCCATCTGTATTGGCAAAGGCACAAACCCACTTAAGGTACTCATCCTTCCAAATTTGTTTCCACTCAATATTTTGGGATTCGTTCATTGGTTATTTTTTTGTTAATGTATTCTCATTATCGGCACCTCATAAGTTGCCAACGGCAATAACCCATCTACCAAAGACCAATCCACTGCGTTGGTACAGAAGTAAACTCAACAGTTCTATTTTTTGACATTAATTGTATAAATTTAAAAAAGTATCCGCATTAAACCACATTTAACACAGAAAAAAAGAATTTAGTACAGGCTCGGAAAAAACAGCCCCTATGAAAATTTTATCTTAAAAGCACAACAAACCCGAAAAAGCAACTTTATCCTGCTCTTTTTTGATATAGAATCAATATCCTTAGGGGTATCTTGAGGGGTATCTTGTAGGGTATCTTGTAGGGTATCTTGTAGGGTATCTTGTAGGGTATCTTGTAGGGTATCTTGTAGGGTATAAAAATGATTATAAAGCGTGACTTCAACCCCTCCATTTTTCTCTATGATTGTAGGCTCACAAAGTCCTTCATCTTCACAAACCTTAAACACCTTGCTCTACCCCAAGTATCGATATAACCAGCTTTGAGTTGGGGCACTCGTCTATTTTGACTAATTAAACGCCCTTGAATAATAGAAAATTCTAACCACAAACGACTACCTGCCACCTTCCCTCAAACAGCCTTACGCAAAGAAAGCTCTATTAAATCGTGTTTGGTTTGGGCTTCGTTCATATTTTTATGATTTGCCAATAACCCCCTACATTATCACCTTTGCGTTCTATGTATCCAGCTTCTTTTAACTTAGCTTGGTGGTTTTCAATAGTTCTTGATGTAACGTCCAATTCTTGAGCAATTTGTTTTGCCGAGTATTCTGGGTGTTCATTGATAATTTTAAATGTAGCTTCCACTGGGATTCCGAATGTGTTCCGAATATGCTCCGAAGCCGTTCCGAAATCATTCCGAAATCATTCCGAAATCGTTCCGAAACGTCCTTTTTGCTAATCGCCTTAAATAATGTCACTTCAATACCACCATCTTTTTCTAAAATTTTAGGCTCTGGAAGACCAGCTTCTTTACAAGCTTTGAAAATTTTCAATGTGCCACGACCCCAAGTATCAATATAACCTGCTTTAAAGCAAGCTTCTGCTAAAACTGGATTTGGCGATTTAGAATGGTGTTCTCTTTTTAAACTCTCTACGGTCATTCCTAAAGGTAAGGTTCCCTCATTCCAAATAGATAATTTGTTATCGAATATGCGTATTTGTATAGCGGCTCCCATGTACTTTTTATGGACTAACGCATTTAATAACATCTCTCTCAGTGCAGCTACAGGATATTCTTCTCCTTCTACTCGATGCATGCCTTCGAAACCTACAGGCCGGGTTAAAAACTGATTGGGGTCTTTACCGAAAAGGATGATACCTGCTCGTTTGATTTTGCCATTATGTGATAATCTTAATTTGTCTAGTATCTCCGTATTTGTTAGCCCATCTACATTGGGAAAACGTCCGCTGTTTGTACTATCTGAGATAAATTGTTGGATGGAGACTTCATTTATACCTTCCATACTGACATCTTCGATCGTTAGTGCATCCCAAGTTGTTCCAGATTTTTGAAGTAAAAACTCCGATAATTCAACGCCATTTAATTCATGAGTAGCACTACCAGAACGAACATAATATTTGCCACGGTAAGAAATAGCGTGGGCATAGGGTTTAATCTCCACTTCAATAAAATGGCAACCAGCATCATCGCGTAAATACACCGCACAAACAATACCCAAAGCATGCTTGATTTTACTCGGAATATCTTCTAACAGTTTTTGATAATTATCGAGATGAACCACCTCGCCATTATCTTTTTTACCAATAAATAACGACCCACCTGTAGAATTAGCAAACGCACAGACCCCTTTGAGATACTCATCTCTCCAAGTTTGCTTCCATTCTATGTGTTGGGTTTCGTTCATTAGGGATTATTTTTTATACTTTCTAATTTTTGTTCGTATATTATTATACCTATTAATTTCTTCTTTAAGGTTTGTCGGCTCTGGCTTTTTATATCCATACTTATCGCTATGGCTGTGTCCTTCCATGTATCGACAACATTGAGCAAAACTATCAAGAAGTTCATTTATTAAATTTTCATCAAAATATACACTCCTAAGACTATCAATACTCACTCGTTCATTGAATCTTTGAACAACATTTTTAAATAAATCATTAATTACTAAAACTTCATAACAAGTACGCAATGCAGTGAAGCCAGTCCTTATCAAACCTTCTCTTTCTTGTGGTGGGCATTCTTCTTTAATTGCTTTAGAATAATGTTTTTGTGCTTCATCAGAATTACGATATATGCGTTCATAACTGGGAGAGTTTTTTAAAAAAACGTATCCTGAACTTCCATCTCGATGTTCAATCCAATGACACTCATTCAATATACCCATGTTTTCAGCATAATTTATAAGACTATAAATAAAAACTAGATCATGAGTAAAAATGATAACTTGCTTCTCTTGAGATATAGAAACAAGACGCTCTGCAATTACACTTTTTCTTTTTTCATCAAGGGAATTAACAGGATCATCAAAAATAATACCTTTGTTAATTGTGGTGATGTTGGTTTCTGCAATGAAATCAGCAAGAGCAATTACTTTTTGTTCCCCTTCACTTAAAATAGCAGAAGGGTCTTTGCCTTTAAGCAAAAGTTGCCGGTTAGATTGTGCATCAGAACTTTTTGCATCTATTTCAATTCCAAACTTTCCATTAAGTTTTTCACATTCGTTATTAAATGCATTAATATAGTCAGTATTGAAATATTCTTTTGATAAACGCTTTTCTGCATTGGTCGATGTAGTTTTGTAACTTTGCTTATTAAATTGATTAGCCTTATTTACCCAAATCATGTTTT
The DNA here is from genome assembly GCA_929200535.1 of uncultured Gammaproteobacteria bacterium. GTDB lineage: Bacteria > Pseudomonadota > Gammaproteobacteria > CAKMZV01 > CAKMZV01 > CAKMZV01. The sequence goes on from CAKMZV010000001.1 coordinate 35,006, forward strand.
TATGTAGGTTTTCAATGTCTGTGTATCGGGCTTTTAATTTTTCTTTATGAGCTAAAAATGTCTTTTGTTTCAACAGTTCGCCAAGTTTTTTAGTTTGTTCATCTTCCTCATACGCTTTAATTTCGATATCAATAGCTTCGCTAATTAAGTCTAAAGAACTTAAATCTAACTGTATTTGACTTTGCTTAATATCCTTTTTGTCAATAATGTTTAAAATAAGGTTTTGTCTTAATATTTCTTGATTTTTAAGTTCATTCTTTAATTTTATTAAATTTTCTTCGTATTTGTCTTTTAGCCAAACGGTTAAATTATCTGTTTCCGAAAATTGATTAAAATTTAAATTTTCGTAATCCTCTTTATACTTAACTAGTTTTTCATTAGCTGTTTTTGCTTCTTTTTCAGCAATACTTTTAAGATATGCCCAATAATTACTTATTAGGTTTTTGGTAGTATCGTTATTGATGGCTTGTTGACACAACAAACAATTATCTTCAAGTTCAGGATATTCACTTTCGCTTTGAGTTGAAGCAAATTTTTCAGCAGCTTCAATGAATGTCTTCCATTCTGTAGAACCGACATTTTGAATTTTATCGGTTTTGAATTTCTCTACACCTTCTGTTTGTGCAATATCTTCTTTGGTTTTACAGTTGGTAATATCATCTCTTACAATATTTAACTTTGCCTGAGTAAACAACGAGTTTAAATTCTCTAAAGTTTTTTTTCGAGCCTTGATTAGTTCTTTTATGTTTCGTAACTTTGTAAGTGTTTCTTGTTTTTGAGCTAAAGAAATTTTTAACTTGTCATATTCTTTTTCTACTTTTACTTTCTCTATTTCATCTTGATTAGTATATGGTAAGTATGCTTTTAAATCTTCTAATTTAGAATTATGTGAAAGTTCAACTAGGAACGTTTTGATTTCAGACTCTCCTTGAAAAATATCATCATCTGCAAAAGGATTAGCAATATTTTTTGACCCAATATCATACTTGAGTTTGCTATTTAATTTCTCTAATACAATATTAAATTCATTAAACAACTGTAAACCAGCAGGACGAAAGCTAAAATCATTTCTTTCACTAAGATGTTTTTTTCCAATATCTCCATCAAAAACAGCAAATTGACTAAAAATTCCATTCTCTTTATCATCAGGATATTTTAAGATAATTTTTCTTTCTTCTGATGAAAAATTGAAGGTCGCAGTAATGTCTTTATGTTCAGAATCAATATTAATATTTGGTAAAATTTTTTCTTTATCCTTGGAGTAAAAAATATTTTTCAATAGTCGTGTATAGCCAGACTTTCCAGCTCCATTTGATCCATATATAATGGTTAAATTAGGCGTTAATTCAATTTTTTGATTTTCAGCAAGAGCATTAACCCCTTCAACATTTGTTAGAGACTCAAATAAAAGATTTTGCTTATAGTCATCAGATACGGTTGGATTGTATGAAATAAAAAGTTCGTTTTTTTTCGTCTTTTCTTTAAGACTTAATTCTTCCAATAAGTAAGAATATATAATCTCAATTGTATTATCTGAGATTTTTCTCCCTGCTAAAATTTCAGCACATAAATATCTTGCCCAATATGGTTGATCTTTAGCAAATTCTTTAATTTCTTCTTCCAGAGTTTTATTCATAATTTATACTGTTAATTCTCCTTTAAAGGCTTTTTGTAAAATGGATTTTTTGAGTTCTTCTAAATTGGTGAGTTTTTGTTGGTAGTGGAATTCTAATTGAATTATTTCATTTTCAAAGTATATTAAATCTTCAACGATTTTTTCCTGTTCGTTAATTGTCGGCAAGTAAATTTTGTAATTACGCATTGATTTCAATGAGAAATTTTTAATTTTAAATTTCTTTATTTTCATATTTCGCTTCTAACCTCAAATAATGTTAGAATCAAATATCAATTCACTTGCGGTAATCGTTAAAATTTCTTTTAAGCTCCTTAAACGCTTAATACCTATGAAAATTTTATCTTAAAAGATTGATAACCCCTCTAAACAACCCCTACCCTGCTCTTTTTTTATATAAATATTCTTGAAACTCAATAAAAGTCTCTCTAATTTTGTGTATTTCCCCCAATTCACTTTTAGCATCAACAATAGAGTTATATTTCAATTCTAACAAGCTGGGTAATTTACCTTCATCTAACTCCTGTACGCCATCTCTAACATACTGCTCCAAAACAAAATTTAAGAAATCTTGCAGTTGTGGACTATAATCCACAAACCAAATTTTTGCCTGTTCTGCCCGCTCCAATCGTGGGACTAAATCCCGATGATACGCCACATAACTTAACACATCAAATAAATCACTATTTTCCCCATTAACAAGCTGCCTTAAATCTTCTAACTGAGCTGCCGTATAACCTTTATCCTCTAATTCTACGAGTAGTTTTTTTCTTGTATCTGGTTTACTCCATATTGCTCTCAGTTCCTCTTCACTATTAAAAAATGCGGGTAAATCCCCAAAAAATTGTTGGAGAAATTGAGTAGCAGAAATGGGGGGCCCTTCTGTACTCCAAAAAGTAGTTTTTGAAATAGCATCTATCTCCAAAGCTTTTCCATTGGATAATTGCACTTTTATCAATGACGATGACTCCTTTTCACAAACACAAGGATCATTGCCACACTCATTACAGAGTTCAGATTCTACCTTTTCGCAAACACATTTTTTCTCCCCACAAATTTTACATACTGAATCGCCTCCCCCCACTATTGGTGATTCAGGAGCTTCTGGAGGTCCGTCCCATTCAGAATCTTGGAAATGCTCATGGGCTTTAGTAAAGTCGTACACAGTGAAATAATCTTTACCATCAAATAAACGAGTCCCTCTTCCTATAATTTGTTTGAACTCCACCATAGACTCCACAGGACGCAATAACACAATATTTCTAATCTCAGGAGCATCCACCCCAGTGCTCAGTTTTTGAGAAGTGGTTAGTATAGTTGGGATGCTTTTTTCATTATCTTGGAAATCTCGTAAATGATTTTCTCCCATACTCCCATCATCTGCCGTTACTCGGTGGCAATAGTTACTATTCTTGCTGTTAGCAATTTGATTGATTAAATCACGAATAAGAGCCGCATGAACTTGGGTAGCACAAAAAACCAAAGTTTTTTGATTCTGATTGATCAAGTCCATAAAATACTTGACACGATAGCGTTCTACCTGCTCAATAATAATTTTTCTACCATAATCTCTATAAGTAAAAGTATCCCCAACTTCTGCCTCGCCTTGTATGATTTTATCATCAGAAGTGATGGTGTAATCATCATAGTTGGTTTGGATTTCTTTGACTCTAAAGGGGGAAAGAAAGCCATCATTGATGCCGTCTTTGAGGGCGTAAGTATAGACGGGCTCTCCAAAGTAATCATAAGTATCAGCATTGACATCGCGTTTTGGAGTCGCTGTTAACCCGAGCTGAACTGCTGGGGAGAAATGCTCCATGATTGCCCGCCAAGTGCTCTCATCCTTCGCTCCACCACGGTGGCACTCATCAATGATGATGAAATCAAAAAAGTCTGGTGGATATTGCCCAAAATTGAATGGGTGGGTTTGATAACTCTCGCTAGACTCCGCTACCAGAGGAAGTGCTTCTTCTATTTCCTCCTCTGTATGCTGAGCAGAAGTCATGAAGGTTTGAAAGATGGTGAAAAAAATGTTTCCATTCGTAGGAACTTTGCCTTTCTTTTTAATTTCCGATGGATTTATGCGAACTTTGATATTTTCATCGATAGCATCAAACGCATTAAAGGCATTAAAGGCCTGGTCAGCTAAGATATTTCTATCTGCTAAAAATAAAATCCTAGGTCGGCGTTTCCCATCTCGTTTCAAGTTCCATTTAGCATGAAAAAGTTTCCAAGCGATTTGAAAGGCAATATCCGTTTTCCCAGTACCTGTAGCTAAGGTAAGTAGGATTCTGTCTTTTTTCTCTGCGACAGCATCTAAAGTTTTCGCAATGGCATTTTCTTGATAATATCTTGGTTGCCATGTGCCAGCTTTATCTTCAAATGGAATAGAAAAAAGTTCTTTTTTCCAATGAGCTATTTCTTTTTTATATTCTTGCTTAGGTGTTGGATAAGTCATTTGCCAAAGTTCATCAGGAGTAGGGAACTTAACTAGCTCTCCTTCTGTGCCTTCTTGCATATCCACTTCATAGATTTGCAAACCATTAGTAGCATAAGTAAAACGAATATTAAGTCGTTGGGCATAATCTTTTGCTTGTCCTACACCATCAGTATAATATAAATTTCTTTTTTTAGCTTCAACAATACCAATCCTACGGTTTTTATACTCTAGGATATAATCAGCAAATAAAGGCTTGGAGCGTTTATTACTTCCAATGAGTCGCCCTTGAGTAATTGGAAACTCTAATAATAAACGACTACTAGGGACTTTTCCCCAACCAGCCTTACGAAGAGCAGGTTCTATTAAATCGTGTTTTGTTTGGGCTTCGTTCATTGGATAGGGGTTATATTTATATTATTTAAAAAAGCTTTGTATTGTTCTGGATCTTTTTCTTCAATTTTTGTAATAATTAATTTTGCAACTGTAGACATTTCCGGAACTTCTATAATAGACTCTCCTCTTTCAAAAGTTCCACTTAAATGTGAATACTCATTATTTAATCTATCAATAAAAACTGTTGGGATATTTTCATCTCCAAAAAAAATCTTCATTTTATCGCATAGCTTTGTTGAATCTGGATATTTATAATAAAGATATAGTTCTAAAAATTTTCTTGCATTATTTCCAAAATTATAAAAAGTAGTGTAATTATTATCATCAATATTTTTGATTATCGAACACTTGTATATTTGACTGAATAAGTAGTTAAATTCAGAAATAGAATCTCTCAAATAATTTGGCATTATTTTAATAGAAGATTTATTTTCATTTCTTTCGATTATTAAGTATTGATATAGTTTCTTTTCTTCTTTTTTCTTCTCATCATTATGGGCATTTAGTAATCTTTTCAGGTATTTCAAAAAATTTAAATTGTGAGTGGAAATAAATAATTGCTCAAAATCATCTCTTTCAGAGATTTGAGTATTAATTAATGTATAAATGAAAAAGATGTGATTACTGTCTAGGCTAGAAATAGGATCATCAATCCAAATAATCGGTTTTAGCCCTTTGGTTTTAGTATCTTGAAGCTTTGCCATAAAATAACAAAATGCGATTAAGCTATTTTCGCCCTCACTTAAATGGTATGCTTTTTTGTTTTCTCTATGTATTTCGAATCTATATTGTTTGCTACCAGTATCTTCATTTTTAAACTCAATGGCTTCCAATGATAAAAATTTATGTCCAAAATAATTATTTAATAATTCATTTACCTTTTTAGCTCCAGCCTTCTCATCATTCAACTCTGTTTGTCGCTGTGAAATATCACTTAAAATGTTATTTATTTCGACTTGCTTATTGTCTTTTTTAGCCCTTTCTTTTTCTAGTTTGTCACTAAGTTTAAAGATATTATCTTCTTGATTGTCGTATTCTATTGTAGCTATAAAATCGCAAACCTCTCGCAACCTTAAATGCTCTTTTGCACTATTTTGGTCTTGACTTAAATTTTCTGTATATTTATTAGATTTTATTCGTAATGTTTCTATTGCTTCTACTGCTGTATCAATCTGTGATTTTACATTATTAGGTGCTTCAAAAATTTGAGTATTTATAATATTGTCTTTTCTTTTTTCTAATTGTTGAATTAATGATTCAAGTGATTTCTGATACTCTTTAATACTATTATCAAATGCTTCTTTTACCCTGTTAAACTCATCATTATATTTCGAATAGAAACTATCTTTTGTTACAATTTCTATTGACTCTAAAGAATTATTTTCATGTTTAATTTCAGTAATTAAGCCAGAGATTTCTGTTTCTAACTTTTTTGATTCTTCATCAAAGTGTCTATCTAATTCATCCCATCGTGATGCTTTTATTTCATTATCACAAAATGCACAAGTATTTAATTTATCCTTGTGTAATTCCCGACCTTCTTTTACCCAGTTATTTAAAATGGCATTTTTAACTAAATTCTCGATTTTATTAGATTGAGAAATTGATTTTTCAACTAAACCTTTAGTTTGAGTGGAAAAGGATTCGAATGTTAAACTAAGTTTAGGTAAATCTTGAATATGAGCTTTAGCTCCTTCTCTTATTAAAGCTTTTAACTTTTCTTTTTCTTCATTAGTTATAGGGTTAAATTCATCTTTTTTGACTTTTGTTATATCATCTCTTAATTTGTTTATATTATAATTTTGATCTCCAAACTTACCAGAATTATATTTAATTCCATTGGGTTGCCCTATAGCTTTTTCTCGAAGCTGTGAATCTAAATCCTTTTTAGCAGTCTGATGTGCGCATTGAGCACTATTGAAATTACTTTGAAAATCTCTTAACTCTTTATACAAAGCAGTTTCTTCATTCTCTTTATTAACTCCTAATTTATCTTTTAAATCTTGTATTTTTTTTTCAATTACATTATTGTCTTCACCTAGTATAGCAAAGGGGTGAATATTTTCATCTGAATCTATAATAAACTTTAAATTATCTTTAATAAAATCTTCATTGAAAACTCTGATAATTTTATTGTGAGAGGAAAAATTATTTTGAGTAATATTATCTTGACCAACTATAGAAATAGAACATTCAGGATTTTCGTACTTATCAGAAAGTCTTCCTGTTTCCATAGCTCTAACAATTCTTGAAAGAGTTGTTTTTCCAGAGTAATTTCTACCGTAAAGAATATTTGTCTTTTTCAATTCTAAAGGTTTTGATTCATTATCAATTACTTCTTTATCCCAATCAAAATCACTAAAAACAGCAAGATTATTAATATATAAAAATTTTTTTATCATAATCTATTCTGTTTATTCTCCGTTAAAGGCTTTTTGTAAAATGGATTTTTTCAGTTCTTCTAAGTTATTTAATTTAACACGATAGCTATTAATTATTGATTTTGTTTTAGAATCCAGATCAACCATAATTCCAACTAATTTTTTTTGAGTACTTTTATCGGGAAATGATATTTTTATCTTTCTCAAGTCATCATTATATAGCCTTGAAATTGTTGCTCCTTTTGAAGGATTCCAATCACAAACACCATAGAACTGATATAGATAATTATTTAAGAGTTGCTCTTCATTATTTGCTATCCAAACAATATTTGAATCTTGGAAGTAAGCTGGTTCACCATCATATATCACTCTCCTTCCAATAGTTCCCGATGCTGATATAAGAATATCACCTTCATTAGGAAAGGAATATTTACTTTTAAAATCGTTGTATATTTTTTCAGGTATATAGGCATTAGCTACTTTACCAAATGTCCCAATTTTATAAAAAGGGATTCCCTCTTCTGTATTTGTTTGTTGCTTCAATATTCTTTTACACATTGACACCTTTCCCACTTCCCCTAAAGTCTTCTCTTCCCAGCCGTTGCCTTTTTGGCTAAAGATTTGATTGAGTTTGGATTGAAAAAGCTCCTTAGCGTTTTGGATGTTTTTTTCAAGATTGGCTTTGGCTTGGTCGATGGCGGCAAAGGCTTTATCGAGTATCGCTACAATTTGTTTTTGTTCGACAAGGGGTGGGATGGGGATTGGAATTTTTTTCATATTACCTTGATTCAATTTTGGAACTGTCATCCCAGTAACAAAGGGCATCAAATTTTGAAAATTTAAATTATATATGAGCCAAAAATCATCAAGAAAATTTCTATCCGGTCTGATTACATGGGCATGATTATTAACCCATGTTTTTCCTTCAACTAGGAATGCACTATTATCACCAGATTCCCACTTAGCACCATCCTCACCTAATAGAACAAGAGGTTCATTAAAAATATAATCTTGAACATAGCTTAATATACCAGTTGCACCGTAATATGGTATTTCTCCTTCAATTCTGTCCTTTTTAGTGATTGGTTTTCTTTTGTTATCAAGAACCTCACAAACCTCTCCCAACTTTTTTATTTCCCAACCTTCTTTCATATCATTCATCATTTTCTATTTTCCAATACCCACCTTTATCACCCCCTATGCGTTTGATTGCCTTTTTTTGTTTTAGGTTTTCAATGTGCTTTTGTATAGCGGAGGGATTGATTTCTAATTGTTTGGACAACTCTTCACGGCTTATTTTTGGGTTTGTTTGAAGCAACTTTAAGACTTGTTCTTGTTTCTTTGTTAGCTCGATTTGAGTATTTCTCTGACCACCTTTCTGACCACCTGCTTGGCTACCTTTCTGACCACCTGCTTGGCCACCTTTCTGACCACCTTTTATAGGCAGGGTAATTTTTAAGAAATTATCAGAAAATGCAAAGCATGATTGTGGGTAATATTTTAGGATTCGGGGTAATCCAGAGCCTAATTGTTCTACAAATTTTAAATCTTTGAAGATACGAATAATTTCTTTATTTCTTGGTATGGAAAAACCTACAGCTACTTGTTCAAAAGAATCATTGAGTTCTCTTTTAAATTCTATTTTTTCAGATTCTCTCATAGTAATGTTTTGATACTGGCTAAAATGTTTTTGGTTTCAGCATCCAAGTTTTCCATTTCTTTTAAAATCTCTTGAGGCTCACGCAATGGGGCTTCTTCAGGGGTATTGGGGTTTTTAACGCTTAAATCAAAAGTGGCTTCATCAATGTCTTTGATTTTCACATTCCAAGATTGCTGGGTTTTCGACCCTTCGACTCCGCTCTGGGTGGCAGTTTTTTGTAGTTCTATAAATTCCGCCATATCCTTATCATTTAAAGGATTGGTTTTTCCCATATTTCTTCCCGGATCAAGCTGGTAGTACCAAATGTTTTTGGCGGGTTCTCCTTTTTGGAAAAAGAGGACAACGGTTTTGACCCCCGCCCCGAGAAAGGTGCCACTTGGCATATCTAAAATAGTATGGAGCTGACAGCTCTCTAATATGAGTTTACGTAGCTTAATAGAGGCATTGTCGGTATTGCTTAGCACTGTATTTTTAATCACAATCGCGGCTCTTCCACCAGTTTTTAGACTTTTGAGAAAGTGCTGCATAAATAGGAAAGCGGTTTCCCCCGTTTTAATATCAAAGTTTTGTTGGACTTCTGCTCGTTCCTTTCCGCCAAAGGGGGGATTTGCCAAAATAACGTGGTAACGATTTTTCTCTTGTATGTCTCGAATGTTCTCGCCAAGGGTATTGGTATGAATAAGATTTGGAGCTTCAATGCCGTGTAGAATCATATTCATAATCCCAATCACATAGGCGAGGTTCTTTTTTTCTTTTCCGTAGAAGGTGTTTTCTTGTAAGCTCTTGAGATTGTCGGTCGTCTTTTCCATACGTTGGTACATATACTCATATGCTTCACACAAGAACCCACAAGAGCCAGCGGCAGCATCATAAACCTTTTCTCCTATTTGCGGATTGGTAACTGCTATCATAGCTCTAATTAATGGACGAGGTGTATAGTACTGCCCTCCGTTACGCCCTGCATTACCCATATTTTTGATTTTACTTTCGTAAAGATGGCTCAATTCATGCTTATCTTGGTTGGAACGAAATGGTAGGGCATCTGCATGTCCTAAAATCTCACGCAGGTTATACCCTGATTGTATTTTGTTTTTTAACTCCGAGAAGATTTCACCAATCTTGTATTCAATGGTTTGGGCAGATTCTGCCTTTTGTTTAAACCCAGCTAAATAAGGAAAAAGTTTGCCATCGACAAATTGGACTAAATCTGGACCTGTCATAGCTATATGATGGTCAATTTTTCCATCATTACCTTTTGGCATTGCCCAAGTTGCCCAACGGTATTCTTTATCTAAAATGTATTGGTAGTCTTGCCCCGTGAGTTCGGCTTCATCGGCTTTTTCTAATTCTAATTCATCTAAGTAACGCAAGAACATCACCCAAGAGGTTTGACCGATGTAATCTAATTCGCTGTCCGCCCCTGAGTCTTTATAAAGCAGGTCATCTATGTTTTTAAAAGTTTGTTCAAAGTTCATGGTTAATTTAAGAATTGTTTATATGATCACGCAATTTGTATAATTGTTTAATGTAATTACCCAACAAATGCTTATCCTCCCATTCCCAAGGAAATAGCCCTCCAAATACAATATCAATTTCTTTGTCAACATGTTTGTAAGGGATTTCAATATCTTTAAAAGGAATTTTAGATATTTCATCATAGGTATTAACCACTCGCCAAGATTGCGTAATGGATTTGTTGTTGTTATACAGCGTAGCGTACTCAGGTGAGCCTACAAGAGGTCCCGCAAATGAGTATAAAACCAAATTGCGGTGCTTGGTATTTTCTGCAATGTCAAGAATATTTAAAATAGCAAGTGCCGCTCCTAAGCTATGCCCTGTCACATATATTTTTCCTTTGACTTCTCTTTCTTTTAGAAAATTCAAAACGGCTTCTTGAGGTGAATCACCATCTTTTTTATCAACATATACGGAGTGAAAGCCACTCTCAACTTTAGGGTTTCCTGGGAGGTATGAGGCTTTAACTTGCAAAAAGCGGAGGGCTTGTATTAAATCTTCAATATCAGCAGTACCTCGCCAACTAATGTAAATATCATCGCCTTTAGAAACGATAAAGCCTAATGGTGCCTTTTTTATCCCAAACATTGCTTCAAAGACAATATGTTTTTCATAGCCTTTGGGAGTAGCCCAGATTTTTCCGTCCGTATAAGCATAATATTGCTTATACGCTTGTTTACTCAATTCAACTAACTCTATAGCCAAATCAATGTTAAACCCAATCGGTAGATTAATCTTATTTTTCATAGTATTTGGTGTTTTATGTAGAGGTAGCCATAAATCAACTCATCCGGCAAGTAGTTCGGCGTTGCCACCTGAGGCGGTGGTATCAACGCAGATGTGGCGTTCGACCCAGAGGTATGGGGCAAAATCTTTGGTGCTTATGAAGGGGAGGATTTCGCCTTCTCGCATTGATAGTGCTTGGCGATAGGCTTTTGCTTTTTCATCTTCTTTGCCCCAGTAAACTATTCCTGCAAAATCTTGTTTTGTGAGTAGGTCGATGGCTGTTAGTTCGAGCATAATTTCAGCGGTACAGCCTTCTTTTTCGGCAATTTTTGCTTGGGCTTCGGCGTCTTCTATGCTCGGACCAAGGCAGAGAATTTTTCCTCTTGGTTGTATTGACCAGCTGTTGCTTTCTCCCGTTGGACCCGGCATATTTTGTTGTTTTTGTATTGCGGACATATCGGCATCTTTATAAAATCGATGTAGGTAAAGTGGACCACCTGCTTTGGGTCCTGTGCCTGATAAGCCTCTGCCACCGAATGGTTGAGAGCCGACTATCGCACCTATTTGATTGCGGTTAATGTAGATATTTCCAGCTTTGACATTTTCACAAACGTATTCTACTTTGTCATCAATACGACTGTGAAGCCCAAAGGTTAGTCCGTATCCTGTGTTGTTTATGGAGTCCACTACTTGATTGAGTTGGTCTGATTTATAAGGGATTAGATGGAGTACGGGACCAAAAATTTCTTTTTCCAATTCACTGATATTTTCAAGTTCAATCACCGTTGGCGGTACGTACCAGCCTTTGCTTGGGCTTTTGGTTTGTTTTAAAACCTTTCCTTTTTTGCGGCATTGTTCAATCCAGTTTTCTATGCCTTTTTTGGCTGTTTCATCAATGACTGGTCCAATATCGTTGGCGATGTCCCAAGGGTCGCCTATCAGTAGTGAGTCCATCGCACCAAATAGCATTTTTACAACTTTATCCCATATTTCTTGTTGAATAAAGAGAACTCGGCACGCAGAACAGCGTTGCCCAGCCGATTGAAAGGAGGATATAACAATATCTCGCACGGCTTGTTCGGGCAGTGCGGTGCTGTCAATAATCATCGCATTTAATCCTCCGGTCTCGGCAATAAGCACCGCATCGGTTGGTAATGAGGTGGCTATGTTGCGATTGATTGATTGGGCGGTTTGAGTTGAGCCAGTAAAGCAAATGCCTGCTACTTTATTATTGCTGGTAAGAGCATTTCCGACTTCATTGCCAGCTCCTAATATCAGTTGCAACGAAGGTAGAGGAACGCCTGCTTGATGAAGCCAATTTATCGCTCGTGATGCCATAATCGAGGTCGCTTCCGCAGGCTTTGCTAATACGCCATTGCCTGCCGATAATGCGGCGGCTATCTGCCCTGTAAAAATCGCAAGTGGGAAATTCCACGGCGAAATACACACAAAAATCCCACGAGCTTGTGCTGTTTGCTTTTGTGCCTCATCCGCGTAATAACGTAGAAAATCAACGGCTTCTCGTAATTCTGCTATCGCATCTTGCAAGGTTTTACCTGCCTCACGTGTTAGAATGCTGATAATCTCACCAAAATTATCCTCATATATATCTGCTGCCTTGCACAAAATTTTGGCACGTTCTTTAACATCCGCTTCCCATAGAGAGGCAGATAAAACCGCATTTTCGCAATCCTCTTTATTTGCCCATCTAACTTGACCCACTTTTTCATTGGTGGCTGGGTTGATGGTGTCTTTAAGTTCTGTGCTTTTTATTTGGTTGACTGTAATTGGTTCGATTTGCCAGTTGGTTTCTTTAAATAAATCTCGCGCTTCTTTAAGTTCGTTAAGATCAGTGACGTCGAATAAGTCCCAACCCTGTGAGTTTTTACGTGGAAAAAATAGGGCTTTGGGCATCTGAATTCTGGAGCCAAGTTCTTTATTCCATATTTCATAGGGGTCTGCTGCGACTTCAATGGCTGGTGTGTCTTTATCTAAAATTTGATTGACAAAGCTTGAGTTTGCTCCGTTCTCTAAGAGACGACGAACCAGATAGGCAAGTAAATCTTCATGTACACCAACAGGGGCATAGATTCGACAATTTAAATCTGCTTCTTCTCGCACGACATCATAGAGCGTTTCTCCCATACCATGTAAGCGTTGAAATTCATAACCCGTAAATTCACCAGCAATGGCTTTAACCATCGCAATGGTATGCGCATTATGCGTTGCGAATTGCGGATAAATCACATCGCTACAAGCGAATAGATGGGCAGCATTTTCGATATAAGAAATATCTGTTGCTGGTTTGGATGAGAATACCGGAAATCCTTCAAGCCCCTCAACTTGAGCGAGTTTAATTTCAGTGTCCCAATACGCCCCTTTCACAAGACGAACCGTTACCCGACGATTGAGTGATTTTGCTAAGTTGTAAAACCAATCAATCACATATTTCGCTCGTTTGCCATACGCTTGCACGACAATCCCAAAACCATCCCAATTTTCAAGTGAACTATCTGAGAGCACTTTTTCAATGATGTCCATTGAAAGTTCTAAACGAGCAGCTTCTTCTGCATCAATGTTCAAGCCAATGTTTGCTTTCTTTGCCATTTGTGAGAGTAGCAACACGCGCGAAACTAAGCTATTCATCACTCTATCTTTTTGAGTAAGTTCATAACGCTCAAAGAGTGCGGAAAGTTTGATTGAGATACCTGGGTTTTCAACTAATTTTGAACTTTTGGCTTGTTTTTCTATGGCTTGGATTGCATCTGCATAGGCATTGAAAAACTCAAGGGCATCATCAGAGGTTTGGGCAGCTTCACCAAGCATATCATAGGAATAGGTGTAGCCATTTTTACGCTGACCCGCACCATTTTTAATGGCTTCTTTAATGCTTTGCCCCAATACAAATTGTGCCCCTAATTCACGCATAGCACGTTTAACTGCCCCACGAATCATCGGCTCACCCAAGCGTTTTATCATACCGTGAAGAATGGTTGAAAGCTGGGATTTCTCATCAAGCACTTTACCGGTCAATAACAATGCCCAAGTTGAAGCGTTCACTAATGGCGAACTCGAACGCCCCAAATGAGACGCCCAATTTGAAGGGGCAATTTTATCCTCAATAAGCGCATCCATCGTCCCAGCATCCGGCACACGAAGCAACGCCTCCGCAAGACACATCAAAGAAACCCCCTCAGCATTAGAAAGCCCATACTCTGCCATAAAAATATCCATCAGCCCGGTCGCCTTACGCCCCCGAATATTCTCAACCCAAGCCACAGCATCCCTCTGTGCTTTATCTCGCAAATCTAAACTAACTCTACCATCCGCCTGCAACATTGCAATCACAGAACTATCATCTGCCAAAGCATCTTCTCTCATCTTTGCTCGTATATCTTTCATTACTTTTATATTGTTTTAGGCAGTTTTATGCTCTGTAGATTAACTGAAATATATATTATATTCCCTTTGAAAATAAAGACCTTTTGCAAATAAGGGATTTAACGACTTATCCAGCTTTAAGATTGCAAACAAAATGAGAGCCAATCATCAATGAAAACATAGCAAAACAGACCACGAGCCTCAGTCCCGAAGCTATTATGAGGTTACAGGTATTGAATAATAAGACGGTGAGGTACTTTGGGGAAATTTGGAGGGAGTAAAAATCTAAATCTGTCTATAAAAGCTAATTTCAAAATACTTACTACTTATATCAGTAAAATGGTAGTCTAACCACCACCACCCAAAAAATTCCTTATTTTTTCCACTCTTTTACAATATTGTCAAAATCTACATTTTTCCACTGCTCTTTCCAAATTTTTAGATACTCAATATCGTTAGAAGAAGGCTTGGGGCTGCATTCATCAATTTTGATAATTGAAGGCATGATGATTGATTCTCCAATAAGCAAGGCCTCTCCTGACTGCATAGAAGGCATTGAATCTGTCAAATTCCCTAGAGTATCAGGCAAGAGCCTTTTTACATAGTTTTGGTCATCTGGATTTGTAAGTCTCATGGCAATAAAATTGTTACATTGAGAAAAAATTGTTTCTGAAATTTCGGAAGGTCTTTGACTTACAATACCCAAAGTGACTCCATATTTTCTTCCTTCTTTAGCAATTCTTTCAATTGCCATTTTGGATGCCCTATATCTTACTAAATCGCTTTTTGGTACATATTTATGGGCTTCTTCATAAATCAAAACAAGGGGAGTTTCGCAATCCTTTGACTTTTCATCTAAAAGTTTTTTATAAAAATATCCATATTCAAAAAGAATTCTAGAAATCAACGAAACGGTGATACTTAAAACTTCAAAAGGGATTCCAGATAAATCCACTACTGTGATATTTGATTTGGAGTCTTGGTATCCTAAAAACTGCTTCAAAACATCTTCAACAGTCATATTTTCAACATTCTCAAACAAGAATTTGAGCCTTGGGTTGTGCCTTGTGTTCTCTAATCTTAAAACAAATCTTTCGAAATCTCCCGTGTATGGACCATTTACATAATTTGAATCAACTTTATCAAATTCAAGCTCTTCTTCAAAGTATTTCGTCAATCTATCATGAATAATCTCCCCTGTTTTTGTTGTTGGAGTTCTATTATTCTTTTTATTTACAAATTCATTATTAATATTCTTTATATATTTAATCACTCCATCAATACTAAATTTTAAGGGTGAGTCAAAATAGATTTTATTTTGATCCTGTTCCGAATTTAATTTTTTCTTATTTTCAGTGACTGCATATCTAAATTGTGAAATTTGATTATGAGAGTTGCTTTCATTGCTCTCAATAAATAAGTCTCCCAATTCATCACTATCAAATAACCAGTATGGGATTTTAATATCTGCACTTATATGATTGGCTGTAGGAAAAGCCTCTTTATACTCACCATGAATATCAAATAGAACAATATGAGAATTATTTAATCCATCGTATTCTCCATTTTTTGAGCTTATAGCTTCCTGTAAAATTTTTGCTACAGTGTGAGATTTTCCTGACCCTGTTGACCCAACAATTGCAAAATGTTTGTTAAAAAATTTATCCCCGTTTACAGGCACATTAATTCTTTCATCTTGTGCTAATTTAGAAAAACAAAATTTTTCCTTATCTTTTATACTAGTTTGATAAATTTTATCAATATCATCATGTTTTGCAGGTTGGACACTCGTTGGAGGAATCGTTAAAGAATCCCCACCCCTTGTAAATTTTTCTCCAATAATTGTTCCCAAAGGATTTGCTTCAATAATGTATTTTCTTTTCCCATCCTCGTTTACTTCTATCAAGTAGCTTTCAATTATTGCAATGAGTTTACAGTTTTTATCATCAGAAATTTCAAGGTATGAGCCAACTTTTAATTCCTCTAATTGTTCATCACAAGATTTAAATGCATCAAGATTGTCCACAGATATTTTTACTTTGTTAGGATAAACTGCAATAACTTCAGCTAATTTTGTTTCTTTTGTCATAATTTTTTAGGTTAAAGAATAGATAAAATATCAGATAAATTTTGAATCTGAATTTTTATATTTTTATTATCAGACTCTATTTTAAGAGAAGTGTTTATGAAAAATTGATAAATTTCCTTTGTTTTTCCAAAATTTTCTGCAATCATTTCTAAAAAATTATCCTCTGTATTAAGAAATTTTAAACATATACCGTTGTCTTTTGTTGAGGGCTCTTTTAGAGACTTAGAAGAAAAAACGGCATTTAAAAAATCATGCCCATCCTTTAATAAATGTCCTTCTTCATTTAAAGCTTGTTTTGTTGCTTGCAAATTTTCGGGTGTAATATTTGAAAGATAAATAAAAGGAGCTCCAGATTTTATTGCTCTATTTGCAGAGCAATAAAATTTATTTTTTATGCCTAAAATAGTCGTTTTTATTTGCTCTAATGCTTCGTTTTCTTGCAATTCAACCCAAATGAACCTCTCGAAATCATCTATATTTCTCCATGTAAAGTATTTTTTTTTGATAAGGGAAAAATATTCTTCATCCTTTAAAAACTCTCTATAAGCAGAGTAAAAAATACAACTTTTATGGTTACTAATAATATTTGTTAATTCTGATTTTGAACTTTTTCTTTCTTGGATATTTGTGGTTTGATTATTCGTAATTTTTCTAAAAAGATGATCTAAGATTATTCCGTGAGCAAATACTGCATCTTCATCAGAAGAATAAGAAAACTCTGTTTTTATTTTTTCAATTACACTTTCAAAATGCTCATCAAAATTCTTTGAAAAATTAAAAGTAAAAGCTGAAAGAAAGCTGTTTTTTAGAGATTCATCAAAGTCATTGTTTCCTAAAATTGTATTTAATTCATCTAAACTTAAATTTTTAACACCTTCTTCTTGATCGCCAAAATAAGCATAAAGATGGTATTTTTTTGCTTGGTCTTTTTGGAAAAGTTCAATTAATTGAATTATAGGCTTTTTTACAGATGAAGGGTAGTATGTTGCTTGTTCTTTATACTTAACCTGAATAACCTCATCGTCAAAATTGATATCTTGCTTTTGTTCAAAAGAAATTTCTGATTCAGGATTTTCGAGTATCTCTAAAATAGTTTTGTCCATCTGATAAACAAAACCTTTTATCGCATAATACCCACCATTCTCTGTTTTTATTTCTTTAACCATAAGCTTAAAATTTTGCAAATACTCTACTCATAAGTTTTATAAAATCAACATAATATCATCCTGAATTAATGAACCTTTCATTCATTCTACAACAAATAGTTTTCACAGGTTTTAATTAACTATTTTCAGAAGGTAGAAATAAGGACATTATCGAAGCTTAAATAAAACTCGAATATACAGTAGCAAGGTTGCAAGTTTGTAATGAATAGTTAAAAACTGTTCGTCGTCTTCACTTGCTATCTTTCCAAGGGTCAACCCTTAGAAACCTATGAGGGGGATTTTCATAAAATCACCCTTCAAACCCTCGTAATGAGAGTAAACAAAAGCTATCGTTTTTGACTCTGCCCAGAGGAGTTAGAAGATTTTGAGCTTTCGCCACGTACATCCTACATCTCACCCTGACGCTTTATAAAAGGTTTTTCATTATAGCTATGGTACCAGAGGTCGGACTCGAACCGACACGCTTTTAAGGGCGGGGGATTTTGAATCCCCTGTGTCTACCAATTCCACCACTCTGGCAAATGCGTGATTTTTTATAAATAGATATTCATAAATAGATAGGTAGGTAATTAACTCTATCCAATAGGAAATTTTACCACAATAAAATTTACGTGTTCGTAATCGCTTCTACACATCTTCTATACATTAGCAACCTTTACATCAATAAGCGCGAGCCTTTATAATATTTAATCCACAGTGCTTTGTGATGGTACAATTAAAAGGCGGATCAAAATTAAATGGCTGAAGAATGTTTTCTTATGTAAGGCATCTTTGGAATGCAGTTTTTGTTTTCGTCTCAAAAATAATTGAAAAAGTCTTCGCTATTCGGGGCGTGGCGCAGCCTGGTAGCGCACCACAATGGGGTTGTGGGGGTCGTAGGTTCAAATCCTGCCGTCCCGACCAGTTTTTTTTAATAAAATCAGTAGCAGTAGTTTTCCGCTTTTTCTAATGAAATAAGCTATTGACTTTCATTTATTTGATAGTATATAAATAACTTGTATAAGACTTTCGCAACAAAAAAATAATATAAAATATGATGAATTGGAATGAGCCAGGGAATAAGGGAGAAAATCCTTGGGGAAATCGTGGGAATGATCCTTTTGAGGAGTTGAAAAAGCTCCTTAACTCTCTGTTTAATAAAAAATCTGGTAATGGAGAAGGTGGTGAAGGTGGCGATAATGGAGCCTCTAATCTACCTATAAAATCGCTTGTTACAGGGATTATTATCATCTTAGGATTAGGGTGGTTAGCATCTGGTTTGTATAAGGTTGAAGATGCTGAGCGTGGGGTGGTTATACGCTTTGGACAATATCTCAAGGAAACGGGTGCAGGTTTGAATTGGCATGTCCCTTACCCCATTGAAACCGTTGAGTTGGTTAATGTTAGTTTGGTGCGTACCATTCAAATTGGCTTTAGAGCAAATCGTGGGAAGGTGTTGAGTGAGTCTTTAATGCTTACGCAGGATGAGAATATTATTGATGTCCAGTTGGAGGTTCAGTATCAAATTTCGAGTGCTCGTGATTTTCTCTTTAATGTGAGTCAGCCGATTGCGACATTACAGCAGGTTGTGGAGAGTGTGTTAAGAGAGGTCGTCGGGCAGAGTTTGATGGATTTTGTATTAACTGATGGGCGTTCAGAGGTGGCAGAGAGGGTGAAGTCTTTGGCACAGGAGGCGCTTGATCAATTTGCGATTGGGCTAACAATTACTAATGTCAATATGCAGAACGCACAGGCTCCTGAACAGGTACAAGCGGCTTTTGATGATGCGGTAAAAGCAAGAGAGGATAAGGAGCGTATTATCAATGAGGCTCAAGCTTATTCTAATAAAATCCTCCCTCAAGCACGTGGTGAGGCTGCCCGTATGACAGAGGAGGCGACAGCGTATAAGGAAAGAGTGATTGCAGAGGCTAAGGGTCAAACTGAGCGTTTTGATAAACTTTATAAGGAGTATATTAAGGCTCCTAAAGTAACACGTGACAGGATGTATCTTGACACAATGGAGTCGGTAATGCAGAAGTCGAACAAAATTATTCTCGATACTAAGGGAAATAATAGCTTGATGTATTTACCGATTGATAAACTAATTCCACAAGGTTTTTCACAACCAAGAGAAAACAATAGTAATGTGAATTCTGCTGGACAAAACCTTGATAATAATTACCGTCAAAGAAATACCTTAGGAGCGAGAACACGATGAAAGCATTATCTTCAATTAGCCTGTTTATTGCAGGTATAGTAATTTTACTCGTTTCATCTTCATTATTTATTGTTGATGAAAGAGAGAAAGCCATTCTATTGCGATTTGGTGAAATTGTCAAAGCAGATTATACGTCTGGGTTACATTTCAAAATCCCTTTTGTGAATAATGTACAACTTTTTGATGCCCGAGTACAGACCTTGGATTCGCCACCAGAAAGTTACTTGACCAAGGAAAAGAAGAATGTGAAAGTGGATTCTTTCTTTAAATGGCGTATTCAAGATGTGCGTACTTTTTTCATCTCTACTGGTGGTAATATGTCTCGTGCGAGTAACCGTCTATCACAAATTATTAAGGATGGCTTGCGTGCAGAGTTTGGTAAAAGACAAGTGCAGGAAGTGGTTAGTGGTGAAAGAAAAGATGTGATGAATATTATTGGTGGGTTTGCTAATACAGAGGCAAAACGCTTTGGTATTGAAATTCTTGCGGTGCGTATTAAGCGTGTCGATCTTCCAAGTAATGTGAGTAATTCAGTTTACCGTAGAATGGAAGCAGAACGCCAAAGAGTTGCCACAGAATTACGCTCACAGGGGCAAGAGCAATCTGAAAAAATTAAGGCAGAAGCGGATAGAAAGCGTGTGGTTACTTTAGCTGAGGCTTTTGAAAAAGCGGAAAAAACACGTGGTGAAGGTGATGCTATCGCAACAAATTTATATGCTAAATCTTATACTAAAGATGGTGAATTTTATCGCTTTTATCGCAGTCTAAGTGCCTATACTAATTCATTTAAAGATAAAGGAGATATTTTGTTGTTAGATACAAAATCACAATTCTTTGAACACTTTGGTGGTTCGTCAGCGAAAAAATAATCAGTTTCGATTGGCTACTTCTATTAAATATGGGACGATGGGAACTCTGGTCGAAGTCGTAGCATTAGTGATGATTTTAGAAGGAATTTTACCGATGATTGCACCAAATCAATGGGCAAAAATGATGCAGTCCATCAGTTTATTATCAAGCAATAACATTCGTTTATTTGGAGTGATTCTGGTGGTGATTGGTATCTTAATTTTGCAATTTATCTAATGAGTGTAAGATAGCTGAATGAACTCTTACTCTCTCCCCCAACAAATTTATGAATGGACTGGGGAATATGGCAAAAAATTAGAGAATCTTCGACGCTCTCTCTTGGATTTATTGTTTTCTCATCATTTCCAATACGTTCACCCCCCTATTTTAGAATACCAAGAAACCTTAGCCTTAGGGTCTGGAGAAGTTAGCCGTAATCAGGCATTTCGCTTTATTGATCCGATTAGTGGCAAAATGCTTGCAATCCGAACTGATATTAGCCCCCAAATTTCTAGATTAGATTATGCACTTAATGCACAATCGCAAACTATCGCAAAATATTGTTATGCTGGAGAAATCGCCTTAGCACGTGTTGATTCTCTGGCAATTCGTAATCCCTATCAAGTCGGTGCAGAAATTTTTGGTGATAGCTCGGTGCAAGCGGATATTGAAATATTAACCGTTGCCTTGGAGTGTTGTCAAAAAGCTAAAGAGTCAGATTTTCTGGTTGATCTTGGGCATACAGGTATTCTTAAACACGCTGTTAATAGTCTTGATTTATCAGCCTCTCAACAGGAACAATTTTTAGATATTCTGCAACGTAAGGCTATTGCTGATGCTACCTTGTTCATTGAAAATAATCAACTCAATCAACAACAAATTAATATCATAAAGTTTTTATTAGAATGCAATGAAACCCAAGATGATATAGAAATTATTAAAAATAATTTACTATCTTTATTTCCAGAATGTGAAAAAAAATGGCAACATTTATGGGAGATTTTTGAGACAATAAGTAAACGTTACCCAAATATAAAATGGCACATTGATATTGCTGAATTACAAGGTTTTAGTTACCATACTGGAATTGTTTTTGGCATTTATGCACAACAAAAACTGATTTGTCGTGGTGGTAGATACAACCATTCTTCTTCCTCAAATTTTCGTACTGCAACTGGCTTTACTTTAGATGTGAATAGTCTAAAAGCCGCCTCCGTCAACTTGTAAAACGTATCAAAATAGATTTACTCAACAATAAAAAAATTCTGTAGCCCTTAAAAAATATTATGCAAAAAACATCCAACAAAAAAAATAATACCTTAGCCGTAGTCGGCACTCAGTGGGGAGATGAAGGTAAGGGAAAAATCGTTGATTTACTGACAGAAAAAGCGGATATTGTGGTGCGTTTTCAAGGAGGGCATAATGCTGGACATACCCTAATTATTGATGGGGATAAAACGGTTCTTCATCTTGTTCCATCAGGCATTTTAAGACCTCATGTAAAATGTTATATTGCCAATGGAGTGGTTGTTTCAGGGGAAAAATTACTACAAGAAATTCAGCAATTAGAGCGTGTAGGGATTGACGTTAAAGAACGTCTATTGCTTTCTGGTGATTGCCCGCTTATTCTTAAATTCCACGAGGCAATTGATATTGCAAGGGAAAATAAAAAAGACTCTGCAACTATCGGCACCACAGGAAATGGCATTGGACCGGCATACGAAGATAAAATAGCACGTCGCGGTATTCGCCTTTCCGATTTGCAGAATCTTGAGTTACTCTCAGAAAAATATAAGGCACTGGCGGATTTTCATAATTTTCAACTCAATCATTATTATTCAATACAACCCTTATCTTCATTAGAAAATTGGGAACATCTTCTCGCCATCCGCGAACAGCTCTTACCAATGATTACAGATACCGTAAGTTGCTTACATCAAGCGTACAATGAAGGTAAAAACATCTTATTAGAGGGAGCTCAAGGCACTCTATTGGATATAGATCATGGTACCTATCCTTTTGTCACCTCATCGAACACTAGCATTGGTGCTGCATGTACAGGAACTGGACTCCCCACGTCAAAAATTGATTATGTTCTTGGTCTTGCTAAAGCCTATACAACACGTGTCGGGAATGGACCATTTCCTACTGAATTAGATACAAAAGATAACCCTGTAGGTAAGCACCTTAGCTTAAAGGGTAAAGAAGTGGGAGCAACAACCAGTCGTGCAAGACGTTGCGGTTGGTTAGATTTACCTTTATTACGGCGTACCACTCAATTAAATGGTATTGATAGTCTGTGTATTTCCAAATTAGATATTTTAGATGGTATTAAAGAAATTAAGGTTTGTGTAGGATACCAAATAGATAATGAAGAGCATAGCTCATCCCCGTTGAATGCCTCTTTATTAGAGAAGTGTCAGCCTATCTATAAAACATTACAAGGATGGAGTGAAAAAACATCGGGCGTTACTGTATGGGAAGAACTCCCAGAAAATGCCAAAAATTATTTGCAATTTATCAGCGAGCAGCTTGCTCTTCCGATTTCTTTAATCTCAACTGGAGCAGAACGAGGACACACTATTCAAAAACAAAGTTACTTTTAAAAGCATGGTAACATTTTGTGGTAGCGTGCCTCTAACATAATATTATGAAACGCATATTTGCAAACGATTATAGTTGGCAAACTCTCCAAAATAGTACCCTATTTCTAATTCTCCTCACTTTTGCTATTATTGGACATACCAATAATAAAGAATCTCAAACAAAATCTAATCTGCTTACCCTGCCTAAAAAAGCAGAAACCAGCATCTCTCCCCAATTTTCTTTACCTGATTTTAAAAATGCAAAGAATACCATTAGTGAAAAAGAGAAACAAGCAGGACGACGCTTTTTTATCTCAGTGCAGCGTTTTTCAACATTAATAGATGATTTAATTATTCAACAATATATCCATAATCTTGGCAATTTACTTGTTAATCATGCCAATATTATCAATCCACATTATATTTTCTTTGTTCTAAATGAAGCTTCAATCAATGCCTTTGCTGGACCTGCTGGCTATACAGGTATCCACGCTGGACTCATTCTAAGTGCTTCATCAGAAGGGATGCTTGCCAGTGTGCTTGCTCACGAAATTGCCCATACCAAACAGCGTCACTTACACCGTTTTATTGCTAACCAAAAGAGTTCAGCTTATGCAAACCCGCTGGTAATTTTTGGATTGATATTAGCTGGAATTGTAACGGATACTCCAGAAGTTTTTCCAGGAATTATTGCCTTACAAGGAAAACATATAGAAGAAAGCCTAAAATTTTTACGCCATTTTGAAAATGAAGCCGATCAGGCGGGATTAACTATCTTAACAAGTGCTGGTTTTTCAGGACAATACGCTGCCCTTTTTATGGATAAATTATTGAATAATGATTTTAGCCTCGATTCAAGTGAATATCTACGCACACACCCGTTAACCAAAAAACGCCTTGCCAACCTACAAAATCAAATTACCGATAAAACACTCTATGCCCCAAAATCAGAATTTGATTTAATTCAAGCGAGAATCTCCTATGTTACCCAAATTCCTACTGAAAAAAAACTCACCTCTCATCAACAAGACTACATCACCCTACTTTCTCTAATTGCCAATAATGAACATTTAAAAGCTCTCAATTATTGGCAAAAATTACCGACTCAAACAAAGGAAAACTCCTTGCTCTTTAATCTCCTTTATATGCATTTGCTACTCAATACTAATCAACTTACGAAAGCGGAAAAACACCTTATTAAACTGCGTCAATTTCATCCCTTTCATCTCGAGGTGCTTAATTTACAAAGCCAATTATATCTTAAACAAAATAACCCCAAACAAGCTGAAAAAATTCTCCTTAAAAGGACTAATGATAATGTTAATCTTTACCAGAAACACCTATGGAAACTATTGGGAAATTTATATTTTAACCGTAAAGAAAACGCAAAACTTTTTTATGCTAAAGCCAGAGAATACTATACGTTAGGATTGCTTAGAAAAGCATTAGAAAATCTTGAGAATGCTATAAAATCTGCCCAACAAGAAGGGCAAAAATCAAATGAAATCCGCAAACTCAAAGAAACATACAACCATTGGCACAAACAATTCTACACGGGTTCACACCAAAATATTGAATCTCCTCATAAATACCAATGAGCTATTTATAACAAAGAAGCACTACATTAAAAATAGATAAGTACTCTTTTGATTTTTTTAGCTTAAGGAGCCGAAATTTACCCAGTCTTAATAAGTTGAGACCTTTGCACAAAAGATATGACAAGTAAAAAAGTAAAAAATCGCCCTGATTTTCGTTGTGAAACTTGCGAAGACGGACGTATTAGCTGCGTTCCACGCCTCAATCAGAACGATTTTTTATCTTTTTTCTTTTACCATACTTTTATGCAAAGGTCTCAAGTTGTTTTACCAGGAATCCAAGTAGTTCCAGCGAGAGGAATTTGTGCCATAGCTGCCGCTTCAACAGTTAGGGCTGCCATATCTTCGGGTTCAAGATTATGTACATCACTCTTACCACAAGCACGTGCAAGTGTTTGCACTTCTAAGGTGAGACAACGCAGATAGTTCGCCACACGACGACCACCAAGCACAGGATCCAAACGTTTTGCCAAGTCTGGATTTTGAGTTGAGATACCTGCAGGACAATTACCTGCTTGGTATTCAAAATAATAACCTGATTTTGAGCCGATTTTTTCATATTCGCTATCAAGTTCTGGACTATTATCTCCCAAGGCAATAAGGGCAGCTGTACCTACAGAGACAGCGTCGGCACCCATCGCTAACGCTTTAGCAACATCGGCTCCATTGCGAATACCACCAGAAACAATTAATTGCACTTTGCGGTGCATATCCATATCTTTTAAAGCCTGTACTGCTTGGCGCACTGCTGGTAAAGTCGGAATGCCAACATGCTCAATAAACACATCTTGAGTAGCGGCGGTTCCGCCTTGCATACCATCAACCACAACCACATCCGCACCAGCTTTCACTGCCAAGCTGGTATCAAAATAAGTACGTGCAGCACCTACTTTAATATAAATGGGTTTTTCCCAATTAGTGATTTCACGCAGTTCAGTAATTTTAATCTCTAAATCATCTGGACCAGTCCAATCTGGATGACGACAAGCACTACGCTGATCAATATTTTGTGGCAAATCTCTCATACGAGCAACCCGCTCATTGATTTTTTGTCCCAGTAGCATTCCGCCACCACCCGGTTTGGCTCCTTGACCAACCACGACTTCTATTGCATCTGCTTTACGTAAATCATCTGGATTCATTCCATATCGTGATGGCAGGTATTGATAGACCAATAAATTGGAATGTCCACGCTCTTCTTGAGTCATTCCACCATCACCAGTTGTGGTACTCGTACCTACTTCACTGGCACCACGCCCTAAAGATTCCTTGGCTTGTGCTGAAAGTGAGCCAAAACTCATACCAGCAACAGTAATTGGGATTTTAAGCTCAATTGGTTTTTTGGCAAAACGTGTTCCTAACGTTACCGCTGTATTGCAAGCCTCACGATATCCTTCTAAAGGATAACGAGACATACTCGCCCCAAGAAATACTAAATCATCAAATGATGGCACAAATCGTTTGGCACCACCACCTCGGATACTATAAATGCCTTCTTTAGCAGCACGTTGAATTTCTCGGATAGCATCCTTGCTAAAAGTTTTAGATTCTAATAACCATGACTCATTAACACTCATTCCAAATCCTCTTTATTAGTTAATATGCGTTATCAACGCTAAAATTATATAACTTTCTTGCTGAACCATAACGTTTAAATTCATCCACTGATATATCAGTAATGTCCGCTTTTTTTAATAACTCTGCCAATTCTTTACGATGCTCATCTTGCATTTCTTTTTCAATACAATCAGCCCCTAAGCTTTGTGCTTTGCCGCGTAAGTAAATACGTGCCTCATAAATAGAATCACCTAAGGCATTACCCGCATCTCCACAGATAACAAAGCGACCTTTTTGTGCCATAAAAGCCGACATATGCCCAACACTACCTCTAACAACAATATCTACTCCTTTCATAGAAATACCACAACGTGCCGACGCATCCCCATCAATAATAATGGTTCCGCCATGCGCTGTTGCTCCGCAATATTGGGAAACACCGCCCTTAACGTGTACTTTGCCAGACATCATATTCTCAGCAAGCCCAGAGCCGGCATTACCTTCAACTGTAATATCCGCTTTTTGATTCATCCCAGCACAGTAATAACCAACGTGTCCATTGATAGTCACACTCTGCTCTTTATTAAGACCAACAGCAATATTATGTTTGCCATTAGAATTTTCGACAACATACTGTGCGCCATTCTGAGCATTTTGAAGTTCTTGATTGAGTTCTCTTAAACTCACATTATTTAAATCCAAATTCTTCATATAGTAATTTCCTTAATTATTTCTATAAGTTACTTCTGGAAATAGCTATTATTAAGCCGCTTTATGCCAAGAATATATTTTCCCCGGCTCTGGCTCCCAAATGGAAGCATTTTCAACACCCGGTAACATCGCTATCGCACGAAACTCTGAAGCCATAGCCACCCACTGATCTGTCTCAGCAATCACCGCTGGCTTGCAGCCGATATTATCACGCATTACCGCAAAACCATCCTTAGTACCAATAGCAAAGGTATAAAAACCATCAAGATCATCTAATGCTTTAGTTAAGGCGGTATTTAAATCATCGCCTTGTTTTAAACGCCAGTTAAAATAGGCGGCAGCCACTTCACTGTCATTATCGGTGCTAATTACAATCCCTTCTTTGCGTAATTTTTCACGCCATCTATTGTGATTAGAAAGCGAACCATTGTGCACTAAACAAATATCATCCCCCGTTGAAAAAGGATGTGAGTGACCAGTCGTCACGGCACTTTCTGTCGCCATACGAGTGTGCCCTAAAGCATGGCTACCAGTAAAACTTTGCAAATTAAAGGAAGCGATAACATCTTTAGGTAAGCCTTTTTCTTTGTATATCTCAATGACCCTTCCGCTACCATTCACATTAATATGAGGGAAATTTTCATTTAGCCACTCATTAAGTGTATTTGTATCTGTTTCCACACTAATCAATGCATGAGAGCCTTTTTCCTCAAACTTCGTATCATTACCAAACTGCTTCTTTAGTGCTTGCCTCACTTCATCCCAATTTAACTCTTCACCGCTATCTACTAACGTGTTTAATAGCGTACATTTAATCTGCTTTCCGATTGTAGGTTGATCATAAATGGCAAATCCCACACTATCAGGTCCTCTTTCAGTCATTTCGATAAGCATATCCGACAAATAACTACCTAAGTGCCCTTCTAATTTTTTTTCTTTTAAAAATAATCCGACAATTCCACACATAATATTTTTATATTGTTGTTAGTAATTTACGCAACATCCAACCTATTCCAAAAAAAATACTCACGCTTACTACCATACAGATTGAGACCTTTGCATAAAAGTATGGTAAAAGAAAAAAGATAAAAAATCGTTCTGATTGAGGCGTGAAATGAAGCTAATACGTCCGTCTTCGCAAATTTCACAACGATAATCAGGGCGATTTTTTACTTTTTTACTTGTCATATCTTTTGTGCAAAGGTCTCAGATTGCACACTCCCTCAAAATGACGAAAGTAGGCAGCGTCTCTACTGATTTCCTAAGGCTGTTCTTGCTAATTCTTTAGCTGGGAGATAGCCACCGACTAATGTGCCATTTGGCATTATGATGGCAGGAGTTCCTCTAATGCCGAGGCTCGTTCCAGTCTGATATTGTTTGTCAATCTCTGGCGAACAGTTAGCCACTTTTTTAAATCCACGAATGCTCTCGTTCTTTTTAGACGCAGTCATTGCTGCACGTTGATCCTTTGAACACCAAACATCAATCGCTTTAGCCCAGTCTCTCTCTGTTGGACTACCGCTTCGAGGGAATGACAAATAGTTAACCGTAACCCCTAAGTCATTTAATTCAGTGATTTCTGCATGTAATTTCCGACAATAGAAACAATCAATATCAGTAAAAACCCATACAGAGGTCTTTTCATTTTTAGCGTTAAAAGTTATTAGATTTTCTGCATCAAGGTTTTTTAATGTAGATAAGTTGAACTCTTTCCGTAAACCTGCCGTTAAGTTTTCACGTTTATCCAGATTCCAAGCCTCACCAGCAAGATAATATTTTCCATCTTTACTTACTAAGCCAAAGTCTCCTTTAAACCGCATAATATAAAAATCTTTGACTTCACTATCAATCAAAAGGATATCCTTAGGATTAACATCTCCAAAAATAGCAGCTAATTTTTGTGCTACCTGCTGTTTCGTCATTTGTTTCGCTTGAGCAACAGGAGCAGCTATCAGTAAACAAAAAAGAATAAAAAAAATGCTCTGCTGAATTCGATATAAAAAAAACATACAACACCCTCAGTTTAAATTATGAAAAAAAAAAGCCTCCAATACTATCGGCAGTATCGGAAGGCTTTTGTATAAAGAAAAAACAACTACTTTTTGTTTTTACTTGTATCTAACTTCTCACGAATTCTTGTTGCCTTGCCAAACCGATCTCTTAAATAATAAATTTTTGCACGACGGACAACTCCACGACGCTCAACTTTAATGCTTGAAATCAAAGGACTATGGGTTTGGAAGACACGTTCCACACCAACCCCGTAAGAAATCTTCCTTACTGTAAAAGACGAATGGAGCCCACGATTTTTTTTCGCAATGACAACTCCCTGAAAATTCTGCAAACGTTCTCTCTCTCCTTCTTTCACACGCACAAATACAGAAACAGTATCTCCTGGTGAAAAATCGGCTCTTTCTTTCAAGTGTTCTTTTTCTAAAGCTTGAATAATTTGACTCATAATAAAGTTTGTTTGAATAAAAAATTAGGTTATGCCTAAAATTAAATAGACTAATCTATTAATTGTAGTGGATAACAGTGATTATTTCCATTTTTCAGTCTAAAATCACCCACTGATTTGGTTTTATTTTGCTTGCCTACTGTATTTTTTACGCTCTGTTTCCAATAGAACTTTTTTGCGAATACGTAAATGATTCGGAGTTACTTCCACCAACTCATCATTTTTAATTAACTCAATAGCTTGCTCCAAATCAAATTTTAATGGCGGAGTAAGCACTAAATTTTCATCTGTGCCAGCTGCTCGAACATTAGTGAGCTGTTTCCCTTTGGTTACGTTAATTACCAAATCATTATCACGAGAATGAATGCCAAGCACCATCCCTTCATAAACCTCTTCCCCATGCCCAATAAAGAATTTACCACTTTTTTGCAAATTAAAAATAGAATACGCCGTCGCTTTACCTGCACCGTTTGAAATAAGCGAACCATTATTACGTTGGGCAATCTTCTCATTCTTTTTACCCTTAAATGGGGCATACTCATCAAAAATACTGTACCATAATCCAGTACCCGTAGTCAGCGTAAGAAACTCCGTTCTAAAGCCCAACAATCCACGTGAGGGGATGATGTAATCTAAACGAATCCGTCCTTTACCATCTGGTTGCATATTCACACACTCCCCTTTTCGCAACCCCAAATTTTCCATCACTGCCCCTTGATGCTGTTCTTCAACATCAACCGTAAGCTGTTCAAAAGGCTCACACAAAACACCATCAATTTCTTTAAAAATAACCTGTGGTCTGCCAACACATAACTCAAATCCTTCACGGCGCATATTCTCAATCAAAATCGATAAATGTAATTCCCCACGCCCTGAAACATTAAATACACTCGCATCATCCGTATCTTCAACCCGTAATGCAACGTTATAAATCAATTCTTTTTGTAATCGCTCACCAATCAAACGAGAAGTCACAAATTTACCATCACGCCCAGCCGTTGGAGAATTATTAACACGAAAAGTCATACTCACCGTAGGCTCATCCACCTTAAGTGGTGGCAACGCTTGTGGGCTCTTAATATCACATAATGTATCCGAAATATGAATAGGCTCAATACCCACAACACAGACAATATCTCCTGCCGAAGCATCGGAAATTTCAGTTTTTTCTAAACCGTGAAAACCTAAAATTTGCCCAATTTTTACGTTACGCTTTTCACCTTTAGGGTTAATTAATGACACTGTCATATTCTTACTCAAACTACCCTGCTTAATCCTGCCAATACCGATAGCCCCAAGAAAAGATGAATAATCCAAAGCGGTAATCTGCATTTGAAAAGGCTTATCTGCCTCCACTTCAGGCTGAGGTACTTTATCTATAACTGTCTCAAAAAGGGCAGTCATATCCGTATCTTTAGGATTAGGTGGATAATCTAAACTCGCAAAGCCCTTAATCGCAGAAGCATAAATAACTGAAAAATCTAATTGTTCCTCACTTGCTCCCAGCCGATCAAATAAATCAAACACTTGATCAATCACCCAATCAGGACGAGCCGAAGGGCGATCAATTTTATTCACCACCACAATCGGGTTTAACCCTTGCTCAAATGCTTTTTGGGTGACAAAACGAGTTTGTGGCATCGGACCATCAACCGCATCAACCAACAATAACACACTATCCACCATTGATAATACTCGCTCAACCTCACCTCCAAAATCTGAATGTCCTGGTGTATCTACAATATTGATATGGTAATCTTGCCAAGTGATGGCAGTATTCTTAGAACTAATCGTAATTCCTCGCTCACGTTCTAAATCATTAGAATCCATCATCCTCTCTTCGGCTTTAAAGCGTTCATCAAAGGTGTTAGACTGCGTTAATAATTTATCAACAAGCGTGGTTTTACCATGATCAACATGAGCGATAATGGCAATATTTCTGAGTTTTCTATCTGTCATTTATAAGGATTTGTCATTTATAAGGCGGGCAATGGTCTTAATTTGAGCCCTTTGCACAAAAGTATGGCAAAAGAAAAAAGATAAAAAATCGTTCTGATTAAGGCGTGAAATGAAGCCAATACGTCCGTCTTCGCAAATTTCACAACGAAAATCAGAGCGATTTTTTGCTTTTTTACTTGTCATATCTTTTGTGCAAAGGGCTCTTTGTAAAAAAAAATCCAAAGGAGCTGCAAAAGTCCCATAATCGACCTTGCTTACTACTTTGGATTACGTATTACTTAATTATACAATCAGTTATTTATTTGATGATGATGGCAGTGTTGTATTTAATCCATCAATATGTTCGTGTAAATCAGGTTTGATAGGAGCCCACATAGAATCTAAAACAAATAAATTTATACCCATTAGAGAATTTGGATAAAAAAAATCCAGAGGGTTGGCTAAATTCTTATCGTCGAATCAGCGTTTATGCTCTGGATTGTGAATAGTATATAATCTTAACAAAAAATCAATAAAAAATCAATAAAAAATCAATTAAAAATCAATTAAAAAGTGTGGTTAGTAATAATTTGAGACCTTTGCATAAAAGTATGGTAAAAGAAAAAAGATAAAAAATTGTTCTGATTGAGGCGTGAAATGAAGCGAATACGTCCGTCTTCGCAAGTTTCACAACGACAATCAGAGCAATTTTTTACTTTTTTACTTGTCATATCTTTTGTGCAAAGGTCTCCATTTATCCGTATTTTTGCTGAATACGCTGAAGGGATTGAATAAATGTTTCAACCTCATCAAAGGTATTAAAAAAGCAAAGTGAGGCACGCACTGTTGCTGGTAACCCCATTTTTTTGAGAATAGGCATTGTGCAATGATGACCTGAGCGTACCGCAATACCATCAAGGTTTAACAAGGTTGCTACATCACTCGGGTGCAAAAAATTACTGGCAAAAACAAAAGAAAGAACGGATGATTTATGCTCTGCTTGTCCTACAATTTTTATATCAGGAATTTTTACTATCTCCTCGGTCGCAAACTGCAAAAGCTGATGTTCATAATCGCTACTTGCCTCAAGGTCTAACTTATTCACCCAATCAATGGCACTGCCTAATCCAATTGCTTGAGCTATTGCTGGTGTTCCTGCCTCTAAGCGATTAGGTAATTCATTCGGTGCAAAACCATCGAAGCCGACCTCAAGAATCATATCACCACCGCCCTGCCATAAGCTAAATTTTTCTAACAATGCTTTCCTTGCCCATAAAATCCCAATCCCTGTAGGGGCAAACATTTTATGCCCGGAAAAAACCAAGAAATCGCAATCTATTGCCTGCACATCAATGCGTTGATGTGCCGGAACTTGACACGCATCAATTAATGTTAATACTTCTTTTTTACGGCACTGACTAATAATTTCTGCAACGGGGTTGCACGTACCCAGTGAATTAGAAATCCAATTTATTGCCAATAATTTAACTTTACCATCTGCCAATAAAGACGGCAGTTTAGTTATCTCAACCTCGCCCTTCTCATTCACTGGCAACCAGCGAATTTCTAAGCCCATACGCTGTGATAATATCTGCCAAGGAACGATATTCGCATGATGTTCCAATTCACTAATAATCACTGCATCACCCGCCTTAAAATACTGTGCAACATAACATTGTGCAACCATATTAATTGCCTCAGTTGCCCCACGAGTATAAATCACCTCTGTCACAGCAGGTGCATTAATGAATGTAGCTACTTTGTGGCGAGCCGCCTCATATTTGCCTGTAGCTCGCTCGGATAATTCATGAATCCCACGATGCACATTAGCATTATCTTGGCAATAATAATCACTAATCGCATCAATCACTTGTTGAGGCTTTTGTGAAGTTGCCGCATTATCAAAATAAATAAGAGGCTTATTATGGACCTCTTGCTGCAAAATAGGAAATTGCTGACGTAACTCTTTTTGGTTAAATAATTTTCTCATAACCTTTTAAATTATAGGAGACCTTTGTTAATGGTTAATTGTTAATGATGGTTCCCTGTTATTCTGAGGCTTGCCCTCAGAATCTCTTGCACGGAGCATTACTCATTCCCACGCAGGAGCGTGGGAATGAGTAAGTATTTATTGGTTAGAGTTACTAAGAGTTACTAAGAGAAACGGATTATTTAAATCAATCGGAATTTAAAAGTCTTAATACCGATGCTATTGAAATCATCAAGCTGATAACAAGTATCATAAAATCTGCAAAAGCCAACATTAACCACTAACCATTGTTGTTTAGGTTGTTGGTATAAGGGTGATAAGAGGGTTACTCTTTAACCCTAGACCATACGTCGTTGTGGTAACCATTTTCCAGCCCAGTATTTATTGTCTGTCCACCAATCACCCATACTTTTTCATCAAATACCACCGATGTATGCTCATGTCGAGCCACGAATTTTTCCGTATTTATCTCATAAGTCCAAGTGATACCATCGTAAGAGCTCCATACTTCGTTTTTGTAGTCACCATCGGTGGTGCCACCAATGACCCACATTTTCTCACCACTACCATCATCAAAAACCACCGATGTATGAGCGCTTCGAACACTGAATACTGCTGAATCCGTAGCGGTAGTCCAAGTAACACCATTGGTAGATTTCCATACGTCGTTCAAACGTGAAGAACCATTATTGCCACCAATCACCCACATTTTATCATCAAAAACCACCGATGTATGACTGTGTCGAGCCGAGAATTTTGCCGAACTATCTTTCGTCTCCTCAATCCAAGTGGCACCATTAGTAGAGCTCCATACTTCGTTACCACCACGGGTGCCACCAATGACCCACATTTTCTCACCCTCATTATCATCAGCAACATCAAAAGCCACCGCTGTATGATAACTGCGAGCCGAGAATGCTGCTGCATCCGTAGCGGTAGTCCAAGTGACACCATCGGTAGAGCTCCATACATCGTTAAATCTACTACTACCGAAGTCACCACCAATGACCCACATTCTATTATCAAAAACCACCGATGCATGTCTAGCTCGAGGCGAGAATCCCTTTGTATCAGGAGCAGCCAAATCATTAGACTTAACCTCAGTCCAAGTGGCACCATTGGTAGAGCTCCATACATCGTTTGCAATAATAATTTTTGAGCCTCCTGAGCCACCAATGATCCACATTTTCTTACCATCCTTATCACCAGCAACCTCAAAAGCCACCGATGCATGAGCAAATCGACCCGGGAATCCATCTGAAGTATGAGACTTAACCTCAGTCCAAGTATAGGTGGCAGGATCAGGCTTATCAACAGGGCAAAAATTTGCTGCAAGAATAATCGGTGCGTATAGGGTAAGGACAAAAATTTTGAGAGATAAGAATTGTTTGATAATTTTAGAGTAGTTCATATTGATAGGATAGGTTTTTTTTATTACAATTAGCATTTTTTAATAGAGATAATAATTGTAAAACAAAGTGTAAAAAAATACAATAATTTAGTGGTTAAAATTATACTGATTTGCTTTGAAACTGTGTTTGTATTAAGGTTTGATGCAGCAGTTAGGAGGTTTAATTTGTGCTTATTCCGATGCAGGAGGGTGGAAAAGAGTAAGTGTTTTGCTATGGGATGTTGGGGTGCTGAGTCCATATTTGTCATCCTTGTAGAAGTTCAGGATTCCAGCATCTATTGTATGGGGCTAAACTAACTGCCTACTTTTTTTAATTGGGAAATTACCCTAATATGCTCAGGGCCAATCTCACAACAACCCCCAAGAATTGTGGCTCCATTGTGCATAAATTTTTCTACGTATTGATAAAAAATCTCTGTTTTTTTTAATTCTTCGTTAATACCTAAAATCAAACTGGGATTACCACCCTCTCCCCATTTTTTTGCCGATGAAACCACATAATTTTCAGGAATTTTATCAAAGGCATTTAGCTTGAAGCCATAAGGAATATTCAGATTATTAAACTCGTTTTGAGCCATTTCATACGCATTGGGGGATGCGCAGGCAACAATTAAACCTAACCAATTATTCTGTTGATCTCTTGCGGCAATATCAGTGATACTTTCTTCTGAGGGGAGTTTTCCATTTTCTTTTAGGTGCACACCAATCAAAGCCGGTAAATTAAAGGGCGCGATAGATTCAAGAGCAATATCACATTCTAAGCCACTTCCCATCACATCAAGAAAAAAGAAGTCAATACCATTTTTTATATATTTTGCTTGGCTTGAGAAACGTTCTTTGATTTCATCAAGGTCTTCCCCAAGATCTGCACTATAGGTTTGTTTTTGATTAGGAAGACTGCCCGCAATAAGCACGTCTTTTTTCGCAATATCTCGTGCTCTTTGAGCTAACTCTACGGCAGTCTTATTAATTTTCTCAAATACTTCAAGACAATTATTTTGCTCTAACCTGCCTTTTCTTGCTGTAAAAGTAGAGGTCGTAATTACTTCCGCACCTGCATTGATAAAGTCGATATGAGTATCAATTACCATTTGATGATATTC
Organism: uncultured Gammaproteobacteria bacterium; assembly: GCA_929200535.1. Taxonomy (GTDB): domain Bacteria; phylum Pseudomonadota; class Gammaproteobacteria; order CAKMZV01; family CAKMZV01; genus CAKMZV01. The sequence continues at coordinate 70,784 of CAKMZV010000001.1, forward strand.
CTCATACATCAAGGCATAAGCAGACCACAAAGTGCCGGTCGGTTTTAATCCCTTGCTAAGAAGTTCTTGCCCCATACCACCATCAAGAATTCTTAATGTTTGAAAAAAGGTTTTGTCTATCATTGTGTTAAAAAAATTTTGAAATTATCTAAAAAGAAGGCAGAGTGATGACTATTCTTCTATTTTTACTAATGGTTTAAAAATGCAGATGGAAATAAGTTGCTTTTGACGTTGAGAAAAGGAGCAGGATTGGACGTTCAGAGTGAGGTTGTTTTGGGTAGCAATTTTATTTATTTGCTCTAAGGAGGATAGCCAAGAAAATTCAAATTGATGTGTGCTACGAATCTCTAAGTTTTTATTGTTTAGAGCAAATGTTGCTTGTGGAATGAGTAGTGAAACTTGGTCAATAAAGGCGACTGTTTTTTGTATGGAGAATTTCCACGTAGGAGTAGGAGTTTGAGGTCGAGCCTGTTTGAGGGTTGTATGTGTTTTTGTGAAGGTTGGGGGGGCGTATTTGGGGGGTGATAAAGTGAAGTATATGTTGTAAATAATGATGGAGAAAATCATTGCATTAAGCAAGCGAAGTATGTTTTGTAAGGATAGTAGTCGCATAAAAAAATTAAGGGTTTATTTGTAGTTTGATTGTGAATTTACGCTGTTTTGCCAAGTTGCCTTGCAGGGGGTTTTGCTGGGTTTTAAGGTCTTGGATAATGGGATTTCGATGTAGAATATCAAGCATTTCTTCCCATTCTTGTTGGAGGGCTAAGGTGGATTTTTTTTGTTTCCAATAGCCAGAAATTGTGATGGTTGGCGGAGTGAAAAGAATATCTTGAATAATGATGTTTTTGATAGAGTCAAGGGAGTTTGATAGGGCTTTTAAGTGCATATCTAAGCGGTTTGAAGTCCATTTTGGTGCCGTTTTTACTTTTGTAGGTTTGTTAGGAGTTTGAGGTATAAAAATAGGTTTGGAGCTTTCTATTGAGTTGTGCCGAGTGAAAAATGAAACGGGCATTGTAAACAAAAGAATCGCTAAGATAATTACTTCTAATGTGAGTAGTTGTTGAACGCTTTGTCGCCAGCGTCCTATGGTAAAAAGTTTGTGCTTTTGTTTGCTTATTTTTTCTTCTAAAAGTGATATGGTTTTTTCTAATGATAGCTCTTTTTGATGAGTTTTTTGAGTAGTGAGGTGGGTCAATGAATCAAGTGCTGTGTGTGATTTTGTAATGCTTTTGAAGCGATTAACAGTTATATGGCGAGTAAGCGTTGTGGTGAGTTTAATTAGTGTGTTGTTACGTAAATTAAGTAGTTGTTCTACTGCAAAAATATTTTTTCTAAAAGAGGCATCGGGGGATAAGGATGATATTTTTTGCAGGCTATCATCACTTATATCTAAGGTGCTCCCAAGACGATATTTTTGTGGCAGAATTTGATAGCCGTCGTTGATTAAAATCCAATAAAAATTTTTATGATTTTTTTGTATATATTCTTTAAGCTGAGATAGCGATAATTTTTTACTACGGTTTAGATTGTCGAGGGAAATTATCCACGCATTTTCACAACCCATTAAAATAGCTTGATGCTCGTTTGTTGCTGGTGAAAATTTTTTAAACAATCGATCCATCGTAGAGCGGGAGGATAATAGCGTGAATAAACAGGGCAATAATAATGCCAATCAATAAAGTTAGCAGTGGTTCAATAAAAGGTTGGATTTTTTGCAGGTGTTTTTTTCCAAGTTCTTCAAAGTGCGTGGCAAGAGTTTCAAAGACTTCGCCAAGCTGTTTTTGACCACGAATTCCTTCTACGGTCTGCCCGAGTGTTTGTGGCAAATGAGGGTGTTGAGTGAGAGCATAAGATAGAGTTTTGCCTTGAAGAATAGCAGTAACTGTTTTTTGTGAGTAGTATTTTAGAATGCTAAGTTTAAAAAGGTTTGAGGATTGGGTGAGCGATACTGGAATGTTTAAGTGAATTTTCATACACGCAGACATATGATGACAAAAATGTGCGATATCTTGGTAGAGCAAAATTTTTCCAAGTACACCAAATTTAAGTATGCATTTACTGAAAAAATAAGATTTTCTAAAATAAAAAATGAGTGAAGTAAAGAATAATATTGTGAGTAGTAGCAAGGTCCATTGACCAATAGATAAGGAGATAAGAAAAAGAAAAAACTGCGTAGTAATCGCTAAGTCTTGATTGGTGGTGGAAATTATTTTAAGTTGGGGAATCAGTAAATAAGAAGCAAAAATAACACTTGATAAACAAATAAGTAGCAAAAAAATAGGATAGGAAATTGCTTGGCGAAAGAGTTGAGATTTTTTTTCTATACGCTCAAGAAGTTTGTCGCTAAGAATGATGGCATTGAGTAAGTCGTGCGATTTTTCGCCAGCATCAATAAGGTTTATGATTTCATCAAATAGGAGCTTTTCAGAGTATAGAGCTTGGGAGAAACTGTTGCCGTTTTTTACTTTGAGTAAAATTGGCTGGAGGCGGATTTTTATGACAGATTTTTCTTGGTCGATTAAATCTTGCAGGGCGGTGATTAAGGTGCTGCCACCTTGTAACCTTAGGCGAATTTCATAGAGCAGCAGTTGTTGATGTTTGTTTGCAAGCGGTTTGCGCTTTTGAGTGAGTTTTATGGCTTGCATATTGCTTACTTAGTTTAGACTCGCTCCCATTACTCGTTCAACTTCTTTGTGATCGGTGAGTTTGTTATTGACCGCATCGTTAGCGATTTTTTGCAGGCTTTTGTATTTGTGACTGCTAAAAACTTTGGATAGTTTTTGTTGGTCAAAAATAAGATGTTCCATAATCGCAAAACGACCATAATATCCACTTTGATTACATTTCTGACAACCTGTTCCGTAACAATCTGTACAAAGTTTTCTCAATAACCTTTGTGCCATTATGGCGAGAGTTTGGGAGTAAAAAGCAGCACTCGATTCTAAAAGATTTTTCATTCGGTTTGGAATATCTTTGATATAAGCCGCATGGATGGTCGCAAGAACAAGGTGTCCCGTTAAGGCTGCCTTAATTGCCAATTCAGCACTTTCACTATCACGAATTTCACCAATGAGGAGAATATCTGGATCTTGTCGTAGTAGTGAGCGAATGCCTTGTGCAAAATCTAAGCCTAATTCTGGACGCACGTTGGTTTGTCGAATATCGGGCACAATATGTTCAACTGGGTCTTCTAATGTAGCAACATTTAATTTATTTAGTTGAAGCGTTTTTAATAGAGCATAGAGCGTGGTTGTTTTACCACTACCAGTGGGACCGCTAATTAAAATAAGCCCGGAAGGTTGTTTGATAAGTGCTTTGAGTTTGGTGTTTAAATTTTGATCAAATCCTAAATTAGGTAGGGCAACTATGGATTTATGGCTATTGAGACGCAATACAATAGATTCACCATGAATGGAGGGTAAAGAAGATAAACGAAAATCATAGTCGTTTCCTCTGAGACGAATAAAAAATGAGCCATCTTGGGGGAGGTGATTTTCTGTAATGTCAATATTGGAAAGAACTTTTAAGCGAATTTTAACGGAATTCCAAATATCTAAGTTTAGTTTTCTTTTTTCAATCAAAACACCATCCACACGTAAACGCTGTTGGGTGAAGTAGGGGTTGCTATCAAAATGAATGTCCGATGCTCGTTGTTGCAGTGCTTCTAATAAAAATCCTTCGACCAATTTGATAATAATATGGTCCGGAGAGACAATTTGATTTGTTTGAGTGAGTGGTGAGGAGCAAAGTTGTGCAATAAGTGGTTCAACTTCATCGGCGTGTGTTAATTGATAGTCAATTGCTTCACTAACTCGCATATTTTTGCAAAAATAGGGGTGAATAACCCAAACTCCCTTAAATAGTTCCTCCGCAATTTTTACTTTATCAATTAGATAAGGTTGTTCCATTGCAACACAAAGCATATTGCCATCTATTTTGAAGGGTAGCATTGCATTTTCTATCATTTGCTCAACAGAGCTTAGTTTGAGTATGCTGGAATCGATGTTAATGTTTATTAAATCGATTGAGGGAATGCCAAAATGAGTTAGCAGGAAATTTTCAACTTTATCTAAGTCAATTAGTTGGGCTTGATGTAAAAAACGAATGGGGTCAGTATTATTTTGTTGTATTTCACGCATTGCTAAATTTTTAGCATCATCATTTAAAATATTATTTTCATACATTTTGTCAAGTAAACTAATAGGCACTTGCTGTGCCGAATTTGTTTCTTTAGAAGAAGAAAAAAATTTTATCATTAGAGTCAAAAAAGGTGCATAAAAAATAGGGTTTAAAAGCCTTGAAATGTTATAATTATAAAAGTCTGATTATATATCAGAAAGGAAGCCATTAGGGTATGGACAAATAACAAAAGACATAAAAAAATCATTGTCTTTTTTAAGTTGACGCCAGATTTTCCATAAACAAGCGTCTTTATATTTGTCTGTCTTAGAAGTAAGAATAAAAAAACGTTTACTACCAAAGCCACTTAAAAGGCGTTTTTGGTAGTCAATACATCATTAAAAAAATACTAACAACTTTAAATATGGATTTAGTAACAATGATATTGCAAGCAAGTATAGCTGTTCAGCTGGTCATGCTATTGCTGGTAATTATGTCTGTGTATGTTTGGATTTTAGTGTTTGCAAAGTTATGGCAAATACGAGGCTTGTATAAAAAATCTAAAGCATTTAAACATAGGTTTAATACGAGTACAGATTTATCTGAACTATACCATGCACTTACGGCACAAATGCAAGATTCAAAGTTGCAAAAAAAAGTGTCTTCTTTGGAGCAAATTTTTATTGTTGGGTTTAAGGAGTATGTTCGACAAAATAAAACACAACATAACGATGTTAACGCTTCTATAAAGCTAATTCAAAATGAAATGCGACAAGTTTATGATCAGCAGATGGATCTCATAGAGGAGCGCGGCTCAAATTTAGCAACTATAGGGTCTGCTGCACCTTATATCGGATTATTTGGTACCGTCTTAGGCGTTATTAACGCATTTCAAGGGCTTGGCAAGGTGCAACATGCAACGCTTGCTTTGGTCGCACCAGGTATTTCTGAGGCACTCGTTGCGACAGCAATGGGGTTGTTTGTCGCTATTCCTGCCGTGATGAGTTATAACCGTTTGCAGTCCACAACTCAGAGACTATCACATTATTTTGAAGATTTTATGGGGAGTTTTTCACGCTTAATAGAAAGGCAATTGAGAGAAAGATAAATTTTTATGCGACTGCGCCATTCACGTCATTATCAGAATAAAATAATCAACGAAATTAATGTTGTCCCATACGTTGATATATCGTTAGTATTGCTATTAATTTTTATGATTTCTGCTCCTCTAATCCAGCAGGGAGTGGATATTGATTTGCCTAAAGCAAAGGCAAAAAAAATTGAATCTATTGAGGAGGAGCCTATGATTATTTCTGTTAATCAAAAAGCTGAGTTATTTTTTAATTACAGTGATTCTCCAAAAAAACCAATAGCCCCTTCTTTGTTATTAGCTCGTGTACTTGCTTTAAAAAAAGTGTCTCCTTCTTTGCCTGTCTTAGTTCGAGGCGACCGCAGTGCAAGCTATGGTAATATCGTACGAGTAATGGCGTTACTACAGCAGTCAGGCGTAGGTAAAATCGGACTAATGACAGAGAACGAGTAATTATTGCAATGCCGCTAAATTTATCTTTCCTTCGCTTTTTATATAAACATCCATTGGCGTTAGTCGGGTCAATTATTATACATCTTACTATTTTAGGCGGACTTGCCATTCCTTCATTGTTCTCAGCAGATAAAAATACTTTAGATTTAAGCCAAGTTAATAAGGTCATAAAAGAGCAAAAATCAGCCAAAGATACGCCTAAAACAATTCAAGCAGAAACCGTTAATGTTCAAGAAATTGAAAAACAAATTGCATTATTACAAAAGAAACGAGAAGCAAAAAAAGAGGCTGAAGAAAAACGCCTAAAAAATATAGAGGATAAACAAAAAAAACTGACGCAAGACGCAAAAAAAATAGTTGATGAAAAGAAAAAATTACAACAAATACGTCAACAAGAAGAGCAAAAAATTATTGAGTTGAAAAAACAAAAAGATGCCCTCGATAAAAAACAACAAGAGCTTGTGAAAAAAACCCAAGCAGAAAAGGCATTCTTAGAAAAACAAAAGGAAAAATCACAGCAGCTTAAGAGTAATCTGAAAAAAATACAACAACAGGAAACTACTGTTGCTAAACGTTTAGAGGAGTTACAAAAGAAAAAGCAAAGCGCTCAACAGGCAAATAAAAAAGCTATTAAGGATGCTCTGAAAAAACAAAGAGCCTTAGAGGCAAAACGTTTGCAAGAGGAGTTGAAAATACAAAAAGCAAAACGCCAGCAAGAAGAATTAGAGAAAAAACAATTAAATGCAAAACAACACTTAGAGAAACTTGCCTCGCAACAACAGCAAACTTCTAAAAAATTAGCTGATAGTGCCCAAAAACAAGCCGATTTAGAAAAATCTAACAAGCAGCAATTGCTACAACTTAAGCAACAATATGTTAACTCGATTAGAATTAAAGTAAAAGAAAAATGGCGTCGCCCAGTACAAGTAGATGCCTCTTGGAAATGCGAAGTTTTTGTGCAGCAAACAATCAAAGGAGAGATTAAGAAAGTCAGTATTAAAGACTGCTCAGATACTGCCTCTCAACGATTTAAAGAATCCGTTGAAAGAGCAGTTTATCGTGCAGATCCTTTACCCGTATCACCAGATGTAAGGGTTTTTGATGAGAATATAAATTTTACTTTCAAACCATAACAATAATAAAACAGCTTGACATTTCGCACGTTAGTGCATAAATTTATCACGAATATTTTTTTAATTAAAATGAATCACCAATCGAAGGCAAAAGCTTATATAGTTGTATTCGCCGTTATCTTACTTTCTTTTACAATGGGAGTTGTTAAGGCAGATATTTATGTGGATATTTTAGGCGGCGATGAACAACGTATCCCTATTGTTGTGCTACCTTTTGATGTGCAAACTAAGAAAGAATTAAAACATAAGATGGATAAAATAGTTCTTAATGATTTATCACGAAGTGGGCTCTTTTCATTAATTGAGGCACCTGTTACAAGTCATTCTTTCTCCTCTAATAACGATGTCGGCTATAAATTTTTTAGAAAATTGGGTGCTGAAAATATCATCGCAGCTCAAATTAAAGATAATGGTCCAAATAGCTATTTACTGCGGGTTTCTCTATACGATGTCTTACTTAAGAAAAAAAAGTGGACTTACTCTTGGGGTTTTTCTTCAAAGCAGTTGCGTCAATCAGCCCATCAAATTAGCGATCTTATATTTAAAGAAATCACAGGAAAGGAAAGTGCTTTCTCTAGTAATTTAGCCTTTATTACCGTACAAAAAAATAAGAAGAATCGCCGCATTTATAGGTTGCAAATTGCAGACTCTGATGGTTTTGATGCAAAAACAGTACTGAAATCAACAGATCCTATCTTATCGCCGGCGTGGTCACCAAATGGACAAAGATTAGCTTATACTTCTTTTGAAAATGGACGTTCAGAGATTTATATACATCACCTTCAGACAGGTAAAAGGGAGTTAGTGGCTTCCTATAAAGGTATCAACGGCTCACCAGCGTGGTCGCCAGATGGCGAGTCTTTGGCTATGACCCTCTCAATGCAGGGAAATTCAGAAATTTATATTATGAATTTGCTCACCAAAAAACTTCGGCGACTAACAAAAAATCCTTCAATTGATACCGAAGCAAATTTTTCACACAACGGTAAGTATGTTTATTTCACTTCTAATCGCAAAGGTAAACCACAAATTTATCGTTTAAATATGTACACAGGGAGAACCGAGCAAGTAACAAAAATAGGTGAGTATAATGCAGGCTCTTCAATATCAAAAGATGGGAAATATTTAGCACTAATACATTCTTCTGAAAAAAAATTAAGAGTCGCTTTATATGATATAGAAAACGAGGAATTTCATCCAATCACAGACACTTTTTTGGATGATTCTCCATCGATATCCCCCGGAGCAAATATGTTAGTTTACTCTTCTATTGATCGTATCAATAATAATGGTCAATTAGTTATTATGGATTTAAGGGCTCGCTCAAAAACCAGTTTAAAAATATCAAATGGCACAGTCAAAGAGCCAGCGTGGGGTCCTGCACGCCAAATTACTTTTAAAAAAACCTTAAATTAAAAACATTTAGAATAGAACAATGAAAAAGTTAAGCATTTTTTCTTTTTTGATAAGTGGGTTATTTCTTAATGCTTGTGTTTTACCTCCTGAAAAAGGGGATATAGATGCTGACGCTCAATCAGTCACGCAGCAAGAAAATGATTTAGACAATCCTTTATTTATTTCACCCAAAGACAGAAAGGGGAGCATTGAAGTAACCGCATTGGAAGATGATTCAAACCTTGTAGAGGTAAGCGAAGAACTTCAAGACCAAAATAATCAAACAACACCAACACTGCCCCGAGGGTTACAAGAGTTAGCTGATAGCTCGACTAAGCAATATTATATTGCGACACAAGAGGAGTTAAAGATAGGAAGAAAAGAAGAGGAAAGCTTAGCTGCTCTTCTTGAGCTTGGGCTACAGCCGACAATTTATTTTGGTTTTGACCACTCTCAATTAAGTGAGGAAAGTAAGCAAATTTTATTAGCGTATAAAAAAGAATTTTTTATAAATGAAGCAACCTCAACAGTTGCAATTACGCTAACCCTTGAAGGGCATACGGATCAAGTGGGGACGACCCAATATAATCTTTCTTTGGGTTTTAAACGAGCACTTTCAATCAAAGAGTTTCTGTTAGAGCAAGGCATACCAGAAAATGCACTCAAAATTGAAAGTTTTGGGGAAGAGCGCCCAGTATTTGAAATACCAACAGAAGAGTACCAACGTTACAACCGTCGAGTTGAAATTTATTTTGCATCACAGAGAAAAGAATAATGCTTATAGAAAAAAAAACCTCAATTTTTATATTTTTCAGACTGCAACCTTATATCTATATCGCCTTAATTTTAATTCTGTTGCCGCTTAGTTCATACGCTGACAATACGGAACTACAAAAAGAAATACAACACCTTAGGCAACGAGTGAGCCAACTTCGTATTGATATGCAACGCAGTGAGTTGCGTATGCAAGATGCCATCAAAAAATTAGAGCAAAAAATAAACGCTACGCATTCTTCTACCCCATCACTGGAAGAAAAATTAGGACAAAAAGAGCAAGAAAATATAAGTGAAAAAACAACAACGCCAAACGATAACACAATCACCAGTACAATATCAAACACATCTTCAATCATAACAACAACTTCGCAACAACAAGTTATCTCGCCTAAAAAGAGTAATGAGCTGTACGATCGGGGGATTGACTTTCTTGTCGAAGCTGATTATGAAAATTCGCAAAAATCACTGACTGCATTTATTGCAGAAAATCCTCAAAACCCCCTTGTTCCAGAAGCAATTTATCTATTGGGTGAAATTTTTTATTTTCAAAGCAATTTTTCTCTCGCATTAACACAGTATAATAAAATACTAAGTCATTATCCCAACAGCGATAAAGCCGCTCATTCTCTTCTCAAATCAGGCTATACCAGACTCGAGTTGGAGGATTACGCTGGGGCAAAAAACGTTTTTAATAAAGTGATACAAAAATACCCTAACTCCAAACTATCTAAAGACGCTGACCAACAGCGTGAACTACTCAAGGAATTAGAAGAGTAAAAAATGTTACCATTTTTGACTCTAATACGTTCTATATAAAAATTTAAGAGAAAGAGACCTTTACATTGTCAGAAATAATCGTTGAACTGAAAGATGTTGTTTTTAAGCGAGGTGCGCGTACAGTCATCGATGGGATGACTTTCTCTATAAAGAAGCATAAACTCACTTCCTTAATGGGACCCAGCGGTGTTGGGAAAACAACAATCCTAAAACTTATCACTGGACAAGAAAAGCCTGCTTCTGGTGAAATTCGTGTATTTGGCGAAAATATTCAAAAACTCAATCGTAATAAGTTATATCATCTTCGCCGTCGCATAGGTGTCTTATTCCAAAGTGGTGCGTTATTAACCGATTTAAACGTTTTTGACAATGTCGCCCTGCCCTTACGCCATAATACTAAACTCAATGAAAGAGCAGTCCGTGATTTAGTGGAAATGAAATTGGAAGCGGTTGGCTTACTTGGTGCAACAAGCTTATATCCAAGAGAATTATCTGGTGGTATGGCTCGGCGAGTTTCTTTGGCAAGAACTTTAATTTTAGATCCAGAACTCATAATGTATGATGAGCCTTTTGTCGGTCAAGATCCTATTACTATGGCAGTTTTAGTTAAGCTGATGGATACCGTATCTAAGTCTTTGCCCATTACTTCTATTGCTATTTCCCACGATGTTGAAGAAATTTTATCCATCGCCGATTACGGCTATTTATTATCACAAGGCAAGGCTGTTGATTCGGGTACTCCAGAAAAATTGACTCAGCAAGGTTCGGAGTATGCTAAGCAATTTTTAAAAGGAATAGAGGATGGTCCTGTGCCATTTCATTTCCCTAATGAAACCCCTCTTAAACAACGATTGTTATCAGGGTAATTTATTTCCAACGTACAATGGCAAGGTTATCAAAATTAGGTTCTAACGTTATTTCTCTCTTTAGTAGTCTTGGGCGAGCACAAGTGTTTTTATGGCATATATGGTCCGCTGGCATTTCTTTTTCGGGTGTTGTCAAACAAATTTATTTTGTTGGTGTGCTATCACTTCCGATTATCTTAGTCTCTGGTTTTTTTGTTGGGATGGTGCTTGGCTTACAAGGCTATTACACTTTAGTAGATTTTGGTGCTGCTGATTCTCTTGGAGTATTGGTTGCCCTCACGCTCACTCGTGAATTAGGTCCTGTAGTAGGTGCTATTTTGTTTGCTGGTCGTAGTGGCTCAGCCCTGACCACAGAGGTTGGCTTAATGAAAGCCACTGAACAGCTTGCCGCTTTAGAACTAATGGGTATTGATCCAATGCGTTTTGTAATGCGTCCTCGCTTTATCGCTGGAATTATTTCTTTGCCGTTTTTAGTAATGATGTTTGTTGCTGTAGGTGTTCTTGGAGCTTGGTTTGTTAGTGTTGGTTTGCTGGGTATAGACGATGGTGCTTTTTGGTCACAAATGCAAGCCAAAGTTAGTTGGAGTAATGACGTTTTAAATGGCTTGGTCAAAGCGCTGATTTTCTCTGTAGTTGTTACTTGGTTGGCTCTATTTCTGGGTAATGATGCGATACCAACGGCAGAAGGCGTGAGTGGAGCAACAACAGCAACGGTAGTTTATAGTTCTCTTTGGGTATTGGGTCTTGATTTTATCTTGACGGCAATGATGTTTGATTAATCATATAAGAAATACGGTTACGATAATGAGTAATAAATTTGAATGGTGGGTGGGCTTATTTACCGCCTTAGCAATTGCATCAATTCTTTTCATCTCACTGAGAGTGAGTAATTTTCAGGTAAGCTCTGGGGGTGACCAATATAAGGTTTATGCCTATTTTGATGAAATCGGTGGGCTTAAACCAAGAGCCCCTATCACGATGGCAGGTGTTGTTGTTGGTCGAGTTGGTGAAATCTCATTGGATGTAGAGTCTTTTCAAGCCAAGGTTGTTTTTAATATGAACTCAAAATATAAGAAAATCCCTGATGATACTTCGGCAAGTATTTTAACGGCAGGTATTCTTGGTGAAAAATATATTGGACTCACTCCAGGTGGAGCTGAAGAGTTTTTGGAAAACGAAGGTATTGTTTCCCAAACTCAATCAGCTATCGTATTAGAAAACCTAATATCTAAGTTCTTGCTTAATTCGGACGAAGAAAAATAAAAAAACTGACAAAATAAGGGATATACGATGAAGAAAATATCAAAATTGATTTTATTTTTATTGAGTACGATATTTATATCGGGAGTTTCTGTTGCCGGTGAATTGCGTGATTTAATTGATGAGAATAGTAAACAACTATTAACTCAAATACAGGAAAATCGTGAAGAATACCGTGCTAATCCAGAAAAGTTAAGTTCTTTTGTCAAAGAAAGTATTGCGGATTATTTTCATTTTTCTTATATGTCAAGGTTTGCTGCTGGTCGCTATTGGAGGAAGATGAGCAAAGAACAACAAAAAGAATATAACGCTCTTTTCATTGATTTACTCATTAAAACCTACGCCTCTGCAATGCTTGATTTCAACTATGCAGATATTTCTTTTGAGGATGAAAAGAAAGGACGTAAGAAAAATCGCTTCCACCTAATAATGCGTGCTAAAAGTAAAGGTAATAAATTCCGTGTTGATTATGAAATTGCTAAAACGAAAAAAGGACCAAAGGTAATTAATGTTAAATTAGAAGGCGTAAGCCTCCTAATTAATTATCGTAAATCTTTTGGTTCTATCCTCTCTAAAGATGGTCCAGATGCCTTAATTGAGTTTATTAAAAAATCCTTAAAAGGAAAAAAATAGTGATAGAAATAAAGCATTCTGATTCACAACTGCAAATTGTAGGCAGCTTTTCTCGAGAAGAGTTAGAGAGCGAAAGCTACTCCAAAGTACAAGTTAACGGTAGTGATCGTTATACTGTTGTTTGTGATGACGTTAAAAATATCGACAGTTTTTTTGTCGCTTGGTTAATTGGCTTGCAAAGAACTCTGCATATTCAAGGAATGCGCTTTGAGCTCAAAGCACCTCCACAGGCCTTAAGTAATTTAATCTCTCTATATCGCCTCGAAGAAACTCTTCCTCAATCTTGAGTAAAATGACCTTAAAATGAGTTCTGAATTTGCGGTTGATATTCAAAAAATCACTAAAAAATACGGCAAAGAAGAGGTCTTAAAAGACGTTACTTTGCAAATTTCTAAAGGGCAATTTTTTGGGTTACTTGGTCCTAATGGTGCAGGAAAATCCACTCTTATCAATACCATTGCCGGATTAGTTCGCCCAACTAGTGGTTCAATCTCTATTATGGGTCAAGATGTTATCAAAAACTATAGAGAAGCCAGAAGAGCACTTGGATTAGTTCCTCAAGAATTGCTTGATGAGCCCTTTTTCGATATTGAAAATCTACTCAAACTTCAATCAGGTTATTTTTCCATCAAAAATAATGATGAGTGGATAAATGAGTTATTAGAAGTAATGGAGCTTAAAAAGCAAGCCAAAAAGAAAATGTCAATGCTTTCTGGAGGAATGAAGCGCCGTGTTTTGATTGCGATGGCTCTGGTACATAAACCCTCAGTGATTATCCTCGATGAGCCTACGGCTGGAGTAGATATTAATTTACGTCGAAATCTTTGGAAATTCATTAAACAATTACATAAATTAGGACATACCATTATCCTAACTACCCATTATCTGGAAGAAGCTGAAACTCTATGCGATTATATCGCTATTATAGATTGCGGTAAAATCATTACTCAACAATCCAAAACGGAGTTACTAAAAAATCATAACAATAAGCAATTAGAGCATATTTTTATGGAGTTAATTGATAGAGAAACAGACGAGGAATAAAGACAGATGAATTTCTATGGCACATTAATGCTATTTTATAAAGAAGTGATGCGCTTTTTGTCGGTGTTTATGCAGACCATTCTCGCACCTGTTATTAATGCCGTTTTATTTCTTATCGTCTTCTACCCTTTTGGCGAGCAAATGACAGGCTTTGGTTTTTCTAATGTTGATTATGGATTATTTTTAATACCAGGGTTATTAATGATGTCAGTGTTACAAAATGCCTTTGCTAATAGTTCATCGAGTATGATACAAGCAAAAAACTATGGCAACGTCATTTTTATGTTGGTTGCCCCGTTGTCTTCTTTTGAAATTATGCTCGCTTTTGTTGCTGGAGCAATTGTGAGAGGAATTTTAGTCGCTTTAGCCGTTTATCTTGTCGGTGGACTCTTCTATGAAATTAATATTGTGCACCCACTCGCAACTTTTGCCTTAGTTTTTCTCTCATCCTTAGTGATGGGCGCAATGGGATTAATTGCTGGTATTTGGGCAGATAGATATGATCACCTTGCTGGATTTCAAAATTTTGTCATTCTACCACTAACTTTCTTAAGTGGTGTTTTTTACTCTACCCAAAATCTTCCTGAAATATGGTACCAAATCTCTTTATGGAATCCATTCTTCTATATGATAGATGCTTTAAGATTTAGTATTCTTGGACAATCGGATATCGATATTTTCATTAGTATATGGGCAATTATTTGCTTTGCTATTTCTACTTGCCTATGTGCTTGGTGGATGTTACATACAGGCTATCGTTTACGCCATTAAAATAATTATTTATAAATTCTAATTTAATAAAGAAAACGATGGGTAAAGGCTTTCAATCACTCCCTTCCGTAATTGAAAAATCCAGTCTAAGCAAATTATTAGAAAAAGCAGAATCTCACTCTGGTGCTTTAGATATTATCCGCAAGGCCTTGGCTGAACTACCTCATCCCATTGAAGCAGAAGATATTACCTCTTGCGAAGTAAAACAAAAATACATTGAATTAAGCAGCCCCTCTGCCAGCAAAGCAACAATAATCCAATACGCTACCCAAGGCTTATTAGAGCAACTAAAAACTCAACACCCTGATATTTTTACGCCCAACATCAAAACCGTCAAAATAAAAATCAGCCTCGAATAACAGCTTAAATTTAAGTTAATTTAATTCGACCCTGACCCTAATTATGAGACCTTTGCATAAAAGTATGGCACACAAAACGTTTTTACTCTTGGCGAGTTTACGAGCCTTAGAGTAACAGTGTTTGAACTGCTTGCAGGTAAAAGAAAAAAGATAAAAAATCGTTCTGATTGAGACGTGAAATGAAGCTAATACGTCCGTCTTCGCAAATTTCACAACGATAATCAGAGCGGTTTTTTGCTTTTTTACTTGTCATATCTTTTGTGCAAAGGTCTTATTATACCAATTATTTTCTACGTGGACTGATGACAAGGGTAGAACTAAAGAGTACAATATCAAGGAAGTTGTTCAAATGAACATAAGTTCAGCGTATTATTTTAAAATTGATGATTAAAAAGAAAAAATCAGACCTTTACAAAAGGTCTCAAAATATATGGGAAGAATAGTAACCACAGTAAATGTTCAAAATCTGACTTCAGGAGGAAAGTCAAAGAAAATTGATGTTCTCGTTGATACCGGAGCAAGTTATCTTACTCTTCCTTTGGCTTGGAAAGAAGATTTTGGAACATTCAATACAGAAGAAACGGTTGATTTGCAGACCGCTACTCAAGAGGTTGTGCAAGGCGTTGTGTGCGGTCCTGTCCAAATAAGGATAGAAGGTTTTAGGGCGGTTTACAATGAAGTGCTTTTTTTAGATATGAATCCTAATGGGGGTGAATATGAACCTCTACTTGGATATATTGTTTTAGAGCAGTGTGGGGTTGCCGTAGATATGATTGGACACAGATTAATTCCAGTTAAGTATATGGACCTTAAAACAGCTCTAACAAAGCACTCCAGCGGAAGCTAACGCACCGCTGAGTTTGGGCGTTATACATAAATGAAAACTGAAAAATAATCTGCGAAAATCTGTGAATTAAAAATCAGTTCATCGTTGGCATAGAAAACTCAATGCCCTCACGGACTCCAGCAGAAGGCCAACGTTGGGTGATTGTTTTGCGTTTGGTATAAAAACGTACTGAGTCTGGACCATAAGCGTGTAAATCACCAAAAAGCGAGCGTTTCCAACCGCCAAAACTGTGATAGGCAACGGGTACTGGTAAAGGAACATTAATGCCGACCATACCAACTTGTATATGATCAGAAAAATAGCGTGCTGCCTCTCCATCACGAGTAAAAATACAGGTGCCATTGCCATATTCGTGGGCATCAATTAAATCCATTGCCTCTTGCATTGTTTTGACTCTGATAACTTGTAGGACTGGTCCAAAAATTTCTTCTTTATAACTGCTCATATCCGCAGTCACATTATCAAGCAGTGTGCCGCCAACATAAAAACCATCTTCATAGCCTTTAACTTTAGGATTTCTACCATCAACGACCACCGTTGCCCCTTGTTTTTCGGCACTCTCAATATAGCCCTCAACTTTTTCTTGATGTTGTTTTGTAATCACTGGACCAAAGTCATTGCTACTGTCACTAAAGGCTCCAACTTTGAGATCGCTCATTCCTGTAGCCAGTTTTTCAACTAATAAATTAGCAACCGCATCGCCTACTGCAACCACAACCGATAAAGCCATACAACGTTCGCCCGAGGAGCCAAAGGCAGCACCAAGCAATTGATTGACCGCATTATCAACATCCGCATCCGGCATTACTATCGCATGATTTTTTGCCCCACCCAGAGCTTGCACGCGCTTACCATTGGCATTTGCTTGAGTATAAATATATTCGGCAATAGGGGTTGAGCCCACAAAACTGACCGCCTTAATTCGAGCATCCGATAATAAAGTATCGACTGCCACTTTATCACCATTGACGACATTCATCACTCCATCAGGTAAGCCTGCTTGTTTTAATAAATCGGCAATAAACAAGGCTGCACTTGGATCTCTCTCAGAAGGTTTTAGAATAAAACAATTGCCACAAACAATTGCCATTGGGAACATCCATAGGGGAACCATCGCTGGAAAGTTAAAGGGCGTAATTCCGGCAACAACACCCAGAGGTTGAAATTCACTCCATGAGTCAATATTTGGACCAACATTTTTGCTATGCTCTCCCTTTAATAGCTCGGGTGCTCCACAGGCATATTCAACATTTTCAATACCGCGCTGTAATTCCCCCATTGCATCGTGGGCAATTTTGCCATGCTCTTCACCAATTAATTGACAAATTTTTTCAGCATTTTTTTCCAATAGTTCTTTGTAGCGAAACATCACTCTCGCTCTTTTAATAGCAGGCGTATTACGCCAAGCAGGATAGGCTGCTTGGGCATAAGTAATCGCTTGTTCAACAAGCTCTTTAGAGGCTAATAAAACCTCTTTTTCTGCTTGCCCAGTTGTTGGGTTATATACCGCTTGTGTACGATCATTATTCGTACATATCTCACCATTAATAAAATGCCCGATAGTTTTCATAAATCCTCTTTATCGTTTTACAATATAAAATTTTCAATCTTTCACTCAATATTTTTGCTTTTGAAATCGACCTCGAAAGTGTTGCCATTTAAGTTCAAATGGCTCACTAATGGCTTGGCTTTTGCCACTATTTCACCAAATCGAAAAACATACAGCCTAATTGCCTTAAGGCGAATAGCTTCGATTGAGTCTGATGCCTGTAGAATAATTATATTTGCATCGTTGCCTTTTTGTATGCCATAGCCATCAAGTTGCATTACTTTTGCCGAATGGGTTGTGATTGTTTCATACATATAACGCATTTCTTCAAGAGCGGTCATCTGTTGGCTATGAATTGCCATATTTGCTACCGCAAGCATATCATGAGAGCCTAAACTATACCAAGGGTCCATCACGCAATCATGCCCAAGAGAAACATTAATATCAAAATCACGCATCTCACGGATTCTCGTCATACCTCTTCTTTTAGGGTAGTTGTCATGGCGACCTTGCAAAGAAATATTGATCAAAGGATTGGCAACAACATTAACATCTGCCTCAGCCATAAGCGGTAATAATTTACTCACATAGTAGTTATCCATAGAGTGCATTGAAGTCAAATGCGAGCCAGTAACTCGACCTTGTAATCCCAGACGATGTGTTTCATAGGTTAGGGCTTCAATATGTCGTGAAAGCGGGTCATCGGATTCATCACAATGCATATCAACCAACAACCCTCTATCAGCAGCCAATTCACATAATGTGGTAATGGAGCGAGTTCCTTCACTCATCGTGCGTTCAAAATGTGGAATCCCACCTACCACTTCAACCCCCATATCTATCGCCTTAAGCAAATTTTTCTCTGCACCTTCTGAGCGATACAATCCATCTTGAGGAAAGGCAACTAATTGTAAAGTGAGCCAAGGAGCTATTTCTTTTTTAACTTCTAACAATGCCTCAACGGTAATTAATCTTGAGTCGGTAATATCGACGTGGCTACGAATCGCTTGAATGCCTTGAGCTATTGACCATCGGCACATAGCCAACGCTCTTTTTTTTACCTCTTCGGCTGTTAACAAAGGGCGTAATTCACCCCAAAGTTGAATGCCTTCTAATAGAGTACCACTCTCATTCATCCGTGGATTGCCCAGACTTAAGGCGGCATCTAAATGAAAATGAGTATCAATAAATGGGGGAGAAATTAAACAGCCTTTGGCATCTATCGTTTGTCTTGAATTAATTTTTAATTCCTTACCAATTTCGACTATTTTTCCTTTATCAATCGCTATATCGATTTGTTGTTGCCCATCAATTAAATTGCCCTGGCGAATAATTGTGTCTATCGTCATATTCTTTCTCCTTTTCTAAAGGGTACCAATAATGCTCTCGGATAACGAGCCTTTCGAGCAACAATAATCATTGCCACAATGGACATAATATAGGGTAGCATTAGGAAAAATTGATAAGGGATAACATCGCCACTAAATTGTTGCACGCGCACCTGTAACGCTTCGAGACCGGCAAAAATAAAAGCTCCAAATAATGCTTTACCTGGTTTCCAAGAGGCAAAAATAACGAGTGCTACGGCAATCCATCCGCGACCATTAATCATCCCAAAATAAAAGGCATCAAAAGCAGACATCGTTAAAAACGCACCACCAACTGCCATAAATCCACTACCAATCATTACCGCAAATGTACGCACTCGCAAAACATTAATTCCTTGAGCCTCCACTGCCACCGGACATTCCCCTGCCATCCTAACCGCAAGCCCAGCTGGAGTACGATAAAGAACGTACCACACAATCGGTACCAGCAATAAGGCGAAATAGGTAAGCGGTGTTTGATTGAATAATGCCTCACCAAACACCGGGATTTCCGCAAGAAAGGGAATAGCGTAATTCTCAAATGGAACAATTTTTGGTGGCGTAGTAGCCGAGGGCAATAACAAGCGATAAGCATAGTAGCTCAAGGAGGCTGCAAATAGTGTAATGCCTATTCCTGTTACGTGCTGTGATAATCCAGCATAGACTGTAAAACAACTATGAATAAAGCCAAAAACAGCACCGATGAAAAAGGCAAAAAGAACGCCTGTCCATAAATCACCACCTTGGTAAACCCACATCCAACCGCACATAGCCCCCATTGTCATAATCCCCTCAATACCAAGGTTTAATACGCCGGCACGCTCGCAAATTAACTCACCCAAAGTAGCTAAAATTAATGGACTCACAATCCGAATAGTGGCAGCCCAAAATCCAGTCGTTAATAAAAGTTCTAATATTTCCATCTTATTTAAAACGAAGACGATATTGGGTAAACATAACACTCACTAACACACATAATACCGAAACACCAACAATAACATCTGCCAAATAGGCAGGAATATTTAATACTCGACTCATTGAATCTGCCCCCACATACACTACCGATATAAAAAATGCCGAAATAACAACACCTATTGGATTGAGCTGAGCTAACATCGCAACCACTATTCCCGTATAGCCAAACCCTGGCGATAAATCTAAGGTAAGATAGCCCTTTAAACCGGCAACTTCACTCACCCCTGCAAGCCCTGCCAATCCACCACTAATAAGCGAAACTTTGATGATTGTCATATTCACAGGAATACCAAAAAAATTAGAGGCTTGTAGGTTTAAACCGACGGCACGACTGGCATAACCAAAGGTAGTAAAACGCATTACTATCCACGTAATAACGGCGGCAATCAATGCAAATATGAGCCCCAAATGTACTCTGCTTTTTTCAAACAGGGGTGGAAATACTCCCTCGTCAATAATTGAGGCTGTTTGTGGCCAGCCCAACGAAGCAGGGTCTTTCATTGGTCCTTCAATAAGATAGCTGACCATCAATAAAACAATAAAGTTTAATAGTAAGGTGGTAACCACCTCATCAACTTTTAAATGTGTCTTAAGTAGGACCGGAACAATAAGAAGCAACCCACCTGCTATTACCCCACAAAGCATCAGTAATGGAATCATCGCTATGGGTGGCAAGGTAATCATCCCACTACCAATATAAACGGCTGCCAAGGCCCCACAATACAATTGCCCTTCACACCCTATATTATAAAATTTTGACCTAAAGGCTACTGCCACTGCTAAGCCAGTAAAAATAAGCGGAATGGAGCGACTCAATGTTTCCATAATGGCAAAGCGTGAACCTAAGCCACCATTAAGTAATGCCCCGTAAGCCGTGAATACTGGGGCGTCTGCCCAAATGATTAATACTGAACAGAGCGATAATGCAACAATCATTGCAAATAATGGTGCAAACAACACTAACCAAAACGGGGTATTTGTTCTAACTTCTAATTGCATATTTTAAACTTTTTAATTTATGGAGGTATTATCGGTACCTAATTGCCCTGCCATCATCAAACCAATCTCCGAAATGCTTTTTGACTCGGCTTTAAATACCTTGCTAATGTAGCCATCACACATCACCATTAAATCATCACACATCGTTAATAACTCATCTATGTCGGTAGAAATTAACAATATACCAGCACCTCTATTGCGTGCGTCCATTAATTGGGTTTGTACATAAGCTATTGAACCCTCATCCAATCCTCGAACCGGTTGATTGGCAACAATAAACCCAGGATTTTGAGTAAGAGTTCGTGCTAAAATCAATTTTTGAATGTTTCCACCCGATAATAAATTAGCCTGTGCATTGGTGCCTGAACAACGTATATCAAAATCATCAATCAATTGCTCACTGTGTTGGATTGCAGATTTTTTATCGATGCAACAACCAAAATGTGTCATCTGATTTAGACTTAACCTTTCACCAATGAGATTTTCCCATAGTTTCATTTCCCCAACAATGCCTTCAGTATGGCGATCTTCAGGAATACGGGCAACCCCTTGGCGTATCATAGATAGTGGACTGTTTTTTTCTATTGTATTACCAAACAAATTCATCGTCCCAGAGTTATGTTGTATCATACCCGATAACAAACGGGCTAATTGTAACTGACCATTTCCTGAAACGCCGACAATACCAAGAATTTGGTGCGAACGAACTTGTAAGGTTATATTATGTAATTGCACCGAGCTTTCACCTTTTTCCCCAACGGTTGAAATATTGTCAAGCTCGACAACAATATCGCCGTATTGCTGATTTTTTTTGCTCGGATAACTCACCTTGTGCCCAACCATCATCTCACTGAGGATATTTTTATCCGCTTCTTTTGTCAGCACCTCTCCCACTAATTTACCTCTTCTTAACACTGCCACACGATCGGTAACAGAAAGAATTTCGTGGAGTTTATGAGTAATAAAAATAATGGTAAGCCCCTTTTTTGATAAATCTTTAAGGGATGAAAAAAGCTTTTCTGTTTCTTGAGGAGTTAAGACTGCCGTGGGTTCATCGAGGATTAAGATTTTCACATCTCGATAAATTGCCTTAAGAATTTCGACTCGTTGACGCTCACCAACCGTCAATTCACTCACTTGTTTTTGAGCATCAATTTCTAAACCAAACTCATGAGATAGGTTCTCAAGGCGTTTGCTTGCTTTTGCTCTATCTTGTCGCCATGCGAATAGACTTTCTGTGCCAAGCACAATATTTTCCATAACGCTAAGATTATCTGCCAGCGTAAAATGTTGGTGAACCATACCAATTCCAGCGTTGATTGCTGCCTCAGTATGGTTCGGTAAAATTTCACCATTGACCTTTATCCAACCTTCATCAGCCGAGTAATGACCAAATAAGATATTCATTAATGTGGTTTTGCCAGCTCCGTTTTCACCTAACAAAGCAACTATCTCACCCGCATCAAGAGCGAGTGAGATATTCTCATTAGCTAACAAGTTGCCAAAACGCTTGCTAATATTATTAAGTTCAAGTACTGGCACAAGACGATAAATTTATATAAAGACTATCTCCCACGTAGGAGCGTGGGAGCAAGAAGGTAAAAAAAACATCCATTATTAGTAAGTTGATTTAGGTTGCTCGTCATTAATATTGACCACAAACTTGCCACTTAAAATTTCTTTTTCAAGTTGCTTTACTTTCTTCTTAACCGCTGGTGCAATTTTATTTTCAAACTCATAATAAGGAGCCAAAGACGCACCTCCTTTTTGCATCATTGTCCATTCCTTATAATTCTCAGCCTTGTAAGTTCCTGCTTTAACTTGCTCAATAGCATAGTCAATAGCATTATACATATGCCATAATGCAGAGGTTACAACAACATCCTTGCCATTTTCTTCTTTGTTCATATCATTCACATTACCAAAAGCAAGAACCCCTTTAGTTCTGGCAGCATCAACTACGCCAGCACGCTCGGCATAAAGGACATCAACCCCTGCCTCAATTTGTGCAAAAGCGGCTTCTTTCGCTTTAGGTGGGTCAAACCAAGAACCAATAAAAGTAACTTTAAATTCCGTCTTAGGGTTAGAAGCGCGCGCACCCTCTATAAAAGAATGAAATAAACGATTTACCTCACCAATGGGATAGCCACCGACCATTCCTATTTTATTGCTTTTAGTCATAGAGCCTGCAATATACCCCATCAAGTAAGTAGCCTCATGAATATAGTTATCAAAAACCGAAAAGTTCTTGCCATGAGGTTTGAATGGATCGCCCATAAGAAAAGCAACTTTAGGATAATCATCCGCTACCTTACGAGCTTCTTTACTTATACCAAAGGCCTCTCCAACAACAAGCTGTACTCCGCTCTCAGCATATTCACGGAGAACACGAACATAGTCAGTATTAGGCACTTTTTCCGAAAAAACATACTCAATTTTCCCGTCTTTTTCAGCCTTTACTAACGCCTCATGCAAACGAGCATCCCATTTTTGTTGAATAGGTTGCGTATAAATACCGGCAACCTTAATTTTTCCCGCAAAAACAGACGGCACCAATCCCATAAACGCAACAAATGAGACTAACAACATTACTACTTTTTTTACTATTGATATTTTCATACTACTCTCCTATAAATTAAAAGCAAAACAATAAAAAGGTTTACTTATTGACCCTATTTAAAATAACATAAATAACTGCCCCTATAAGAAAACCAGTAAACCAACCATAATCATATAAGCCTCTTAACAAATTACCTTGGTCTTGAAAAGTACCAAGTATTGCCAAAATGACTGGCACTCCCCAAGCAATAATCCCATTAAGATTGTATCCACTATGAACTCCTTGAGATTTATAAAGAGATGTAACTTCAAGTTCTTGCTTTTTGACAATGAAAAAATCAGCTATCATAATTCCAGCAACTGGACCAAGTAGGCTGGAGTAGCCCAATAACCAATTAGCATATCTTCCTTCAAGACCATCGCCACTCACAATACCAGCAACACGCATTAAGTCCCATGCCATCAATAAAATACCAACGAGACCCGTCATTAATACACCTCTGCGTCTGTCAATCAATTTTGCTGATATATTTTGAAAATCATTGGTTGGTGAAACAATGTTGGCAGCGGTATTGGTAGAAATAGTCGCAAGGATAATCATTATCATTAAGATAACAACCACAAATCCACTTTCGAGTTTTCCAATCAACGTCACTGGATCTGCAATCGCTTCACCAAATATACTCACGCTCGCACCAGTCATAATAACACCAAGAGCAGAGAATAAAAACATAGTCACCGGTAGCCCAATAATTTGCCCGTGTATTTGTGCTTTTTGGCTTTCAGCGAAGCGACTAAAATCAGGTATATTGAGTGCTAATGTTGCCCAAAATCCGACCATCGCCGTTAGAGCAGCAAAGAAATACCCAAAAAAACCAGCATCTTCAGGACGATTAGCTGGAGCTCCAAAAACCTGCCCTAAATCAGCAACACTACTCCCCCAGTAAAGTAAAACCGCACTAACAATTAGTAACAGTGGAGCAGACACTGTCTCTAATATCTTGATTGACTCAGAACCTTTTAAAACCACATAAATATTTAATGTCCAAAATATAAAAAAACCAATCACCTGACCATAACCGCCAAGGTTTTCCCAACCAGGGATGAGGTTATCAAAAAGAATATCTATCGCAAGACCACCAAACATTGTTTGAATTCCAAACCAACCACAGGCGACAACTGCCCGTACTAAAGCAGGAATATTAGAGCCTTTTATGCCAAATGATGATCTCAGCAAGACTGGAAACGGTATTCCATACTTTGTTCCTGGAATAGCATTTAGGCAAAGTGGTATCAACACAACGACATTTGCTATAAATATCGTAAATAATGCCTCCATAACACTTAACCCAAAATAGGCTGTTAATATGCCACCCAATGTGTAGGTAGGAATACAAATAGACATACCAACCCACAAAGAGGCGATATGCCATTTATTCCAAGTTCGTTGCTTTAATGTCGTTGGAGCAAGGTCTTCATTAAATCCCGGTTCATTTTTAATCTCCTCAATAGAGTTCAACTCATGTATATCTTCTTGCATCATTGCTTCTCCTTAACTTTATGTTAATAATAAAATCACTCTCAAATACTAAAAAATACTACCTCTTAAAATATGGTCCGTCTAAAAAAGCCTAAAAATTTAACTAACTTTAGCCGGATTATTAGGATGAGTCGTCCAATCAGAATGTGTATTTACTATCGGTTTACCTGTTCTCAAATCAACTCCCTCAGTTTGAGCAACCATAGTAATACAATTTTCAACAGGACAAACGCTCACACATAAATTACAACCCACACACTCCTCCTCAATGACTTCAAAAAATCGAACACCATCTTTTTCTTTAGTAATTGCTTGGTGAGAAGTGTCTTCGCAAGCAATATGACAACGGCCACACTTTATGCAGGCATCTTGATCAATTACCGCTTTATCAATATGATTTAAATTAAGATTTTTCCAATCAGTTACCGAAGGAACCGCACGACCCACCAAATCATTTACTGAGGCAATCCCTTTTTCATCAAGAAAGCCACTTAATCCACTTTTAAGCTCATCAACAATACGAAATCCATATACCATTGCAGCGGTGCAGACCTGAACCGTCGTTGAACCAAGTGTTATAAACTCAACAGCATCCTTCCAAGAACTAATCCCACCAATGCCTGAAATGGGCAATCCACTTGTTTTCTTATTGCGAGCAATTTCGGCAACCATATTAAGTGCAATCGGTTTTACCGCTTCGCCACAATAACCACCATGACTACCCATACCACCTGTATTAGGATACATATTAAAGGTATCGAGATCAACTCCCATAATGGAATTTATCGTGTTGATTAGCGAAACCGCATCGGCTTTCCCCTCTAAGGCGGCTTCCGCTATCGGTACCACATTGGTCACGTTCGGAGTTAGTTTAACGATGACTGGAAGAGAGGTTGCTTTTTTGCAAAACTCGGTACATAGTCGGACATATTCTGGCACTTGACCAACTGCAGAGCCCATTCCTCTTTCAGACATTCCATGCGGACAACCAAAATTTAATTCAAAACCATCTACGCCTGCTTTTTCCATTTCTGGAATCAATTCAAGCCAATATTTTTCTTCCATAGGAAACATTGCTGAACCTATGATTACTCTATCTGGCCAATTTTTTTTAACTTGCTCAATTTCCCTAATGTTCGTCTCAAAAGAACGATCTGAGATTAATTCAATATTATTAAAGCCAATAACCCGTCTTTCATTGCTAAGTTTAGAAGAATAACGAGGTCCATTAACATTAACAACAGGTGGGTTAACACCCAAAGTTTTCCAAACAACTCCACCCCATCCCGCCTCAAAGGCTCTTTCGACATTGTATGCCTTATCCGTTGGTGGAGCCGATGCTAACCAAAATGGATTGGGCGACTGAATACCTAAAAAATTTGTTGTTAAATCTGCCATTTTATTCCTCTCTTCTTTTACCCGTTAATTGATTGGTGAATGTCTCTTGCCGCTATCTTACCATCTTCTACTGCTGCCACTACTAAATCGTAGCCATTATCAATGCAATCACCTCCTGCCCATACACCCTCACTCGAAGTACGCCGATTAATATCAACAACGATCTTGGCTCGATCACACTGTAATTGGTTAATTCCATCAACCTCATTATCAAGTAGCTGACCTACCGCTTTAAATAGACTATCAGTTTGCATTGTGTGCATTTTCCCAGTTCCTTTTAACTCTCCTTCTGCAAGTTTAGTTTCCTCAATCACTATTTCAGATACGGCATTATTATTAGTCACAATTTGCGAAATTTTTGACCAAAAATGAATATCAACACCATTGGTTTGTGCAAACTTGCGTTCGACATCGCTTGCTCCCATTTCATCAGGACCACGACGGTAAATAATAGCAACTCGTTTGGCTCCTAAGCGTTTGCTTTGTACGGCAATATCTATGGCAGTCATCCCACCGCCAATAACAACTACATTGTCTCCAACAGAAAGATTTTTAAGATCGTCGCTTTGTCTTAGCACCGAAATATAATCTACTGCATCTTGAATACCATCGGCACATTCATTTTCAAGATCAAGAGCACGCACGCCTGCCAACCCTACGGCAAGAAAAACGGCATCAAAATCCTTTTGTAAATTGCCCAAGGTTAGGTCACGACCTAATGCCATACCCGTTTTTATCTCTATGCCACCCAAATCCATAATATATTGAATTTCTTTTTGGGCAAAGTCATCAACTGTTTTATAAGCAGCAATACCATACTCATTTAAGCCTCCTGCTTTATTTTTATCCTCAAAAACAGTCACACTATTGCCAAGCATCGAGAGTTGGTGGGCACAAGCCATTCCAGCAGGTCCTGCACCAACTACGGCAATTTTCTTGCCCGTGTCGGCTTGTCGTTCAAATAATTGTTTTCCTGTGGACTGCACCGAATCAGTCGCATATCGTTGCAATAAGCCAATTGCTACTGGTTTATCTTCGTGAGTATTTCTAACGCAATCTCCTTCACAGAGGTTTTCTGTGGGGCAAACTCGTGCACACATTCCACCCATAATATTGGAATCAAGAATTGTCTTAGCTGCTCCGGAGGTATCTTTTGTATAAATTTGACGAATAAATAATGGAATATCAATACTCGTCGGGCATGCTGCTGTACATGGAGCATCGTAACAGTAGTAGCATCTATCAGCTTCAATGCCAACCGTTGTATCCGTTAAAGGTGGATGTATATCCGCAAAATTATCCTCTAACTGTTTGGCTGAAAGCGTGCTATCCGATTGAGGATGAATTACAACATTATCATTTGTTCTCATTAGCTTCTTGCTCCTAATTTAATTATTCAAAGGTTTCGGTTTGAGACCTTTGCATAAAAGTATGGCAAAAGGAAAAAGATAAAAAATTGTTCTGATTGAGGCGTGAAACGCAGCCAATACGTCCGTCTTCGCAAGTTTCACAATGAAAATCAGGGCAATTTTTTGCTTTTTTATTTGTCATATCTTTTGTGCAAAGGTCTCGGTTTGTAATAAGCGGGGAAAGGTGGTCGATTAACATACTTTCCAGCACCTTTCTCAACCTTCAACTCATCATTTATATAAACAATTTTTCCACCACTAATGGTATGGCTTGGACATCCATTGACCTCCATACCTTCAAAAACATTGAAATCAACATTTTGTTTATGAGTCTTGGCTGAAATTGTTTTGGATTTTTTTGGATCCCAAATAACAATATCCGCGTCAGCACCCACCTGTATATGTCCTTTACGAGGGTAAATATTGAAAATTTGAGCTGTGTTCGTCGAGGTTACACGGACAAAATCATTAATTGATAAGCGTCCTGCATTCACGCCGTGATGCCAAAGCACTTCCATTCTATTCTCAATCCCAGCGGTACCGTTGGGAATAAGGCGAAAGTCTTCTTTACCTGCTGCTTTTTGGTCTGCACAAAAACAACAATGATCGGTCGCTGTCGTATGCAAATTTCCAGATTGTAGAGCCTTCCACAAAGCATCCAAATGGGATTTCTCACGAAAAGGAGGGCTCATCACATGGGCTGCCCTACTCGCCCAATCTTTCTCATAATAAACCGATTCATCAATTAATAAATGACTGGTTAATACCTCACCAAATACTTGCTGCCCTTCATGGCGACAACGGCTAATTACCTCTAATGCTTGCTTAGTAGAAACATGAACAATATACAAAGGTATATCGACAACCTCAGCTATTCTCGCCACTCGATTAGCGGCTTCTCCCTCAACTTCTGGGGGACGTGATTGAGGGTGTCCCTCTGCACCAAAAACACCGTTATCAATGAGTTTTTTCTGCAATTGAAAAACCACTTCACCATTTTCTGCATGCACCGTCGGCAAAGCCCCAAGCTCTAAAGAACGACTAAAACTCTTAAAAAGAATTTCATCGTCTGCCATAATGGCATTTTTGTACGCCATAAAATGTTTAAAGCTATTGACTCCATAGTCATTAACTAAGGTTTGCATATCTCTATGAACCGATTCATCCCACCAAGTAATGGCAACGTGAAAGGAATAATCAGACACAGATTTTTCTGCCCACTCGCGCCACTGTTTATAAGCCTCCAAAAGACTCTGTTGGGGATTAGGAATAACAAAATCAATAATCATCGTGGTGCCACCAGCAAGACCTGCGGCAGTCCCAGTGTAAAAATCTTCACTGGCAACTGTCCCCATAAAAGGCAATTGCATATGAGTATGAGGGTCAATTCCTCCAGGCATAATATATTGTCCACTCGCATCAATCACCTCAGCACCTTGTGCCTCATCTGTGGAGATATTTTCCGCAATTTTCTGAATAACACCATCAAAACATAATACATCGGCAACCACGCTTTGATCGGCATTAACGACCGTACCATTTTTTATTAGTAATTGTTTTCCTGTTGTCATTTTTTCATCTCTTTTATTTTAAATATGACTCTTTTATACCTTAGGCTACCTCTATTAGAATTCGACTAAGTCATCATATAACTCAGGTCTGCGATCCCGAAAGAATTGCCAAGTATCACGAACTTCCCTAATCATATCAAGATCAATCTCGTGTACTAATAACTCATCATCACCATAGCTCGCCTGTGCCTCAATTTGCCCACGTGGGTTCACAATGTACGTAGAGCCATAGAACTCGCCCATTTTATCAGACCAAGGAGCCTCTTTACCCACTCTGTTAATTGCACCAATAAAAACACCGTTGGCTGCAGCCGAGGCAGGTTGCTCCAATTCCCATAAATACTTGCTCAAGCCTGCAACCGTTGCAGAAGGGTTAACAATATAATCTGCTCCATTGAGTGCCAAAGCTCTCCAACCTTCTGGGAAATGTCGGTCATAGCATATATACACACCAAGATTTAAATAGGCTGTTTGGAAAACAGGATAACCCAAATTACCCGGCTTAAAGAAAAATTTCTCAAAAAATCCAGGTTGCACATCTGGGATATGAGTCTTACGATATTTTCCTAAAAAAGTACCATCCGCATCAATCACAGCTGCCGTATTGTAATAAACTCCCTTTATCGTTTCCTCGTAAATAGGAACAATAATAACCATATTGTGCTTCTTCGCATATTCTTGCATTAGCCGAACCGTGTAACCATCCGGAATTTGTTCAGCAGCAGCATACCATTTAGGATCTTTGCTTGGGCAAAAATAGGGTTGTGTAAATACCTCTTGAAAACATAAAACTTGAACTCCTTTTTTCGCAGCTTCATCAATATAGGGTAAATGTGCCTCAAGCATTAAATCCCGAATTTTTTCAGGACTCATTGAGCAATCGCCTTTTAACCCCATTTGAATAAGACCACAAGTTACTTTTTTCGTCATTACATTTCTCCTTTTTAGTAAATTTTTTAGTTTTCTGTTATTCGATGCTTCCTATTTAAGTCTCAATAATACTTCTCGCAAAATCGTACCAAGCTCATCTATATTTTCTTTTTCAAAGGGCAAAGGTGGTGATAAAGCAATAATGTCGCCCGTTGTGCGAATGAGCAAACCACTCTCAAAAGCATCAATAAACGCACTAAAGGCTCTTTTAGTTGGCATTCCCTCTATTGGCTCCAATTCAATCGCACCAATAAAACCCAGATTACGAATATCAATCACATAAGGCAAGCCCTTGAAGCTATGTAACATCTCTTGCCAATAATGAGTAAACGATGGATCTTTAGAAAATAATTGCTCTGATTCATACACATCAAGACACGCCATTGCAGCTGCACATGCTACTGGGTTACCCGAATATGTATAGCCATGGAAAAACTCAATTAAATGCTCTGCTCCAGACATAAAAGCATCATAAATAAAATCCTTACAAATAACTGCTCCCATCGGCACAGTAGCATTAGTCAAGCCTTTTGCGGTTGTTACTATATCTGGAATAACTCCAAAATAATCAACTGCAAACGGAACCCCAAGACGTCCAAAACCAGTAATCACCTCATCAAAGATAAGTAAAATACCATTTTCATCACAAATCTCACGAATACGCTCTAAATATCCTTTTGGTGGAATAAGCACTCCTGTAGAACCCGCTACAGGCTCGATAATAAGTGCGGCAATCGTTTCAGCTCCATACAAATTAATGACACGTAGTAAATCTTCCGCATATTCAGCACCATATTCAGGCATACCACGTGAAAAAGCATTACGAGAAATGTCATGGGTGTGTTTAATATGATCAACGCTTGGTAGCAAGTCACCAAAACTGTCTCTATTAGGCGGAATACCGCCAACAGAAATTCCACCAAAATTTACGCCGTGATAACCTCTTTCACGACCAATAAGGTGAACTCTTTTTTCTTGACCTATTGCTTTTTGATATGAGACTGCTATTTTCAAAGCGGTCTCTACAGATTCTGAACCTGAATTGGTAAAAAATACCTTATTCATATCAGTAGGGAAATAGTTGCTCAATCGACTTGCAAGAGCAAATGCAGCTGGATGTCCCATTTGGAAAGAAGGTGCGTAATCTAAAACAGAAAGTTGTTTGCTAACTACCTCTTGAATATGAGGATGACAATGACCTGCATTTGAACACCACAACCCCGAAGTACCATCAAGGATAGTTCGACCATCCTCGCTTGTATAATACAAGCCGTTAGCACTAACCAACATCCTAGGCGTTTGCTTAAATTGCCTATTTGCCGTAAATGGCATCCAAAGATTTTCGAGCGTTGACTTCATCGTAAATTAAATCTCCTTAAAGAGTTTTTTACTTAAAAATGAGTACAGCATACTAACTTTACATTAAACCATAAAGCTGACCATTTAGTCAATCAAATTGGTCAAATAAATTTGACTAATTAGTCAGCTTTATAAAAAAAACATTCTGAAACCTTTGCATAAAAGTATGGCACAAAAAACGTTTTTACTCTTGGCGAGTTTACGAGCCTTAGAGTAACAGTGTTTGAACTGCTTGCAGGTAAAAGAAAAACGAAAAGCGAAAAAGGATTAACTCTCTAAGACTGTTGCAGAATGGAAAAGGGCAAAAGAAATCACCCTATCCTTTGGGCACCTCCTCCGAGGGAGGGGAATGAGTAGAAACGTTTTGCCAAAACGTCTCTATGCTATATCTGACTACCTCTACTAATCTTCTCTTAATTCGTGAAAGACCGCACCAAGTATCAGTTTGACAACTTCGTTACGTTTATTTTTATATTCTTGTTTAGATAAACGCTTATTTTTATTAAGAACAGTGATTTGATATTCAAAATCCGCATAATGCTGGGTTGTTGCCCAAATCATATAAAGCAAAGCATTGGCATCAATATCTTTGATAATACCCTCTTGCTTCCATTTATTGATCACTCCAACACGTAAGTCAACCCATTCATTAAAGCTACTGGGGATTTTTATAAAGGTTTTTTTAGATACTCTGCCACTCACAAGAATAAAATGTGCCCAGATTTTTGACGCATGAGGATATTCACGAGAAAAATCCATTTTTTCTTCTATGTAGCTCTTGAGTATCATATAAGGGTCTCCAACAAGGTTAAACATTTTTCCTTCCTGTAGCCAATCATCAAGAATGGTTTCAATAACTATTTGATATAACTCTGCCTTCGTTTGCACATAGTAAAGAACCGTTGATTTAGGTAATTTTGCTTCTTCGGCAATCATACTCATCGTCGCCCCTTTATATCCATTTAAAGCAAAAATTTTCTCAGCAGCTTTATATATTTTTTTGCTTCGTATTTTACGTTTTTTAAATCGTTCAATCGTCATTTTTACGCTAAGAAATTCAGTCAATAGTAATTGCAGTCAAAGGAGTGCTGATTTTGTAACAAACTACACTTTGAGACCTTTGCATAAAAGTATGGCAAAAGAAAAAAGATAAAAAATCGTTCTGATTGAGGCGTGAAATGAAGCTAATACATCCGTCTTCGCAAGTTTTATAACGAAAATTAGGGCAATTTTTTGCTTTTTTATTTGTCATATCTTTTGTGCAAAGGTCTCTTACAGCGAATCAATCCCTTTTTAGATAATGTATTGGTGAAATAACAAATCAAAAATTTAGAAAAAGTTCTTTCGGCAACCATTCGTGTATGAATTAGAACCTAAATCACATCAAAAGGCATTCCTACAAAGAGAAAAACTAACGTAAGTATTTCCCATCAATAAACCTTAACTGTTAATTTAAATCTAAAGCACTAACATAGTTTAAAGTCAAGATATGATTTATTGCAAAATAAATGACTCTCTGACCCCAACTATTTTAGCGGTTACTTTTTTGGAGGAGGGGGAGGGGGTGGTGGTGATGGACGTTGAGAGGTGGTTGGCGGATTTACCCCATCTGCAACAGTTCTCCCAAAATTATTACTACCATTTGAGCTTGGTGGTGGTGGATTTGATGCTTTCTTTGACATATATAACCTTCCTATTTTTTTAGTTTTAAGAACTCTACTAATTTTACATCAGAACTATCAATCAAGATATTCTCAACATTTTTTAATGCAATTTCTTTATTATCATCATCAATCCAAGAAGAATCCGAGAGTAAAAAATGCCCATTATTGGGTTCTGTAGGCCACTCCATTGGCCAACCTAAAATTCTACGACCATCTTTTAAATGAATTACTATATAAGTAACGCGTTCAGAAAAAGCACTAAACCATTCAGAGGCATATGATGTTTCTTTTGTAATTTTTAATTTCCTTAGAATTTTATGGAATTTATCATTATTTGTAAAATACGCTAAAAACAACCCTAATATAATGGCAATAATTAAAGAAAAAATTAATTCAAATTTTTCGATATTGATTGCCGAAAAATAAAAAAGAAGAAATAAAACACTTTGAATAATGACAGTAAAAATTAATGCTTGAATTACCCTTTCAAATTGAGATTGTTTAGGGTACGAGGTTAAGGCATGAAATATCCATGCAGAAATAAAACCTGGTAACAAAAAATGCAGAGTTGCGATTAACTCTGTTGACAAATTTTCCATGATGAATCTATTTTAGTAACTAATAACAACTAAACTCAGCAAATAATTGAGGTCAAAATGTAATTTATTTTGTAACAAACTGCTCTCTAATTCTGATTAATTATATGGCATTAAACACCATAAAAACGCTTTAGCCTTAGGGCATTGAGCTTGATAAACCCTTCGGCATCTTTTTGATTATAGGCTCCGCCATCGTCTTCAAATGAGGCAATGTTACTGTCAAATAGGCTGTTTTCTGATTTTCTACCGAGAATACT
Source organism: uncultured Gammaproteobacteria bacterium (assembly GCA_929200535.1). Lineage (GTDB taxonomy): Bacteria > Pseudomonadota > Gammaproteobacteria > CAKMZV01 > CAKMZV01 > CAKMZV01. Next base: position 104,484 of record CAKMZV010000001.1, read on the forward strand.
AACCCCTCCTTTGAAGAGTTCTAAGCTGACTTCCCCAGATACATTTTGTTGTGTGTGATCGATTAGTGCTTGTAAGGCTTCTCTTTCTGGGCTCCACCAATATCCGTTATAAATTATTTCTGCGTATTTTGGCATTAGGCTATCTTTTAGATGAGCAACTTCGCGGTCTAAGGTGATCGATTCTATTGCCCGATGAGCTTTTAACAATACGCTCCCTGCTGGCGTTTCATAACAGCCACGGGATTTCATACCTACATAGCGGTTTTCCACGATATCCGAACGCCCTATGCCATGCTTGCCGGCGATTTGGTTGAGGGTTAGCATTAGTTTTTCACCATTCATTTTTTCGCCGTTGAGAGCAATAGGGTCGCCTTGGGAAAAACTGATTTTTATCGTTTCAGGTGCTGAGGGGGCATCTTGAGGCGAGACGGTCCAACGCCACATATCTTTTTCAGCCACTGTGTCGGTATCTTCAAGAACTCCGCCTTCATAGGAGATATGCAATAAATTTGCATCCATCGAATACGGTGATTTTTTGCCTTTATCATAATCAACTGGGATATTGTGTTGCTTGGCGTAGGACATTAATTTTTCACGAGAGTTTAATTCCCATTCACGCCATGGAGCAATCACTTGAATTTGTGGCATTAGGGCATACGCCCCTAATTCAAAGCGTACTTGGTCATTACCTTTGCCAGTGGCTCCGTGGACAATCGCATCGGCTCCAGTTTGTTGGGCAATTTCAACCAATCGCTTGGCAATAAGTGGGCGGGCAATGGAGGTGCCAAGTAAGTATTCGCCCTCATAAACCGCATTGCAACGAAACATTGGAAAAACATAGTTTTCAGCAAATTCATTTTTTAAATCTTCTATGTAAATTTGTTCAACGCCCATTTGCTCAGCTTTACGACGAGCTGGCTCTAATTCTTCACCTTGCCCTATATCGGCAGTAAAGGTGATCACCTCGCATTGGTATTCTTGTTGTAGCCAGCGGAGGATGATTGAGGTGTCTAAACCTCCAGAATACGCCAACACGGCTTTTTTTATTTTTTGCATTATTCTATGTTTTTTTCATTATTAGATTGATTATCTTGGAACCGTTTTTCTAAAGCATTTTCTACCAGTTGCAGACGTTTTTTGCATTGATTATAAGCCTCTGTTGCTTTATCCACCAAAGGCAATAATTCATCAACGCTAATGCCCTCACTATCTTGCAGGCGATCAACCGCTTGTTGCAGAATATTGAAATTTGTGCTAAAAGAATCTTGTGATTTGGGTTTAGTTGGCATAAATATATGATTTGAGTATTCAATAGAGGTTTCTATAAATTATAATATCAATAAGGCTTGAGCCCTTTATATAAAAAACAATTCTCGAATTAATCTACCTTTTGATGCCTCTTTTAACCAATAAAAAAATTCATCTCAAACCATTGTATCGCTCCTTATTAGCCGATACAGAAACCCCCTTGTCAATTTATCTTAAATTAGCCAGTGGGAATTTTGGCAGTTATTTATTTGAATCGGTTGTTGGTGGGGAGAAGTGGGCACGATATTCAATGGTTGGTATCGGTGGTGGTGAATGCTTAAAAGTGATTGATGGGAAAGTTGAATTATGGGAAAATAATCAACTTATTGAAGCGCATAATCCTAACAATCCTTTGGACTTCATCCAAAATATCCAACAAAAATTCACTGTCGATAAACACCCCAAATTGCCTCAATTTAGTGGTGGCTTAGTCGGCTATTTTGGCTATGAGACTATTCGATATATTGAGTCTAAATTAGCCAAAACGCCCATAAAAAAAGATGCTTTGGGGGTGCCTGATTGTATTCTCCACCTTTCAATTGATTTGGTTGTCTTTGATAATCATAGCCATAAATTATTTCTTATTACGCACAGTGAGGTTGATAATCCCGAAAGTGAACAGGAAGCCTTAAAGAAATTAGATGTATGGGAGGATAAGCTTAAAAATTCAATTGATAAAACAAACATTCAACCAACTGGTACTTCTACGCACTACCACCAAGAATATCCACAAAAAGATTTCCAAGCTGGCGTTAATAAAATTAAAGACTATATTATTGCTGGGGATGTAATGCAAACGGTTCTCTCACAGCGAATGAGTAAAGCCTACGCTCACCCACCAATTGACCTATATCGTGCTATCCGTCATATCAATCCATCACCTTATATGTATTTTATGGAATATGGGGATTTTCAGATTGTTGGTGCTTCACCCGAAATTTTAGTTCGTATGGAAGAGCAGAAGGTTACCGTTCGCCCAATTGCCGGCACTCGCAAACGAGGAACAACCGAGCAACACGATCAACAATTAGAACAAGAATTGCTTAATGATGCTAAAGAGGTTGCTGAACATCTGATGCTGATTGATTTAGGGCGTAATGATATTGGTCGTATTTGTCAAAACAGTACCGTTACTGTCACCGAGCAAATGATGGTTGAGCGATATTCTCACGTGATGCATATTGTTTCCAATGTTGAAGGTAAAGTGAAAGAAGGTACCCACCCTATTGATGCACTTAAGGCAACTTTCCCCGCAGGGACACTCAGCGGTGCCCCTAAAATCCGCGCCTTAGAAATTATTAATGAATTAGAACCCACCAAACGAGGAATTTATTCAGGTGCTATTGGCTATATTGGCTGGCATAATAATATCGATACAGCCATTGCCATTCGTACAGCCGTTATAAAAGATAATACGCTTTATGTCCAAGCAGGAGCTGGTATCGTAGCGGACTCAATCGAAGAAAAAGAATGGGAGGAGGCTATTAACAAAGCCACTGCCATCTTCAAAGCCGCCGAGCTAAGTGAAAACGATTTAAAATTGTAAATTTTCACTTAGCAATCATCGAGCCTCTTACTTCGTGCAGAGTATAATTTATCTATTCAGATTGGAGTTATCAGTGCGTGACATATTGCACTTGGCTACCTTCGTTAAAATGTGAATATTATTTTTTATTTAATTATTATAAATTTGGAGAAATTATGAAAAAAATTCTATCTATTTTTGCAATGCTCATCTTATTTTCAAGTGTGGCATCTGCTGAAAAAGTCTTACGTATTGGTGTTGAGGGAGCTTACCCTCCTTTTAGCCAAACGAATTCAGATGGAAGCTTAAGTGGCTTTGATATTGATATTGCTAACGCTTTATGTGATTCCTTAAACGTGAAATGTAAGCTTGTCAAACAGGATTGGGACGGTATAATTCCAGCATTACTTGCTCGTAAATACGATGCTATTATTGCTTCAATGACTATTAACGAAGAGCGTAAAAAGAAAGTTGATTTTACCAATAAATATTACGCTTCACCTGCTCGTTTTGTGGTTCGTAAAGATGCGAATATGGAAATTGTTAATGCCGATCTTAAAGGCAAAACTGTTGGCGTACAAGTGGCTACGGTGATGGAAAAATTTGTCATCGATAACTACAAAGATCTTGGTATTTTAAAAGTACGTAGCTACAATACTCAAGATGAAGCAAATCTTGATCTAACTGCTGGACGTATTGATCTTGGCTTTATGGAATTTGGTGTCGCTGAAGAGTTTTTAAAATCAAAAACTGGGGCTAAATTTAAAATGGCAGGTCCAAGCTTTGCACAAGAAAAATGGTTCGGTGAAGGCATTGGTATTGCCGTACGTAAAACAAGCAAATCATTAAAAAATGACTTGAATAAAGCGATTCAAGCAATTCGTAAAAACGGCACCTATGATAAAATTCGTGCCAAATATTTTGCCTACGATATTTACGGCGAATAAAAACCTCGGTGCTTAGTTCTGAAATACTTGGCTATTCTCTAAGCATCCTCAAAGGAGCAGTGCTTACCGTGGAGGTAGCACTGCTCTCGTTAGTAATTTCCACCGTCATCGGCATCAGCGGAGCACTGGCAAAAAAATCTAATAATCGCCTTCTTCGCTACGTCCTTTTTTTATACACAACCATTATTCGTGGCATCCCAGAATTAGTGTTGATGTTGCTCATCTTCTTTGGTGGACAAATCGCCCTAAATAATCTTATTTTTGCCTTAGGCTACGATACCTACATTGATGTAAACCCATTTTTCACTGGCGTACTCACCATTGGATTTATCTATGGTGCCTATATGATTGAAACCTTTCGAGGAGCCATCCAAGCTATCGAACACGAGCAAATTGAAACCGCCTATGCGTTTGGTATGAACAAATGGCAAGTTACTCGAAAAATCATCTTCCCACAAATGGCTCTGCACGCCCTACCAAGCTACACCAACAATTGGTTAGTATTGCTAAAATCAACCGCTTTAGTTTCTGTTATCGGGCTTAATGATATGGTAAGAATTGCCAATCTTGCCAGTGGTTCCATCAAAGAACCCTTTATTTTCTACTTGTTTGTTTGTCTAATTTTTCTTGGCTTTACTGCCATTTCCCTGTGGGGGCTTAAAAGAATATGCCTGCACTATAATATCGATACTGAAAAAGTCCTTAAATCATAAAATTTACAAATCTAAAATATGGACTTTAGCATCATTTTTGAAAACCTCCACCGCTACCAAGAAGGCTTATGGATAACCCTTCAATTGACCAGCCTATCGGTGACTATCGGGCTATTTTTAGCACTTATTCTTGCCTTGATGAAAAACACCACCAACCCTATTCTATCGGGGTTCGCACGTTGCTATATTTATGTTATTCGTGGCACACCGCTGCTGGTGCAACTGTATCTTGTTTATTATGGCTTATCGCAATTAGAGATTGTGCGAGAAAGTTTTTTATGGATCTTTTTCCGTGAACCTTATCTATGTGCCCTGTTCGCCTTAACACTTAATACCAGCGCTTATGGTGCTGAAATTATTCGTGGTGCTATTAAGCAAACCTCACTCTATGAGATAGAAGCAAGCTATGCTTTTGGAATGTCAAAAGTGCAATGTTATAGACGCGTCATTTTCCCCTCAGTAGTACGCCAAGCAATGCCCGCTTACTTCAATGAAATTATCCTAATGCTACACGCAACTTCACTGGTAAGCACTATTACGATTGTCGATATTACCGGCGTTGCCCGTATGCTTAACTCCCGTTACTACGCCCCCTTTGAAGCATTTATTAGTGCTGGAATCATCTACTTACTACTTACCATCCTATTAGTTAGCATCTTCACCACCCTCGAAAAACGAATTAATAAACAGGCTTACCAACTTAAAATAACATAAATATGAACATAGATGTCACAACTATATTCCTGAGCATTCTTATTTGTGCAATCGCTATCATTACTATTCGATCAGCAATACGCTACTTCAATATGAATGAAAAAGAAAGAGCAGAATTTAGAAAAAACAACCCACCCCATAAAGATTTATCAGAACACAGGGATAGCAACAATGGAGATGATTGAACAATACACAGACAACCAAACTATTCGTAATCTGATATTGAGTTATTATTAAAATGTTGGTGGCTATACCTGGACTTGAACCAGGGACCTCATCATTATGAGTGATGCGCTCTAACCAGCTGAGCTATATAGCCAAGAGTGAATCGAAAAACTGTATTTGAACCAAATAAAACAGCCTCTATGTCAATTTTACCTTAAGGGAAGCCCGAGTTAAACTATGAAGTAGAAAAAAGATAAATACCTGTTGAAATTAAAAAGACTCATTTTACAATGCTCTAATTTTTTATGACAAAATACGCTGATAAAATCACAAAAGAAGAAAGAGCTATAAAGTCGGTGTTTTTATTTCCAATGGGGATTATATTTTCAATTTTCGTCTTATAATTTGAAACCTTATAAAAAACTAAAATTTTAATGCATCAAACTAATTATCATTGTCACCTCATTACCGGCAATGACGCTAAAACATTTCTTCAAGGACAATTTTCTTGTGACTTGGAAGAAGTCACAAAAAATCCCAAGGCTGGAGCTTATTGCTTGCCTGATGGCAAGGTAATCGCTTTTTTTTATTTATGCCAGATTGAACAAGGGTACCTTTTAATCACCAGTGATGATAATGCCGAGGCTTTTTTAAAGCGGTTAAGAATGTTTGTCTTACGTGCGGATGTGCAAATTAAACCAATTGATTATGCTGTTTTGGGGTATCTAAAGGAGCAAGAAGTGCCTATTGAGACAGCGCAAAATCTATCCATCAATCTCAATCAAAACTTATGTGTATATATTGATATTAGCGGTTCATACTCGGCACAAAAAGATACTGCTTTATCCGTTGAACAATGGAACTATTTAGAAACTTTAAATGGGGTCCCGACCCTAACGGATGAGTTACGTGGAAAATTTATTTTACCCTTTCTCAATCTTGATTGGCTTGGAGCTGTTTCTTATCAAAAAGGGTGTTATGTTGGGCAGGAAATTATTGCTCGCTTACACTATCGTAGTACTCCAGCTAAGCGTAGCTTTATCTATACTTGCAATGAAGAACTATCTGACTTAAAATTATCAGTTCCCTCTGCTTGTGTAGATGGTGATAATAAGCCTTGTCGAGCGACTCCTGTACGTATTTGTAGATGGCAAAATAGCACTGCATTAATATTAGAGATGGCAACGCGCAACGCACCTCGCCAAACCCTTATTCTTAATCATAACCATAAAACCTATAATTTACTATGCGCTTCACAACCTTACCAAACTCAATAAATAAAACAGTTTTTCTTGTTAGCTGCGGACTAAGCCTGTTCTTTCTTCTCTCTTGCTCTGTTAGTGGTATCGCAAAAGAAAAATCAAGCTATTATTGGTATGATGGTAAGCAGAAAAAACCGCTTTCTTTAGATAGACAACGCTGGATAGAGTTTGATACCGATAAATCCCGCCAACCTTCAGCCAGCAAAGAACAGTTATTAGAGAAAAAAATTGGTAGTGCCAAAGTATATCGTTTATCTGAAGGAGGGCAAACCAAAAGTATACAAAGTACCCGCTCTATTAAAAAATCTGCCGACGAAGATGGCACTCTTTTTTCTGAAGTATTTGATAGTAGTGGGCAAATGAAAGCACTTCCCGGAGGTATTATTGTTTCTTTCAAAAAGGACTGGGACGAAAAAGCAATTGCACAATGGGCAGATAAACAAAATTTGGTAATTAATAAACCCCTGCTACGCAATATTAATCTATGGTTGATTAACTCTCCCAGTGGCATCGAAACTCTAAACTTAGCAAATAAAATCACCGAGCAAGGGGAAGTAAATTACGCCACCCCAAACTGGTGGCAACCAGCAACTCCAAAGTGATTCTAATACAAACTAACCCTTAAGGAAATCGCCCTCTCCTTGGCGTAGTATTAAACAATGAAATACCTAATTATTGCCCAGTTAAATCCCACTGTTGGCGATATACCTGGTAATCTCTCCCTTATTCGTCAGACATTACATAAAGTCCGCAGCCAATATCCTAATGCTGTCGTTATTTTTCCAGAAATGATGATTTCTGGATACTGCCCACAAGATTTATTATTACGCCCTGATTTTATTCAGCAATGCCAACAAGGTGTGCTTGATTTATGTCCTGACACAAAAAATCTCTGTGTTATCTTAGGCTCCCCATATCTGATTAATGACGACGAGGGAAATTTTAGTATAACAAATGCCGCCATCGTCTATCAAGATGAAAAAATTCTCACCACCTATGCCAAACAGCAATTACCTAATTATTCAATTTTTGATGAGAAGCGCTACTTCACTACACAAAAAAATCCTGCCATTATCCGCTATCAAAATAAATCAATTGGGCTTCTTGTTTGTGAAGATGGATGGAAAAAAGAAAGCTACCAGTATTTTAAGAACGAAAATATGGATTTAATTATCAGTATTAACGCCTCACCTTTTGAACAACACAAGCCCGAACAACGCATAGAAATAGGACAAGACATTTACCAAACCACACAAACACCCTTGGTGTACGCTAATTTATTTGGCGGACAAGATGAATTAGTTTTTGATGGAAACTCCTTTATCATAAACGCTCCACAAGACATTAGCTATTTACCCCAATTTCAAAGTGGAGCATTTGTTCTTGAAGCTGATTGGCAAGCTGAAAATTCAGAACACTCTCTAACAACTACATTAGTCAAAAAAATAACTATTGAGCATTCTAATGCAACCGAATTCTTGCCACTAATCTATCATAGAGAAGGACCTCTTGAGAATTTAACTCAAGTATATAGTGCCTTGCAATTGGGGTTACGAGACTATGTGAAAAAAAATAAATTTCAAAAAGTCATCTTAGGACTTTCTGGGGGTCTTGATTCTGCCCTCACCTGTGCCATCGCTGTTGACGCATTAGGAGCAGATAAAGTCATTGCAGTAATGTTATCCTCCCCTTATACCTCTGCACTCAGTATTGATTTATTTAACCAACAAGCTGATTTACTTAATATAGAGCACCATCATATAAAACTATCAGACACTATTGATAGCGTTGAAAATAAACTCTTACCCATCTGGAAAAATTTACCCGATAATCAGGCAATCAGTCGACAAAACATTCACGCCCGCTTGCGCGGATTAATCCTAATGGCTCTCTCCAATGAATACAATGCTTTGTTACTTGCTACTGGCAATAAAAGCGAACTTGCTGTCGGTTATGCCACTATGTACGGAGATATGGCGGGTGGATTTTCACCCATTAAAGATGTATATAAAACCTTAGTTTATCAACTTAGCGATTACCGCAATGCTATCTCCCCAGCGATTCCACAGCAAGTCATTACCCGCCCACCAACAGCGGAATTAGCCCCAGATCAAAAAGACACTGATACTTTACCAGAATATCCTGTATTAGATGCAATTATTGAAGCCTTTGTTGAAAAAAAATACTCAACAGAACAGATTATTAATCAAGGTTATGATGCTGCTACAGTGCGTCGCATCACCAAGCTCATCCTAAAAAATCAACATAAGCGACAGCAAGCAAGCATAGGCACCAAAATTACAACCGTTGCATTCGGGCGAGATTTTCGCTATCCCAATACACAACAATGGCAGTAAAAGAAGAGGGAGCTCAGTCCCCTAACCACAACTTAAAACAGGATGCATTAATGCATTGCGAACAATGGTTCGGTACTGAAGGTGCGCTCTCGATGAAACTTGACGGTTATCAACCTCGCCAAGCCCAAATTCATATGGCAGCCCATATTTTACAAGCCATTTATGAAAAAAAAGATGTTATCTGCGAAGCCGGCACAGGTGTTGGAAAAACGCTTGCCTATCTTTTACCCTGTTTAGATTCAGGAAAAAAGATAATCCTTGCCACAGCAACCAAAGCCTTACAAAAGCAACTTTATGAAAAAGATGTTCCACTGGCTGCAGAAGTATTTGGTGGAGGTATTAAAAGTGCCATCTTAAAAGGCAAAGAAAACTACCTCTCTAAAACTCGACTACAACGCACTTGGGGTGAGGCACACCTACTCTCAAAAGAAGAATACAAACACCTTCAAAACATTCAAAAATGGGCAGATACCACCACCCTCGGAGATCGTGCTGATTGCGGCAATGTTCCTGAAAACTCTCCTGTATGGAAATTAGTCTGCACCCACCAAAAAGACCCTCTCGATAGTGATGATTTCTATATTAAAGCACGCACCAAAGCAAAAGGAGCCGACCTGTTAATTATCAACCAACACCTTCTTTGTGCTGAATTGACATTAAATCATAAAATAAAAAGTAGCTCACTTTTAACCGATTTCAACTATGCCATTATTGATGAAGCACACCAATTTCGTGATATAGCAACACATTCTTTTGGACAAAAAATACCTCGTGTTCGCATCACAGAAGCATTTGAGCAAAGCTTTCAAGCCATTACCGAAGATGCACTCGCTCACAAAGATGAATTACGCCCATTAATACAAAATCTCAATCTTCATTTAGAAAAAATCACCCGATTTTTTATGGGCTTTCAAGCCGGCAGATATTCTTGGCAATCTTTTTACCAGCACACTGACATTAATTGGCTGGCTCCATTTATTAAAGATTTAAAAGAAATCATAGATGCATTCAAACCATTCAAAGGTGAGGCACTAATCCAAGCTCGTATGGAACTTACTGAGCAGTGGAATTTTTTATCCACGATGCTAAAACTTAGCGAACACCGAGAAACTGATAGTGAAGATAAAGAAATTAGCAATAACATATGCTGGCTCGAACTATTTGATGATGGGCGCTTCACCCTATACGTCACCCCCATTCAAGTCGATGAAGTGTTTAATGAATTCAAATCAAGCACCGAACTAAATTGGATATACACCTCTGCAACTCTCACAGTTGCCAATGATTTTTCGCACTTTCGCCAAGTTTTAGGAATTACTGAAAACACCCCTTCATATACACTTCCCAGTCCATTTGATTTTCATAAACAAGTGGCGTGGTATAAACCCACAAATATAATGCCTACCAACCACAAAGAACATATTGATTCATTTATTAAAGCCATTTTACCCATCTGCAAACTGTGTGAAGGACGTGGATTTTTATTATTTTGCAGCCACTATGCCCTCAATCAAGCCGCACAAATTTTACGCCAAAATAATGAATTTGAACTTTTTATACAAGGCAGTAAAAGTCACCATAAATTACTAAAAGAATTTATCGAAACCCCAAACTCTATACTGCTTGGCACGCGCAGTTTTTGGGAAGGGGTGGATGTACGTGGACAAAATTTAAGCTTTGTTGCCATCGATAAACTCCCCTTCGCCTCACCCGGAGAACCACTCAATCAAGCACGCGAAGAATGGTACAAACAAAGAAAACGTGATAGCTTCAAAGAACAATTTTTACCGCAAGCGGTTATTGCACTTAAACAAGGTTTTGGAAGACTTATAAGAGACACCAAAGATTACGGCATCCTCATCATTGGTGATAATAGAATTCATCAAAAAAGTTACGGCAAAAAATTTATTGAAAGCCTCCCTGATTATCAAACAATCAACCAATTTGAACACCTTGAAGACTTTTGGCATAACCATAACAAAAAACCGACTACTTAAATGAAAACCATACTCGCTATTTCCTGCTCAACAGAGTGTGCCAGTGTTGCCTGCCTACATCAAGGAAAAACCACTATTACCTATAACGACAGCAATAACCAACATTCAGAAACCATCCTATCCTTAGTACAGCAAAGCCTTGGAGAAATAGACTTACAGCAAGTTGAATGTATTGCCGTGGACATAGGACCGGGAAGTTTTATGGGAATTCGCACCGCTGTTGCAACAGCACAAGGGCTGGCTTTTTCACAAAATCTCCCAATGTACTCCCTCAATAGCTTACACCTACTCGCACTATCCAGTCTTTATAAAAAACAGGTAAATAACAATGAAGCAATCCTAACAGCACTCGATGCCCGCCGTCAAGAATGGTACTTTGCCAGTTGGCAAGTCAAACTTTCCAAACCCTCAACAATAAATACAGAACTTGTACAAGAAGCTGTGGAAGCGACCATTTTACCATCCGTTGCTACTCCACAACAATGCCTTTCACAATATGATTTCGATAATAACCGAGCCCCTATCCTAACAGGAAATGTATGGCAAAACCCTGAAAAAATGTATGAAAGCAAAATAGATTTTAAGGTCTTTATCCCCACTGAGAAAGAATTACAACACCCCAATGCCGCCATCCTCGCAAAAATCGCCCAAGATAACCCCAATCATTGGCATCATAGCAGCAATCTCACCCCCTACTACGTCAGGAATAATGTTGCTGACGTGCCCAAAACCTAAGAAAATATAAAAAACTCGCTAAGCCTTGATTTTTAAAGTAGTAACTTATATAATCATCCATATGTCTGATAGACAGTAAGAAGCCCTATAAATAGCTAATACAATGTGATAAATAAGAAAGTAAAGTTATGTCTAATTACAAGATAATCAAAGATTCACGAAAAAAACTATTTGATTGGTGGTATCGATTAGTTAATCTCAACACTCCCGAGCAAAGAACTCACAATAAGTGGTGGACTTGTCAGCCGTATGTATTTAAAAAATATCCTAGTAGATGGCAACCTTTCGTTAAATTTTGGTTAGAATCAGCAAGATTAAATATGAGGTCTATTATCGTTTTTTCTGTCTTTCTTTTATCAAGTTGCACTACACTGAATTATGTTCCCAAGAACTATAATGGCAAAGATATATCAACTATACAAAACATTGAGATAAGAGGACCGACTGACTGGAAACGTTTTTCTATTGCTTCTATTGATGGAAATAATGTTGTCTATGGTATCGGGGATAAAGATTCGACAACCTTGATAATAGCAAGTGGTAAAAGAAATGTTAAAGCTTACGTCACATATAACAACATAAAAACCTATGACGATAATTGCCCATGCGAGGCTTCTGCACAATTGAGTTTTTTTGCAGAACCTGACGTAAGTTATCGACTTGTAGGGAAAGTTAAACATCCGTCAGTTGAGTTTTGGATTGTAAACCAAGATACTGGTGAGAGGGTATCCCAAAAAGCAAGTACTACAAGCCAAGCTCAGCCTAAAGAGACAATTGTTCCTATTTTTGTACCCTTATAATTCTAACAAACCACTCCTGTTAATTTTGGTTATAAAGGAGCATTATTATAAATAAGGGATTTATAAGTTATTGAACATTGTAAAGATTATTAATTAAGTGCAGTAAAATACCTATGAGAACAGCATCATTCCTGCTGAGATAACTATCAATAGAAGTACAAATTGTGTTAGTTTTTCATTGGATAGGCGGTGTCTGATAGGATTGGATAGAGGAATACCAATCGCAGAGCCGACCAATAATCCTATCAAGATATTCCAACTAATTTGTCCGCCCTCTGCATAGATAATTCCTGAAAGCATTGAGATAATAACGGCAATAACAATTGAGCAACTGACAATGCTTTTCATTCTTTCACTTGTTGATAGGGCAAGGGCAGGAATGATTAGCACGCCTCCGCCAATACCACTATATGCCATTACAACGCCGATAATCGCTCCCAAAAAAATTAAACGAAATATTGATAGGTAATCTTGCGATATTTTTTGTTTGGAAAAATAGATCATCACAACAGAAAAAAGCATTACGCCAATCACGAAGTAACGTAAGATCTGCTGTACTAAAGCTCCTTGTTCAGGATAGTTTTGCAGCATATATACAACAGATAGCGCGGATAGAATTGTGGTAGGAACAGCCCCCACAAGAAACCATAAAGTAACTTTCCAATTAACGGTTTTAGAAATAATATGATTAATACTGGAGACAATTTTAGTGAGTGTTGAAAATAAACTCGCTGTACCAACTGCGACTGTAATAGGTAATGAGAAAAAGAGTACTAATGCAGGAATAATTAATACACCACCACCCACACCGGTAATATTAATTAACCCACCAATTACTAAACCAGTGAGTATTGCATTTAAAACTTCAAAACTAAGATATTCCATTATAGCAACGGCTTTTCTTTTGTTAGTAAGCAATAATATAGAGAGTCGTTATCTAATTGTGGGATAATTTGTTTTCCGTGAATGGTTTCAAGGTGCGGCAATGGCAATGAAAATTCTGCTTTTTTAGCATTATTGTTTTGACGTAAAAATTGCTCGATTACAAAATCATTTTCTTCTGGTAAAACCGAACAAGTCGCAAATAGTAACGAGCCTTTTTCTTTGAGTAATGACCATAAGCGATTAAGCATTTTTAAACTTTCTGCACTATGAGCGATAATCTCTTCTTTTTTTCTTAGCCAAGGAATATCAGGATGGCGACGCATTACACCCGTTCCACTACACGGCACATCAGCCAAGATAAGATCAAATGCTCGACCATGCCACCACTCTGCAGGGAGTATTGCTGATCCAATAACAACCTTACCGTTGGTACGCATTCTACCAAAATTTTCCCGCAAGCGACGCGATCGATATTCATCAATTTCTAAGGCGATAAGTTCTAATTTATTATCGGCAAGTTCTTGTAAGTGAGAAGCTTTTCCACCTGGAGCAGCACAAGCATCGAGCACACTCATTTGAGCTTTAGGATTAAGAATATGCGCAGCACATTGAGCTGCCATATCTTGAATGACGACCGCTCCAACAGAATATCCGGGTAATTTTTCCACTTGGATAGGCTGACGAATAATAAGGCTATTTTCATAGCAACCTATTTCACTTTTAATGCCAAGCTTCGATAATTGTTCCTGATATTTTTCGGGTTTAATGCGATTGGTTTGAATACGTAAGCTAATGCTTGGTTGAGTTGTTTGTAACTGGCATAGCTGATTGTGTATTTGCTCGGCGATGGGTTGTATTTGTTCGACAAGTTGCCCAGTATAAGCGCCCAATCGTAATGACGGGTCTTGGCAAAATTCTTGTGCAAGCAGAATATTACTTAGAGGTTCAGGGAATTGATAAGGTTGGTTTTGTAATTTCCAACCATCGTCATTAATTGCACTTTGTGCTTTGCGTAAAATAGCATTCACAAAATTCTTGGCACGTAATAAGCCAACTTGTTCACATGCATCTACGCACTGGTGAATAGAGGCATGCTCGGCATAACCCATTGCAAGTTGCCAAATACCTAACTCTAAAATAAGCTGTACCTTGGGGTGTAAATCTGCCTGCTGCTTGCCGATAAGTTTCAAAGCCTGTTCCGATAAAACACCATGCCAACGCAACACGCCAAAACATAAGGAATGTAATAACTTAATATCCTCTTTAGGGATTTTTGCAAAACCAGAATTTAGTGCATCTTCTGATAATCTGCCTCGATAAAGAATTTGCGTGAGTGCCTCAGCTGCAACAGCACGAGTATTGTATCTTGGCTGTTTAAATCTTCTATGGTTTGAATAAGAGGGTCTTCCTCCGCCATCAGTGCGTCTATCATCTCTTCTGTATTGTGAAGATTTATTATCACGAGAACCTTTAAATGAAGAACGACTATCAGACCCTTTTTCATCACGAGAACCTCTGAACGAGGAGCGATTATCAGAACTCCGCCCATCGCGAGAACCCCCAAACGAGGAGCGATTATCAGAACTCCGCCCATCGCGAGAACCCCCAGAC
>CAKMZV010000002.1:0-11436 GCA_929200535.1 uncultured Gammaproteobacteria bacterium
AAAACGTAATGGTTGTATCCTCTGTGCTACTAATATAAATAATATTGGTACTTGGTAAGCCTTCTGGAAATTCATAAAGTGCTAATTCTGATTGTGCACCATCAACACTTTGCCATTCACCGCCACTAACGAATGCGATATTATTATCTGTTCCATTAACTGGATGTGACGATGCCCAATTTTCATAATAACCAGGAGCTGCATTAAAATTCGCACCAACACCACGACCAATTTGTTCGCCTGATTCCCATAACCAAGTATTTGCTGTTCCATTATCATTACCATCAAGATAATAGGTGCCATTATAGATCCCACTAAGATGTGCATTCTCTTGAATATTATTAATTCTTCCCAAATAACCAGTAGCGCTCACCCCAGCCACAAAGGTATTATGTTCAGAAACACTTCTTTCCTGACTTGAGCCCAAATACAAATGCCCGCCTATCGTTGTCCCCAGCGTGGTCCCAAAATAATAACCAAAAATAACTGGCTTATACTCCACAGGATTAATAACCACAAGAATTGATGTCGTGATCGTACTATTTGCTTTTTCAGCACCATCACTTAAGGTTACCGAAATAGTCGCGGTACCTGAAATATCTGGGTTTAAGCTAAAATATATATTTCCAAAATCAGGGGTAACACCATTGAGTATTGTTGAGCGCACATCTATAGAGCTATGTGAAAATACTGGCTGTGGATCGCCAGCAATTATCGTGCTACCTTGGTGAAAACTTACATCAACTTTAATAACTTCTAAATCTAAATCCTCAAAATTATTCAAACCAATAGAGGCTCTTGAAGTTGAGTTCTCATCTAAAGTCAATAATTGAGTACTAACGGTTACCGTCGGGGTATCATTAATAGGAATAACCTCAATATTAATCACTGCGGTGGTTGATAGATTTCGGGGATCAGAGCTACCGACATCAGTAATTCTCACGGTTACCATTGCGAAACCATAAGCATCTTGAATAGCACTAAATCCAATATTAATCCTCTCTTCATCATTTGACCAGGCAATACTCCGACTCTGTATCGAGATACTCGGTGTGGCAACCAATAATTGCACCGGTCTGTTTCTATCAATAAGCACTCTTTGAACACGAGCATTAATAGTTGAACTAAAACCAATAATTTCTAAAGAAGAAATTCGATCACCTTCAAGGGGACCCATATTAATATGCAACACCTCAACCTGTGAGAAAGAGCCATTGTCTTCAAAATGACGAATCGTCGTAGAATCACCCACAGTTACCACCGGAGTATCATTCACTGGGGAAACCACCACCTCGAAAGGAAGTGTTCCTGTTTTAAAAGGACCTTCGCCGACTCCAACATCCTGCACCTCAACTACCCATGTAACCGTACCAAAACCATCTGGGTTAAAGCGATAACTTAACGTGAAAGTGCTAATACCATTATTGGTAACAACATGAGTCAAAGATGGCGTGCTTACTAATAAGTTTTCACCGTTAGTCGTGACAAAGCGAGAAATACTTGAAGCATTTACAGTATCGGTTGTCTCACCAATACCGAGATTAACAACCAAAGTCCTCGTAATTGTGGACAGCTCTTCATCTTCAATATAGGTGTTTGTTTGTGTGGCTGTTATTGCAACAGTACTATCTGCACTCACAACAAAAATCGGAGTATCATTTACAGGCACAACACTCACAACCACTTCCGTTGTTACTGATAAGTTTGGCGTACCTTGATAATTCGCACCGGTATCTGTCAATCGAATGGTTAAGGTTGCTCTACCAAAAAAAGATCCGTCCAGTGTAAAGTCTAAGTCCAATGAACCAGCACTCGTACTGCTGTCTGGAGCAGTAATGTTAACCGTTGGTGTTGCACCCGATCTAAAAATACTCAAATCGCCTGTCATTCCTATGATACCACTTAAGCCAGTCGCGACCAAATCTTCATATTCAAGGTTACCAAGATTAAAATCAAAGGCCTTGCGGCTTGTACTGAGCGTACCTTCCTCAATTAAAATCTCATCACTTAGGGTAAGCGTGGGTGTATCATTAATTGGAATAATATCGATAATTACAACAATGGAATCCGTATCTACACCATCCGATAAGGTTATCGTTACGGTGGTTTGGTCAAAAAAGTCAGGCGTTGGTGTAAATCCTAATGAATAACTAATAACCCCTGAACTAATAAAACTTGTTGCACTGGTTAATGAACCTGCTGTAAAGTCATTACCACCGGTAACAACCCAAGATAATTGACTGCCAGTAACAAGATCAAAATCGACACCATAAACAGTTAAGGCGTCTGTGGTCGTTAAATCCTCTGTTGAGCGAATGACATAATCAATTTGATCTGGAAAAGCGTCTTCATTGAACTCTACCAAAGCTCCGTTTGCCAAATTACTAGAGCATGCAAACGATTGAAAACTTTCAACACTATTATTTGCTACGTGATAAACCAAACATTCCCTAAACTCTAACGCCCCGGTTCCCTTTACTAAAGAATATAAACTCGGCGCTACATAAGAGCCCAATGCCCAAACCAGTTCGTTATCATTATCTGTATCACTCCCTGTATTCCCATTAATATCTGTGACAACTAACTCACCATTGATATCAAACCATTTCTTAGGATCTGTATTTGCACTATGTGCATGATTATTTGCCGCAATACCAACATAGTAGAAAGGATTAGATACACCCGCAGCCTTAACCGCATCAAACGTAACTCTCTGCTTTTCAACCGATTGAGGTACATAGAGCTGACCGCCACCTCCAATTGATTCAACATACGTTTTAATTGCAGCGTAATTAAACACATCTGTCGGTGTATTTTGTTGCATATTCACAATTAGCTTTCCGCCATTGACAAAAGCAACATCTCTAAATTTATAATCGTCATTATTAATCGCCTCACCAAAATCAGAAATAATCCGAGGTTTATACGTTCGTGAAGACGCTCTAACGGCAAAACTTCTCGATATTGTCGAATGACCATCTGTCAAAATAATTGAGAAAAACTCAAATTGATCATTAAACGTGTCTGGAGCAAGAGAGAATTTTAATGTGGCTCGTGCTGTTGTTGCCGAATTGACGATGGTGTTTTGTAAATAGTCATCCTCAGAAAACGCAACACGAGGTGGTGGATTTGCTGAAAAAATTGAATTTGCTTGTAGTTGACTAATTGAAAAAGAAACCTCATCCCCATCAACATCACCGATATTGGTAATATCAACTTCAAATATCGTTAGTACATTTTCTGTCGTTTGAATAGAGCTATTACTCAGCGTAAATGTCGGCGTGTCTTGTACTGGACTAATATAAATAGGCAAGACTAAATACGTGGTTGTCCCTGGTGATGGAACTCCTTGATCAAGCACAGCTATTGTCGCCGTGGCATAACCATTTTTATCTGCCAAAGGAGTATAGGATAATGTCAGTGTTGCAAAACTATCCACTGCTGTTGAAGCAGAAAGCACAAAAGAGCCGATAAAAATACCATTAGGATCATCCCATAGTAAGGTCTGACTCTGAATGCTATCATTCTCTAAAGCCCCCAAGCCAACCCTAACGCTAAAAGTAGATTGTGCCTGATCTTCAACACCGGTAATACTAATTGATGTGGTAGCAACGCCACCAGCATAAAAAACAGGTCTATCATTAACCGCTGTAAGAACCACAATAACCTCTGTCGTTGCTGATCTTGGACCACCCTCACCAACACCAACATCGGTTGCTGAAAGAGTAATAGTCGCCGTACCAAAAGTATTTGCTCTAAAATCAAAAGACAAGGATAGCGTCGTAAAGGCACCATCTGGCGATTCAACTTCTGTAGAATATACGACGGTAGGAGTCGTTACAAATAAATTATCACCCGTCGCCGAGACACTCACAACGCTCACACGATCTGTTGTTTCAAACTCACCAAGATGGAGAGCATAATCTAAGCCTGAAGTCGAAAAGGCAGGATCATCCTCCAAGAAAGAAATTAGAGACGATCCCGAAAGAAATACTGGAGCATCATTAAATGGTTGCACCGATACGGTAATAATCGTGGACGTACTTAAACTCCCTGGATGAGAGACTGTATTATTATTTGCATCCTCTGTCGTCGCATAGCCCTTATCAATAATGGGTAAATGAAAAGAAAACTCGCCAAACGTATTACCATCAAAATTTAGATTTAGAGTGACTGTTGTAATACCATTCGCCGTATTATAAGAAAGTGCATCTTTTATGGTTTGTAGTGAATTACCACCACCTGCCAGAATGCGGTTTAAATCCGAATTGCTTGAGCCATTGGCAAATCGAATTTCATCCGCACCCGAACCAACAACAGCCTCTGTAATCGCATCCGCAAACTCAGAAGGACCCAAATTCGCCACAGCGATCACTTGTAAACGTGCGGTAACCCCCTCATTCACTTGCATAGGGAATACCTGAGTTATCGTTGGGGTATCGTTTAGAGGGACTACATTGGTCACAAAAGATAAGCTATCTGAAATACCCGAACCATCACTCAATTGAATGTTATGCGTTGAAACCCCAAAACTATCCGTCGTCCCATACGCAAAGCTCACTTGAACAACACCCGTAGTTACTATGTTTGCTAACAGATTGCTTGTTGAAAATGATAAAACGCCATCAAAAAGAGTTGATGTATCTTCTTGAAGAACGATTGAAAATACACCCTCAGCATCTAAATCAATAACGTATGAATGCAAAGAATTGGTAAGTCCTTCCGTTGTATTAAGAACAAGTACCTCATCAAATTGAGGATCAACAATCTCTATATCAAATCGGGGCAACTGCCGATTACAGTCAAAGTCATCCCAAATAGGAAGTGTTGTGGGATCACCATCATTATCCCAGTACTGAAGACAATTCTGAAAATTGATAGCTGTACCACCATCATTTGGTTCATTCACGCTCTCATCCCAGCCCGAGTAATAACCTGGCACTCTATCGTTGATTGCAAAAGCAGGGTTAGGGTTCCCTAAGAAAAGATAGCGACCAAAAAACACCGCATCCCTATCTTCGATCACCGTAGTCACACCATTAACGTTTGTTGTGTTGTAATCGGCAATATAGAAATGATCTTCTCTACCTATGTCATTGCCTGCCAGCCACCCCTTATTATAGCCGGCGGTTGAAGCTGAACGGGCAGCAAAAAAATCAGCTTTTTCTTTTGTTTCAGCATAAGTCAAACGCCCACCCAAACTGCGAGCTAACATTCGTGCCTCACTCCAATTCAGACCATTTGTATTATTCATATACTCTACATATAACCTACCAGCAAAAACCTCCACTTTACTGTTAATTGAAAAATTACTATTACTGAATGAAAAAAACTGTGCAGGTGAGTTTAATGGCTCTATACTGACCACCAGTGTTTGCGTCACTGTAAAAACGTGAGTAGAAGGCTTGGAATTACCCACACTATCAGCTATATCTGATAACGTGACGGTAATCGTCCCTGTTCCTTCAGCGTTTGGCTTCATTGTAAAAAATAAGAACGCAGAACCTGCACGTGTACGACTAATCGTTTCATCCAAGCGTGTTACGACATTTAGAGTAGAAAAACTCACCTCAGGCTGTGGTTCCTCAGCAAAAATATCGTCTCCTGAATTTGTGAAAGTAAACTCTAAAAGGTCCGCATCTAAATCACCAATATTAGTGAGCCTAATAATATTGCGTACGGAGTTTTCAGGAACCCTAATTTGAGTGGTCGCTAACACAAACTCGGGTGGATCCGGAGTATTATTAACTAAAAAAGGAATTTCAATGACTCCCGTTGAACCGTTTTGATCGGCAACCACATAGGTTGCAGTAGCCGACCCAAAGGCTGTAGCTCTCTGATTTGCCGTGATAACAAGAGGAATCAAAGAATTTGCTGAATTATAACTGGCATTATTAATATCAATCGTTGGTGTGGATGATAAAATAGGAAACGCTGGATTAGAAAACACAATTCCCGTAATGGTTGAATTCGCCAAATCAAGCGTATCATTATTCTCAAATTGCCCTAAATTGACAACCACATCAATACTCGACACGGTAATGACATCAACGACATTAATTCTTCGTACAAATTCTAAAAAAGGTGGATCATTAACCGGCGTGACTACCCACTCACGCTCAAACGTTGCCGATTGCACACCATTCCCTGCCCCTGAATTATTATCGTCGGTCACCTCAATAAAAATGGTCGCCGTACCAAAGGCATCTTTTGTCGGAATAAAGGTAATATCAATGGTTGAAATATCCGAATTATTTTCATTGCGGACAGTGGCAGTGGGCGTTGCCACAAACAGTTGCGTACCGCCACCCATCGTATAACTTACTGATACGGTCGTTACAGATCCAGTATCGCTCTCACCATCACCCAAGTTAATCACTAAAAAGTCGGTTTCTGTGCTTGCAACATACGCCCCATTGAGCCCTGTGCCAAAAGTTGTATCTACCTCAGTTTCTGATTGCACAAGAGGAGTTGCTACAAAGCCACTTGCTAATTCTGGCACATTATTGAATGAGTCAAAAATAAACACCACCTTAACTTCTGAAGAATTTAGGTTATTATCATCGGCAGAGCTAACCACATAGGTTGCCGTAACATTGCCAAAAAAAGTATCCGATGGTTTATAAGATAAAGCAAATCCTACCAGTCCATTTTCTGATGAGGGAACCGTTGAATAAGTAATCGTTGTGCCTGACTCCAATCCCTCTGCAACATTCAACTCTTTCAAAGCAAAGCTGGTTTGTTCATCTAAGTCATAAGCATATAGCGTGTGTGTCGCTGTGGTTCCCTCATTGGCAATGACATAAATCACGGATGTTGATTGAACGCCCTCATCAAATTCAAACAAGGCAGCTTTGTTATCATCTGCACTGCCTGATTCAATAGCTAACCATCGATAACTATTCGCTCCATCGGCAACAATATGACCCAACGTCCCAACTGCAACAGCGGGATGACCTGATTGCCAAAAATTAAGCACTCCAGGATACGTTCTATTTGCAGCCCCTGTCCCAACAGATTCAGTTAAATTAACCCCACTTTCCCAAACGTATAAATTACCTCCTGCATTTTTCTCACCACCCAAGAAAAATTGAGTATTGGTAATTCCCGCTGTAAGTAATCGACCGTTTACAAAGTTTTTTTCCGCTTCCGTTTCTATAGAAGCAAGATAACCCGTTGATCTCGCCTTAGAGACCGCATCCGCTTGATGAAGTGCGTAGCTCTTAGTATTGGCACTGTAGGCATATAATTTAGCGCCATAAACGGTATAAAAATCAAACTCTCCATGCGTATAAAATACAGGTACTGAGTCTGGCTTTGGAATGATATTAACAACAAATTCTTGTTCGACAAGTTGCGATGAACCATCAAAGAAATGATCCGTTATGATTAATGTAATGGTGGTATTTCCTGTCGCACCAGGGACCAGTGAAAAATAAATTCCAGCATCTTCACCCGGTAAAGAAGAAAGCGTTTCATTCGAGCTTGTCTGCACTTCTGTTTCAGAAAAAGAGAATTGTGCAAAGCTGATTTTTGCCGTGTCATAAGAAAGCTGACTGTAATCCGCCGGACGTTGATCTGCAACCGTAAGATTATCAATATCATAAATATTATTGATGTCTATTTTTTGTACAACTGAATTTTCTGTTGTTTGAAAAATTTGATTGTAAGTTAAATTCGGTGTATTATTCACCGCACTGACATTATAAACAAACACAATGGTAGAAGGCTTGGCGACATTATCTTGTGGCACTCCCGTATCAAAAACGACAATCGTTAAAGTGGTTTGCCCATGATAATAAGGATTCAAATTAAACGTGACTTCTGTTTGAGTCGAAGAAATAATTGTTGCTTGTTGAAAAGAAACTAACTGCGAGCGACCCGTCATTGCATTTACCGCACTAATTTGATCTCCTCGAGCCTCTTCACCAACCCCCAAATCAGCACTCACCACAATAGAAAAGGTTTTTGTGGCTTGCACTTCAGTA
This sequence comes from uncultured Gammaproteobacteria bacterium, assembly GCA_929200535.1. GTDB lineage: Bacteria > Pseudomonadota > Gammaproteobacteria > CAKMZV01 > CAKMZV01 > CAKMZV01. The sequence continues at coordinate 7,989 of CAKMZV010000002.1, forward strand.
TCATTAAAGGTTAATGGAAAAGTCGAAGAAAGTATTGGAGGATCATTAAAGGGGTGCACCGTTATCAATTGGGTAATCGTGGTTGCTGCAAGATTATGTTCGGCTCTTGTCGCTGACGAAACATACTCACCATCTCCAGTATCTTCAAAGCGAATAGTAAGCGTTGCTGTACCCGAACGAGCACCTACAATAGTATAACTTAACGTCGTATCTGATAGACGGTTTTGTGAACCATCAATACGATACACAGAGTTAAAGGTTGGAGTCGTCGCAAATAACTCATCACTTGAATACGTAATCCCTGTAATGGCAGGCACTAATGTTGCTGAAATCTCATACTGACCAAGATTTAGCTGATAAGCTATTTCTCCGCTTTGATCTGCTTGACTTTCACCCTGAGTTTTGTTCAATACACTACCCACAAGTTCAGGGCGATCATCCAAAGAACGAACCCGGACTACTAAAGAAAAGGTGGTAGAAAGGCCTCCATTATCTTCTACTTCAATAACCAACGTTGCTGTACCAAAGCGATTTGGGTTATCACTATAAACAAGTCGATTGGTATACATTCCCCCTGAATTAACCAGTGGTGTATTCGCTATAACTGGCTGACCATCGAATAAATTTCCTCCTACAGAATCTTCATAAGAAATAACGGATGGTGGTGTTACAACGGAATCTCCTGTTTCACCATCACCTAAATTAACCGTAAAAGTGGTAAATGCAACATTATTACCAAAATCTTCCTCTAAAGCAAGATTAGAAAAAGTAGAAAGTCGTGGTGCATCATTTACTGGTTGAACCACAAAAACCACATCCAATGTGTTACCACCATCAGCAGCAGTTACCGTCACTGTTTGAGTACCAAAATAATTATCAACCGGCGTATATACAAACGCTCGATGAGCCACACCATTGGCAGTATAAATCGTGCTTGAAGTTAATGTGCCATTGGTGGCTACGGTTCCAAGATTATAGGTTAAAGGAAGTGTGTTTCCATCCCCACCATCTAAATCATACACACCAAAAGTGGCAGTGCCGCTACTGCCCTCAGCAATACTGACAACAATGCGACCGGAGGAGTCAAGCGAGGTAAACTCATACATTGCCCATTCATCATCTTGTGGTCTGGAATTAAAAGAAATACCGTTCAAAAAGTTTTGAAGCTCTGTATCCGTAATGATCCCATCCGCACTATACACGCTTGCATTCAATCCCTTTATTGCTACGCCACTGTTCGTCGCAAGATCAACCGACCCAAACTTAACAAACTCTGATTCCCCAGGTCTAAGTGTAATCGTGTTACGTGCCAAATTCGTGGAACTAAAGACTTCACCATAAATTTGACCATTGGTACGCCAAGTTACGGTGGTTCCTGCTGAAAAATTATTGGTCAATCCAAAATAAACATTTTTAATAGGAGCCGGATGATTCCTAAAACCAGCTAAAAGATGCTTTATCAGCTCTTCTCTTATTTCAATATTTTGTAGATTAATATAATCCCCTGAACCTATTGAATTTATAAAAGTAAAATGCGAACCTGTATTAGCATCATTAGAGGGTCCTTTTTTAAAGGCATTAAAACTTGCTCCATAAATACGCCCAGCCCTAACAATTTCTGCTTTCAAGCCTACGTTAGGTGCATATAAAACGGCATTGGATGAGGTTTTTGCATTCACCGTGACGGTAAACACCTCTGTAGAACCTACATTCGTAGCGACATTATATAAACCCACTGAAATGATTGCCACACCAGAAACCTCCGGTTTTAAGCTAAAATACAACACGCCATTATCTGATGCTGTCGCAGAAAGTGTACTCAAGACTTGAGTAGAGCTAAAAGAGGCACCAAAGACATCACTATTCGTGCTTGTCCCTGCAAAAATATCAACCCCATTTCTGACAACATTAAACTGTAGCTCCGTTGCATCATGATTCACGATACTATTAAGATCAATTCGCTTTATTGATAAATCATTTTCATTATAAGTGGCTGAATTAGATGCCAAAGCAAATGTGGGTGTATCCACAATAGGATTAACCGTTAACTTTATCTCATGTAAAGAGGTCAAACCAATAGCACTACGATCATGTACCGGTCCTTGATCGGTAAAGGACAAGGTTAAAGTCGTGATGCCATGTGAGTGTGCCAATGTTTGAAAGGATAAAAAATAGGTTTGAGTACTCCCTGTTTGGGAACCCGCTGCCAGAGTGGGCGTTGAACCCACAAAATTTAATAAAGTGGAAGAAAAGTTTACTGATGGCGGTTGATCTACACTCGCTAAGTCATCATTATTCACATCCCACACCACCGTAAATGTCGCACGATATTCTACCAATGCTCCCGCTAAAGGCGAATACTCATCCTCATCTACAGTAATACTGGTTATGCCAAAAATTTCTGGAAATGTATTTCCTGGAATAACCGTTATCGTAATCGTTGCAGGAACGGCTGTATTCTCTCCATCTTCAGCTTGCACCACTAGGATGTGCTTACTCGAAGTATCATAATCCAAACTCTGACCACTACGAAGAGACAATATCCCTTCTGCTGAAATTTCAAATAACCCTGTTGGATCACCAGAAACTATCGTAAAATTTGTAATTATCTGCGTACTATCGGCATCACTTATTTGCAATGTCACAATAGGATCGGTATCACTTGCTGATTCAAAAACTGAGGTGCTTGCTGGTGAGATAATCGGTGCATTATCGTTCGCATCAGTAACGGCAATAATCACATTTTCCGTTGTCGGTGGGTTTGCCCCACCATCATTCACTTCAATCGTTAATGTATAGGAAGTGCGTGTTTCAAAATCTAAAGCTGAATTTATCGAAATCCGACCGATATCCGAAATCGCAAAAGCCGTACCCTCATTGCCTGCTATGATGCTAAAACCCGTGATAATATCTGTCGCATCAGCATCCGTTGCGATCAGGTCAATAACATTTGAGCCAACCGATAGCGATTCAGAAACTGTACTTGCTTGACCTGCGGTAATAACCGGCGCATTATCATTCTCATCGGTAACGGCAATAATAACGGTTTCTGTTGTCGGTGGGTTTGCCCCGCCATCATTCACTTCAATCGTTAGTGTATAGGAAGTGCGTGTTTCAAAATCTAAATTCGAGAAAAGCGTAATTGTTCCTGTATTAGAAATCGCAAAAACATTTCCTATATTGCCTGCTTTGATGCTAAAGCCCGTAATAATATCTGTCGCATCGGCATCCGTTGCGATTACTTCAAGAACACTTGATCCAATAGATAGCGATTCAGAAACTGTACTTGCTTGACCTGCGGTGATAATCGGTGCATTATCGTTCTCATCAGTAACGGCAATAATAACACTTTCCGTTGTCGATGTATTTGCTCCACCATCACCCACTTCAATGGTTAGTGTATAGGAAGTGCGTGTTTCAAAATCTAAATTCGAGAAAAGCGTAATTG
>CAKMZV010000002.1:11536-79055 GCA_929200535.1 uncultured Gammaproteobacteria bacterium
TCGTTAGCGTTTCTTGAACCGTTGCTTGCTGATTTGGGGTAATAACGGGCGCATTGTCGTTCACATCGGTGATGGCAATAATCACATCTTCGCTTGTCGGTGGGTTTACCCCGCCATCATTCACTTCAATCGTTAGTGTATATGCCGTGCGTGTTTCAAAATCTAAAGCTGAATTTATCGAAATCCGACCGGTATTTGAAATCGCAAAAACATTGCCTATATTACCTGCTGTGATACTAAAGCCCGTGATAATATCTGTTGCATCAGCATCCGTTGCGATCAGGTCAATAACATTTGAGCCAACCGATAGCGACTCAGAAACAGTACTTGCTTGACCTGCTGTGATAATCGGCGCATTATCGTTCTCATCAGTAACAGCAATAATCACATTTTCCGTTGTCGATGTGTTTGCTCCGCCATCACCCACTTCAAGCGTTAATGTATAGGAAGTGCGTGTTTCAAAATCTAAATTCGATAAAAGCGTAATTGTTCCTGTATTAGAAATCGCAAAAACATTTCCTATATTGCCTGCTTTGATGCTAAAGCCTGTTATCACATCGGGCACATCGGCATCCGTTACGGCAACTTCAAGAACACTTGAGCCAACAGAGTGTGATTCAGAAACCGTACTTGCTTGACCTGCGGTGATAACTGGGGCATTTTCATTTATAACATCGATGACCTGTACTATTACTTGAGCAGTGCTGACGTTGCCCCCCTCGGTTGCTTGTACAACGAGGGCATAGATATTCTGTGTTTCAAAATCAAGCGACTTGCCTGTAGCTATTGAAAGACCAGAAGCACTAATACTAAAAACGTCATTGGTATTACCTGAAAGAATAGAAACAGTAGCCGCAGGCAGGGTTGGCCACATACCCGTACCACCACTATCATAAACAGTCCAAGCTGCCACTTGAGAACCAGGCGCTAAATTCTCTGCCACCTCAACAATAGACTCGCGCGAATATAATTGACGAACCTCAATTGCTGTCAGTGCTCGATTGAACCAATGTATATCATCTATATCTCCTCTCAAACTTTGACCCCCATTACCAAAGCCTCCGTCAAGAGCATCTTGCTCTTGACCCCATACTATATGGGCAATACTAGTAAATGCTCCGGTACTAAGACTACTCCTTGAAGCATCGAACACACCATCAGTGTAAACAGAGGCGGTATTCCCATTTCTCACATAAACATAATGCGTCCAGCGATTGGTCACTAGGAGTGTAAACTGGTCTATGGATCGACTAACACCCAGCAACCAATGATCCACAAACTGGTTATTTTTTGGACCGAATAACAAATAATTATCTCGGGACTGGGGACCACCTGAAACACTTAATACAGTATTTAAACCCGCAACAGCAGAATACCTTACCCAGACACTAAAGGAGAAGTTTGTTGCACCATTCATTATATTAACATTTGTCTTTAAACGACTCGCTGCAGCACTTTCTGCGTCTTTTTCTGCTTGCGTCCAACCAGAATAACGTCCTGTACCTCCTGCAGAGAAAGAGCCGGGCAGATTATAAGCACGATTCGCCGCCCCAAAGCGATTGGAGGTACCTGTAACTGCCCCAAAAGTTTGATTATTAGTTGAAAAGTTTCCAGTTGCTTCTACCATCGTGCTGTTAAGATGAAACACGGCATGAGGAGTAGAAACCGTCGTTGTGTATGTGCTTTGAGTAGGATTAAATATGATATAAGGCGCAGCAATTGCTTTGCTGGCACCAAAAGATAGCAACCCAGCAAAAACTAACCTAAAGAGGCTTTGGCGAGCAAAATTTCGGGATTTGATAACATTAGCGTCACCTTTGCGAACAACGCTTGTTTTTATAAAAGAAGAAAATAACTTTGTAACTTCGTTATTTTTGTTAGTTGATTGAGATGACGGCGTAGGTAATTGCGAATGCGAATCTGAAAGTGGCACAGAAAAAATATCTGAACGATAAAACGCCCGAGATACAAGCCGAGAAAATTTGAAAATACTATTTTTAAATCGCATTAACCATTAACTAATATAAAATACTTTGATTTCTATTATTTACCCTACTTTGAGACCTTTGCACAAAAGATATGACAAGGTCTCACTTTTTATAAATACATTTACTCAAAACATCATCAAGAAGAGCGACCTTATATAAATTCAGCAAATTTCTCTACATTTTACAAGATTTACTACCTAAATTCCTCTAAAATCCTCTATCTAAAATCCGAACAAAATATTTATTTCACTGTTTTGATGCTTTTAAATTCCCCTTTCCTTTTAATGTATCTAATGTATGGCTATTTTTCTCTTAATTTCAATATATTCTATTTTAAACCATTATTTGCAAAAAATACTTAATAAAACACTTTAATTTTATTTTTTTTATAATTGAAAACCAAACAAAAAATTATAAAAGTTGTTATTATGCTTACAAAATAAAATAACAAAAATTGTCGCTACTTGTCGCTAAAAGTCAATTTGACAATTTATAAAAACTTAAATTTGCTTAATAAACGTAAAAGAAGAAGAAAGCAGATTAAAATTGATAAGGTCATCTCGAATGATAAAGAGAAAACTTCTGCTTTATGGATTATCTAACTCTTTGATAATCGCTTCTGCCTCATTTTTCCAACATTAACAACACTATGCAAACATTTCAAGAAATGGCTCTACCCGAGTCACTCAATCATACATTAATTGATATGGGGTTTAATAACCCAACTCCGGTTCAACAAGAAGCCATTCCTTCTGCTTTACAAGGAAGGGATATCTTAGGTTCTGCACAAACGGGTACTGGAAAAACGGGTGCCTTTGGAATTCCATTAGTTAACCATCTACTAACCAATACAGAGGGAGCAGCTTTGGTAATGACACCAACACGCGAGTTGGCAACACAGGTGATGAGCCAGTTACAAAAGATGCTTGGGAAAAAATCAAAAATTAAAGTCGCTTTGTTGATTGGTGGCGAACCAATGCCAAAACAGTTTCGTCAATTACGTAATAGTCCAAGATTGATAGTTGGTACGCCCGGTAGAATCAATGATCATCTTAAACGTAGAAGTTTACAGTTAAATACAACTGATTTTCTCGTTCTTGATGAAACAGACCGAATGTTGGATATAGGCTTTACTGTTCAAATCGAAAATGTTATGGCACACTTATCTCCCGAGCGACAAACATTATTATTTTCTGCAACGCTTCCGAAAAATATTACACGTATTGCTGGGAAGTATTTAAATGAACCAGTGAGAGTGGCAGTTGGTGCTCCTTCTTCTCCCGTAGAAAAAATTAAACAAACGTGTTTAAGACTCAAGGAAGCAGACAAACATTCCACTTTACTGACCCAATTGGATGAATGTGAGGGGACAATTCTTATTTTTGTAAAAACCAAATTTGGCACCGAAAAATTAGCAAAAAAACTCCGCCAAGAGGAGCATTTTGCAGATGCTATTCATGGAGACTTGAGGCAGCATAAGCGCGATCGAGTGATTGCAAAGTTTAGAAATAAAACGTTTCGTATTTTAGTTGCCACTGATGTCGCTGCTCGAGGCTTGGATATACCTCATATTGAATATGTGATCAATTATGATCTACCTCAATGCCCTGAAGATTATATTCACCGCATCGGTAGAACTGGACGAGCTGGGGCTTTGGGTAATGCATTGAATTTTATCACTCCAGCAGATAATAAAAAATGGCAAGCCATTGATCGCTTGTTAAATCCCAATAACAAGCAAAAAGAATCTTTCAAGCCAAAAAAACCAAAAAATAAAAAATGGGGTTTCAAAAAAAAGTTTAAAACTCCCTCTTCAAGCAACTCACACAAAAAGAAAACGTTTAAAACGAAGGCTAAAGCATAAGGTTTGTTGATAATGGTTAGTTGTTAATTGTTAATGATTAATTATTCACTCTGAAACAAGTTTCAGGATGACAGGAAAAGGAATGACATTGTTCAGTAGGGGCAGACCTACGTGTCTGCCCGCATGTGAGGACGCATGCGATATGCATTCCCACGCAGGAGCGTGGGAACCATTAACAATCAATCATTATTAACTATCCATTAACTTACGAGCGATCTAATTGGCGGTAATTGATGGCTTGGCTAATGTCGGAGGTGATTATTTTTTTACGTTTGTAACCATCGGCTATAGTGCGAGATAGGCGAAGTATTCTATGATAAGAGCGTGCTGAGAGTTTGAGTTTGTCTATGGCTTGCTCTAATAGCTGTTTTTGGGCGGTGTCGAGGCGGATGTATTGTTCTATTTCTTTAACCGATAAGCGGCTATTGAGTTTGCCTTGGCGTTGGTATTGCATGTCCCGTGTTTGTTGTACATGGGCACGAACTTTTTCGCTGGTGTGGGTGGATTTGGGTAAGTTAATAAGCTCGTTGGTATTAATAGGGTGCATTTCAATATGCATATCAATCCTATCGAGCAAAGGACCAGATAATTTGCTACGATAGCGTTTAATATGTTCTTCATTACATTGGCAACGTGGTTCGCCAAGATAGCCACAAGGGCAGGGGTTCATTGCAGCAATGAGTTGGGTATCGGCAGGGAATATTACTTTACTATGGGCACGAGATACACTAACTTGTCGGCTTTCTAAGGGTTCGCGTAGGGATTCTAATACTTCTCGTTTAAATTCGGGAAGTTCATCGAGAAATAAAACGCCATTGTGAGCAAGTGAGATTTCTCCTGGTTGTGGTATGCTACTACCACCAATAAGAGCCACTGCAGAGCTACTGTGATGAGGATGGCGAAAGGGTGGAAATGGACTCCAGTTGGTGTGGTTAATATGGCGACTAAGGGAGTGAATGGCTGCCACATTAAGTTGTTCGGTGGTGGTAAGTGGTGGCAAAATTCCAGGGAGAGCTTGAGCTAACATACTTTTACCACAGCCCGGAGGACCAAACATTAGAGCACTATGCCCTCCACTTGCGGCATAAACAATTGCTCGGCGTGCTAATTCTTGCCCTCGTATGGCACTCCAGTCAATTTCTGGTTGGTAGATGGGTGGGTTCGGGTTTGGTTGGGGTTTAGAGAGTTTGGTTTCTCCACGTAAAAATTGCACAACTTCGATAAGGTTTTGTGCAACTCGAATATCAACATTTTCGATCATACTGTAAATATGCTCTTCTTGTTTGGGAACAATTAAGGTCTTTTTTTGTCCTTGCATTAAGGCAGGAAGTAATCCTTTTGCCGCTCTAATTTCTCCGCTTAGGGCGAGCTCTCCATAAAATTCATAGTTGCTTAAATCGGCATTGAGTTGATTGCTAACGCTTAGAATGCCAAGGGCAATAGATAAATCATAATGCGTGCCTATTTTGGGTAGGTCAGCTGGTGCAAGGTTGATGATATAACGCTTTGAGGGAACAGAAAAACCACTTTGAAGAAGGGCGCTACGAACTCGATCACGACTTTCTTTGACTGCCGTTTCCGGTAGTCCGATAATAATTATTGCCGGTATTCCGTTTTGTTGGTGAACTTCAACCGCAATTTCAGGGGCGAATAAGTCTCCTTGAAGCCTTGTGTAGCAGGTGCCTAACACTTTTTGTTCTCTTTATTCATTGCTCGGAGCCTAGTATTTGTCATTCTGAGGCTTGCCCTCAGAATAACAGAAAGAGGGATGACAGGGTGGGAACGAGTAAACAATTAACCATTATTAATAATCCATTAACAATATGAGTACTATACCAAGTAGTAGTCGATAGATAACAAAGGGGAGGACGCCTATTTTTTCGATAAATGAGAGGAGTAGGTGAATAACTAACCAAGCTGTAATTGCCGATAGCACAAAGGCAAGAAGAAAGCTGAACCAGTCAACTGGATTGGGTTGTTGTATTAATTCTGCTGTTTTGAGTAGGCTGGCAGCGAGAATTAGTGGAACAGCAAGAAGAAAGCAGTATTTTGTTGCCGCTTGTCTTGTCATTCCAATAAGTAGGGCTGCCGTTAAGGTGATACCTGAACGCGAGGTGCCGGGAATAAGTGCAAGGGCTTGCATTAGTCCGATAAATAGGGCGTGGTGGGAGTTTAGTTGGTAGAGGTCTTTATTGCCTCGAAATCGATCGGCATAGGCAAGAAGAAGCGCAAAAATAATCGTCGTGGTGGCAATAACGATGGTGGATCGTAAGTTTTGCTCTATCCAGTCGTCAAAAAGTACGCCGAATAGCCCAGCAGGAATAGTGGAGATAATAATAAACCATGCTAATCGACTGTCGGAATTGTGTTGTCCAAGCAGGGATTGAAGTCCGCTAATGGTTAGTGTGGTGAGTTGTTTACGAAAATAATGGCAAACGGCAACTAAGGTGCCACAGTGTACGGTAACATCAAATGCCAGCCCTTGATCTTGCCAACCCCCAAATATTGGAACTAATATGAGGTGAGCCGAGCTGGAAATGGGTAAAAATTCGGTGATACCTTGAACAAGAGATAAAACAATGGTTTGGATAATATCCATAGTATCAAGTGCAGTCTAAAATATCTTTTTAATTAGCGATTCGATGGGTTTTTCTTGTTGTTCAAGAATAAGTTTTCTTTCTTGTGTTTTAGATTTTTTGGTTTTCGTTGGTGCGTATTGCGAGCGAAATATTTCTAATGTTGTATTATTTGCAGCGTCTGCATTTAGCACTGATTTTCCGCTTTTTTTAGAAACTCTAAGTTCTATAATGTTGTTGCTTCTTGGGAAGTCTATAACAGGGGTGTCTTTTAAGACTTCCTGCATATAGTCTATCCATACAGGGAGGGCAGCTCTACTACCCGTTTCCTCATTTCCCATAGGTTGAGGATTATCATAGCCAACCCAAACCGTGGTAACAATAGAGCGATTAAATCCGGAGAACCAAGCATCGTATTGATCATTGGTAGTGCCCGTTTTTCCAGCAATATCAGGGCGGTTGAGTACGCGAGCACGACGACCCGTTCCATATTTGATAACATCTTTTAAAATATTGGTGATAATATAGCTCACATCAGCATCTAAGGTTCTTGGAGGGGAGGGGGGTATAAATTTTTCTAAAGAGTCGCATTCTTCATAGCATACCACTGGTGGTTGGTGTTTATAAATTGTGTTGCCTTGACTATCTTGTATTTCAGCAACAATGTAGGGGGTTACTAAGTAGCCTCCATTGGCAAAAACGGCATAGCCTCGTGCTATTTCCATTGGTGTTAAGGCTGCACTTCCAAGCGATATAGATAGGTTTCTATTTTGCACAAAGGGTTTCCGCTTAAAACCAAATTTTTTCATATAGTCTATGGTGTATTCGGTGCCTATTTGAGCTTGTAGTTGTACGGAGACTAAATTTCTTGATTTTGTTAATGCTTCACGTAAACGAGTGGCACCAAAATATTTTCCCGAGTAGTTGCTTGGTGTCCAAATAAATCCGGTTGATTTATCTTCAAAGGACATTGGAATATCTTCAATGATTGATGCTGCTGTGAAGCCTTTATTAAAGGCAGCTGCATATAAAAAAGGCTTGAAGTTTGATCCGGGTTGACGATTGGATTGAGTTACTCGATTAAATTTGTAGTTTTGATAATTAAAACCTCCAATCAATGAGTTAATCGCTCCCGTACGAACATCAAGGCTAACCAACGCTACTTGTGCTTTAGGTTTAGTCACAAGAGTATAAGTTTTGCTTGTGCCATCTGTTTCTGTTTTTTCTTTTACATAAATAATCCCCCCTGTGGGTAGTGCTTTACTTTGGCGACGATTACTCTGTTTTGAGCTTATTAGTTTGGGGTGAAAGTAAACGCCAGATGCTTCATTTAATAGTAGATATTCTATATCCTCTTTGATTTTTTTTGAAATTATTTTGATTTTTGTGGCTTCTGCAGTTTCTCGAGTCCAGGTATTTCTTGCCCATGAAATATCTTTTAAGGGTAGTTTGGTAATTTGGTTGTCTTCTAATATGGCAACAATTTGATTGTCTTTAGAGTGGTAAATAATTCCTCGGGTTAAACCGAGAATTTCTGGTATTTGCTGAGTTAATCCAATTAAATAGTTTCTATTTTTTTCTGATTTAATGATTGTGTTTTTTTGTATGAGATTTAATTCTTCCCAATTTTTCTCATTTTCAAATTCTATCGCTACTTTTTTCTCAGCACCACTCCAAGAGTGTCGGCGAATGTAGTTTAAAACTCCTCGTTGAACTGCTTTGTTAGCAACTCTTTGGTTTTTGCCAGAAAGCGTGGTAATTACCTTGTAGCCTTTTTCATAGATGCCTTCTTTTATCCCTTGCTGTTTTAAAATTTTGACCGCTTTATGATGTGCCATACTTGCAGCATGTCCGGCATCAAGCTCAACCGACGCCCCAAAGTTTTTGGCTTTAATCGGTTCGGAAACGGCAAGTAAATAGCGTTCTTCTGTGATGATGCCTTCTTGGAATAATCTCAGTAAAATGTAATCTCTACGTTGTTTGGCTCGTGTTGGATTGGATAGCGGATTGTAAGCCGATGGTGCCTTTGGTAGCCCTGCAAGCATTGCTTGTTCAGAAAGCGTTAGTTGTGTGAGTTTTTTTCCAAAATAAGTTCTCGCAGCAGCCTGAAAACCATAGGATCGATGCCCAAGAAAAACTCGATTGATATAAAGTGTTAAAATCTCATTTTTACTGTAAACATTTTCCAAACGAAAGGCTAAAAAAATCTCTCTAAATTTGCGGATAAAACTTTTTTCTCTTGTGAGAAATAAGTTACGAGCTAATTGCATTGTTAGAGTGCTTGCCCCTTGATTTTTTTGACCCGTTTTAACCAGTTCTATAAACGCACGAAATAAACCCAAAAAATCTACTCCAAAATGATCGTAAAAACGATTGTCCTCAATAATTAAAAGAGAGTTTATTAGATCTTTTGGAATTTCATCAAACTCAACCAAATATCTTCGCCTAATGCCTATTTCTGAAAGCACTAAGCCTTCTTTTGAGTAAATTTTCATTGGTTCGCTCAAGGAGACTTCTCTGATGCTAGAAGTATTTGGCAAGTATGGCTCAATAATACGAAAGTAAGCAACGATAGAAAAGCCTATGAATAGAATAAAGCTAATCAATAAGCTAAAACCTATAATTTTTAATTTCTTCATTGTCGTTATGCTAATCTTTTTTTTGCATAAAATGGAAATAAATATGTTGTAAACTGAGACCAAATTTGCTAAGACGGACGTATTCGCTTCATTTCACGCCTTGATTAGAATTGTTTTTTTTCAGTTTTTTTTGTCCATTTCCACTCTGCAACGGTCTTTATTATTACGTATTCGCTATTTATGACCATTGTATAAAAGTATGCGATGTCCAAGTAATGGCGGTGAGAGAGGGATTCGAACCCTCGATAAGTTTCCCTATACACACTTTCCAGGCGTGCGCCTTCGACCACTCGGCCACCTCACCGTTATCAAAACTATCGGAAAGAGTGCAAATGTCGCGCCCTTCCTTTTAAGATTATACCCATTTGCGATGGGTATATATTACAATCAATAGTATACTGCATAAAAGATATGACTTACCTGCAAGCAGTGCAAACACTTCTACTTAATGCACTTCATAAAGATTTTGTACAAAAGCCTTTTTACCTTTTAAAAATCATTTCTTAACTTTACATTTATAACAATGGAACTAAAAAACTTAGAAAAAAATTACCAATCTTATATTGAGCCACTCCCCAGTTCAGAAAAAGTATATGTTGAGGGAGATAGCTCTTGCGTGCAGGTGGGTATGCGTAAAATTAAACAAACAGAGACGCCTACTACCTCGGGGGAAAGTATTAAAAATCCAGATTTTTATGTTTATGACACTTCGGGACCCTATACGGATCCAGCCATCGAGATTGATTTTTATAAAGGTATTCCCGCTATCCGAAAGGAGTGGTTAGAGGAGCGACAGGATACCGAACAATTGTCCGCTTTTAGCTCTGATTATGCACAAAAACAAAGTGCCGATGAAAAGAAAAAAAATATTCAATTTTCTTATACCGAAAAACCGCGCCGTGCCCTTAGTGGAAAAAATGTTAGCCAAATGCATTATGCTAAGCAAGGTATTATCACTAAGGAAATGGAGTATATTGCTATTCGTGAAAATCAGCAGTTGGAACAGGTTCAAGACGAGCTGTTAAAGCAACGCCATAAGGGGCAAGATTTTTCTGCCCATATCCCATCAAAAATCACTCCAGAGTTTGTGCGTGATGAGGTTGCTAAGGGGAGGGCTATTATTCCTTCTAACATTAATCATCCAGAACTCGAGCCGATGATTATTGGACGTAATTTTTTGGTCAAAATCAATTCGAATATCGGTAATTCAGCCACTTCTTCTTCTATTGAGGAGGAGGTCGAAAAAATGGTTTGGTCAGTACGTTGGGGCGGTGATACTTTGATGGATTTATCAACAGGTAACAATATTCACCAAACTCGTGAGTGGATTATTCGTAATTGCCCCGTTCCTGTAGGGACTGTGCCTATTTATCAGGCCTTGGAGAAGGTGCACGGTATTGCCGAACGCCTGTCATGGGAAGTTTTTCGCGATACTCTAATTGAACAAGCCGAACAAGGGGTGGATTATTTTACCATCCATGCCGGTGTGTTGTTGCGTTATGTGCCACTTACTGCCGAACGCCTTACCGGTATTGTTTCTCGTGGTGGTTCAATTCATGCAAAATGGAATTTGTATCACCATAAAGAAAATTTTGCTTATGAACATTTTAGAGAAATTTGCGAAATCTGTGCTCAATATAATGTTTCTCTTTCGTTGGGTGATGGCTTACGCCCAGGCTCAATTGCTGATGCTAACGATGAAGCCCAAATGGCAGAGCTTGCTACTCTTGGTGAGCTTACTAAAATTGCTTGGGAATATGATGTTCAGGTGATGATAGAGGGGCCCGGACATGTGCCGATGCAACTTATTAAGGAAAATATGGATAAGCAGTTAGAGCTTTGCCACGAGGCTCCTTTTTATACCTTAGGACCTCTAACAACCGATATTGCCCCCGGTTATGATCATATTACTTCGGCAATTGGGGCAGCTATGATTGGTTGGTTTGGTACCGCTATGTTGTGTTACGTTACCCCCAAAGAACATCTTGGTTTGCCAGATAAGGAGGATGTTAAGGAGGGTTTAATGGCATATAAGGTAGCCGCCCATGCGGCAGACCTTGCTAAGGGGCATCCTGCGTCTCAGTTGCGTGATAATGCTCTTTCTAAAGCACGTTTTGAGTTTCGCTGGCATGATCAGTTTAACCTTGGATTAGACCCCGATAGAGCTCGTAACTTTCACGATGAAACTTTGCCTCGAGAATCTGCCAAGATTGCTCATTTTTGCTCTATGTGTGGTCCTAAATTTTGCTCAATGAAAATCACTCAAGATATTCGAGAATACGCTAAGACCAATAAAATTCAAGAAATTGATGTTGCCATTGAACACGGAATGAGTGAACAATCAAAGAAATTTCAACAAGGAACAAAGGAGATTTATCATAAATTATGAGTAAAAATATTTTTCATGCCACGACTATTCTCGCCGTTAGAAAAAATGGCGAAACTGCCCTCGGAGGAGACGGACAGGTAAGTATGGGGAACACAATTGTTAAAGGTTCTGCAAAAAAAGTGAGAGCCTTACATAATAATAAAATTATTGCTGGTTTTGCCGGTGGCACGGCGGATGCTTTTACGCTTTTCGATAAATTTGAAGAAAAAATCCGCGAGCATCCTTCTAATTTGCTTCTTGCCGCGGTTAATCTTGCTAAATTGTGGCGATCTGATCGCTATCTTCGTCGTTTAGAGGCAATGCTATTAGTGGCTGATAAGGAGCGTATTTTAACGATTTCTGGGCTTGGCGATGTGTTAGAGCCCGAACATAGTGTTATGGCAATCGGTTCCGGAGGCGGCTTTGCCCAATCCGCTGCCCGAGCTCTTCACCAGCACTCATCCCTAAGTGCCAAAGAGGTTGTTAAAGAATCTCTCACTATTAGCGGTGAAACTTGTGTTTATTCAAACACGAACTTAACTATTCTTACCCTTTAAAGGTTTTTGTACTTAGGATGTTTCTATACAGATGCGATGCTATTTGTCTTTAAGAGAGGTGGGATTAGCTTCAATGTTGTGTTTTTTCATCGCGATTACTTTTCCTTGAGAGTCAAATGTTAAGATAAAATGTTTGCGGAAAAATTTACCAGAGGATAGCCTACGTTGATAAACATAGATCCATTGGTTAGGATCAGTAGGGTGAAGCAGCAAGGGGGCTCCCATATATGACTTTACTTGGGCTTGAGAGGTGCCTATTTTTATTTTATCAACTTGCTCTTTTTCGATAATATTGCCTTGTTGGCGTTCAGAGCGGTGTAAGCAACCACTTGCGGTTAGTAGTGCACAAATTAGGAAAAATATGCCATAAGGCTTTAATCTCATAAGTAATTACTAATGAGTTCTTCAGCAATTTGAATAGCGTTAGTTGCCGCACCTTTGCGTATATTATCAGCAACTACCCACATATTTAATTCGTTAGGATGACTTAGACCTTGGCGGATACGACCAACAAAAACTTGATCTTCATGGGCTGCATCAAGAACAGTGGGGTAGGTGTTTGTGGAGGGATCGTCCATTAAAATTACACCTTCAGCTTGTGATATTAGTTGCTTTGCTTGTGATGCAGAAATGGGTTCTTTGGTTTGAATATGTAGTGCTTCACTGTGCCCATAAACAACCGGGACTCTAACGGTTGTAGGATTAACTTGAATAGAGTCATCTGAGAAAATTTTCTTTGTTTCATTGACCATTTTCATCTCTTCTTTAGTAAATCCATTTTCAAGAAAAACATCAATGTGTGGTAAGCAGTTAAAGGCAATTTGCTTGGCATATACTTGGGGTTTACTCAATGGTTGAGATTGAGTAATTTGATGAACTTGTTGGTCAAGTTCATCAATTGCTTTCTTTCCTGAACCAGAAACTGCTTGATAGGTTGCCACATTAACACGCTCAATTCCTACCGCATCATAAATCGGCTTTAAAGCCACAACCATTTGAATAGTGGAGCAGTTCGGGTTTGCAATAATTCCCGTTTTTTGATAGTCTACAATATTCTTTTTATTTACTTCTGGAACAATTAGGGGAACATCTGGGTGCATCCGAAAGTGAGAGGTGTTATCTACCACGATGCAACCAGCACGAGCAGCCTTAGGGGCATATTCTGCCGAAACACTGCCTCCTGCAGAAAATAAACCAATTTTCGCTTGTGAAAAATCAAAGTTTGCTATGTTTAAAACTTCTATTTTATTCTTTCCATAAGGGATTTTTTGACCTGCTGAGCGACTACTGGCAAGTGCATAGATGTTTTCAACAGGAAAACCTTTTGAGTATAGGATAGAGAGCAGCGCTTTTCCAACAGCTCCGGTCGCTCCGGCAACACATAGTCTAATACTTTTATTTTTCATTATTTTTTTTGATTTCTCCTAAATCTTCTTCACTATCTTCTACTTCCTCAACCTCCTCAGTAGGCGTTAAATCCATCAGCTGGTGAGATTCTAAATACTCAAAAACTTCTTTAGGAAGTATATTGTAAAAATCTCTGCTTTCTGGTTTGTGACTGTAACCACTAAATTGGCATCCTGTTTCAAGTCTCTTATAATTTGAACGAATGTCCGCATTTATTTCTCCTGTCGATAGTAGCTCTAACGAATCACAGTTAATTTGACCTGTGAATTTTCCACTCACAATAAGAGATTGGGCAGAAATAAACCCTTTGACGCTACCGTTCACGCCAATTGATACGGTTTGTTGTGAGAAAATATTTCCCTCTACGAAACCATCTATATGACAATTTCCCTCTATTTCAAAGTTTCCTTTGACAGAGCATCCTGCTGTGATGAGGCTTGTTTCTGTATGTTTTTGAATTTTATCACGTTGATTAAAAATACCCATGGTACCGCCTTGTTTTTTTTAAATAAATGTTTATAGTTACTGCTATTCCAACGAAGAAAATCTCGCGGATCAATCGCTTTTTTATTGAATAAAATTTCGTAGTGTAAGTGTGCGGCAGTCACTTGCCCTGTCGCTCCAGATAAACCAACGAGTTGCCCTTTTTTAACCTTGGTTCCTTTTTTGACCTTAAGCTGGCTTAAGTGCGAAAGTAATGTCTCAAAACCATATTCGTGAGAAATTTTTATAGTCGTGCCAAAACCGTTTAGAACCCCTGAAAATTTTACCACACCATCTGCCGTAGCATATAGAGGCGTTCCGAGAGGCATTGCTAAGTCTATTCCTTTATGGAAATCCTTTTTTTTGCGAATAGGGTGTATTCGCGGTCCATAATGGCTGGATATGCGATATTTTTTCTTCGCTGGTAGCCCAAGCGGTAACACTCTTGAGATATAGGCAAGCTCCTTTTTTGAAAGAGGACCAATTGAACTAAAAACAGATTTTTCATCAAAAACTTTTATCCCTTCATTTAAGTTAATCTTTTCTAATTTTTGATGTATTTGTGTATATACCTCTTTCAATTTTTTAGTTTTTTCTGCTAATTCTGCTAAGGCAACTTGTTGGTGTTTCTCCCCGTTTTGACTGGTTTGCAGAGCAATATGGGCTTGTTTTTTGGCTTCTATTTCTTGGTTAAGTTGTTTGTTTTTTTCATTGAAATAATAAGAAGCCACTGCCCAGCTTAACAATAGGAGTGCCAATCCACCAATAAGTATCACTTTTATCACTCTAAGGTGCAATGTCGATAAGGTAAAGTGGCGGGAGTTACTTACTCCCGTAATGATAACGCTTAGAGCTTTTTTATCTAAAACGGGGGCGGACATAATAAAAAGTCTAAAATATTAAAGGTTATTTTGCATAGAGTTGAGCGTTTATATAGTCGCCCATTTTTTGCGTACCTATTGCTAACCCTTCATTAGCTATGTCTGCTGTTCTGTGCCCTTGGTTTATAACCTCTCGCACAGCAGCTTCCAATCTGTTAGCTGGTTGCTCTAAATCTAAAGAGGTTCTCAATGCCATCGATAAAGAAAGAATTGTTGCTATAGGGTTTGCTTTATCTTGCCCGGCAATGTCTGGTGCTGATCCGTGCACTGGCTCATATAGGCCTTGCTTGTGCTCATTAAGTGATGCTGAGGGTAGCATTCCGATTGAGCCTGTTAACATCGCAGCAATGTCTGATAGAATATCTCCAAACATATTGCCGGTAAGAATAACATCAAATTGTTTGGGACGAGAAACCAGTTGCATCGCCGCATTATCAACATACATATGGCTTAATTCTACTTGTGGATATTCGCTGGCAACTTCATCAACAATTTCACGCCACAGGCGCGTCACTTCTAATACATTTGCTTTATCAACCGAACATAGTTTTTTATTACGTTGCATTGATAACTCAAACGCTACCCGAGCTACTCGGCGAATTTCTGTTTCATTATAACGATAGGTGTTATAGCCTTCTCTTTCACCATTTACATCCTTCTGAATTCCTCTTGGTTCACCAAAGTAAAGCCCTCCTGTCAGTTCACGAACAATCAAAATGTCTAAGTTCTTTACGAGTTCTAATTTTAAAGATGAGGAGTCAGCAAGTTGCTCATAAAGAATGGCTGGGCGAAGGTTTGCAAATAGCCCTAAAGATTTTCGTAAACCCAGTAAGCCAGCCTCGGGTCGTTTGGCTAATTCGAGGTGATCCCATTTATCACCACCTACTGCACCGAATAAAATTGCATCTGCTTGTTTGCATAAAGAGAGGGTTTCTTGAGGCAGGGGGGTGCCACAAGAGTCAATAGCAGCTCCACCAATTAGGGCTGTTTGCGTTTCTATATCGTGCCCCTCTTGTATTAGAGTCTGTACGATTTTTTCTGCTTGTGCAGTCACTTCAGGACCAATCCCATCTCCTGGTAAAAACACTATTTTTTTTGCTTGCATATTATTTTATCAAAAAATATTTTAGATTGTGGTTTCTTTGCTTAAAAGAAAAATTCTTTGCTTAAAAGAAAAAAATAGCCATATATCCCAATCCTTTTCGTCTTATTTATTTGAGAAAAGCCTCTATTCTATAATAAATGATATAATCTATATATAAAGAGAGTGTAGATG
This sequence comes from uncultured Gammaproteobacteria bacterium, assembly GCA_929200535.1. Taxonomy (GTDB): domain Bacteria; phylum Pseudomonadota; class Gammaproteobacteria; order CAKMZV01; family CAKMZV01; genus CAKMZV01. The sequence continues at coordinate 27,576 of CAKMZV010000002.1, forward strand.
TCCTTTTAATTTAATATGTTCGCATCTGCCACACATAAAGTATAACTATCTTGGGTCGCTTTTGCCTTCTATTTGCCTTCTAAATAGTTGGAGATAAAAAGTCCATAAATCATTTTTAATGATCAAGAATAGAAGAAAAAGGTAACTGGTCTTTTTTGTATCACAGACTCTAAGCTTGATTTATTTTTTAAGCTCTTTCACTTGTTAATTGTACTGCCTCTCCTTTGAGTTTTATATTTGATTTGTAAGATTTTTGCGGTACTTTATACAAAAGTTTCTTTATTTGTGTAAAGTATGTTTATTTAAAAATGATTATTAAATAGTGCCCCACTAAGTGACTATTTCACGACTTAATTCTTTCTTTTCTGCACTTATTTTTTTAGGTGTTGTTGTCCTTTTGGCTCACGTGTGCTCATTGTTACTTTGGCAAATTTTTGACCCAAAACCAACCTATTCAAAACCACTTCTTAATCCGGCTATTTTACAAAACAATGACACCGTGAATGAAGGGGAAGTTTTCGCAAAATACCCTTTGTTCGGAAAGCCACCCAAAGTAAAAAAAATCAAAAAACTCGCTGAAAAGAAGACAAAAAAAGTAACTGCCGTTGCTCCTAAGGTCACCCTAAAGCTAAGAGGAATACTCTCTGGGGCACAGAATTATGCCATTATAGAGGTAAAAAAAGAGCAAGATGTCTATGCAGAGAAAGAAAGCGTGTCGTACTTGTATATCGAAAAAATTGCCGATGATTATGTTATTTTCAGTGATGATGGAATTGAACACAAAATCTTTGTTAGCGACGAGAGTGTTGCTATTGGAGGCGGAACTGCCAGTGATTTTTCTTCTCAACCAAAATCACAAAATGATACTAAAAATACTGCCGCTGCAAAAGATAATGCTGCACGAGATAATAATGCTATTCCCACTTATACGCCTAATTTAGCATTTAAGGACCAGCAACGTCTGAGTAATATAAAAAAAACAATTCGCAAAAACCCTCTAAAAATTATTGGAAAAATAAATACTTTTCCTTATCGTTTAGAAGGAAGGCTCGTTGGCTACCAAGTGACCCCTGGTTCAGAGCGTTCACTATTTAAAAATGTGGGGCTAAAAGCAGGGGATATTATTGTCAGTGCCAATGGTAGGGAGTTAGGTAATGTAAATACATTTACCGAAGGTATGAAGTTTTTAGAGACTTTAGGTAATGCAAAGACCTTAGATTTAATTGTTAATCGAAAGGGAAAAGAGCAAAGAATTTATGTGACTTTAGATTAACTGAGACCTTTACACAAAAGATATGACAAGTAAAAAAGTAAAAAATCGCTCTGATTTTTATTCGCAAGTGCTTCAAACGCTGTTACTCTATGGTTCGTGCAAAAATCAAAAATATAGGTAATAATCAATTAGGTATGTTAATTTTTTCTAATCTTTTTTTACGAAAAGTTTGTGCTCTTTTCGTGCTTTTTTCAATGCTTATTGGAATGAGTGCGCCTGCTCTTTCTGCCGAAAAGGATACCACATCGCTTAACCTAAAAAACGCGAGTTTGCGTACCTTTATCAGCACAGTATCACGTGCCACGGGAAAGAATTTTTTAATCGATCCACGAGTTAAAGGGTCGGTTACCGTTATTATCTCTACTCCTCTTAACTCAAAAGCACTTTATCAGGTATTTTTATCTATATTGAGAGTACATAATTTTATTGCGGTTGAAGGAGAGCATTTAACTAAAATTCTGCCAGCAAATAAAAGTAAAACAAGCAGTGCCTATGTGTCCTCTCGCAACCCTGATTCGTTAGTAACTACGGTGGTTCCGATTAATTATATTAATGCTCAACAAATTATTCCTGTACTTAGACCTTTTGTTTCTCCTAATTCCTTTCTATCTGCATACGCACCAACAAATGTGCTTATCATACATGATACAGAGGCAAATCTTAATCGCTTAAAAAGATTGATTGACGCTGCCGACAAGCCAATTAACCAGGGTTTTGAAATTATTCCGGTTCGACATGCCAATGCCGTGGAACTGGCAAAAATCGTAACGACTTTTCTTTCAAAAGATAAAAATACTCCAGCTAAACAAAAAGTTCAGCTTGTTGCTGAAGTCCGAACCAATCGTATCATTGTCAAAGCCGATGCCGAACAACGCTTAAAAATTCGAACTCTTATCAGCGAGTTAGATATTGAAGATGCACGTGGAAACACCAGTGTTATTTACTTAAAATATGCCAACGCTAAACAAATATTACCTATTTTGCAGGGTGTTCTCGGTAGCACTGGAGCCGATGGCAAGGCAAAAGCGGGTCCTGTAAATATACAAGCTGATGAAGAAACTAACGCCATCATCCTTACAGCATCTCAGGATATTGTTGTCTCAGTAAAAAGTATAATCCGTCGTTTGGATATTCGTCGTGCTCAAGTTCTTATTCAGGCAATTATTGCTGAGGTCTCTTCCGATATCAGAGATACGGTCGGAGTTCAATGGGTCTCGAATGCACGCTTAAATGGTGGTAATACTGGTGCTCTTGTTGGGGCTATTAATTTTGATAACTCTTTACCGACAGCCGTTCTTAATCCGACTCAAGCCGCCGCTTCTATACCACTTGGTGCTGGACTTGTGGTTGGAGAAATTCAAGATGAATCAAATAATACTGGGTGGGGGGCTTTAGTTAATTTACTTAATTCAAATGGACAAGTTAACCTTTTATCCGCACCTTCAATCGTCACCTTAGACAATGAGGAGGCAAGTATTTTGGTTGGACAAGAAGTACCTTTTATTACCAATACTCAATTATCTGCAAGTAATACTAATCCTTTCCAAAATTTTGAGCGTAAAGATGTTGGTTTATCACTTAAGGTTAAGCCGCAAATTAACGAGGGCGATGCCATTAAATTAGAGATTGAACAAGAAATATCGAATATTATTGCGACCGCACGAGCTGCCGATACAGTGACCTCAAAACGTACATTAAAAACCTCTGTACTAATCGATGATGGCAAAATTATCGTGCTTGGAGGATTGATGGATGAAGCTGATAACTCCTCTCAACTAAAAGTGCCTCTTCTCGGTGATATTCCATTGTTAGGCTTTTTCTTTAGCTACAATACTAACTCTTCCGCTAAACGCAATTTAATGCTTTTTATTCGCCCACAAATTATCCGTGATAGCAAAACCTTAAATGTGCTTTCTCTTGGTAAATACAACGAAATTAGAGCACAGCAATTACAACTTAAAGAAGACGGTGAGCTCGCTCCCATAAACTTGAATATAGACGAACTCACTTCAACCAAAACCGATTTAACGCCTCCAAAAAACCAATAAAAAAAGATTATGTTGAGTTTTAGCTTTGCGCGTAAAAATCAAATACTTGCTGAACAAAACAATGAGGGGTGGGCTATCAGTTATAGTGGCGAATTTAATTTATCTATCTTTACTGAGGCTCAGCGTTCGCTCGGCATTATTACCGATATTCATTTTTTAGAAAGCGACTCCTTTGATCAAAAGCTACAAACCCTCTATAGCGGACAAACAGAAGGTTTAGGTGAGTTGAATGCTAGCTTAGATGATTCTGTAGATTTAGATGAGCTAATACATCAATTAGACGAGCCTGAAGATTTGCTTGAGTCAGATGAAGACGCCCCTATTATTCGCCTATTAAATGCCTTGTTTTCAGAAGCGATTCGTGCAAATGCTTCGGATATTCATGTTGAATCTTATGAGTCTCGTAATCGTGTACGCTTTCGAGTGGATGGCGTAATGAAAGAGATGATGACGTTGCAAAAACACATTGCACCGCTGTTAATTTCAAGAATTAAGGTAATGTCTAAACTGGATATTGCTGAAAAACGTATTCCACAAGATGGGCGAATTGCACTGCGTCTTGGAGGACGTTCGGTTGATCTAAGGGTCTCTACTCTGCCCTCAGCTCAGGGAGAAAGAGTGGTTATGCGACTGCTTGATAAGCAGGCAGGACGTCTTAATTTAGATAACCTTGGATTGCCGAAAAAAAACGCCGAATTAGTACACAAACTCATCAACAGCCCCTATGGGATTATTTTGGTAACTGGACCAACAGGATCGGGAAAAACCACCTCGCTTTATGCCACTCTCACCCAACTTAATGATAATAAACGTAATATTATGACCGTTGAGGATCCCATCGAATACAATATCGATGGCATCAACCAGACTCAAATCAATGAAAAAATTGATATGACTTTTGCCCGTGGTATTCGAGCAATTTTACGGCAAGATCCAGATGTGGTGATGGTGGGGGAAATTCGCGATACAGAAACCGCACAAATCTCTGTGCAGGCTTCTTTAACTGGACATTTGGTATTATCTACCCTGCATACCAATACCGCCGTGGGAGCAATTACCCGCCTACGTGATATGGGGATTGAATCTTTTTTAATTGCCTCAAGCTTAATAGGCGTTATTGCTCAACGCCTCACCAGACGTCTATGTAAACATTGCAGAGAACCTTATACTCCCAGCGAAGAGCAGAAAAAAGTAATGGAAATTCCAGCTGAAGAAAATGTATATTTTTATAAAGCAGTCGGATGTGAAGAATGTTCAAAAACCGGTTATTCAGGACGTATTGGGTTATATGAATTATTAATGATTGATGATACTGTGCGTCAATATATTCATGAAAATGCCAGTGAGCAAAAAGTGACTGACTATGCTCGCCAACACACGCTGAGCTTACAACAAGAAGCAGTCACACATCTCTTAGACGGTACCACTTCCTTTGAAGAGGTGGTGCGGGTTATTCATAATCTCTGATAGGATTTATATCGATGCCTGCCTTTGAATACCTCGCTCTTAATAGCAAAAATAAACAGATTAAAGGTATTATAGAAGCCGATTCAGAACGTCATTTGCGTCAGCAATTACGTGAAAAATCACTGATTCCGCTAAATGTAAAAAATCTTAAAAATAAAAAAAAATCTGCAGCCGGGAAAAAGTTTAGCCTAAGCACCAGCAAAAAATTAAAAAGTGCAGATTTGGTTATTATTACCAGACAGCTTGCTAATTTAATTCGTGCCGCCTTACCTATTGATGAGGCTATTAGAACCATTGCTGAACATAATAATACCACTATCCGCAAAGTGCTTTCAGAAACTCGCTCAAGAGTTGTGGAGGGAACGCCTTTAAGTAAATCGCTTAAAGAACAAGGGGTTTTTTCAGAAGAATACAGCTCAACCATTGCCGCTGGGGAACGCTCAGGTGATTTGGCAAAAATTTTAGAAAAACTGGCAGATGATATTGAGAGAAAAGATAAATTCTTAGGCAGAATGAAAACCGCAATGATTTATCCTGCGGTGATTGCCTTTGTCTCAATCACTGCGGTGATTGCTCTTTTGACCTATGTTGTGCCTCAAGTGGTTGAGGTCTTTACCTCCTCCAATCGCCAGCTACCGGTGCTGACTATTCTAATGATCAATATCAGTGATTTTTTACGACAATACGGACAAGCTCTATTATTTTTACTTATTATTTCACTGATTGCTTTCCGCCTTTCCTTACGAGTTAAATCTATCCACCTAAAGTGGCATTCTTTACTAATGAAGTTTCCACTGATTGGAAAAATGTTTGTCGGCTCGAATAACTCACAATTTGCACGCAATTTTAGCCTGATGCAATCAGCTGGCGTACCTGTTTTAGATTCCCTAAGAATTACGGCTAATACACTCTCCTGCCTACCAATGCAACAGGCTATCTATTCAGCAACTGAAATGGTTAGAGAAGGAAGCACTATCTTTAATGCCCTACAAAAATTTAACGCCTTGCCACCAATGACCTTATATATGTTAGCCAGTGGGGAGGCTAGTGGGAAATTATCCGATATGATGGAACGAGCTGCAATCAATCAAGAACACGAATTAGAGCAATTTACAACGAGTATGCTCGCCGTCTTAGAGCCTGCAATTATGTTGGTAATGGGTGGCTTTGTATTGCTTATCGTACTCTCAATACTTCTACCCATTTTCGAGCTTAATCAAGCCATTTAATTACATTCTTAAAATGTATTAGCCTTGATTTTTCTTGATGACTTGCTCTGTAATGTTATTTGGCGCATCACTGTATTTTTCAAACTGCATAACATAAGATGCCCGTCCTTGACTCATAGAGCGTAGGTCTGTTGCATAACCAAACATTTCAGCAAGAGGGACCATTGCTGTAATTTGTTTGCCTGTGGCAATATCTTCCATATTACCAACAATGCCTCGGCGACGATTTAAATCACCCATTACATCACCCATAAAATCTTCAGGTGTAGTTACTTCGACTTTCATCATTGGTTCAAGTAATACCGGGCTGGCTTTTTTAACACCTTCTTTAAGTGCCATTGAACCAGCAACCTTAAAAGCGACTTCACTTGAGTCAACATCGTGAAAGGAGCCATCATAAAGGGCTACACGTAAGCCTAAGAGAGGGTACCCAGCAAGCACCCCTTGTTCCATTTGTTGTTGGATTCCTTTATTAACGGCAGGAATGTATTCCTTAGGAATAACACCACCGACAATTTCATCCAAGAATTCATACGTTTCTTCTCCGTCAACAGGTATCGGCTCAATACGTAGCCAGACATGACCATATTGTCCTCGTCCACCACTTTGACGCACAAATTTACCTTCAATTTCGACTGAAGAACGGATGGTTTCACGATAAGCCACTTGTGGTTCACCGACATTACATTCAACGCTAAATTCTCGACGCATACGATCAACCAGAATATCTAAATGAAGCTCGCCCATTCCAGAAATAACCGTTTGTCCACTTTCTTCATCTGTGTGTACACGAAAAGATGGATCTTCATCGGCTAATTTAGACAGAGCCAATCCCATTTTTTCCTGATCTGCTTTTGATTTAGGTTCTACAGCAACAGATATTACCGGCTCAGGAAACTCCATTCTCTCAAGAGTAACGAGATGATTCTGATCACAAAAAGTATCTCCTGTCGTCACTTTTTTTATGCCTACGGCTGCGGCAATATCTCCAGCATAGACTTCTTTAATCTCATTACGAGAATTAGAATGCATCTGTAATATTCGCCCAATTCTTTCTTTACGACCTTTAACTGGGTTATAAACAAAATCACCCGATTTTAATACCCCAGAATACACTCTAAAGAACACCAACGTTCCAACATAAGGATCGGTCATTATCTTAAATGCTAACGCTGAGAAAGGCTCATCATCTGAAGATTTTCTGACCACTTCTTGTTCTTTCTCATCAATACCTGTAATCGCTTTTACCTCTTCTGGAGAGGGCATATATTCAATGAACGCATCTAACATTGCTTGTACGCCTTTGTTCTTAAATGCAGAACCACATAACATAGGCACAATTTCACCAGCAATACAGCGTTCTCTTAACCCTTGTTTTATTTGCTCTTCGCTAAGTTCTCCGCCTTCAAGATAGACTTCCATTAATTCTTCGTTAGCTTCAGCTGCCGATTCAACCATTTGCTCACGATAGGATTGGCATTCATCCAATAGGTCGGCAGGAATTTCTTCATAAGTAAATTCCATTCCCATATTTTCTTCTTTCCAGTTGATGGCTTTCATTTTCACCAAATCAACAATCCCTTTGAAGCCCTCTTCTGCCCCAATCGGTATTTGAATCGGGACGGGGTTTCCTCCAAGGCGCGATTTTACTTGATCAACAACACGCAAAAAATTTGCCCCAGCACGATCCATCTTGTTAACAAAGCCAATTCGTGGCACTTGATATTTATCCGCCTGACGCCAAACAGTTTCTGATTGTGGCTCTACACCACCAACGGCACAAAATACCGCACAAGCACCATCTAAAACACGCAAAGATCTTTCCACTTCAATAGTGAAATCAACGTGCCCAGGAGTGTCGATAATATTAATGCGATGCTCTGGGAAATTTTTATCCATACCACTCCAAAAACAAGTGGTTGCTGCAGAGGTGATTGTTATTCCTCTCTCTTGTTCTTGTTCCATCCAATCCATTGTGGCAGCACCATCATGAACCTCACCAATTTTGTGAGACATTCCAGTGTAATATAAAACACGTTCTGTCGTTGTTGTTTTACCGGCATCAATATGAGCCATAATACCAACATTGCGATAGCGATTCAGGGGAGTTTTTCTTGCCACAGTCGAAAATAAAAGTTATGAATTGATAAAAAAGCTGGCAATTGCCAGCAATGAATAGAATGAATAATAAGAGGGGTAAGCGTAGGAAGTAGCTGCTCGTAATCCTACCAACGAAAATGTGAAAATGCTTTGTTCGCTTCTGCCATACGGTAAACATCTTCTTTCTTTTTAACCGCGGATCCACGACCTTCATACGCTTCAGACATTTCTGCTGCAAGGCGTAAACGCATTCCTTTTTCTGATCTTTTTCGTGATGCTTCAATTAGCCAACGCATAGCCAAGGCTTCTTGTCTTTCTGGACGTACCGGTGCTGGAACTTGATAAGTTGCACCACCTACGCGGCGAGAACGAACCTCTACAACAGGACCGATATTTTCCATTACTTTATCAAAGGCTTCTAAAGGGTCTTGTTTACGTTTATCCGAAACAATATCTAACGCACCATAAATGATTTTTTCTGCTACAGACTTTTTACCATCTAACATTAGCGTGTTTACAAACTTAGCAAGTTTTTTGCTCTGAAACTTTGGGTCGGGAAGGATTTCTCGCTTCTCAGGTTTTCTTCTTCGTGCCATAATCTAAATCGTTTTATTATAATATAACTTTACTCTTTCGGTTTCTTTGCTCCATAGCGAGAACGTGCTTGACGACGCTTCTCAACGCCTGCACAGTCCAAAGTGCCACGGATTGTATGATATCGCACACCTGGTAAATCTTTCACCCTACCGCCTTGTATCAAGATAACAGAATGTTCTTGTAAGTTATGCCCTTCTCCACCAATATAAGTGGTTACTTCATAGCCACTTGTCAAACGAACGCGAGCTACTTTACGCATTGCTGAATTAGGCTTCTTGGGTGTTGTGGTATAAACACGAGTACAAACGCCTCGTCTCTGAGGACAGCTTTTTAAAGCCGCTGTTTTGCTCAAACGACGCTTTGATACTCGCGGTTTGCGAACTAATTGATTGACCGTTGCCATATAAAATATCTACTTTCTATTAATTTTTTGTATATTGATATTAAGGAAGAGATCTCCAGAAATAAAAATCTCACCAAAAAGGGTAAATTTTAACACATTTGCTCATTTTATTCAAATGAAAACGTTTTTTTATATTTAATTACTACCACTCCCACTTTTTTTCAGGTTCGTTTACTGACAATTTCTTAAAAAATGACTCAATGTAATCAATGGCAGACCCATCAACGCTCCTGGCTCTTGTTCGCTTATTTGCTCACAGAGCGATACGCTCAACCCCTCAGAGCGAAAAGCTCCGGCACAAGATAATGGATTGTCTATCTCTACAACTCTTTTTACCTCTGTTTTACAAAAATCTCGAAACTTTACCTTGGTGGGAATAACGTCACTATGTAGCGCTCCCTCCCCACTATTGTCATAATCATACACACATAGGCTGGTATAAAAACAGAGTAAACAATCCCTTGATTCCATTAGTTGAGAAATGGCTCTTTCTTTGGTGTTTGGTTTGCCCATTGTTTTACTTGGATCTTTGCTTAGGTTGACCAATAGTTCATCGGAGCTAATAATAATGGCGGATGATTGAGAGATTTTTTCAGCTACTCTATAGGCTTTTTGCCGAGCTAATCGCAATACTAACTCTTGGGGGGGTTCATCAGGCAATGGGCTTTCATCAATGTCCGGGGAAACAACTGAAAACGGCAAACCTAATCTGGATAATAAATCAAAACGTGTTTGCGAGGAAGAGCCAAGAATTATTGGCTTAGTCAATTTATTCATGGGAAAGGTGATATGGGTGGTTTTGTAGAATACTAAAAGCCCTATATAGCTGTTCGCTAAAAATCATTTGTGCAATCAAGTGCGAAAAGGTTAGTTTAGAAAAAGACCAACTCCATTGGCATTGTGTGGTTAAGCTTTCATCTAAACCGTCAGCACCGCCAATATAAAAAATCAAATCATTGCCTATTTGTTGCCAGTGCTGTATTTTTTTTGCCAATACCTCACTAGAGGTTTGCTCCCCCGTAATGGTTAGTGCAATTTTTACTGCTCCTTTAATTTTTGTTTGTTTGGTTAGTTTTTCCAGAGCCTGAGCTTCTTGTTTTTTATTTGAGGGAGAAATATGCTGCAAAACTATTTGAACATAGGGAGGCAGACGCTTATGATATTCCTGTTGCACTTCTTGTAACCAAGAGGGTTTTTTATGGTTCACTGTAAAAAGAAATATTTTCATTTTTTAATTTGCCTTAGATTACAATTTTATTGTAGTAAACATAACATTTTTATAAAATGCCTATTTCAAATTACCTTCCTGTTGAATGGGATGCCCCCCAAAATATAAAGGCTTTTTATACCGATAACCAATGCGGAGATTTCTCTCCCAAAAACCTGACTGGACAAACTAACTGGAAAATTTTTGCAGAAACATTCCAGCTCTCTTATCCAAGACCTTGGATTAACCAAGTACATAGCAACCGCACCGTTTCTGCTCCTCAGCACTATGAAGAGGATGCCGATGCCATTATCACCAATCAAACTCAAACGCCTTGCTGTGTTTTAACCGCAGATTGTGTTCCCATTCTTCTATGCGACAAAAAAGGACAATGGGTTGCCGCAATACATGCGGGCTGGCGAGGGCTGGTTAAACAAATTCTACACCATTGCTGTCAAAAATTCCCTAACTATACTGAAGCTATTGCTTGGATTGGTCCATGTATTTGTCAAAATCATTATGAAGTAGGCGAAGAAACAAAGCTCGCCTTCGATGCGTTGCCTATTGACTGTGGTGCTTTTTTTCAACCCTCTAACACTTCTGCCCATAAAGCCGCCGAAGAAAAAAAGTTTTTATTAAACTTAAAAGGGGTCGCCCAAGCCCAACTTAATGATCTTGGCATTCAGGCTGTTTTCACAAATAATCGTTGTACCTATGGAGATAGCCGTTTATATTCTTACCGTCAAAATCCAGAAACGGGTAGAATTGCTAATGTAATTTGGAAAATTTGAGACGTTTATAAAATTAATAACATAAAATGAAACGAACTGCCTCTATTCAAAGAAAAACAAAAGAAACCAATATCGCCGTTAGCATCAATCTTGATGGTAGTGGCACAAGCAAACTACAATCCGGCATCGGTTTTCTGGATCATATGTTAGAGCAAATTGCCAAACATGGCATAGTTGATCTTGAAATATTGTGTAAGGGAGACAATCATATCGACGATCATCATAGCGTCGAAGATATTGGCATTGCCCTTGGTCAAGCACTTCAACAAGCTCTTGGCGATAAAATGGGTATTTGTCGTTATGGTTATAGTTATGCTCCTCTTGATGAGGCTTTGTCACGCACAGTGATTGATTTAAGTGGGCGTGCCTGTATTGAATTTTCTGCGAACTTTCCTACAGAAAAAATTGGCAATTTTCAAGTCGAACTTTTTCGGGAATTTTTTACTGCATTTGCACATAATGCAAAAATGACTTTACATATTGATAGCATTAGAGGTATTAACAGCCATCATATTGCCGAAAGCATTTTTAAATCTTTTGCCATCGCATTGCGTCAAGCTATTTCTGTCGATGCCAAACGCCAAGGGGTGGTGCCATCCTCTAAAGGCGTACTATAACGTCATAATAAGCAGTGCAGACAAAAAAAAGTATTGCCGTCGTAGGTATGGGCAACCTTCATTCGGTTACTCGTGCTCTTGAGTATGTTTGCCCGAGTTTTGTTAGCATTGAGCTTACGCACAATGTACAAACCATCGCTGATGCCGATGCGGTTCTCTTCCCTGGGCAAGGAGCCGCCGCCAGTTGTATGACAAATTTACAAAGTTATGAGGGGCTAACTCATCAGCTATTACAAGCAAGCGAACAAAAACCTTTTCTCGGAATTTGTATGGGAATGCAAGTCCTATTCACAAAGAGCGAAGAAAATGAGGGTGTTGATTGTTTAAATAAAGTGGCTGGCACCGTTAAGCCTTTTGATTTTAAAGCGAGAACTGCCTCTTCCCAAGATATGCCACCCCTTAAAATCCCCCATATGGGATGGAATTCCATAGAACAAACAAAACAGCATCCCTTATGGCATAACATCCCGGACCACAGCAATTTTTATTTTGTGCATAGCTATTATTGTGAGTGCCAACAACCACAAAATATTTATGGAACTACCCAATACGGGCATCCATTCACCAGCGTTATTGCCAATAAAAATTATTTTGCCATCCAAGCCCACCCAGAAAAAAGTGGCGATGTTGGCTTACAACTTCTGAGAAATTTTGTTGAAACGGTATAAAAAATGATGACAAATCATACTATCATAGAAGGCGATAGCCGTAAAATGACGAAGGTAAACAACAACTCCGTTAACTTAGTTATTACTTCCCCTCCTTATTGGCAATTAAAAGATTATGGGACGGACAATCAAATAGGTTTCAATCAAAGTTACGAAGATTACATCAATAACCTTAATTTGGTATGGAAAGAATGTCATAGAGTACTAACTAACGGTGGTAAATTATGCGTTAATATAGGAGATCAATTTGCTCGAGCCGTTTATTATGGTCGTTATAAAGTTATACCTATTCGTACAGAAATTATAAAATTTTGTGAAAGCCTTGGCTTTGATTATATGGGAGCGATTATTTGGCAAAAAAAGACAACATCTAATACCACAGGAGGAGCATCCCTGATGGGTAGTTATCCTTACCCAAATAACGGTATTATTTCTATTGATTACGAGTTTATCCTTATTTTTAAAAAATTAGGCTCTTCCACAAAACCAAATCCAGTATACAAAGAACAGTCCAAAATGACAAAAGAAGAATGGAAGACTTTTTTTTCTGGACACTGGCATTTTTCTGGGATCAAACAGGATAAACACCTTGCTATGTTTCCTCCTGAGCTTCCAAGACGTCTAATTAAGATGTATTCTTTTGTTAACGATACTGTACTAGACCCTTTTTGTGGGAGTGGGACGACAATAAAAATTGCTCGTGATCTTAATCGAAACTCCATTGGTTACGAAATCAATCCTGACTTTATCCCAATTATCAAAGAAAAAATAAGCCCTACCCAGAAAAGCCTTTTCGATGCACAATATCATTTCATTCGTCAAAAACCCCTTAAAGACAATATTCTTAACAAAGAAATTGAAGAGCATTCCTATATTTTTAAAGATTTCCATCAATTCAATAAAAAAATTGATCCTCAGCTTTTACACTTTGGCTCAAAAATCAACCACAATACTCCAATACCTCGGGAAGAGTTTTTTTCAGTCAAGGAAATTCTCAGCCCAACGCTTCTTCGTTTAGAAAATAATCTTACTGTCAAACTTCTTGGAATTAAGGAAAAGTCACAAACAGTCGATGATGCTTGTTATTTTCTTCGCAATAAAACGAAAGGACAAAAAGTTTTTCTAAAATATGATTCTATCAAATATGATGAAGAAAACTATCTCCTAGTCTATATGTACTTAAAAAATAAAACTTTTCTCAATGCTCACCTTATTAAACAAGGTTTTGTATTAAGTGACCGAAATCTAAACTATAAAAACAAGGATAAATTTATCAAATTAGAAGAAAACTATGAGCAAAAAACAAGCTAAAGATTTTGGAAAAAAAGAAAAGGTGTTGAACTTCGCCAGTAATAACTACCAACTAACCAGACCCCGAAAAGTGGGTGCAGTTATGGAATTGATAAGAGAGTGCCAACCAAAATCGTTACGGGATTGGGAAAAGTTTTACTTTAAAAAAGCTTTCTCTAAAAGAAAAAACCCGTACAAAATGACTCCTCAAATTTTGGATGAACTTGGAGAAAGGCTTTTTGCTAAAATTACAGAAATCGTAATACCAGACTGGACTTCTGCATTTAATGACTTAACAGAACAAGACTGTAGGGACTATATCTACGAGGTAACACTAGTGCGTACATTTGATGGTTTTCTAACAGAAAAATCGGTAGTCAATGACAAACTTGCTAAGCAGTTTCCAAAAGTTGTTTTTGAAGAAAGTGATAGTGAATTAGATCACTCCGGAGATGTTGATTACCTTGGTAAAGTTGGCGACAAAGCTTTTGGACTACAAATAAAACCTATAACTGCTAATGCAAATTTTGGAAACTATAAACCTACCGATCGAATGAAATCACATTTTGAAGACTTCAAAAAAATATATGGAGGAAATGTTTTTGTCGTTTTTTCAAAACGTGAAGGAGATAAAAAACAAATCGAGAATGAAAAAGAACTTCTTAACGAGATAGAAACCGAAATTAAACGATTAGAAGAATTACAAAATGAACTTTGATATTATCTCAGCGATTGACCTAAAAGAAGAGCGATGTTGGTTTACAACTTCTTAAAAACTTTGTTGAAACAATTTAACTCTTAAGAATATTACATAGAAAGAATACTATTCTTAAAACATATTGAGGCCTTTTGTAAAAGTATGGCACAAAAAACGTTTTTACTCTTGGCGAGTTTACGAGCCTTAGAGTAACAGTGTTTGAACTGCTTGCAGGTAAAAGAAAAAAGATAAAAAATTGTTCTGATTGAGGCGTGAAATGAAGCTAATACGTCCGTCTTTGCAAATTTCACAACACAAAAAGCGTTTTTACTCTTGGCGAGTTTACGAACCTTAGAGTAACAGCGTTTGAGCCGCTTGCGGATAAAAATCAGGGCAATTTTTTACTTTTTTACTTGTCATATCTTTTGTGCAAAGGTCTCATATTGTTAAGTTGGTGTAAAAATTATCATAATTTGTGATAAAATTTACATTCAATGTTTAAAATAACGACTTTACGTTGTTCTCCCTATGATGAAAATACAACAAAAAATCCAAAACACGCCTCAAAAAGAATTGATGGCAGTCTTAGGATTATCTCGGCCTTTAATTTCTGACATCCAGAACGGAAGGAGGGAGCTTACCCCAGAGCAAGAAGAAAAGTTAACAGATTATTTCACTTTTGTGATTGATGAATCATCAATCAGAGTTAATATCCCTCAAAAAAACAGTCAAAAATTTAAACAAGTTTTCCTCTATATTCTGCACCAAGTCGGAGCGAAGCCCAATGTTGGTCAGACGGTCTTATATAAACTGTTATATTTTATTGACTTTGATTATTATGAGCTCTATGAAGCCCAGCTTATGGGACTCACCTATATTAAAAATAATTATGGTCCAACACCCAGAGAATTTAAAACGATTATTGATGAAATGGTTAAACAAGAATCAATCGATATTGTTCAAACCAAACATTTTTCTCATACTCAAACAAAATATTTACCCGTTATCAAGCCCGATTTAAGCCTCCTGTCGGCACAAGAATTAACGGTGATTGATCATGTTTTAGCACGTTTAAGCGATTACTCTGCCACCCAACTTTCAAATCTTTCCCACACAGATACTCCTTGGTGCTTAGCAAAAAAAAAGGGAAATCTTGAATATGAACATGTTTTCTATCGTAACGATCAACTTTCTGTGAGAGATTATGAAACCTTATGAGTTTTATCTTTATTGAAGAATCAACGTTTACAAGAGAATTTAAGAAACTACAAAGAAATTACCCTTCTTTACCCGAAGACTTTAAAATTTTAAAAACGGTTCTATGCAACAATCCAACCGCAAAAAATGCCTCAAAGCATGCCGCGACGTTATATCAAAACGAACAAACCTTTATTATAAAAATTCGTATGATGTGTCGCTCGCTAAGAGGACGTTCTTTACGTGTTATTTATTGCTATAACGGCGAACGCATCGAATTTGTCTTTCTTGAAATTTATTACAAAGGAAAAAAGGAAAACGAGGATACGAAACGTATTGAAAATTTTTTACAAAACAAAAAATAGAAAAAATGAACTTTGATATTATCCCAGCGATTGACCTAAAAGAAGGGCAATGTGTTCGTCTGAAACAAGGGCGGATGGAGGATGCTACGGTTTATCATAAAGACCCCACCGTTGCCGCAAAAAAATGGTTAGAAGCAGGTAGCCGAAGATTGCATATCGTCGATCTTGATGGTGCTTTTGCCGGCAAGCCTGTCAATCTTGATATTATCTATCAAATATGTCGGGAATGCCCCAGCCTCGAGATTCAAATTGGTGGCGGTATTCGCCAAATGCAAACAATCAAGGATTATCTTTCGGTGGGAGTGAAATACTGTATTCTCGGAACCAGTGCAGTTAAGGAACCCGATTTTGTTGCTCAAGCAAGCGAAGATTATCCTCAACAAATTATTCTTGGGGTTGATGCTAAAGATGGCTGGGTTGCCCTTGAGGGATGGGATGAGGCAAGCAGCCTTAAAGCCAGTGAGTTGATTTTACGCTTTGCCAAGCAACCTATCGCCGCGGTGATTTACACTGATATTCAACGAGATGGAATGCTTCAAGGGGTGAATTTAGAGGCAACCATTGAACTTGCCCAACAAAGCTCTTTTCCAATTATTGCCTCTGGTGGCGTTAAGGATAGTGAAGATATAAGGCAACTACTCACGGCTCACCCTAATATTCAAGGGGTTATTGCCGGTCGTGCATTATACAGCGGTGATTTGGTGCTTTCGGATACTCTTGAGCTTGTTTCCAATACCGCAAATACAAAATAATGCCTTACACATATCGAATTATTCCTTGCCTTGATGTTGATAATGGGCGTGTTGTTAAGGGTACTAATTTTGTCGGCTTAAAAGATGCTGGCGATCCAGTGGAAATTGCCAAACGCTATAACCAAGAAGGTGCCGATGAATTAACCTTTTTGGATATTAGTGCGTCTCATCAAGGACGAGAAACCACTATTCAAATGGTGCAAGAGGTGGCAAAGCAACTTTTTATTCCTCTTACCGTTGGCGGAGGCATCCGCGAACTCTCCGATATTGAGCAAATGCTGCATTCAGGAGCGGATAAAGTTTCTATTAACACGGCAGCTATAAAAAACCCAGAATTAGTTAAGAGAGCTGCGCAACATTTTGGTAATCAATGCATCGTTGTTGCTATTGATGCCAAAAAAACTGCTGATGAAAAATGGGAAATTTTTACCCACGGAGGCAGGAATCCCACTGGTTTGGATGCCATTGAATGGGCAAAAAAAATGGCAGATTATGGTGCCGGAGAAATTCTACTCACCTCTATGGATAGAGATGGCACAAAAGAAGGCTTTGATTTATTATTAACACAGGCGATTAGCGAATCAATCTCCGTCCCGGTCATTGCCTCCGGAGGCGTTGGCAATCTTCAACACCTTGCCGATGGTATTAAAAAAGGAAAAGCACAGGCGGTGCTGGCTGCCAGTATTTTTCATTTTGGCGAATATACTATTGGGCAAGCCAAACAGTACTTACAGAAACAAAATATTCCTATGAGGTTGGCTTAATAAAGCTGACTCCATCCAATGTTGTAAAACACCAAAAATTCCTCGTTTAACGAACCCAAAACAAAGTTCTTGTCTATAAGGTTCTCTCTAATTTTTGTTATTGGATTATTGATTATTTTCGCAAGCACGCTTGGATAAAGAAAAGCCATCAAGGCTGACACGTGCACCACATGAAAATAGGCGTGAACAATGATGGTTTTTATCATCCATTTTTAGTTGTTTTTCAGTTAATGTTAGGGCAAGCTGACAGTTCATATTAAAACGACTGTCTTTGAAACTAAAAATGAGTTGGTCTTCCTTTCGAACTGAGTCAAGCTGAGCTCCTTCTTCTGGAACCAAATGGCAAACATGAAGGTTTGCACCTGTAATCTGTCCAGCAATTTTATATTTTCCTATGTTATTTACGGAAATTTGAACCCAACTGGTTGCTGATGAGTTTTTTTCAGTGGCGGCAGTTGCAATATTTTCAGTCGCAAAATAACAACCTTCAAGCTCAGTTTTTGCACAGGCTGATATCAAGAGCACAAAAAAAATTAGGATTAGTTTTCTCATCGATTTACTCTAACCTCTTAATATTTTCGATGAGTATGTGATTTCTGCACAAACCGACAAGAGCTCGACACAATCGCATTTCAGCCGGTTATAGCAAAAAAAAACAGCTCTTTTTGAGAGTAATTGATTTTGGTTTGATTCAAGTTTTTTAACCGGTACAGCAATCAATTACTTAAAACTAAAACTCTCGCCACAGCCACAAGCCTCTGCTACATTCGGATTGATAAACTCAAAACCATAATTGAGAATATTTTGTTTCACATAGTCCACCGTAGTGCCTTCTAACTTAAGCAAACTTTTTGCATCAACGACAACGTTTATCCCCTGAGAAATAAAAATATGGTCCTCTTCTTTAGCTTCATCGACATAATCAACCGTATAAGCATAGCCGGTGCAACCACTAACACGCATACCAACCCGCAAACCAAACCCTTCACCTCTTTTTTCAAGCATTTTGCGTATATGATCCGCAGCTCTTTCCGTTAACTCTATTGACTGACTCACAAAAACCTCTCCAATTAAAAAACAAATATATCTCTAAGACTTTATATTGTAACGCTTACCTAACTTTTCAAGAGGACAACCGCCAAACATTTTCTATTTTTCATCATTATCCCCTCTCTTAGGTCAAAAGCCATGCATTTTCTGTCACCTCTTTGACTGCTTTTATTCCATTAGGAATAAAGCTCCCTTTATTTTGTAATCCACCAGGAATAAGAATTTTTTCAATATGGGTTAATTGGTAATGGTGCCCATAGTGGGCTTGTATTTCCTGAGGTGGGATAGCGAAGGGTGGACCTGCCATTTCTTGTTGATCGTAATTTAAAGTAATAAGCAATTGTTTGGTCTGGTTGCTGATTTCGATTAAATGTTGAGCATATCTTTCGCGCATCAAACCAGGTAATGCAATTAAGGCGGCACGATCATAAATAGCATCTACCAAGCCCAAATCATTATCAGAAAAGTGAAAAATATCCCCAACCCAAACCTCTAAAGGTATATTTTCATCTGTGCTAAAATAACACAAGAAATTCTTTTTCTGGGTTATCTTAGGTGTAATCGACAATTCACGAAATAATTGCTGTACGGCTATTTCCACTAATTCTAAACCAATAACTCGATAACCTTGAGAAAGCAGCCAAGCAACATCTAAAGATTTTCCACACAATGGTACAAAAACCTTATCTCCACGGGATAATTTTAATTTCTCAAGGTGTTTAAGCAATAGAGGGTTCGGGGCATTCTCGTGAAACCCTATTTGATTCTCTTGCCAGCGTTTTTTCCAGAAAGTTGCTTCCATAAATTAAATTTTAATCTTTTTCGTGGGTTTTTTCTTTGTGCTGCGTATTATGTATTAAGCCAAGCAATTTTTTGCTTTTTTTAAAACCGAAAGCATTTGAGTTTTTAAGTGTTTTCATTTATTTTGGAGTTTAATTATGAAAAAAAATGTTTATTTAACTAGCCTAGCCCTTCTTACAACTACCGTTGTTTTTTCACCAGCATCTGCTGATGATCAAGGAAAGGGGCATTATGACCATCAATATTCAGAAGGTGGTGATTATCATGGTAAAAGAAAGCATCATCGTAAAGGTCATTTTTTTAAACGTTTAGATGATAACAAGGATGGCTTTATTAGCTTAGAAGAGCATAAGAAGGTCGTGGAGCATATTTTTAAACGTTTAGATGATAATAAAGATAACATTATCAGCAAAGATGAACGACCCAAACGCCATAAAAATAGACTTATGATGTTTGGTTTTACCGCGGATGATGAACCCACCAAAGAAGCCGTTCTTGAAAAGTTAACAAAACACCATAAAGAAGCAGATACAAATAATGATGGGAAATTAACTCGAGATGAACTACAATCACATTACAAAAACCAGCGTTTTAAGCGTATCGATGCAAATCAAGATGGTAGCATTAGCAAAGAAGAGTTTTTAAACTTTAAAGCAAATAAAAAAGCAAAAAAATAATTGATGTATGTCCACGCCCCCTTGTTCCTGAGATCTTTGCAAAAAAGATATGCCAAGGTCTCTGCTTATGAACAAAGGGGCGTTTGTTTTTATGAGATTTCTACCTAAAAGGATATATTATGAGCAACCCCCCTCCCTCTATACCACTAAAAAGAAAAAAAGTAGCCCTATATCTTTTCTTGAGCTTTTCGGTTGGTTTAATCCTTGGTGGAACAATTGTCGGCACCTCTTTTTATCATCATTTTTTTAACGAAAAACCCTGGAAGAAAGGGCATCAAAAACGCCCTCATCATTCTCTAAGATTGTTTAAACACATTGATAAAAAACCTCAAGATGGTGTGCTTAGGTTAGAAGAGATAGTAACCTTTGGCGAAAAACTTTTTATTCGTTTGGATGATAATGACGATGGCTATATCTCGCCTTCAGAAGCACCCAATCGCCCCCCCAAACATTGGCAAAAAGAATTTTTAGAAATCTTTAAACCAGGAGAGCAAACTTCTAAAAAAAAGTTTCTAAGCAGTATTCAAAATCTATTTAATAACAATGATATCAACCAAGATAAGCAAATTACACCACGAGAAATGCAACAAAGTTTTAAGAATCGCTTATTTTCTAAAATAGATACCAATCAAGATGGTGTGCTTTCTAAAGAGGAGTTTTTAAATCATCGCCCTCGATTCCGTAGAAAGCGCTCAAAATAACAAAAGCACGATTACTTATGCTAACCCCCCTCCTCTCTGACAATCGTCTAATAGAGAGGATTACCAATGGAAATGCAAAGGCTTTTGATGAATTGGTAAAACGTTATGAAAAAAGGTT
Source organism: uncultured Gammaproteobacteria bacterium (assembly GCA_929200535.1). Classification (GTDB taxonomy): domain Bacteria; phylum Pseudomonadota; class Gammaproteobacteria; order CAKMZV01; family CAKMZV01; genus CAKMZV01. Next base: position 48,388 of record CAKMZV010000002.1, read on the forward strand.
GTATTATTTTTGCTTTCATCTTTTACAAAACAGAGAAAATGCCGAAGATATTGTACAGCACACCTTTTTAAAATTTTGGCAAAATCCTGATGCTTTTGATACCAATCAAAAGACCCTTTTTTCTACTTGGATTTACCAAGTCGCAAAAAATAAATGCACCGATCATTTTAGAAAAAATAATCGAATGCTCCTCGGAGAAGACAATGATTTAGCAGAAAATATAGAAAAAACCCATACGGCAACAGAAAAATCTCAGCCCGATATACACTATGAACAGCAAGAACAGTATAAAATACTTCAAAAGGCAATAAATACTTTGGAGGAAGATGCACGCACAATTGTTATTCTTTTTCATTTGCAAAACAAAAGCCAAGAAGAGGTGGCACAAATTATGCAAATGAACAAACGAATGGTTGAGGGACATCTATACAGAGCAAGAGCCAAAATGAAATTATTTTTGCAAGAGGATTTATGAAAAAAAACTTATACCAGAAAATTAACAATGCCGTTCCAGCAAATAGCGAGAACTATCGAAAAAACTTGCGACTAATTACGCAAAATCCGCAACAACATTCTCGTGCATTAGCTCCTTCATTAGGAGCGATTTTTATGCAGGTCGGATTGGCTGCTTCGGTGGTTTGTTTTGTTTTCTCTTTCTCCCTCAATGTATTTTTGACCAATATAAAAACCAATGATAATTCGGCATTAGAAATCTCTCAGTCTTTTTTTAATTCTTCTACAGAATCTCTATTAACAGACCTTGGCAGCGATGACTCCGCAACCGTTGATCAAATCCTGAGCTTCTCTCAGTAAAACAATGCAACACCATAAACTAATTATTCTTGGATCGGGTCCTGCTGGATACACCGCTGGGGTTTATGCCTCAAGAGCCAATCTACAACCTGCGATTATCACCGGCATTCAACAAGGGGGACAACTTACCACCACCACCGATGTGGATAACTGGCCGGGAGATAATGAGGGGGTACAGGGTCCTGAACTAATGCTACGGATGCAGGCTCATGCTGAACGGTTTGGTAGCCTCATAATCAACGATCATATTTCCTCAGTCAAACTTAAAGATGCCCATCCTTTTTTACTTTCTGGAGATAATGATACGTATTCCTGCGATGCCTTGATTATTGCTACCGGTGCTTCAGCCAAATATCTTGGGTTAGATTCTGAAAAAAAATATCTTGGTAAAGGGGTTTCTGCTTGTGCAACATGTGACGGTTTTTTCTACAAAAATCAAACGGTGTGTGTTGTGGGGGGGGGGAATACTGCCGTTGAAGAAGCTATTTATTTGAGTAATATCGCTGAAAAGGTGTATTTAATTCATCGCCGAGAGCAATTCCGTGCGGAAAAGATTCTTTTGGACCATTTAAATAAAAAAGTTGAACAACAAAAAATACAGCTCATCTTAAACCAACAGCTTGATGAGGTGCTCGGTAATGCAATGGGGGTTAGTGGCGTTCGTTTAAAATCCACAACCAATGAGGAACAAACCACAGAACTTTCGGTAATGGGGGTTTTTATCGCTATCGGACATCAACCTAACACCCAGCTTTTTATCAACCAATTATCAATGAAAAATGGCTACCTCTCAGTGCAAAGCGGCACTCAAGGAAACGCCACCCAAACCTCTATCCCTGGTGTTTTCGCCGCAGGAGATGTCAGCGATTATACTTATCGACAAGCGATTACCTCTGCTGCAACAGGGTGTATGGCAGCCTTAGATGCTGAAAAATATCTTGAGACCTTTACACAAAAGATATGACAAGGTCTCATCGTGATAATCATAGGAAATTTTAATTGGACATCCCAACTTGGTTATTGTTTATAGCCTTAATCTTTAATCTTATGCTCTCGGCTTTTTTTTCAAGCTCTGAAACGGCTATGATGAGCTTGGAACGCTATCGCCTCAAACAACACGTAGCACTAAATAAAGGTTGGGCTATTATTGCTGAACAGTTATTAAAAAAACCAGATCGCCTCATTGGGGTTATCTTGTTGGGAAATAACTTTGTTAATATTCTTGCCTCTGCTATTAGCACACTTATCGCCTTAAGGTTGGGTGGTAATTATGGCTTAGCTGTTGCTACCGGGCTGCTTACCTTAATCGTGCTAATTTTCTGTGAAGTTGCCCCCAAAACTTTTGCCGCAAAGAACCCAGAGTTGGTCGTTAGTTTTGTCGCAAGAATTCTTGCTGTATTAAAAAAGTTACTCTTCCCTATCACAATTATTGTGAATAGTATTGCCAATTTTACTTTGTGGATTTTTGGTGAAAAGCCTAATCAAACATCACAAAATTTGAGTAGCGAACAACTACGAATTATGCTCCAAGATGGAGAACACTCTAATGAGGAGTCTGTTCAAAAAATGATTCTTAATTTATTGGAATTAGAAAAACTAAGCATTCAATCTATTATGCGTCCAATAAATGAAATTATCGGCATAAACACGCACGACTCAGAAGAACAAATTTTACAACTTCTTAATAATAGCCCATACGATCGCCTGCCTCTATATGAAGAAACTTTTGATCAACTCATTGGTATTATCCATATCAGAGATACCGTAAAACTCTTGCAAAACTTTAACCTCTCACAGCTTATTGAGATGGTCGAGCCGTGCCATTATGTTCCAGAAAACGCCTCGCTCTCTTCTCAACTTATCCAATTTCAACAACGCCGACACCCGATGGCTTTTGTAATTGATGAATATGGCAATATTAAAGGTTTAATAACGATTGAAGATATTCTTGGAGAAATTGTGGGCGATTACACCACCGATATTACAGATGAAGTCGTAGAATATGAGCACCTCAATGATGGTAGCTTAAACGTAAATGGTGAATATTCTTTGCGTGATTTACAAACCGAGCATAAAATTATATTAGAGAGCCAGATGGAAACGACGGTTAATGGTTTTATTTTAGAGATTTATGGTGAGATTCCGCCGGCAAAAATTAGTATAAAATATCGTGATTATGTATTGGAGGTGCGAGAAGTTAACGATGGTTTTATTTCCCTTGTTAACATCTCAAAATTCTCTAAAAACGTTTTTAAAGAGCCCACAACAAAAAGAATAAATAATGATAAATCTTGACCCTTTACTCAAAACTCTTCCTGAATATATACACGCGGCTTTAAATCCGTTTACCCAGTCTCGCCCAGCCTCCAGTACAATAATTACTAAGGAAGATGCTAGTAAAACAACCTCCTTTGATCTTGAACTACAAGAAAGGCTTCAAGAACTTTTAGTGAGGCTTTTTCCCTCTTTTTCAGCGTGGGGTGAAGAAAGCTTTATACAAAACTGCAAACTTGAAGACCAAGATATTAACCAAGGAATACACTGGGTTATTGATCCAATTGACGGAACCACCAATTTTATACACAATATACCCGCTTTTTGCACAACCCTCAGTCTTATCTCAGAGGGTGAAGTGATTGCTGGTGTCACTTATGACCCAAATCGCAAAGAACTCTTCCACGCCATAAAATCTCAGGGTGCTTTTTTTAATCACGAAAAAATCCCCCATAAGCAAGGACCGGTGGAACTAAAAGAAAGCATCGCTTCTGTTGATTTTAAACGCCTTGGAACCAATCTAAGAAGTCATATTGCCCAACAGCAACCCTATTATTCACAAAGAAATTTTGGCTCTTCGGGTATAGAGTGGAGTTGGCTATCAATTAATCGTGTTGATATCTATTTACATGGCTCCCAAAGCCTCTGGGATTATGCTGGTGGATTACTTGCTATTCGAGAATTAGGCGGTGTTGCCAGCGACCTAAATGGTAACCCCATAGATAAACTAAGTTTAGAGAAAACTTCAATCCTCGCAAGTCAATCAGCATCACTACACCAGGAGTGGTTAAAAATCATACGAACCGCAAATATAAAATGACATCTACTTTTAAACTTTTTAGGGGGCTTTGTATTTTTCTCGCGTTTTACGGCACCCAATCATTTACCCAACCTAAGCTTCATTTTGAAAAAGAAAAAAATCGTTTTAATTTTGCCCAAATGCATCTTGGCTATGAGTATAGCCAAATGAATTTAAAAATACCCACAATAACGAACCCTATTGAGGAACAGGCAGAAATCCATAATATTGTTTTTGGAGGATGGCACTTTTGGGGGATGGCTGATTTTTATCTCGCGTTTCCAGTGCAAACACACGAAGAAAAAGGCCGCACTTTTTCTCCCGGAGTAGAAACCGCTTTTCGTTGGTATCCAACCCCTATCTCTGTCGATAAACTTAGACCTTTTCTCGGTATTGGTTTCAATTTTACAAAATACCAACAAGACCCAAACGCACCAAATAAAACAAATATTGGCTATCCAATAAATGCAGGGTTAAGTCTTGCCAATAGAAATTTTCAATTAGAGCTCGGGGTTCGCTATCAACAAGATCCATCATTTAACTACTTTATATCAACCTCTCAACAGCGCACATTTGAAGCAGAAAACACCTCTTTTTTCGTTGCTATTAAACGAATTGTTGATACCACGGTTCGAGCAAAACGCCATGGACAAATCAACCAAAAAACAGGATTTTACCCCTTTGTCGGTGTGGGACCCTCTGCCGCTTGGATTACCGCTGGAGAAAACTCCTATTTCAAGCAAAACACCCCCTGGATAGATGGCGATGTTGCAATTAATATCTTTCCCGAAATTTCTGCCGGCGTTCACTGGAAAAACAGTGCCACATTAAGCCATCGAACAATTTTTCAGGTGGCTTGGAGACAATTTAACTACACCCTAAAAGGATATGAAAGTCACTACAATTTAGGCTATAACAGTTTCGCTTTTGAAATCGCACAAACCCTTTTTGACTACCACGGGTTTGTCCCCTTTGTTGGATTAAGTTATAACAACGTTAAGACGTCCATTTCTGGCGATATTTCCAGCAAGGAAAATCTTTCGCTTATTGGTGCCCTTTTTGGATGGGATATTTTACCAATAGGTACTCGCTCTCCTTGGGCTTTGCGCACCAATTTGCGATGGTACCCAAAAGTTGAACTGACTCTTGAAGACGATCAAACCGTTGCTTTTCCAAACTTTGAATTCAACTTTATACAGTGGATTTATCAGTTTTAACCCACCGTATTTCCACTTCCTTATTAGAGGATGGAAAATCAAACAAAATCAAACCAAGCACCCCTATTAGTTTATCACCAGCATAAAGAAGAGGGAGCTTTCGCCAACTTCTTGGCAACATTTGCTTTTTATACCAAGATTTCAAACGCTGAGGATGGCCGTTGATTGTGATTATTTCCCCACCAGTTCGAGTACGTATAGAAAGGGGGTTGTCGAGCAACCAGTCATCCTGCTCACCGTTCTTTTTCGGCTGATAAAGGGGCTCTACGGCAGAAACCTTATCTACCGAATCATAGAGACTTAAAACCCCTTTTTGAAAAAACAATATCTCTGTTGGATGTTTAAGCTCTTCATCTCTGCCGACCACAAACTCACCACAACTGGCATCCTTTAATTGCCTTAAAATTTCGTGTAAAAATGGTTGTAGTAATTGAATTTGGTGCTCTGATAACCATTGTTTTAATAATAAAAAACGCGTACTTTCAGGCAACAAATTTAGACTCTCCAAAGAAAGGCTTTGTTTAGCAAACGGGCGAGGGTCAAGAATATGGTTTTGGATTTCTTGTTGTAAAAAACGAGTTAAAACGACCGTTTCTCGATTAATTTGTTGAACACTGTTTGACAACCTTTTAATTGTTTTCGGCCACTTTTGTTCGAGCTTTGGAAAAATTTTATGCCTGAGATAATTTCTAGACAGGCTGACATCTGTGTTTGAGTCATCCTCTACCCAAGTTAAGTGGTTTTTTTCAGCATACTTGGTAATTTCTTCTTGGCTTATGCTAAGCATAGGGCGCCATAAAAAAAAGTGTTTGTAGGGCGTTAAATTGCTCATTCCTTTCAACGCATTTAAACCCCCTCCTCGTAATAATTTAAGAAAAATGGTTTCTGCTTGATCTTGTTGATGATGGGCTAAAGCAAGAATTGCTTGCTTTGGCAGAATATTAGAGAAAGCATCCAAGCGAGCCTCTCTTGCTCGCCTTTCCAGCCCTTTTCTTGTTGCTTGCGAAAGAGTGATTTTTTGGGAATAAAAGATTACTCCGATTGATTCACAAAAATCTTTACAATGAGCTTCCCATTGATTAGCATTAATGTTTAATTGATGGTTTATATGCAGGGCAACGATTTCTACATCTAATAATTGAAATTGTTGGACCGCCTTGTGCAACAATACAGAGGAGTCTTTTCCGCCACTAAACGCAACAAAAATTTTATTTGGTTGAGGAAAAGGTAGTTCTATTTGCTCAGAAAGAGAGCACATTTATTCTCGGGCTTCGCTAATAATTAGAGACCTTTGCATAAAAGTATGGCACAAAAAACGTTTTTACTCTTGGCGAGTTTACGAGCCTTAGAGTAACAGTGTTTGAACTGCTTGCAGGTAAAAGAAAAAAGATAAAAAATTGTTCTGATTGAGGCGTGAAACGTAGCCAATACGTCCGTCTTCGCAAGTTTCACAACACAAAAAGCGTTTTTACTCTTGGTGAGTTTACGAACCATAGAGTAACAGCGTTTGAAGCGCTTGCGAATAAAAATCAGGGCAATTTTTTGCTTTTCTACTTGTCATATCTTTTGTGCAAAGGTCTCAATTAGCCTAACCAATTTTTATAAGATTCTAAGTCGTATAATTCGGTGTAGCCTAAGCCGCGCAATAAAGATGCCGCTTTTTTGCTTCGACTACCACTACGACAAAATAAAACGATTGGCGTAGCTTTATCCTCAGATAAAACTAAAGAAAAATCCTCTAAAACACGATCTAAAGGAAGATTTAATCCGCCCACTTTTGTTTCATTATATTCTTCTGGAGTTCGCACATCGATAAGCTGTGCACCCTCTGCCACCAATTTTTTTGCTTCTGTGTAATTAATAATTTTTGCATCCATCGGCTTTCTCCAAAAAAAAACCACCCCCAAAGAGGTGGTTTTTTTAATTAAATAAAATCTTACAACTAACGAACCGCATCTTTTAAGGATTTTCCAGCAACAAAGCGTGGTACACGCGCTGCTTTTATCTGAATGGTTTCTCCTGTTTTTGGATTTCTGCCAGCTCTGGCGGCTCTGTTACTTGTTTTGAAAGTTCCAAAACCAACGATGCTTACTGAATCACCTTTAGCAAGAGCTTGAGTGATTCCTTCGGTTGTTGCATTCAATGCTCGGGCGGCATCGGCTTGGGTTAATCCGCTTGCTGCGGCGATTCCTGCTACTAAATCTGTTTTTGTCATAAAATGCCTCTTTTTTACATATTATTATTAAAAACAATCCGTCAACTAGATAACATAAATGCTCCTAATGTTCTATTTCTGGACTCCTTATTCTAAAAAACTACAATGTAATTTTACCCCAAACCCCATATTATTAGGGGTCTTTTTTGTTTTCATCTTCAAAAAATTCTGCTTTAGGGCTTCTTTTCAGTAAATCTTCGGCAATTTTCTTGGGCGAAGATTGGGTATGAGTCAGCTGATAAACCGCCTCACAAATTGGCAAATCTATTTGGTTTTTTTGTGTAATTTGATGAACAACGGCCGCCGCCTCTTTGCCTTCAACCAGTTCGTCAAAGGGTTTGTTTTGGGTTAATAATATCCCATAACGGCGATTTCTAGATAGGTTATTTGTACTTGTAAGGACGACGTCGCCCAACCCAGATAGCCCATAAAGGGTTTGTGATTTTCCCCCCAAAAAAAAGTTTAGTGTGTTGATTTCTTTTAATCCCCGAGTAATAACCGCGGCTTGTGCATTTGAGCCAAAGTTTAATCCATCACAAACCCCTACCGCAATAGCGATTATGTTTTTCAAAGCAGCACCAACCTGTGCTCCTAAAACGTCTTCTGAAGTGTATGGTCTAAATTCTTGAGTGTGTAGGGCGTCTTTCCAAAAGGTTGTTTTTGTTGGGGGACCGGCAAGTAAAATAGCCGTTGGCTTATCTTGTACAACATCATTAGCAAAAGACGGTCCAGTAATAAAAACACCCTCTTGATTAAAGCGTTTTTTTATTTGATCGCTAAAAAAATCACCCTCTTTAGAAAACCCCTTTGTTGCCCAAGCTAAAAAAGAGGGGGGCAAAGAAATTTGATCTAAAACCTCCGAAAAGGCATTACTGGGAACACAAAGCAAAACGCCTTCTGCCCGGTCAAGAGCAGTAGAAAGGGAGGTCGTTGCTTGTATAGAGTCCGAGAAAGTAACATTAGGATGCTTTGGGTGTTTGTGATGGTTTATTTGCTCAACGGTTTTGGGGTTGCGACTCCAAACAACCGCCTGTTTTGCTTTTTTGGCTATTCTTGAAGCAAGGGCAATTCCCCACGCCCCTCCTCCTAAAACAGCAATATGAGACATTTTTATGATGCGAGCTTATCTAACTCGCCGCTCTCTTCTAATGCGGTCATCTCGCTAAACCCTCCGATACAAACATCGCCGAAAAAAATCTGAGGAGCGGTGTTTCCCCCTCCGCTTTTTTCCATCATTTCCTTCCACAGGTCAGGAGAGTTGTCAACCACGGTTTCTGTATAGTCCCACTTTTTTTCTTCTAAAAATGCCTTCGCCGCCACACAAAAGGGGCACTGGCTTAAAGTATATAAGTGTATTTTTTTCATTTTTTATTCTCCTTTATTGGGTGTTTTTTTTTGCTTTTTTTAACCTCCTTAGAAACGGGATAACTTGCCGCCTTCCAAGCATTAAAGCCGCCTTGTATATAGTGAACCTTTGCTTCCAAAGAAAGCGGTTTTAATTTTTTAATTGTTGGTATCGAGCGAGCTCCATTTAAACAATATAACAAAATATCGGCTGGGGTTTTTTGTTTTTTTATCTCCTCTGCCAAGGTTTTGTTTAAATTCGATGCTGGGTGGTTTTTTGCTCCGCCGATATGCTCTCGGCGAAAATCTTCAATTTCGCGTGTATCTATAACCCACGCTCCATCGTTAATATAACGAATTGCTTGTTCGGGGGATAATGCAGAAAATCGAGAGGAAATAAAGCTGATGTAAGTCATAATTGTGGCTAAGAAAAGGCCCGCAAAAAGAATCCAGTTTTCGTTTAAAAAATAGAATAAAAGCTCTTTGTTCATTTGAAAAAAATTAGATGTTTATATTATGAGTCCTTTGCACAAAAGATATGACAAGGTCTTATTATGTGTTGGGTTACTTCTAAATTATATACCGCTTGATTAAGAGGTTGTTTTTTGGCTAATGAGCTTCTGCCCAATTTTTTGCTACCCCAACATCTACTTTGAGGGGGATAGAAAGGGGAACAATCTCTTGCATTATCTTTTTTATAAGAGGCTTATAGTGATCTGTTCTGTTTTCTTCAACCTCAAAGAGTAATTCATCGTGTATTTGTAGAACCATATCTATCTCTGAGTTTCCTTGGGTGATCTTGTGTACTTCTATCATCGCTAATTTAATAATATCCGCCGCAGCTCCTTGAATTGGAGCATTAATTGCCGCTCTTTCTGCATAGGTACGTAATTTATGGTTGCGGTTATTAATATCTGGGGTATGTATTCTCCTACCCATAAAAGTGCTTACCCACCCGTTTTGTTTTGCTTGGTTTTTTACCTCTTCCATATAACCTTCAATTTTAGGAAATTGTTTAAAATAAGCCTCCATCCAATTTTTTGCCTCTTGTACTGTTATTTTTAGTTGATTGCTTAATGAAAAAGCAGACATTCCGTAAATAAGACCAAAATTAATGGTTTTAGCATAACGCCTTTGCTCTGAAGATATTTGTTCTGCTGATAAATTAAATACCTTTTGTGCGGTAACTTTGTGAATATCTAAGTCTTGATTAAATGCTGCCATAAGTTGTTCATCTTGAGTTTGGTGTGCTAAGATGCGTAATTCAATTTGAGAATAGTCTATTGCCATCAAAACTCGCCCCGGGGGAGCACAAAAAGCCTCACGAATAAGCCTCCCGTTTTCTGTTTTAATCGGGATGTTTTGGAGGTTGGGGTCGCTTGAAGAGAGGCGACCGGTATTGGTGATTATTTGATTGAGTTTTGTGTGAATTCGGTTTTGTGGGGTTATGTGTTTTAATAAACCCTGGGTATAGGTGGATTGAAGCTTTGATAGACCTCGGTATTGAATTATTTTTTTGGCAATCTTGTGTCCATCAAAAGCTAATTTTTGCAGTGTTTCTTCATTGGTAGATGGGTTTCCTGTTGGGGTCTTTTGTAGCACCGGTAATTTAAGCTTTTGATAAAGAATTTCTCCCACTTGTTTAGGCGAATCAATATTAAATGGTTCTTGAGATCCTTGATATACCTCTTTTTGAACTTCTCCTATTTGTTGAGAAAAAATCACATCTATTTCTTGTAGTTTTAAGGGGTTAATAAACACCCCGCATTCTTCTATATCACTTAAAACGTTTATTAATGGTTGTTCTATTTTAGTAAAAACTTCTGATATTTTTGGGTTTTTAGCAAGTTCGTCTAAAAGTTGTTTTTGTAAAAAATCATATTGCTTTGCGCGAGCAATAACCTCCTCTACAAACTCAATCTTTTCAGAATCTGGAGGCGGCAAATCAGGCTGCGTTCTTTCGATTTCTTTTTCTATATTTTTCCATTGTGGTGAGGCTTTTCCAGCATTTAAAACATAGTATAAAACCATTAAGTCAATGGTTTGTTGAGTGTTTGGGTTTATGTTTGTTTTATGTTTTAGCTCTTTGCTGTCGTAAACAACGATTCTTTGTTGGGTGCTTTCGATTTTTTTATTGATTTTGTTTGGGGCTTCTTTTTTTATGTTGATTGTTTTTATCCCTATAACTTTTTTTTCATTTAATAAGCATCCGTATAAAACGTCTCCTTCTTGAATAAAAAATATTGGGTTTTTGTTAGGGGTGTTTGCTTGCGGTCTTTGTAGCTGTTCAAACCAACCATAAAAATCTTTAATTATTTCTATTGGGGTTTTGATTATTTGGTGTATTGGTGTTTGCAATGAGGCTGTTTTTCTTTTGTTGAGCTTTCCAAGCTCACTAACAAAGCCCATTTTGGTGTAATGCCTTTCTAATTCTTCAAAATCCTCTTCACTATTATCAATAATTTTTAAATCATCTAACTGTAATGGCACAGAAATGTTGTAATTTATCTCGGTAAGCCTTAAATACAAAGGAATGTTTTCCGTTTGTTGTTGTATAGCTTGCCCTACTTTTCCAGAAATTAAATGGGCATTTTTTATAATTGAGTTTAAGTCTTGATATTGGTTTATGAGTTTTACTGCCGTTTTCGCTCCAACCCCAGGAACGCCAGGAATATTATCCACAGAGTCTCCTGTTAAAGCTAAAAAGTCAGCAACTTGATTGGGATAGATTCCCATTTTATTTTTAACCCCCTCACTATCAAGAACCTCTATTTCTCCATTTTTAATATTGGTTAAAATAATATTTGGGCTAACTATTTGAGCTAAGTCTTTATCTCCTGTAGCGATTACAATTAAATTTCCTTGCTTTTCTAAGGTTTTTGATAGGGAGCCTATAACATCATCAGCCTCTTCTTTTTCTATTTGAATTTGGGCTGTTTTTTTAACTGATAGTAGTTCTTGTATCTGTTGGTAAGCGATCACAATTTCTGGTGGCGTTGGTGGGCGATTCGCTTTGTATTGCGGAAAAAAAGTATGTCTTTGTGTTTTCCCTTGAGGATCAAAAACCACACAACAGTGGGTTGGTTGATGATAATCTAAAAGTAGGCTTAAACTTCTATTAAAACCAAACACGGTGCCACTAGGCTCACCACTTGGGGTGGTAAGACGACTTAATGATGGTGTGTGATGTGCCCGATAGAGATACGATGAACCATCTATTATTAATATTTTATTTTTACTCACATTGAAAAATCTTACGGTTTGGAAAATTTATTGTCGATCTTTAAAAAAAAGAGAGATAGAAAAACGGGTTTTAGTTTACCCAAGTGAAAGTGTTTTCGCTCTTGGGGGAAACCCTTTTTGTCCTAAAGTTCTATCCTCTATTGAATTATATAAGCACACCAAAAACTCAACAAGAAAAGCTTTTATTTTGCTTGTTAATTCTTTTGAGGAGGCTTTGTTATTGGGAGATTTTTGTGTTGAAGAATATCAAAAATTGATAAAAGAATTGCCACCCAATACTCCCTTAACCCTGATAGGAAAAGCAAATTCTTTGGTCCCAAAAAAATTATGTTACCAATCAAAGGTCGCTATTCGCATCGTGCGAGATCCTTTTTTAAAAATATTACTCAATATTTTTCCTTTCCCTCTTATTTCTACCAGTCTAAATCCACCAAAAAAACATCCTACAACTCTAAATATTAAAGCTAAGGTTTTTGCAAAAAGAAGAAATTTAGATGCTTTCTTTGTTGCTAAAAATAATTTTACTAGTAAAAAAACCAGTCGAATTTATGATATTGTTGAAAAAAAATGGTTAAGGTAATTCCCTGCAAAAAAAAATAAGATAAAGCAAATATTCTATATTAAGTTTTTTTACTTAACAAGTCTTTTTCATCAGGCGGTTTAGAGTCTTTTAAAGATTCATTAAGCTCTAAGGTTCTCGTTGGAAAAGCCATATCGGCATTATTTCTTTTTACTATGTCGATAATGCTTAACATTACTTCTTGCCTTGCTTCTCTATAAACTTCCCAATCAGATGATTCAGTAAAACAATAAACCTGACAATCTAAAGAGGATGGAGCAAAGCGTGTTAAGTGTACCATTAGAGTTTGATTCGTCGCAATAGCTGAATTATTTTTTAAATATTCTTCAATTTCATACACAATTTTTCTCACCTGTTCAGCATCTTTATATCTTAATGAAAACTCTTCACAAATACGACGATTTTTCATCCTGTTTGGGTTTTCTATAATAATACTCATAAAAGTTGAATTAGGAACATATATCGGTCTTTTATCAAAAGTTTCTATCTCCGTTAATCGTAGATTAATTTTTTTTACCGTTCCCTCTATATTTCTGTCTGGAGAAGATATCCATTCTCCCTCAACAAAAGGTTTATCCATAAAAAGGACTATTCCTCCAAAAATATTAGTAATAAATTCTTTAGAAGCAAAACCTATAGCAAGCCCAGCTATCCCCCCTGCTGCAAGAAAATGATTAATGTTTATCCCAAAAAAATCTAAACTATAAAGGAAAAATAAAACAAAAAAAACAATCCTAAAAATTGTTTTTATTAAGCTAGAATTTTGTTTTATTGCTTTATTTTTAAGGGTTTGCTTTTCTAACTTTTTATTTATTAATTTTAGTAAAAAGGTGTAAGAAAAAAAATAAAGACCAAGTATAAACACATATAACAACAAATTCTTTGCTATATTCCATGCTTTTGTATTTTCTTTACTTATTAACCCAAACTCTTCTAAAAAAAGACTACTTGTCAATATAAAAAGACCTAAGCAACTTACAACAAAAATTGTTTTTTTCATTTTTAATTTACAAAGGAAAGGGATTAAATAAAAGCTTTTAATTTATTTTTTATTTTGCAACTATTTTATTCAAGTAACTCCTCTAAATCTTCATCTTCATACTCTTCTAAATTTTCTAATTCAGGTACATTCCCATCGTAAATTTGATATTTTAGATTTTGAAAATAAATTCTACGAAAAAAACTATATTTATCGTTAGCTCCTGAAAGTATAGCGGCTTCTCTATCTAAAAAAGATGCTCTTCTATCAATAATTTTTAATACTTGTAAAAAACTGGAAGCTTTAGCTTCTTTATTGGTGTACGCTGTATAGGGGTCAGCAATTCCATCATCTCCTCGTTGATAGTGATTTAATGGCTCTATGAGGTTATCTCCCAAAAGACTGAAACCCCCTCTTACCGTACTTGAACCAAAAAAGGGCAAAACAATATAGTTTCCTGACTCAACTCCCCAAACGGCTAACGTTTGATTAAAATTTTCATTAAATCTTTCTAATCCTATTTCTCCAGCAACGTCTAAAATACCACCTAATCCCAAAGTTGAATTTATAAGAAAGCGTGTTAAAGATACTCCCGATACATTTCCTTTTCCTTGAAGTAAAGCATTTACTGACGTTATAGGTTCTTTAATATTTTTGTAAAAATTGCTTACTCCTTGTTGTATAAAATCAGGTGTTATTGCGTCATAAACTTGGGAGATTGGTTTTAATAAATAAGTATCCAAAAAGTCATTAAAGGCAAAAACTTTCCTGTTAACTCCTTCCCAAGGATCAGACACTTCTTCTTGACAATCACTAAAGGTATAACATTCTTCAGGTACTTCAGCTAACTTTTCAGAATCAGAGAATACCTTATTACTATTAAATAATATAAAAAAGAATAGTAGTAGTAATAGGGTACTACTTTTTTGTTGAAAACAGTTGATAGAAAACATATTTATTGGGTTTTAGAAAAAAAAATAAACTTGAAAACTTGGTAAATAAGTATAAAAGTTGTGAGAAACTTTTAGAGCATTCGTTTTTTAATAACAATTGTAAAACCATTATCCATTGATATTAACATTTAATTGTTAATAACTTTAATTAGATTTAAAAAGGTATTATTTTTTAGGAACAAAATCTAAAGAAGCTGAATTAATACAAAATCTCTTAAAAAAAGGTTCTGGACCATCATCAAAAACATGCCCTAAATGAGAGTTGCATTGATAACAACAAACTTCGATTCTTTTTTGAAATAAACTATTATCTTCAATAAAAACAACAGACTTTTCTGAAGATGGATTTTTGAAACTTGGCCATCCAGAAAATGAATTATATTTATCTTGGCTGTTAAAGAGTAAATTGTCACAACAAACACATTTGAAGCTCCCCTCTTCATAAAAATCATTGTATTTTCCACTAAAAGGAGCCTCTGTTGATTTTTCTTGAGTGATAGAGTGCTGTAAAGGTGTTAATTTTTTTAGATTAGGATTTTTTTTCATTAGTAAAATTATAAGAGATTAAACCTTTACTTAAAAAAATAAAAAGTTTTAATCCCTTTTAGATTATAAATAAGATTATGAATATATTTAAAGAGAGAATAAAAGTCTTATAGTAGATTATGTGAAAATTATATTTTATTAAAGAAATTAAATAAATATAATTTTTATCTTTTTTTACTGTCTATAGTATGAGACTTTGTCATATCTTTTGTTCAAAATTCTCAGCATACATATTAATATAAGAAGTAGTAAAAAACAACAAAAAATATAAAAAATGAAAAAATACGATTGGATTGTTATTGGTGGAGGAAGTGGAGGTTTATCTGTTATTGAAACGGCTATTCAGTTTGGAAAAAAATGTCTTTTAATTGATCCTAATCCACTTGGAGGAACCTGTGTAAATGTTGGTTGTGTTCCTAAAAAAATGATGTGGTTTCTTACTGATGTTTATGAAAAATCCACTCTATTAAAGGACTATGAAATAAAAGAAAATATTGAAAATAAAAGAGATTTTCTTTTTTCTGAATTTGTCGAAAAAAGACAAAAATCAATCAAAAATATTAATACTTGGTATGAAGCACAAATATCGAATAAAGCAACGTATATTAAAGGAACCGCAAACTTTATTTCTGCAAACAAAATAAGAGTGGGAAAGGATGTTTTTGAAGGGGAAAGAATTGTTGTGTCAACCGGCTCTACCCCCGTTTATCCAGAAGATATAGAAGGAGCAGAACATGGAATCACTTCAGATGGCTTTTTTGAATTGAGAGAAATTCCTAAAAGTGTTTGTATTGTTGGCAGCGGTTATATTGCTCTTGAATTAGCATCTTTAATTGCAACATTACAAAAAATAAAATATAACAAACCTCAAGTGACTGTTCTTGTAAGGTCTAATCAGATTCTTAAAAATATAGATAAAGAAACGGCTTGCTTTTTGCAAAAACAAATAACCCTTAAAGGTATTAATTTTTTATTTCAAAGCCAAATAAAAAAAATAACCAGAAAAAACAAAGAGTTACATATAAAATTAAAATCAATAGAAGCCTCTTCCTCTGTAAAAAATATGCCATCTTTTAACCCTTCTGATTTTTTAAAAGCCGAAACCTTAATTTGGGCAACAGGACGAAAACCAAAAATTACAAGTTTGGACCTAAATAAAACAAAAATAAAAACAGACTCAAGGGGATATATACAAATAGATGAGTTTTTTGAAACACAAGAACCCAATCATTTTGCTTTAGGGGATGTCATTGATAAACCTCAACTGACTCCAGTAGCCGTTCAATCTGGGAGAAGGCTGGTTAGGCAAATTTATGAGGATAAACAAGAACATAAAGTTAGCTTTGATTTTATACCGACGGCAATCTTTACCCACCCACCCCTTTCAACCATTGGCATGAGCTCAGAAAAAGCAAAAGAAGAAGGGATTGAAACAGAAGAGTTTTTTTCTAAATTTACCCCAATGCTTTACAACTTTTCCTCATCAGCCCCAGAAACCTTTATTAAACTCGTTTGTGAGAAACAAAGCCAAAAGGTTTTGGGTTTACATATGGTGGGGGAGGGAGTTGATGAGATTTTACAAGGCTTTGCCGTCGCTATTAAAATGGGAGCAACCAAAAAGGATTTTGACCGCACCATGGCGATTCACCCAACCTCGGCAGAAGAAATCGTTACGTTAAAGCCGATCTCTTAATCAAACAAAAAGCTCGATTTCACTCACAGCAAAAAAGGTTTCACGTGAAACTCTTGTTTCATATGAAACGATGGTTTTTGGCAAACTCTTTTGAAAAATAAGATACGACGATGTTTGCTCCCGCTCTTCTAAAAGACAGGAGGATTTCATAGATGGTGTCTTCAGGTATAAACCCGTTGTTTATGGCTGTTTTTTGCATAGAGTACTCTCCGCTTGTGTGGTAGGCTGCAAGAGGGAGGTTGGTGTGCTCTCTTAGTTTTGAAAGAATATCCAAATAGGGGAGACCGGGCTTAACCATCAATATGTCAGCCCCCTCGTTGATGTCAAGATCCGCCTCAATAAATATTTCATTTATATTGTGAGGGTTGATTTGATAACCTTTTTTATCTTTCTTTTTTAATGTTGAGCCGCTCCCGACACCCTCTCTAAAAGGTGCGTATAGTGAAGACGCAAATTTTATACAATAGGAAAGAATTATAGTGTTTTTAAATCCGCCCTGTTCTAAAGCGTTTCTAATGACGCCAATCCTTCCATCCATCATATCAGAGGGGGCAACAATGTCGGCTCCAGCTTGTGCCAAAGAGGATGCCTGCATAGACAGGACCTCTAAGGTTTGATCGTTTAAAACCTCTTGGTTTTTACCAAGCAGTCCGTCGTGACCGTGTGTTGTAAAGGGGTCTAAAGCAACGTCGGCCATAATACATATTTCGGGAAAAGCGTCTTTAATTCTTTTTATTGTTTGTTGTGTTAAGCCGTTGGGACTATGAGCCTCTCTTCCGTCCTCTGTTCTTTTTTCTATAGGGGTGTCGGGAAAAAGGGCTATTGTAGAAATCCCAACCTTTAACAATTCCTCAACTTCTTTAAGCACGCTTTTTGATGAAAACCGAAAAATACCCGGCATTGAGTTAATGGGGGTTCGGGGTGAGGCTTTTTCTGTTATAAAAAGGGGCTGGATTAAATTTTCAACGCCAACCGTTGTTTCTCTTACCATTTCCCTTATGGTATGGTTTTGTCTAAGTCTTCTGGGTCGGGTAAGCGGGTGCTTCATTTTTTGTTGTTCTTTTGGTTTGTCGTATTAGTGCTTTTTTCTTCAATGCTCTTTTCTTTTTTTTGAGGGTTTTTAATGTTGTCTAAAATAAGCAAACCGATACCAACGGAAATGCAGATGTCGGCAACATTAAATACTGGCCAGTGGTATTGCTCCCAATGAAAGTCTAAAAAATCAAAAACATAGCCGTAAACAGATCGGTCAATCAGGTTTCCAATAGCACCACCGAGAACAAAGCTTAGAGAAAAACCAAAGAGGGGTCGTTTTCTTACATTTATTGTAAGCAACCAGATGAAAATTCCCAAGCTGATGACAGAAGATAGAAAAATAAAAAAAGGTCTTTGCCACCCTCCGGCATCGGAAAGAAAACTAAAGGCAGCACCATGATTGAAAATTAGTCGAATGTTGAAGATAGAGTTTACATAAACGCCCCCGCCTTCACTAAACAAAAAGCCGACAAGAGACTTGCTGCTTTGGTCAAGGATGATCAAAACAAGCACCAGGGGTAAAAGCTGCCAGCCTGTACGAGGGTCTTTGTTTGATGTAAGCGAGTTTTTCATTGTTCTTTTTTTAAACAAATTGACGAAGTTCTCCATTCCCATAAACATTCAGAATGGAGCGTGAATCAAGGTCTGGGTGTTTCGGGTTGCTGCCGACATCGGCACGACGGTGCCAACTACGCTCACAACGCTTAAAAGGACACGTCTCTGCTAAAATCTTTAACCCCTCCATGCTTTCCTCTAATCCTTTGGGCGCCTCTTCGATTTTTTTAATTTCGGCATACGAGGTGATAAAAACAAACCGGAGTTCATCGCCTAACAAAAGCAGGTTTTGAGCGAGAGCAGGGCTTGCATAAAGAGTAATTTGAGCGTCTAAAGAACCTCCAATTTTTCTATCGTTACGCAAGGTTTCTAATTTTTTATCAACAAGAGACTTTATCTCTTGGAGGGTTTTCCAATAACCAACATTGAGCGTTTCTTTTTCTGGAAGAGTGCTTAAGCCTGAATACCAAGTTTGTAATAGAATGCTTTTTTTGTTCTCCCCTATGTGTTGCCATATTTCCTCACTGGTGAACGAAAGGATTGGACACAGCCAACGAACAATTGCCTGACAAAGGTGATAAAGAGATGTTTGGGCGGAACGTCTTGGCAGGCTATTTGTTTGGCAGGTGTATAAGCGATCTTTAAGAATGTCCAAATAAAAAGCACCCATCTCAACCGCACAAAAATGTTGAATTTTTTTACAAATAGTATGAAATTCGTAGTCCTTATAGGCAATAATAATCTCTTCTTGTAATCGTCGAGCTTGATTTATTGCCCAACGATCAAGGCTTAATTGTTGAGAAAAGTCCACCCCATTTTCTTGATAGTTAAAGTCCTCAAGGTTTCCGAGGAAATAGCGAACGGTATTTCGGATTCGACGATAGGAATCACCCACTCGCTTAAAGATTTCATCTGAAACAGACATTTCTTGTCGGTAATCGCTGGAAGCAATCCATAAGCGCAAAATATCGGCGCCAAGAGTTTGACATACTTTTTGTGGTTCAACAATATTGCCCTCTGATTTAGACATTTTTTTACCGTGTTGGTCAACGGTAAAGCCGTGGGTTAGGACGGCCTTGTAAGGGGGTGCACCATTAAGAGCGATGCCCGTTAGTAGAGCAGACTGAAACCACCCTCGATGTTGATCCGAGCCCTCAAGATAAAGGTCTGCAGGAAAGGTTAATCCCTCTTCTTTTCTGTCAAGTGTGGCGTGAGTCATTCCAGAATCAAACCAGACATCGAGTACATCGTTGCACTTTTCATAATTTTGAGAATCGGCTTCCCCAACCAATTCCTCAAGGCTCAAATCAAACCAAGCGTCAGCACCCTTTTCTTTAATTTTAAGGGCTACCTCGTCTATAATTTGCAGAATATTCGGGTGCATTTCCCCTGTTTTTTTATGTGTGATAAAAGGAATTGGAACGCCCCAAAACCGTTGGCGAGAAATACACCAGTCGGGTCGGTTATTTAACATTCCCTTCATTCTTTCTTTTCCAGATTGGGGGAAAAACGCAACCTCTTCTAAGGCGTTTAACGCATCCTCAGAAATGTTTTTCAAGTTAATAAACCACTGGGTCGTCGCACGAAAAATAAGTGGTGTTTTGGTGCGCCAACAGTGAGGATAGCTGTGTTTAAACTTTTCACAAGCGAGTAGGCGGTTGGTTTCAGTTAATTTGTCAACAATCAACTTTTCGGCTTTACCGACAAACATTCCTCCAAAGAGGGGGAGGTCTTCATAAAAACACCCCTTTTCATTGACGGGACAAGAGGAATCTAATTGATACTTTAATCCAACAACAAAATCCTCTGGACCGTGTGCGGGAGCGGTATGTACACAGCCCGTTCCTGAATCTAAAGTTACATGGTCTCCGAGAACGATGGGTATGTCTCTTTCATAGAAAGGGTGAGAAAAAAGCAAGCCTTCAAGTTTTTTTCCGACGGTTGTTGATAAGACCTTAAACGATGCTTTATAGCGTTTTGCACACTCCTCTATTAATTCTTTGGCAATAAGCATTGCCCTTTTTTTGTTATCTGCCTCAATGCCCACAAGTGCGTACTCATAGTCTGGGTGAACAGAGATTGCCTGACTGGCAGGAAGGGTCCAGGGTGTTGTTGTCCAGATAACCGCTTCTACCTCCATAGAATCAAGCGTAGATTCTTCAACCTCAAAAAGAGCACAAAGCTTTTCCGTGTTTTTTGTGGGATAAGCGACATCAATTGCTAAGGATGTTTTTTCGTGATATTCTATCTCTGCCTCCGCAAGGGCAGACTCACATCCCGTGCTCCAATGCACTGGTTTTAGCCCACTTCGGATAAAGCCTTTTTGGTAGAGTTTTTTTAATGCAAGAACCTCGTTTGCCTCAACATAAAAGTCCTTTGTTTTATAGGGGGAAACCCAATCACCGATGATACCAAGGCGAAGAAAGTCTTCTTTTTGTTGATTAATTTGTTGTTCAGCAAAATCTCGACAGTGTTGACGAAACTCCGAAGCGTTGTACTTTCCACCGACCTTACCGTGTTTTTTTTCTATTTGCATTTCAATAGGCAAACCATGACAATCCCAACCAGGAATGTAGTTAATTGCTTGATTGTCCATTAAGCGAGACTTAATGATGATGTCTTTTAGGATTTTATTGACAGCATGCCCAATATGAATCTTCCCATTAGCATAAGGTGGACCATCGTGTAAAACAAAAGTAGATGGACGGGGGTTTGTTTTTACATCCTCCTGAATGGTCTGATAAATATTTTGTTTTTTCCAGTTTTCAAAAAGCTCAGGCTCGCGCGAAGCCAGGCTGGCTCTCATAGGAAAAGAGGTTTTTGGAAGATTAAGAGTATCGGAATATTTATTCATAGAGGTTGTTTAGTATAGTAATAGGGACTTTTTAATTATAAAACACAGACGGGTTTAATTTATTGTTAATCATCACAGAAACGAGGTACCCGATCGGCAATTTGAGTTAATAATTCATAGGCAATCGTGTCGGCTTTTTCTGCAACCTGACGGATATCAAGATTTTTCCCCCAAAGTTCAACTCTATCGCCGATTTTTATTTTTGGAAAGGCGTTTGGCTGATAGGAGCTCGGGTGAAGATAGATTGCCATCAAGTCCATAGAAACACGTCCAACAACCGGATAATATTGACCTTCAAAAAACACTTGTGCCTTATCTCCCAAGGCTCTGGGGTATCCGTCTGCATAGCCAGCTTTGAGCGTAGCAATATACCCATCTTCAGGAGCCACCCAATCAGCCCCATAACCCACTGTCATTCCTTTATGGGCTTTTTTTAGGGATATAACGGGAGCCTCAAAGGACATTGTTGGAAGAAGAGTGTTTATGATGCTGTTTTTTTGTGACATATTATTGGGAAAACCTCCATATAGCATAATTCCAGGGCGAATATATTGCGTAGAATCCGAATCCATCGGGGTTAATTGATGTAGAATGGCGGCAGAGTTGGCGAGGCTACTATAAGGAATTTTTGAAAGGCGTTTTTTAAATGAGGCAAAGCTCTTTTTTTGTTTTTCATTTAACGGGCTAAGCGGCTCATCCGCACATGCAAAGTGAGACATTAAACAATGGGGTTTAAGAGCCTTAATTTTATCGATGAGCGATTCAACCTGAAGAGAACTAAACCCCAATCGCCCCATACCGCTATCGACTTTTAACCATAAGAGTGGAAGAGATTTTTGAGGGAGGGAAGAGAGTAAATCAATTTGATTGGGACAATGTACCACCATTTCGATATTATTGTTAATACAACTCGTTAGCTCTTGTTGATTAAACACCCCATGCAACAAAAGCAACCGACGGTGCTTAAATAACGATCTTAGTTTTTCGGCACTTGGTAAATCCGTAACACCTAAAACATCATCATCAAGAAGATTTTTCTCAATTGTTTCAACAACCTGATTAATGCGGTGCCCATAAAGCTCCGCTTTAACAATGGCAAGCACACGAGCTTGGGGAGCTTGTTGGCGAGCAATCTGTAGATTGTGAATGATGTTTTTTGTGTGAACTCGCACACAGGCTTGAAGAAAAGAAGCCACTTTAATTTTTATTCTATTGGAATAGCTTGGGTTTCTAAATCAGAATCGAGGCTGTCATCCCTAAAAGGGTTGCTAAAACGAGAGTATTGACCTTCAAAGTTAAGCTTTATTATGCCCGTTTCGCCATTTCTATGTTTAGAAAGAAAGGCTTCCGCTCGCCCTTTAAGGTTTTCATTTTCAGGCTCATAAACTTCTGGACGATGAATAAATAAGACAATGTCTGCATCCTGCTCTATTGACCCAGATTCGCGTAAATCGGACATCATCGGACGACGATCTTTGCGATTCTCAACCATACGGTTAAGTTGCGATAAAACAATCACGGGGACGTCTAATTCGCGAGCCATCTCTTTTAAAATGCGAGATATTTCAGTAACTTCCGCAGTTCTATTATCAAGACGACGATCGATATTAAGAAGCTGTAAATAATCAATAACAATTAAGCCTAATGTGGGGTTGTCTTTTTTTAAGCGTCGGGCTCGCCCCCTTAATGTGTGGACCGAGATGCCGCTGCTATCATCAATAAAAATGTTTGATTTTTCCTTTAATTGTGCTCCCGAGCTCAAAAGGGACTCCCATTCTTCGTTGCTTATTTTTCCAGTGCGAATATTTTTTAATGGGATACTTCCTTTTGCTGAAAGTATCCGCATTACCAACTGGTCTGCCCCCATTTCCATACTAAAAACCCCGACAACACACTTTTGTTCTCCATATTTTTCTGTGTGTAAATAATCACCATTATGATTAGCAACATATTCAGCGATATTGACAGCAAGAGTTGTTTTCCCCATTGATGGACGCCCAGCAATAATAATCAAATCACCTCTTTGTAATCCACTTGTAATATCGTCAAAACGACTATAACCCGTGGCAAACCCCGTTATGTAGGAATCTATATTTGACAAATTATCCACTTTTAAAGTTATTTTCTCTAATAGTGGAGCAATGGCAGAGAATGTTTTTTTGTGGGATTGTTGTTGTGACAACTCAAATAATGTTTTTTCTGCCTCTTCGATTAGTTCAGCGATATTACGGGCTTGTGGATCAGACCCCAATCGTCCAATTTGAGAGCCAACCTCCATCAGTGAGCGGTGAACCGCCCTCTCCCGCACGAGATTCGCATAAACTAACGAATTTATGGCGACAGGGGCGTTAGAAGCTAATTCCCCAAGGTAAGAGGTGCCTCCCGTCTCTTTGTCTAATTTTGTGCGTTTTAGATGCTCTCCAACGGTTAAAACATCGATTGTTGAGCCTTTCTGGTGTAAAGCACCAATTGCCTCATAAATTTTTTGATGATCTTGGCGATAAAAATCTTTAGCCTTTAACTTTTCAAAAACCTCATCTAAGGAATTTTCGTCAGTAGTACCAACCAATAGTCCACCCAGAACCGCCTGTTCTGATTCAATCGAGTTGGGCTGTAGTTGATCTTCAGGAGACATCAAAAAAAGAACTTAAGAGGAGCTTTCCGCCTTTTCCTTTGTTATATTGATATTTACGACAATGTTTACTTCTGGGTGAAGAAGAATCTGGGCTTGGTGGATACCGACAGTTTTAAACGCACCCTCAGCTAAGGCGACATTTTTCTTTTCAAGTGCAAAATCATTTGCGACTAGAAAGTCAACAATTTCCTTAATTCCAACAGATCCATAAAGATGCCCCTCATCATCTGCCGCAGCGAGAATTTCAATGGACAATTTGGATAATTTTTTAGCCAGCGTTTGTGCTTGCTTCAGCTTTTGTTCCGCACTTTTTAGAAGCTCAGCATTTCGATCTTGTGCTTCTTTAATATTTTCTGGCGTGGCAACTTGAGCCTTATGCGTTGGTAATAAATAATTTCTAGCATAACCAGCCTTAACTTTAACCACAGTGCCAATCTCTCCGAGATTAGGAAGTTTTTCTAATAGTATTACGTTCATTTTCCTCTTAAATTTATAATAATTAAACTCAAACTACCTACATCCATTATGGGAATGAATATAGAGTATGTTATTCAGCTTGCACTTCGAATCGATAGCGCAAATTAAACCAACCATCTATAATGGCTGAAATAATTAATAAAGAAACCAAAAAAAGCCAACCCCAAACAAATATCAACGGTAAAACAATAAACAACATTAAATAAAAAACGATGATAACCGCTCTGTGCCACTGTTTTTTCTGATAAAAAAAGTGTACTAAGGAAAGCCCTTGTAGGCTTAACAACAAACAAACCACGACAAAGCTTTGTTCGGCAAACTCAAAACCCAAAAAGGCTAAAACCATTATTCCTAACAAAACCAAATTTAACGTTTTCCCTAATTGAAACTGGCGAAACTCCTCCCCAAAGCCCTTTGGTTTATAAACACAACTTTGCCAATATCGCCCCAAAAACAAAGACCCCGTCAAAGATATAAAAACTGAAACCCCTAAAGCTGGAACAATGGCATCAACCATGGCTTTTAACGCCTCTTGTCTAACTGGAGTGTTGGTTTGTTCAAAAGCTAACTGCAATATGTTTTTTAGCTCCAGCAGATACGGGTCTCCCCAGACGGTCAAAACCAAGACAACCATTATTGCTAATATGGCAAGAAAAAAAACCGAAAGAGCCTGGTTGGAGGTTTGACCTAAAATCAGAGAACCTAAAATCAATGGGACATAGTAAAAAGCAACTAACCAAACCCACGAGTGAGAGCTTTCTTGCCCCTCAAAAAAGTAAAACACCAACCAAAGAGTCAGTGTCGATACAAGAAATAACGACAACACCTGTTTATAAGACTGCAATAGAGAAAACAAAGCCAATCCGCCACCCACAAAGACAAATAAGGGCTGAAAAGCAGCCCCTAAAAGGCTAAAAATTACAACTAACAGATGTGCAATAACTGGGTTTTTTAAATAAAGTTTTCCCATTTTTTAGAGACTATATGGATGTAATAGGTGATTCATTCTTCTCTTTTCGCAGAGTTAGGCTCTTCTTTTTTCTCACAAACAACTGAAAAATAGATGGATAGGGTTAAGACATATGTCTATGACTATAAGGCAATAACGCTAAATAGCGCGCTCTTTTTATAGCGGCGGAGATTTGACGCTGTTTTTTTGCTGTGATTTTTGTCATTCTTCCACATAAAATGCCACCTGTTTCAGAAGTGTAACCCTTGAGCAAAGATATATTCTTGTAATCTATATTGCTATCTGTTGCCCTTGGGGGCTCGGGGATACGATTGCGGAAATTATTGTGTTTACGACGATTATTTTGTTTGTTTTTCATAAGTATTAATTTTTGTTTAATGCTATAAAAATAGAAATAGCTTAGTTATGGTGTGCTTATTGCAAAGAAAACCTATTCCTTAGGTTTTTTTGGTGTGGCACTTTCGTTAACAGGGGTCTCCTTAGCGGGTGTAGCAACAGGCTTTTCGCTCTCTGTAGCCTCTTTTTTCTCTAACAACACAAAAGAAGGCTCTGTTTCTGCCGCATCTTTCTTAATGACAAGATTCCGCAAGATATGATCGCTAAAACGAAATGCTTTTTCTATTTGACGTAAAGCCTCTAAGGAACTTTCTATGTTCATCAAAACATAGTAAGCCTGATTATAATTTTGAATTGGGTAAGCAAGCTCTCTACGACCCCACTCCTCTAAACGATGAACCTTTCCTCCATCTTCTTCAACAAGCTGTGTATATTTTTCAATCATTGAAGAAACTTGCTCTCCTCGGTTTGGAACAACCAAGAATACGATTTCATAATGTCTCATGAACGTTTTTACTCCTATTTATTTCCTTATGGTTTATTAAAAGCCCCCCAATAAACGACTCGATAAATTATTGGTGGAGCAAGGACAGGCAAAAAACTAAAAATAATGCCTTAACCGATGAATTATAATCTAGAGACCGTTGCAAAATGTAAAAAAACGAGAAAAAAGTAAAAAATTTCTCTTTTTTCTTTCGCTTCCTTGCATTTTGCAACGGTCTCGTCTAATCCTCTAAGTGAAAATCTCAACAAATTAATCTACTCTGTGTAGTTTGTGTCATAATATAAAAAAAGCAATTTAAGTAAAACATAAAAAATGACCTCACTTCTTTGGTACGATTTAGAAACTTGGAACAGCAACGTACGCTCCGCGCGCATTGCTCAGTTTGCAGCAATCAAAACGGATTTAGATTTTAACCCCATCGCGGATCCAATTGTTTACTATTGTGCCCCAGCAAAAGACTGTATTCCAAGCCCTAATGCGGTTTTAGTTCACCAACTACTGCCTTCAAAGCTTCCACCACAAAACACCCTTAGTGAATTAGAGATGTTGCAACGTATCCAGCAAGTGATGCAACAACCTAACACGGTTATCTGTGGGTATAACAACACACGTTTTGACAATGAAGTGCTTCGTTTTTCATGGTTTAGAAGTGCTCTTGATGCTTACGCTATTGACTATCAAGAAGAAAACCGCTGGGACATTATTGATACGGTTCGAGCCTGCCATGCTCTCAGACCAGAGGGCATTTACTGGCAAAAAAATGAAAATAATGCAACATCTTTTAGGTTAGAAATTCTTGCTAAGGCAAACCAAATTGACCAAAAACAAGCCCATAATGCCCTTTCAGACGTTTATGCCACCATTGCAATGGCGAAACTTTTACAAACCAAGCAACCCAAGCTATACGACTTTTTTTTCTCCCATCGTACTAAAAGCAAACAGCTGAAACTATTTCGCTTAGAACAAAACGCAGATTACCACATCCAAACAGCACCGCCGCCTATGCTGGTGCATATTTCTGGTATGATTTCTGATCAACAAAACCGTGCAGAAATTATTGTTCCTATTGCCTTTCACCCAACCTATAAAAACGAAATTATTGCGTTTGGCATTAAGCAAAACCCTCAAGAAATTTTAGATCTTTCGGTAGAACAAATCCGCCAACGAGTATTTAGTAGCAACGAGCAACTTGCTCAAAAAAACCAACAAAGGCTGCGAATTTGTAGCATTCGCCTCAAGAAAGTTCCAGCAATAGCCCCGCTTTCAGTACTAAAAAAAGCGGATTGTTGGCACAAAATCCAGCACAATCAAGAACAGTGCGATAAAAACTATCAATTATTGCTTAAAAACTTCGATACCATTAGGAATAAATTAGTCGAACTATACGACTCCTCGATTTTTGAAAACGAAAGCAAAATAGATGTTGATTTATCGCTTTATAACAACTTTCTTTCTCGCAAAGATAAGCGTCTACTCACGCAATTTCACCACCATATACTGGAAAATAGGGAATTATTCACTTTTGACTTTGATAATTCTGAACTACAAAAAATTCTCTTTAGAGTTCGTGCTAGAAACGCCCCTCAAACATTAAACCAAGAAGAGCAAAACACCTGGAATAAATATTGCCAAGAAGAACATAAAACGGGCAACGCAACCAACTACAGCTTACAACAATGCCAACAAGAAATAGCAGAGCTTAAAAAAACAGACCTTGAGCCTGAAAAAGAAGCATTGCTTTCAGACTTTGAACAATGGGTGCACCAACACACAGACCAAACAGACGGACTATGATGCTTAAACCCTTACGACATTCACAAAGGACACCCCTTAGCCTATAAATGTTTTATTGCTTTTTGGATGATTCTATCTATGAAGAATTTCCTCCAACACACCTTGCCTTAGATGATTCAAAAGCCGAAGGGCTACTTTGTGCTTCAGACTACAAAACATTTAATGTTGAACTATTAGAAAAAGCATACCCCCTTGGTATTTTTCCTTGGAGCGGAGAAAATAAGCAACAAATGGTATTTTGGTTTTTTCCACCTAAGCGACCAGTATTTAGAGTGCAATCTTGGAAAGCGCCTCGCTCGCTTAAGAGAGTAGTCAAAAGCTATCAAAATAAAGACATAGAATTCAGCATCAATCAACATTTTTCAGCAGTTATTGAAGGCTGTGCCGACCGTGAAGAGACATGGATTACGGACAAACTTAAGGAAGCACTATTAGAGCTTAGAAAACGAGGTAAAAGTTTTTCTTTTGAGATTCTTCAAAAAGGAGAGCTTATTGGTGGATTATATGGGGTAGCAATATTCCCTCTATTTTTTGCTGAATCAATGTTTAGTCGTCGTAGTGGGGGCTCTAAAATGGCTTTTTATGGTATGATGAACTATCTTAAAGAGCGGGGATTTACATTAGTGGATGCACAAGTTCCCTCTGAACATTTGCAATTATTGGGGAGCGAAATCCTTACTTATGATGAATTTCAAAAACACTTAAATAAATTATGAAAAACAAAACAACAATCGGTTTTATTGGCTTAGGAATTATGGGCCTACCAATGGCACTTAATTTATTAAAAGCAGGCTTCCGAGTCATTGGCTATGCGAGAAACCCACAAAAATGTGAAGAATTTATTCAAAGTGGTGGCGAATGGGCACAAACTCCCCAAGCCGTTGGCAAGCAAGTGGAAGTATTGATTACCATCGTACCCAATAGCCCAGAAGTTAAGGAAGTATTATTTGGTCAAAATGGGGCAGCTTTAGGCTTAGCAAAAAACACCTTAGTCATTGATATGAGCACAATCAGCCCGGTGGAATCACTGATTATTGCTGAAAAATTAGAAACTCAAGGAGTGCGGATGTTAGATGCCCCTGTTTCCGGTGGTGATATAGGAGCTAAGGCTGGCACACTCTCCATAATGATTGGAGGAGATAAAGCAGATGTACAACAAGCAATGCCAATTTTTAAAGCGATGGGCAAGCAAATCGTCCATATAGGCGATAAATCCGCCGGGCAAGCATGCAAAAGTTGCAACCAAATGTTAATTGCTCAATCGCTTAATGCGGTTTCTGAAACCCTGCATTATGCACAAAAAATCGGAGTTGATGGACATAAAGTACGAGAGGCACTACTTGGCGGCTACGCCAATAGTCGAGTCCTTGAAATTCACGGATTGAAAATGTTAGAAAAAGATTACAAGCCCGGTTTTCAAGCGGCACTACACCTTAAAGATATGCACATTGTCGAACAAGCCTGCAAGCATTACGGCGTTGAATCCTTAGCAACGCAACTATCACAGAAAAAAATAGAAGAAGTGGTTAAACAAGGTAATGGGCATCTCGATAATAGTGCTATTCACTCCATTACTATAGAAGCTAAAGGCGTTATAAAATAAAAGTTATGCTTGTAGAAGTTCACTATTGAGTCAAAGACTGCACCCTCAATCAGAATGATTTGATTTTTTTATCTTTTTTTTTTGCATTACGATTATAAAAAGCTCTTACATAATATAATTTAAAGAAGACCTTTTTAAATATTTATTAGAAAAAACATGAACTTATTGCCTACGTTACCCCTGCCTGCCCGATTTTTCAAATCTCTCCTAATTGCTTTTTTAATACCTCTTCTCATTGCATGTGGTGGTGACAGTGATAATAAGCCAGCTTCAGCACCTCAACCAAGTTCTATACAAACGCCAAAAAACATTAGCTTAAGCGTTGAAAGTGCTTCGCAAATCACGGTATCATGGAGTGCCGTTACAGATGCTACAAAGTATGAAATTTATCGTGGAAAAAATAGCGATGCCTCAGACCGTAGTAAAATTTCCAGCTTGACCCCCACTTCTTATGCCGACACTGGGCTTAACTCCAACACCCCCTACTACTACTGGATAAAAGCCTGTAATGCACAAAATGACTGTTCTGAGTTTTCCTCAGTTGAATCTGCAAAAACTCAGATAGAATTAGACGCTCCAAAGAATATAAGATCAAACATTAATAGCACCTCGCAAATCACGGTATTATGGGACACAGTGATACAAGCAGACCGCTATGAAATTTATCGTGGAACAAAAAGCGATGCTTCAGACCGTAGTGAAATTTCCAGCCCCACCTCCAGCCCTTATATCGACACTGGGCTTAACCCCAACACCACCTATTACTACTGGATAAAAGCCTGCAATAATAATATCTGCTCAGCTTTCTCCTCGGCAACATCAAAAACCACTAAATTAGCAACGGGCACCCCACAAAATATTAACTTAGACGTTAATAGCACCTCGCAAATTACGATATTATGGGACAGAATTGCGGACACTAAGCACTATGAAATTTACCGTGGAACAAAAAGCGATGCCTCAGACCGTAGTAAAATTTCCAGCTCGACCGCCTTTTCTGAGATCGACTCTGGGCTTACCCCTAACACCACCTATTACTACTGGATAAAAGCCTGTCAAACTGATGGCACTTGTTCTGAATTCTCCCTAGCCAGCTCAGCCACCACGCTGCTAAATACCCCACAAAATATTAACTTAAACGTTGATAGCGCCTCCCAAATTACGGTATCGTGGGATATCGCAGGAACGAACCGCTATGAAATTTACCGTGGAACAAATAACAATCGCTCAGAAAGTAATAAAATTTCC
>CAKMZV010000002.1:79155-116893 GCA_929200535.1 uncultured Gammaproteobacteria bacterium
CTATGAAATTTACCGTGGAACAAATAACAATCGCTCAGAAAGTAATAAAATTTCCAGCCCCACCTCCAGCCCTGATATCGACACTGGGCTTAACTCCAACACCACTTACTACTACTGGATAAAAGTCTGCAATGTGCAAGGCACTTGCTCTGATTTCTCCCCAGCCAGCTCGGCCACCACGCTGCTAAATGCACCACAAAATATTAGCTTAAACGTTGATAGTGCCTCCCAAATTACGGTATCGTGGAGTGCAGTTACAGGTGCTAAAAAGTATGAAATTTATCGTGGAAAAAATAGCGATGCCTCAGACCGTAGTGAAATTTCCAGCCCCACCTCCGGTCCTTATATCAACACTGGGCTTACCCCCAACACCACCTATTACTACTGGATAAAAGCCTGCAATGCACAAGGCACTTGCTCTGATTTCTCCCCAGCCAGCTCAGCCACCACGCTGCTAAATGCACCACAAAATATTAACTTAGACGTTAATAGCACCTCGCAAATTACGATATTATGGGACAGAATTGCGGACACTAAGCACTATGAAATTTACCGTGGAACAAATAACAATCGCTCAGAAAGTAATAAAATTTCCAGCACCACCTCCAGCCCTTATATCGACACTGGGCTTAACTCCAACACCACCTACTACTACTGGATAAAAGCCTGCAATGCACAAGGCACTTGCTCTGATTTCTCCCAAGTCAGCTCAGCCACTACGCTGCTAAATGCACCACAAAATATTAGCTTAAGCGTTGATAGCACTTCGCAAATCACGGTATCATGGATTGCAGTTACAGGTGCTACAAAGTATGAAATTTATCGTGGAAAAAATAGCGATGCCTCAGACCGTAGTAAAATTTTCAGCTCAAGCCTTTCCTCTTATGCCGACACTGGGCTTGAGCCCAAGACCCTTTATTACTACTGGATGAAAGCCTGTCAAACTGGTGATGCTTGCTCTGATTTTTCCTTACCGGTTACTACAAGAACTTTCAGTTTACCCCCGAGATGGACTCAATTGCCTACTTCCTCGGACGACTTCGAATCTCGACAGGATCAGACATCCCTGAGCTTTGGTAATAAACTATGGGTTATTGCTGGGTCTGATAGATTTTCGAATGGTCTACTCGATGTATGGAGCTATACCGATGGTGCCTTTTGGATTAAGGAGAGCGCGCCGAGCTCGTCAAGACTCTCCGGTCGAACAAGACATACAAGCGTGGTTCATAATGGTAAAATGTGGGTAATTGGTGGATACCTCGATAGCAACGATGAGACAAACGACGTATGGAATTCTACCGATGGTGTCACTTGGACTCAGGTTAAGTGTAATGATGAGGATGGATTCCTGGCTCGAGCTGATCACTCATCCGTGGTATTTAATGATGGTGAAAGTACGAAAATGTGGGTAATTGGTGGATTCAACTCATCAGCCCTAAAAGACGTATGGAGCTCGACTGATGGGGTTACTTGGACTACAGCGACGGATTCGGCAGATTTCCTTGCTCGATATGATCATACAAGTGTGGTTCATAATGGTAAAATGTGGGTGATTGGTGGAAAGGATAAGGATGGTGAAGCAAAAAACGACGTATGGAGTTCGACTGATGGGGTTACTTGGACTACAGCGACGGACTCAGCAGATTTCTCTGTTCGATATGATCATTCATCTGTAGTATTTGATAAGAGAATATGGGTCATTGGTGGTAGAAAAGGTCGTGCTCACATTGGTACTAACAACAACGAGGTATGGAACTCTACCAATGGTGCCACTTGGACTACAATTACGGCTACAGTAAAATTCACGGCTCGACGAGCACATTCATCCGCAGTATTTAATAATAGAGTTTGGGTAATCGGTGGGGATGACGGTGCTTCCTCGGCGGATTCCAGGAATCTCAAAAACGATGTGTGGTATTATTCTAACGACTAAACCTCTTATCAACCTTATACCAACAACCGAGACAACAATTGTTAGTTGTTAATGGTTAATTGTTCCCTGTCATTCTGAGGCTTGCCCTCATAATCTCTTTGTTCTATGGAAGGCTGGCTCCTGAGATCCTGAGACAAGTCTCAGGATGACAAACGGGGGGCTCGCTCACAATTCGCAGATTATTGTTGTGTTTTTAATATTTTTATCTGTGTTCATCTGCGTAATCTGTGGATTATTTTTACCACTAACCATTCTACCAGCGTTCTTTGATAATTCCGCCACCGAGGCATTGGGTGCCTTGGTATAGGACGATGGATTGTCCAGCAGCAATGGCGAATTGGGGGGCTTGAAAGCGTACGCTGAGAGTGTCCTTGGTGGTGCTTAATTCGATGATTTGTAGGGGTTGTAGGGGTTGTCGGTGGCGGATTCTTGCGGTTATTGATTTATTTGTTGGGCAAGGCGGTTGATTAATCCAGTTGAGTTGGTGTGCACTTAGGTGATGGTGGTTGAGGAGGGGATGGTTTTCTCCTTGGGCGATTCGTAGTTGGTTGGTTTTAACGTTTTTCTCGCATACATACCAGGGTTCTTGGGAGCCGTTTTTTTGTCCGCCTATGCCAAGTCCTTTGCGTTGTCCGATGGTGTAAAAGGCGACGCCCATATGAGTGCCAAGCACCTTATTGTTGGGGTCAATAATCTCTCCTTTTTTGGTGTGAGTGTAGTCTTTAAAAAACGTTTGAAATTTTTTATTTCCGATAAAACAGATGCCGGTGCTGTCTTTTTTATTATGGGTAATCAGACCAAGTTCTCGGGCTTTTTTTCGTACTTGTGGTTTGTGCCAGTCTTCAAGTGGGAAGAGGGTGTTTGCTAATTGTTTTTGTGATAGAGCATAGAGGAAATAACTTTGGTCTTTATTTTCATCAGCAGCGCGGTGAAGCTCTGTCGTTGAGCTATTTTGGGTGTTGGAGTGAGTCAGTTTGGCATAGTGTCCGGTGGCAAAAAAATCCGCTCCAAGTTGTTGGGCTTTTTGCAGTAGAACATCAAATTTTATTTCTCGATTGCAGAGAATATCTGGATTTGGTGTGCGTCCTTGTTCGTATTCTTCAATAAAATTTTTGAATACCCGATCGGCATAGTCTTGTGAAAAATTTTCTGCGTGTAGATGGATATTAAGGTGGTCGCAGATTTTCATCACATCAAGTAAATCTTGAGTTGCCGGGCATTCGGCAGAGTCATCTTCCCAGTTTTTCATAAAAAAACCTTCGACAAGGTAGCCTTGTTGTTGTAGTAACCAGGCTGAGAGTGAGGAGTCCACACCACCTGAAAGTCCAACAATAACCTTAGACTCTGATGCCATAAAGGAAGCCCTTAGCCTTTATTGATATTTTGCTTGGATAGATGAGTAGGTTTGAAGCCCAAAACCACTTATTGCATTAAGAAGTTGTTCGTAAAAAGTTTGTTCTTTTTCGTAACGCACTAATTTGGAGGTGTCGTAGTTTTCAGCTTCATTGTATATATCACTTAATTCATCGACAAGCCCTAAATCAACACTGTCGGTCCCTATCCAAACAAGCCCAGAAAAAAGATCTGGGTTTGTTTCATCTAATTTGCTTCCTCGACCTCTTTCAACAGCAGTGATAAATTCTGCGTGTGATTTGTCGATTAGGTCTTGTAAATGTTGTTTATTTTGCTGTGTGAGTTCGCCAAACGGGTTAATGATGGCTTTATTTTCCCCAGCCGTTAGGAGGCGCTGTTTAACCCCTATTTTTTCCATTAAGCCACGTAAATCAAAACTTTCTAAGCGAACACCGATTGAGCCAACAATGCTGGCTTGATGGGAAATTATTTTATCAACACCGGCAATAGCATAATAACAGCCCGAGGCACATAAATCTGATATAACAGCAACCACCGGTTTGGGGTATTTAATTTTTAGGCGGGCAATAGCGTCATTAATAATTGCTGATTGCACAGGTGAACCGCCTGGACTGTTTGCATCGATAAAAATCGTTTTTGCATTTTTTTCTTTAAAGGCTTTTTCAAGCAGTGGAATGAAGTTTTCAACGCTGGCATCTGAGCCTTGAGAAATAACTCCATGTAAGGAAACAACGGCAATGTGTGGTGATAAACTGTCTTTTTCTTTATTTTCCGACGCTCCTGCAACTAAGAAAATAATCATAATAATAATCAAAAACCATATAAAACGGCCAAATAAACGCCAGCGATGGAGAGATTTTGTTTCTTTGAGAACTTCTTTAAGTACTGTGGCTGTTAGGGAGTCTGTATTGTTGTGGTGCATTTTAGTTTTTAGTGAGAGTTTGGAAAAAACGAGGTTTATATACTAATTTTGTTATTAGAATGGAGATAAAAAAGGTGCAATAACGTCTGCTTCGGGGAATAGTTGTTTAACTGCCTTTTCATCTTTTTCTAAGAACAAAAGTTTGATATTAGGACCAGCATCGAGGGTTGCATAAACTTCAATGCCTTGTTCTCGTGCTGCACGAATTTGTTGCAGAGCTTCTAAGGATTCTGGAAGCAAGTAAATTAGCGGTGGATTGCAGCCCATCATTGTGCCGTGCATCATTAGGCTGTTGCGCTCGACCATTCCCCCAAGGGTTGAAAAGTCTTTGGCTCTAATTGCTTTTATCATTTCTTTGCATGATTGTTCAGCGTATTCTACCCAACCTTGGTAAATGGGTGAGGTCGCCGTGGTTAAGTTCATCCCTTCACGGGAAGAAACCGGCTTTGGTTTTATATTAATATAGTAAATAGCGATTCTAAATTCATTCCATTTTTCTGACAGGGGCATTACGTGAAAGTCCTCCCCATTTGGCGAAGAACCCGCTTCGAGATGAACAAATCCGCGGTGTAATGAGCGAGCGGCACTGCAACTACCAAGACGTGCAAAATGAGAGAGCAATGAATTCTTTAGGTTCCAACCAAAAAAAGCATTCATTGCCTTTAAGATTGAGCTAAAAGATGAGGCAGAGGAGGCTACCCCAGCTCCTGTTGGAATGTT
Source organism: uncultured Gammaproteobacteria bacterium (assembly GCA_929200535.1). Classification (GTDB taxonomy): domain Bacteria; phylum Pseudomonadota; class Gammaproteobacteria; order CAKMZV01; family CAKMZV01; genus CAKMZV01. The sequence continues at coordinate 84,105 of CAKMZV010000002.1, forward strand.
GCTAAAAGTATTGATATACAAATGCGGTCTTTCCGATCCTAAAATAACGTCAATCCATTTAAATAGACGAATATGTTCAGGTTTTTTGATTGTAATTCGCTTACCATCTATCACCAACATATCACTAACTCCCTCACTTACACTGGTACGAGTGCCGAATTTGCCAAGAGAAATGCTTAGACTTGAGTTGTTTGGTAAGTTAAGAGTCTGATCTCTTTTTCCCCAATATTTGCATAGAGCAATATTTGAAGGGCAAAAGGATTCTGCTTTTTCTACAACTGGCCGATGAGTGAGCGGCGTATTTAGAATCATTTTAATTTATAGTTTCGATTATTTTAGATAAATAATTGATTTTTTTACGTATAAGAGACCTTTGCATAAAAGATATGACAAGTAAAAAAGCAAAAAATTGCCCTGATTGTCGTTGTGAAACTTGCGAAGACGGACGTATTGGCTGCGTTTCACGCCTCAATCAGAACAATTTTTTATCTTTTTTCTTTTACCTGCAAGCAGTTCAAACACTGTTACTCTAAGGCTCGCAAGCTCGCCAAGAGTAAAAACGTTTTTTGTGCCATACTTTTATGCAAAGGTCTCTATAAGTATATAAAGTTTTACATATCTTATTTATTATATCCTCATAGGAAATGAAGAATTGAGACCGTTGCAAAATAGAAAAGAACAAATAAAAATGAAAAAAACAACCCTACCTATAACAAAAAAAGTAGAACTTTTAAAGTGTTAGCGGGTAGTGCTTATATTCGGGTATGATTGTTTGGGCAGAATTAGAAGAACTTAGGGAGAGCACACAGTCTCCTAATCCAGAGCCTGAGATTTTTGCTCCGAGAATGGTGGGGTGTTGTTGTAATTTGTTAATCATTGAGTCTATGGTATTATCAGAAACTTGGAGGGCTTTCATAAGTTTTTGGTAATTATTGAGCGTTTCGCCAAGAGCTATTGGGTTTGCTTGTTCGAAATGTGTTACAAATTGATTGCTAAGGTTTGCCATTTTTTGGTAGATAGCTTTAACGGTTTCAGGGCTTTGTTGTTCAAATTGTTTTGTTTTGAGGAGCACGTTGTCGGTTGTTTCTTTGTAGCCAGTGTAGTGTAGTTGCCAGTAGTGTGTTGATAGGAGTGGGGAGTTGAGGTAACGAATAAATCCTTGTTTGGTGTTAAATAGGCAAACGCCACCGTAGATAGAGGCACATAAATCAGCTCCTGAGCCACGCCCTTGTACGGCAATAATGATGTTCTTGCAGTGTTGCCAGAGTTGTTGATTATCTATGGGTATTGCGGATAGGCGGTAGCAGGCTTTGATGGTGGCAACGACGACCGCTGCCGATGAGCCCATTCCAATGGTGGTGGGGATGGTGGATTGGTAGCAGAGTTCAAAGCCTTGTTTGAGTTTAAGGTGTTTGATGGCGTAGGCAATACTGGCGATTGCAAAACGTAATTTTTTATTTGGTGGGAGGTTGTTTATTGTTGCACTGTAATTTTCAAGTTCTGAGAGAATATGAATTTGTGAATCAGTGCGGATTTTAATGGTGGCAGTGAGCTGTTGTTGGGTGGCAGCAACGACGGCAGAGGCACCGTAGAGAACGCTATGTTCGCCTATGAGCATTAGGTTTGCATAGGCTCTTTCGGATAGGTTATCTTGCTTAGCGATTTTTTTTGTCGTTAAAGTATGCGAGATAGCATTCATTAGTAGTGATTGCTTGCCCTTAATGGTAAAATTTTCATTAGAGTAATCTCAATATTGGAGTAATCTCAATTTTATAACGAAACCTTTAAATAAATTTAAGATGAGAATTAAAAATAGTTTGTTGTATGCATTATTAGTCTCGCTTTTTTCCTTGCCAATGCACTCGTTTTCAAAAGAGGTGTTGGTAGAGGGTATTGCGGCTGTGGTAAATGGTAGACCAATTTTATTGAGTGAATTTGAGCAGGCTTGGAAGATACGCTTAGAGGGTTTAAAGGGAAAAGTGTCGAATGAAGAAATTTTGCGTAAAAATTTAATTAATCGTATGGTAATGCTTAAATTGCAAGAAGAAAGTGCAGAGAATAATGGCATTCGAGTGAATGAAAGAGAGCTAAACGCAAGTATTGATTTAATCGCAAGAAATAATAAACTTTCTTTAAAAGAGTTTTATCTGCAGGTAGAAAAGCAAGGGCTGAGTATTTCGAGCTTTAGGGAGAATATTCGTCAGCAAGTCATCGCACAACGTTTGCAAAATCAGCTATTTGGTAATCGTGTTCGCATTACTAAGACTGAAATAGATGAGGTACTAAAGAGAGAGAAGCAAATTAATGACCCTTTTGAATATCAGATTAAAAATTTATTAGTGAGACCAGAGAAAAACATTCAGCAAAGCTGGGATCAAGCACATAAAAAAATTCTTCAAATTCGTGCAAGTGTTATAGAAGGCCAATCTTTTAATGAGGCGTTAGCTTTATATTCCAATTCTAACGAGGCGTTCAATGATGTCAATTTGCCTTGGCTAGATGCTTCCTCTATGCCCGATGCTTTTCATAAAGCGGTAGCAAAATTAGAAAAATTACAACTTAGTGAGCCCATTAAAACTGGGCGTGGGTATTTTTTATTGCAGTTGGTTAATAAGCAGTATAAGCAAAAGGTGCAATCTTTTCGCTATCGACTTGAGCGTATATTACTTGCTTTGGGCTCTTATGATGAGTTAGCGGCAATAAAGGCAGAGCAAGAAATACACGCTCATTTGCAGAATAAACCCAACTCTTTTGCCGAATTAGCAAAAATATTTTCTAAAGATAATTATGCCAATAGTGGTGGGAAAACGGATTGGCTAAAAGTCGGTGAAATTCAGCCTTTATTGGCAGCACAATTAAATGCCCAGTCTGTGAGTAAAACATTGCATAAAGTTTTATTGCCCCAAGGGTGGTTGCTTTATCGCATTGTCGATAAAGAGAGTTATGATGCTTCTGAAGAGTCAATCCGACAAAATGTTCGACAGCGTTTAACTTACCTTAAAGTGCAGGAAGAATATGAGGATTTTTTACGTAATTTAAGGGCTCGTTCGGCAGTACAAATTAATATATAAACAAGGACAAGAGCATAAATTTTTTATGTTTAATCGGCGTGTTGCGGTTTGTGCGGGTGAACCTGCTGGAGTGGGGGTTGAATTGTGTCTATGTTTATCAACACATCAGCAAAAATTTCCGCAGATTGATCTTGTTATACTATGCGATATTGCCTTGCTTGAGCAGCGTGCAGAAGAGTTGGGCGTTTCGGTTACCATCATTCCTGTTGATCAGCAGGTACTTTCCAACAAGGAACATTTTTCTGCCCTTGCCGAGGAAGCAAAAGCTCAGGGCAATTTATTAGTTTATCCGCTTCCTCTTGCAAAGCCCTCTGTAATGGGGAAATTGGAGGAAGAAAATGCACCCTATGTATTAGATATTTTATCAACCGCTCATCGGCTATGTGTGGATCATTTGGTGGATGCTTTACTAACCTTGCCAGTACATAAGGGAATTATTAACCGCTATTTAAAAAACGCCTCAGCACAGGAGCACTTTAGCGGGCATACGGAATTTTTTCAAAAAGCCAGTCATTGTGATGAGGTCGTGATGGTATTAGCTTGTGAGAAAATATGTGTTGCCTTGGCGACCACTCATATTCCCTTAGCACAAGTAACTCAACATATAACTGCCAATTCTTTAGAAAAAAAATTAACTATTATCAATAAACAGCTTGGACGTTATGGCTTTGGTAGCGATAAATCGGGGGAGTTTCCAAGAGTGGCAGTGTTGGGTTTAAATCCGCATGCTGGTGAGGGGGGGTATATTGGTGAAGAGGAGCAACAAATTATTCAGCCTTTGGTAAATAAATTGCAACAACAGGAGGGCTGGGTAATCAGTGGCGTGTTCTCTGCAGATACTGCCTTTATCGCCGAAAATCTACCTAAGTTTGATTGTTTTTTCGGAATGTATCATGATCAAGTCTTGCCAATTATCAAGCATCTTGGCTTTCATAAAACTACCAATATTACGTTGGGTTTACCTTACCCACGGGTTTCTGTCGATCACGGTACTGCCTTAGATATTGTTGGCACGGATAAGGTAAATAATGGTAGTTTGTTATATAGCTTGCAGGTATTAAATAGATTACTGAGCGAATGAAGGCAAAGAAGCATTTTTCACAAAATTTTTTACAAGATGATGAGATTATCCAGCGTATTGTGCAGGTGATGGCAGTGCAAAAAAATGATAGATTGCTTGAGGTGGGACCCGGCAAAGGAGCATTAACGCACAAATTATCACTTCAATGTGAGCAACTTATCGCCTTAGAAATCGATCAACAGTTGGTAACATTTTTAACTCAGCAATTTGCAACAATAAAGCACGTCCATATTGAACATCAAGATGCCTTGAGTTTTGCTTATAATCAGCAAAAACCTTTCCGCTTGGTGAGCAATTTGCCGTATCATTTATCTACTGCGTTAATCAGAAGATTTATTAGTGCAAGAGAAAATATTGTTGATATGCACTTGATGATGCAAAAAGAAGTTGCCGATCGTTTATTATGTTGTTATGGTAAATCGCGCGGTTGGCTTTCGGTGATAATTGAATTATTGTGTGATGCAGAACATTTGTTTGATGTGCCAGCAGAAAGTTTTTATCCTGTCCCAAAAGTGAAATCTTCGGTTATTCGATTGGCGTGGAAAAAGGATCAGAATTTTTCGGTTGCGTGGTTAGCATCGTTTGAGAAAATGTTAATGCAGGCGTTCGGGCACAAGAGAAAAACTTTGTTAAATAATTTTTCCCATTCAAGTTGGACGTTAAAAAAAGAGGATTGGCAAAAAATGAATATTGATTATTCACAACGCGCAGAGCAATTATCGCTTGAGGATTATCTGATTTTGCATAATAATTTGGTATCAACTCACCCTTAACCGCAAACAGCGATGGCAACTTTTGTAATTGGCGATATTCACGGCAAATATAAACAACTCAAAGAACTATTGCAGTTGATTGCCTTTGATCAACAACAAGACACTCTTTGGTGTACTGGTGATTTGGTTAATCGTGGTAAAAAATCATTAGAGGTTTTGCAGTTTTGTGAGGCCTTAGGGGACCGCTTTGTGACGGTACTTGGTAATCATGATGTTTTTCTATTGGCTCTATATCACGGTTATTCAAGTGATAAAAAGCCCAGCAAATGCTTGCAGAAAATTTTAGATTCTGCAGATGTTGATCGCTTAATGAAATGGCTACAAGCAAAGCCCTTTTTACATTATCAAGAATCCTTGCAAGCTGTTTTAGTACATGCTGGTTTGCCACCATTAAGTAGTTTAGAGGAGAGCCTGCAAGGGAATCAACAATTACAAGGTTTTTTCCAATCGGCAGATAAAGAGGAGCAATTAAAGGATTTTCTATGTCATCATCTAATGGGAAATGAACCGCGCTATATCAACGACGCTGAAACAAATTACGATCGCTATCGTTATTTTATCAATTGCTTTACCAGAATGCGCTATTGTGATTTGAAAGGAGCACCGCGTTATGGCTATAAAGGCACTCCACAACACGCCCCCCAAAAACGCACGCCATGGTACGCCCTCCCGCAACACCCCGTTATTTCAAAGCAACGAGTATTATTCGGACACTGGGCAACCTTAGCGACTTACCGCATTAACGTACCAAAGGTTCACCATCTTGATACAGGTTGTGCTTGGGGTGGGCATTTAACCGCCTTATGCTTAGATGGTTGTACGCGACGTGGCTACGCCATAGATCAAAGATTTGCAGTGAGTTGTTGTTAATAATCTACGATCATAGTGTCTAATAATTCGATAAAATCAAATTCACAGCGATTTCTTAGTATCGATTTATTGCGTGGCTTTGCCGTTTTATTGATGATTGTTTTCCATTTTTTCTATGATTACGCCTATTTTGGCTATTGGGATGTTAATCTAAATAAGGAATTGGAGTGGGTGGTGTTTCGTTATATTATTGTGAGTTTATTTTTATTTACGGTAGGCATTAGTTTAAATTTAAGCCATCGTAAAAAAATTGCATTACGTTCGGTTATCAGGCGTACCATAATACTCGGTGGAGCAAGCATTATTATTTCCGTAGTGAGTTATTTAATCTTTCCTCAAAAGTGGATTTATTTTGGCATAATCCATTTTATTCTTGTGGCGTCATTACTTGGCTTAGCATTACGTCAATATCCAATGTTGTGTTTATTGCTTGCAGTCGTTATTGTTGTGGGATATGCCGAAGGCTATGTTGGCACAAATGCTTTATATCAAGCTCTTGAGCCAACTTTACATTTGCCAAAGGATACGGAGGATTTGGTACGTTTTTTCCCCTGGTTTAGTGTGGTTTTGTTGGGGATGTATTTTTCTTATTATCGGTTTTATGATTTAAGCCAAACGGGGTATGAAGATAGGCTTAGTAATTCGTCGAGTCGAATTATTAAGGGGCTGGTTTTTATGGGAAAAAATGCCTTGCTTATTTATTTGATTCATCAGCCAATTTTATTCGGCGGATTTCTGCTTGTTCAGCAAGTTTTTTAGCGAGGTTACTTAATGCCGAAAATTCTAAGTATTTTTCTAAGGCAGAAATAAAGTGGTCAAGGGTTAGAGGGAGGTGGTCTAAGTAATGGGGCTTATTGTAGGATAAGGCAAGGCGAGAAAATATTCCCAGAACTTTAAAGTGTCTTTGTATGCCAGAGAAATGAAAATCTTTTTGAAATCTCTCCCAGTCGGGTAATTGATTGATTTTTCCTTGTAAATTTTTCCAGTAGTCGTGTAATAGCCTCGTTTGTTCTTGGGGGCTTAATTTCCAGTAGCAATCTTTGATAAGTGATACCGCATCGTAGGTAATTGCTCCATTTAGGGCATCTTGAAAATCTAATACTCCGAGCGAGTATGTGCTGATGGTGAGTGCATTTTCGGTAGCTGGAACAAGCATTAAATTGCGACAATGATAATCCCGATGTACAATCACTTGCGGTTGATTTAACATATTATCAATTAGCTGCTTTTCACATTCGGCAATAGTGCTTTGTTCTGAGGGCGTGAGGGAATAATCACAAAAGGCTTCGACAAACCAGGGGATAAATAAATCCATCTCTTGTTGGAGTTGTTTGTCATCATAATGGGGCAATTCGGTATGAGCTCCTTTCTCTTGTAGCCCAACTAAGGCTTTAAGTGCCAGCTCAATATAATCTTGAGGTTGGTAGGTGCTATTTTCTTGGTAGGCAGTAGAGAATAAGTATTCACCAAAATTTTCGATAAGGGCAAAGCCTTGTTTCATATCTTCGGCAATAATAGTAGGCACTTTCCAACAAGGGTTCTTTTTTAGAATATGTTGTGTTTTAATAAATATCGATAAGTCTTCTTTTTCTGGTGGGCAATCCATTAAGAGATAGGGAGGCGTTATTTGAGCGTTTTTTGGGTTATGTAAGTGCCAGTAACGACGAAAGCTTGCATCAGCAATTGGCGAGTGCAGACAATAAGAGTAACCAAGCTCCTCTAACCATTTTTTTGCGAGTACCGCACGTTGGTCATTGGGTTCAATTTTAGATTGTAATTTGCCCATTAAGAGTTATTGAATTAAGGTTGAAAGATGCCTGAATAATGTTTTTTTAGGGTGCTGGGGTCTCCCATTTGACCACTTACCAGTAAGGTTGATAGTGAATATTTTTTACTAATTTCAAGGCTACGTTTGATGGGTAGCACCATAAAAGCCGTTGCATAGGCATCAGCAAGCGCGGTTGAAGAGGAGATAACGCTACTGGCAATAATGTTATGAGTAATTGGTTTGGCGGTTGATGGGTCGATGGTATGGGAAATGGTTTTACCATTGTATTGTTTGAAATTTCGATAAGAGCCAGAGGAGGCAATCGCTTGATTTTTAAGTTCGATAGTTTGCATAATAATACGTTGCACAGGATTGGGCTGTTCAATGGCAACTTTCCAAAATTGTTGTTTTTTATTTTTGCCTTTGGTGCGGATTTCTCCACCTATTTCTATTAAATAACGATTGATTTGTGCACTCTGTAGAATTTCAGCAATTTTATCTACAGCATAGCCTTTAGCAATGGCTGAAAGGTCAATATATATTGGCTTTTTTTTGTAAAGTTGGTTTTTTTTCAGGATGATATTGGTATAACCAATTTCGTACTTTTTTGGTTGTTGTTTTTCATTATCTGCTCCAAACCCCCAATAATTGACCGCCTTGCCCACGGTAATATCAAAAGCCCCATCGGTTTGTTTGCTAACTGTAATTGAGAGCTTGATAATTTCTTCTAATTGGGGCGAGATGGGTAACCATTTGTTAATGGGTGATTGATTAAGTGTCGAGATTTCCGAGTCGTTAATATAGGTAGATGCTACCTGATTAAATTGTTGTAAATAATCTTCGATAATTTTCTGTTGGATTAAGGGAGAACCAATGTATTTAACCATCCAAGTGGTGCCCATTGTTTTGCCTTGTAATATTTGCTCATTTTCTTCACTTGAGCAGGCAAATAAAAGTAGTGCTATTCCTCCGTAAAAAAGCTTTTTTTTATAGGCTACCTTATATAGTTGTAGATGGGGCATTATTGCTTTTCAGGCAAATGCACAATCAAACCGTCCAATTCATCAGTTACGCGGATTTGACAAGAGAGGCGACTATTGTCTTTACTTGGGCTAGCGGTTTCTTCTAACATTTCGCCTTCATATTCTCCAAGTTCACCCACTTTATCCATAAAGCGCTCTTCCACATAAACATGGCACGTTGCACAAGCACAAGACCCTCCACACTCAGCAAGAATACCGGGGATACCATTATAAATAGCACCCTCCATAACAGTTTTTCCATTGGCAACTTCAATTTCATATTGTTCACCAGCCGTAGTTTGATAAATTATTTTAGCCATAAATTCAAAGTGTTTTTATTGTTTTATAAGGTTGATAAAGTAGCTTATTGAATGCCCCCTAACATAGGTACAAATTTTACCTCACAAATGAGTTTTTCATCCCACTTGATGGCACCATCGGCCCCTTGTTTTTTTTGGTAAATCGCAAGAGCCTGTGTGTTTTCATATTCAATTGGAGCAATAAGCGTACCGTTGATAGCAAGTTGAGATTGTAAGTGAAGAGGAACTTCTGTACAACAAGCGGTAATAATAATCGCCTGAAAAGGAGCGTGGCTATCTAAGCCTTGGTTGCCGTCACCGTGGAAATAATGGATATTTTTAATGCCGATTTTTTGGTGTTTTTTTTGTGCAGAAAGATGTAGGTGCTCAATTCTTTCGATAGTATAAACGTCTTCCCATAGTTGTGAAAGAACGGCGGATTGATAACCAGAGCCGGTGCCAATTTCTAAGATAGAATTAAAGCCATCGGTTTGATTTTTCATTATCGAATAAAGATGGGCAGTCATAATAGCTACGACAGAGGGCTGAGAAATGGTCTGAGAGAATCCAATAGGTAGTGCATCATTATCATATGCTCGATGTTCTATTGCCTGATCGATAAATAAATGGCGTGGAACACAGAGCATTGCTTGTAATACTTTATTTTGCAACTCACCATCGACTTGGCAGGCGGATTCAATCGCTTTTTTAAAGCGTTGAACAAGCAGTTTGGGAATGTTTTTTTGCATTAATGATTAGCGTTTAAGCTGAGTCATCATTGCCAGAAAATGCGTTAGGTTCGGCAGGGCAGAATAATCTGTTAAATCCTCCCTAATGGGGGTAATGCTAACAAAACCTTTTTCCAATGCTTCAAAATCTGTGCCAGAATGGTTGTCCTTGCATCTGCCAATATCTCCGACGAAGTAAACTGTTTGTCCATCATCATTAATTTCAGCAGTAATCGGAGAGGATTTTACTCGTGCACCAAGCCTGGTTATTTGCCATCCTTGAATTTGATTATGTGGCAAGGCAGGGATATTAACATTTAAAATGGCATTATCTTTGCGGTGTTGCATCGTCTTAATAATCTGTACAGCAATTTCAGCGGGTACAGTAAAGTCTAATTCTTTTTTACTACTATTGCTTTCACCACTATCTAAAGAAAAAGCAATTTTTGGACAATTAGTATGGCGCCCCTCAATCACAGCTGCCACGGTTCCTGAGTAAATAGTATCATCGCCCAAATTAGCACAATCATTAATTCCAGCACAAATCATATCAGGGGTGAAATCAAATAACCCTCCAAGAGCCAGATGGATGCAGTCGGCTGGAGTGCCATTTTTAACATACCAAAGACCCTCTTCAACCTCAACCGGTAAAAGTGGATCGTTAACAGTTAGTAAACTACTACAAGCACTACGATTTCGATCAGGTGCAATTAAGGTTACTTGATAGCCAGCCTTTAGTAAATGGTTTCTTAGGGTGTTAATTCCCGGTGCTTGATAACCATCATCATTGGAAAGTAAAATATGCATTAGTAAAAAAGAAAAGGTGATAATAAAAAAATACCAAAGGCAATCTAAAAGATAATTTATAGTAAAATCAGTGGAATGGATAAAAAAAATAAAACATTTCAAAAAAAATCGGATGCTGAGCTATTTCGCCTTGCGGTGGGTGAGGTGCAGCCAATCAAAAAAAATAACAACATTCGCACAAAGCAACAACCCCTATTAATTTTACAAAACGAACAGGCAAATACGTCAAGCAAGGTAAAAAATAATTTCTCTCAACACGACGCACAAGTAAAACAAAAATCACAACAATTCAATTCTCAAAAAATCACACTCACCAGCTTATTAGAGAGAGTTGCCGATAGCGAAGGTGGGTACCACAACCGCTTAATAGCGAATTTAGAGCAAATACAGTTTAATCGGCGTGATTCACGTTGTCGTCTATATCGTGATTTACGCAAAGGGTTATTACCTATTGAGGATGAAATTGATCTGCACCACTGCACCGTAAAAGAAGCAAAGCATAAAACACTTAATGCTATTTTAAGTGCTTACTATGAAGGCTTTCAATGTATTCGGATTATTCACGGCAAAGGTCTAAATTCTCAAGAGGGAAACGCCTCACCCATTAAATATGCCGTCAATCATTGGCTTAGGCAAGTACCGATAGTTAGAGGTTTTTGCTCTTGCGTACCAAAAGATGGCGGTACTGGTGCGATTTACGTGCTAATTGAGGATAAGTAGGAATATCCATACCGTTGGGTACTGATTTCCTCAGGAGAGCTTTGTGTGGTATAATTGATTGCTTGTTGTTTTTATATTAAAGGATTTTTTCCTTAAATATTATTTTAAACTTATTATATTTTTTTATATTTTTTCTCTAAATGAAAATACTTTCTTCACTTAAATCAGCTAAAAAAAGACATAGAGATTGCCAGATTGTTCGTCGTCGTGGGAAGATTTTTGTTATCAACAAAACAGACGGTCGCTTTAAAGCAAGACAACGCTAATCTTTATTGGCAGTCTTAAATAGTCGTTATATATCTAATCGTTATATATCCCAAGAGGCTTTCTTTTTTGCGGATAATCGTTTGCCGATAATATAGCCTATTAGCAGGGTAATAATCGAAACAATAATCAGCAGCGTTTGCCAGTTTGATTCTTGTTGCTGTTTTAAATCTTGTAAACTTCTTTGAAGTAGAGAGTTATCAAACTTTAAAAATTCTATATTTTTTTTGAGTTGATGATTTTCTTGACTAACTTTAATCGGGTTAGCATTAATTTGATTAAGTTCTTGAATTTTTGTGTTTTTACTAAAATTTTGCGTTCTTAATGAGAGATTTTCCGCTCGGTAACGCTGCACTTCTTTTTGTAGAAAAAGAGTTTCCTTTTTGTGGTTAGCAATTTCTTTTTGTAAGCTGAACACTTCTTTGTTGAGTTGCAAAATTTTGTGAACTCGTCCTGGGTTAGCAGAAATATATTTACTTTCAATCCAGCCTGTTGTGCCGTTTTCTAATTGTATTTGATTCCAATTTTCTTTATTGCCCGTTAGAATACGGATTTTCTGCCCAGCATTTAAATAAGTGACAATTTTTTTAGAGTTCGGCTGTTTATATAAAAAAGTGGTTAGTTGATCGGTCACGTAGCTTTCAAAAATTTCGCCTAATGCTTGTCCAGAAAGACAAAATATCCATAGTGTAATCAGGAATTTTGTAATGTGAGACCTTTGCATAAAAGTATGGTAAGAGAAAAAAGATAAAAAATCATTCTGATTGAGGCGTGAAATGAAGCTAATACGTCCGTCTTCGTAAATTTCACAACGAAAATCAGAGCGGTTTTTTGCTTTTTTACTTGTCATATCTTTTGTGCAAAGGTCTCAATGTTGTTTTTTTGTGCGAATCATAGTTGATAGAGCTGGATTTTTTATTTTTGGAGTTTGAGGAGTTGCTCTTCAAGTTCTTTTTTTCTATGGTTAACTAATTGGTATTTTTGTTGGGTTTTTTCAACCACCTCTGCCGGTGCTTTATCTGTGTAGTTAGGATTATTTAGTTTAGCACTCAATTGTGTGGCTTGTTTTTCTAATTGGGCAAGCTCTTTTTTAATGCGTGCAATTTCTGTACTTAAATCCACCGTTCCATCGAAGGGGATGGTCACCTTGAAATGACGGCATAGTCCGGTCATACCCAGCTTTTCATCTTGCGATTGGCTGATGGTGCATTGTTCGGCATTACATAATAGCAAGATTAAGGTGCTAAATTGATGGTGATATTGCTGATCTTGGGTTTCTGTGTTTTCCAATAAGAGCGTGATTTTTGCCGAGGGTTTTATTTGATTTTTTGCTCGTAAGCTACGTACTGTAGTAATAAAATCCTTTAGCCAGTTGATTTGCTCCTCTACTTTTTGGTTGATATTATTTTTTTGAAATACTGGGTAGGGCTGGCACATAATTGTCGGTTGGGCATTGCCTTGTTCTGAACGGGGAAGTTGTTGCCATATTTCTTCGGTAATAAATGGAACTACCGGGTGAGCGAGGCGGCAAATACTTTCTAAAGTGGCAAGTAGAGTATTTAGCGTTTCTGCGTTTTCGTATTTATTGATAAAGGGTTTAATCATTTCAATATACCAATCGCAAAAATCATGCCATACAAAGTCATAAAGCGTGCTTGCCATTAGGTCAAAGCGGTATTTGGCAATATATTGCTCCATTTCGTTAATGGTTTGGTGAAGTCTTGATTCTATCCAGTTATTGCATAAACTAAGCATTTGCTGATCTTCTTCGGTAATTGGTGTGGCGTTTGGAGTGTCGGCAACTTGTTGCACTTTCATAATGCTAAAGCGTGCCGAGTTCCACAGCTTATTACAGAAATTACGATAGCCCTCACAGCGGTTTAATTCAAAGCGAATATCTCTGCCCGTTGAGGTCATTGCGATAAAGGTAAATCGTAGAGCATCGCAACCATAGGTGGGAATACCTTGTGGAAATTCTGTCTTAGTGTCTTTGATGATTTTTTCCAATAGGTGATGTTGCATTAGCCCAGAGGTTCTTTTTTCTAAGAGAGTATCTAAGCTAACCCCATCGATAATGTCCGTTGGGTCAAGTACATTTCCTTTAGATTTAGACATTTTATCGCCTTTGCCATCACGCACTAAGCCGTGTACATAGACTTGTTTAAAAGGCACTTCACCCGTGAAATGAACGCCAAACATAATCATCCGCGCAACCCAGAAGAAGATAATATCAAAGCCAGTTACTAATACGCTGGTGGGATAAAAGGTTTTCAAAGCCTCGGTATTGTTTGGCCAGCCAAGTGTTGAAAAGGGCCAAAGAGCAGAGGAAAACCAAGTATCGAGAACATCATCGTCTTGTTGTAGAGTGCCTTGATAGCCTTCTTCTTGGGCGATTTTTTTAGCTTCTTGTTCATCGTTTGCGACAATGTAAGAGCCGTCTTCTTTATACCATACAGGGATTCTATGTCCCCACCAAAGTTGGCGTGAGATGCACCAGTCTTGAATGTTCTCTAACCATTGAAAATAGGTGTTTTCCCAGTTCTTGGGCACAAATTCAATTTTTTCTTCTTTAACCACCTGAATTGCTTTTTCAGCTAAAGTTTCCGCTTTAACAAACCATTGATCCGTTAAATAGGGTTCGATGACGACACCAGAGCGATCCCCATAAGGTCTTTTCATCAAATGATCATCAATTTTTTCTAAGAGCTTGGCTTGGCGTAAATCTTCAACAATAACCTCACGTGCTGCAAAACGATCTAAGCCGCGGTATTTCTTTGGCGCATTGTCGTTCATCATAGCATCTGGGGTGAAGAGATTAATGATTTCCATTTGGTGGCGTTGTCCAACTTGATAATCATTAAAATCGTGGGCTGGCGTGATTTTCACACAGCCTGTGCCAAATTCAGGATCCACGTATTCATCACGGATAACGGGGATTTTTCTATCGGTCATCGGTACCCAAACCATTTTTCCGATAAAAGGAGCATAGCGTTCATCAGCAGGATTGACCGCAAGCGCACCATCTGCAAGAATCGTTTCGGGGCGTGTGGTGGCAATTAGCAGATGTTTTTTTCCAGCGACCTCACCATCGACAAACGGATAACGAACCGTATATAAAAAGCCTTTTTCTTCCTTATTGATAACCTCAAGATCAGAAATAGCCGAGAGCAACTTAGGGTCCCAATTAACAAGGCGCTTACCACGATAAATTAAGCCCTCACGGTATAGCCGAACAAAAACCTCGGTAACCGCAGCAGACATTTCTTTATCCATCGTAAAGCGTTCACGTTGCCAATCGACAGAAGCCCCCATACGCCTTAGTTGGCGTGAGATATTACCCCCTGATTGCTCTTTCCACTCCCAAATCTTATCAATAAACTTTTCACGTCCAAGCTCGGTACGCTTTATTCCCTCGCTCAGTAACTTACGCTCAACCAGCATTTGGGTTGCAATACCGGCATGATCGGTGCCTGGTTGCCATAGCGTATTAAATCCTTTCATTCGATGATAGCGCGTGAGGCAATCCATAATGGTATCTTGAAAAGCATGCCCCATATGTAAACTTCCAGTCACATTAGGTGGTGGAATCATTAAGCTCCACGCCTCACCATAGCTTTCTTGAGAAGATGAAGAAGGTAACTTAGCGGTAAAATAACCCTCTTTTTCCCATCGTTGGTAGATGGTTTTTTCCATTGCTTGTGGTTGATAGACTTTATCCATTTTTTTGGTATGCTTTTTGTATTGTTTGTTGCAGGTTCTTATTATTGAGTTGGTTTACTCGTTCTTTTTCTTCATCGTCAGCAGTAGAGATGCTGAATATCTTATTTTTTAATTCTAAAAGTTCCATTGTGTTTTTCTATATTCAAATATTGCCATAAATTTTCTTCATAGTACAGATTGTCATTTTGAGCAAAAAAATCACTAAAAATAGGCAAACATTCTAAATCATTTCGTAGTACTTTATGGGTATTAAAAATTTTTTTAAATAGCCAACTCATTATTTCAGTATTCATCAAAAATACTAATTGTTCTTCTGTGATGGAAATATTATTTTCAGTAAATGGTGTGTTTTTTTTATTGAGAATGAAAAAATTGGCACTATTTAAAAAATACCGTTGCTTATTATCTAACGCAAAAATGAGTTCAGAGTTAATAAAGCGATAAACTATTTTTTTATTAGCAAGATATAGGCTTTTATTAGCTGTTTGTTGAAATTTAGAAAAATCTTCAACAATATAAAATTGGGCAGCATTTATTTTTTCTTTATCAATGTCACATCCTCTATAAATAGGTTTGCATCCTTTTTCTTGTGTGCTTTTAAGGTGTTTTGCATTATCGCCAGTAACAATCCCTAATCCCCATTTAGCTTTTCCTTTAAGGTTTTGATGAGGGATTGAATATAGCTGTGAAATTACTTTTTCCTCTTCAGTAGAGGTATCAAAATTAATAATTGAATTTGGGTTGTTAAAAAAGCTTTGTTGGTCTCTTTGATAGCTTTTTTTGTTTTTAAAAAAACATTTGGTTTTAGACTCACTGCTATTATTATTTTGAACGATAACGCTATAGGCTCTGGTTTGTAATCCAGTAAATGGCTTTTCATGGTTTATAAGCCTTAATACTCTTTTTTCTAATACTTTTTTGCGAACTGAGCTAAAAGCCCCTATATTAAAAAATGCCTCAGGTAGTAGGATGCCAAGATAACCATTTTTTTCTAATAAATCTAAGGTTAATATTACAAATAGAGCAGCAGAGTCTATTTTTATTCCGTGGTTAAATTTTTTGGCGTAGTATATTTTTTCCTCGCTATTAAATTTATATCCCCAAGGAGGATTAGTAAAAATAAAATTATATTTTTGATGATGGTTTTCTTCTAATAAGTTAAGATTTTTAATGTGTTGGGTAGTTTTTCCAGTTGTCTGATAAAAACGTTTATTAGCAATCTCAAGAGCAGTTTGATCAATATCAAAACCATAAATATTTTCAGGCTTAAAGCCTTTTTCTAAGGCTTTAATTAGAAAGTTTCCTGTACCACAACAGGGATCTAAAAAAGTATCATTATCATCGACACAAACAATCGCCTCAAACATTTCCTCTATAACGGCTTCTGGTGTGTAGTAAATGCCTTGTTTATTCCTATCTGCCACACTAAGAGATTGCTCGTATGCAGAAGATTGCTGATGTGCATTATCATCTTGTAGTATGTTTAGAACAGGTGTTTGAGAATCATTGTAATGTTGCTTATTAGCCCGTTTATTTAGCTTGCTTTTCCCCAAAATATATTGTTTGAAATAAGCATAGCTTTCATAGCTAATGTGACCGTTTTGTGAAGAGACCAAGAGCTTTGTTTTTAACCAGTTATGCAGTGTTGCATTAGAGATATTTAGTTCATCAACTATGGTTTGAAAGCTAACGTACTTCTTGTGCATTGGGGCGAATATTTTTTAAGATTTATTCTGTTTGAGTAGCCAGTTAGCAAGCAGTGGCACTGGGCGACCTGTTGCTCCTTTTTTCTTGCCTTCTAACCAAGCAACGCCAGCGATGTCAAGGTGAGCCCATTTGGTATTTTTGACAAAACGTTTAAGAAAGCAGCCTGCGGTGATACTGCCAGCGGCTCGTCCGCCAATATTTGCCATATCGGCAAAATTGCTGTGCAATAGCTCATCATACTCATCATCAAGTGGTAATTGCCAGCAGGGGTCAAGCACGGATTGCCCAACGTTCATTAGTTCGTTGGCAAGCTCGTCATCGTTTGACATTACGGCACTGCGATGATTCCCCAGAGCAATAATGCAAGCACCAGTTAAGGTGGCAATGTTGATCATTTTTCGCGGTTGGTATGTTTCTTCGGCGTAGCTTAGTGAATCGGCAAGAATTAAACGTCCTTCGGCATCGGTATTAAGCACTTCAACCGTTTGCCCAGAGTAAGATTTAAATACATCGCCCGGTTTGGTGGCACAATCTGAAGGCATATTTTCGGTCGCAGGAATAATGCCAATAATGCGGTTTTGGCATACGTTGGTTTCGGCAAGAAAACGCATTGTCCCCATCACACTGGCTGCACCGCACATATCGTATTTCATTTCATCCATTCCAGCGGATGGTTTAAGCGAAATACCACCGGTGTCAAAGGTAACGCCTTTGCCGACTAAAATAATGGGGGCATCTTTTGCTTTTTTTGTTTTAGGGGTATATTCTATTTCGATAAATTTGGACTCTTCTATACTTCCTCTGCCGACACTAAGAAAAACCTCCATTCCCAGCTTAGCCAACGCCTCCTCATCTTTAATACGAACTTGCAAGCTATCGTATTGCTTACCCATTGTTTGGGCGTAGTCAGCGAGATACGTTGGGGTGCAGATGTTGGCAGGAAGATCACCAAGAAAACGTGCGGTATTAACCCCTTCTCCGAGCTTGGCTCCAAGCGTTAATGCTTGATCTGCTTGTTGGTTGGTCAAACCATTATCTGGAATGGTGCATTTAATGGTTTGCAGGGTGTTATTTGATTTGTCTTTTTTTTCTTTTGGTGGATAACAATCGATATTTTGTGTGGCGACTTGCTCATTAAATTGGTAGCGGTGGCGTACAAATTTAAATGCCATTTGCTGGAGCATAAAAGGCATTTCAATATTGGGGGCAAGCTGACTAAAAAAGTTAATACAAATATTTTCAACCGATAAAGAGCTTAATGTGTTTACCGTGGTATCAACTATCTTATCGTAATTTTTAGCATCCAGTTTTTTGAATTTTCCTAAGCCAATCAATAAAAATCTCTTTATTTGAGAGCCATCATCGGTTATGGTATGCAGATGCGCTTGTGCCAAATCACCGGTGAAATCACCCTGTTCGATAATTTTACGAACGCCCTTATCAACCAACATATCATACATTGTTTTATCAGTTACAAGATAGCTTAGCGGTTGATCGCTATACATAGCAATACAAAGGCAATCGCAGGAAGTTAGATCGGTTGTTTTTATGGATTTAAATTGCATAATTTTTGTGTTGTAAGTTTAATAATTAGAGGTAGCCTATTCTTTATGTACTATAAACATAAGGTTAGTTGAGCTTGGGTTTTTATTTCGGGTTCTTTGTTTATTGTTATATCATAGTTTGTAATCAGGGCTTCTACCATTGGGTTTCTATTTTTTTCACTCCCTCCAAGATGATAGAAGTGTTCCCTTGTTAAGATGTTGAATTTATTCCATATTGAATTAATGTATTTATTTTCACGAAAATCATTATGATGCCAAGTAGATAAAATAAATTTACTTTTTGTTTTTGATAAAGCATCAAATAGGGCGTTTTCCATATTTTCATCCCATCCATTAAAATAATCTGCGTGTCTATCTATATAAGGTGGGTCGCAATAAATAATATCAGAGGATTTTGCTTTAGAAATAGTTTTTTCAAATGATTGACACACAAACTCAAAATTTTTTAAAGATAAAGTATGGCTTATATGAGAAGTTTGATTAACAATTTTACTGATATAGGCTTGTGCAAATCGTTGAGGCTTTTTGCAAAAAGGAGTGTTAAACCCTCCTTTTTTGTTAAAACGAATCATTCCATTAAAGCAAGCTCTATTTAAAAATAGAAAATCTAAAGGAGCGTGTTCATTATTAAATCGTTCTCGTATTTCATAATAATGCTCTTCTCCTTTTTCAAGAAGGGTGGCTCCTTCTGTATATAAGTATTCTTTAACTCGCCGGGGGCTAATTTCATTACTTGCTATTGCTTGATAAAATTTAATTAGATGAGGGTTAGTGTCACACAATGTTGCTTGGTTTGGTGCAAGATTAAAACCGACTACTCCAGTTCCCATAAAAGGCTCTATCCATTTGCCATTGAAGTTAGGTGGAGAAATAGATTTTATCCAAGGAACTAATTTTGTTTTTATTCCTTGAGATTTTATTGGCGGTACGTGAATTTTCATTATTCTTGATTTGCTTTCTTACGCCTTAGGACAATTTTTGCCACGTCTCCCTTACGATAAGCCACGAAATCTTGGAGAGAGGAAATCTTTTTTGTTGTCCTTTTGCCATCTGATAGGGTGATTTTATTGTAATTCATCCAATAGTCATCAAACCAGTCTTCACCAAGTTTTGCAAACATTCCATTACCATTAATAATATCATTAATGTGATTGATGCTACCTATATTTGCGGTGTTTCCGCTACCACTTTTATCGCTGGCAATACGCCACTTTTCTGCAACAAAAAATTGCAAATCATTGATTACTGACGTGACTGATTGCAAATCACTAATATGATGCTTTTTAGCTTCATTTATTGTTGTATTGTCGGCTCGATTGTAAATAACCCCTAAACAAAAATGCCCTGAGTATTCGCCATAGGGGAATTGTATATTTTTTGTGCTCGTGCGTTCTGTAAAATATTTGCCGTGTGAGCCTAAAGTAAACCCATTACACAAAAAGGGCTTATTTGGGTTTCTGTATGTTGTTTTAAAATCCACTGCAAATTTGATGCTTTCATCTTGTGTTTTTACAAACGTAATATCAGGATAATAATTTTGGTGTTCGGCTAATACAATTTTATATCCGTTTTTTTGAGCAAATTCAATCATTTTTGGAAACAAATGAATTTCCAAAACTTTTGATATGATTTTTGTATCGGAAGAAATGGTATAAATATTTTGGAATACATCAATAAAACCTTTTATCGTCCATTGCCCATCTTTTGTACTTATCTGCTCTTGAAAATTTCTTACAAAATTTTTTAATTGAGCTTCAAAATCTTCCTTTGTTGAGTTCATTGTTTTTCTATTGTCTTGCAGGTAGCCTAAGGTGTTTCTTGAGCGACCTCATTAAGCATATCGTTTACTCTTTGTGGGTTAATCTCGGGAGTAATGCCATGTCCAAGGTTAAAAATATGCCCAATGTTTGACCCATCAGAGGTAAAATCATCAAGCACTTGGCGAGTTTGTTGGCGCACCACCTCTGAATTATATTTTAAGATACTTGGGTCAAGGTTTCCTTGTAAAGCAACTCGATTGCCAACGGATTTTTTGGCTTTTTTAATATCGACAGTCCAATCTAAGCCGAGCGCGTCAGCACCAGTTTGTGCCATTGCCTCTAACCAACTTCCGCCACCTTTGGTAAAAAGAATAACAGGTACTTTATCGCCTTGAGAGTTAACCTCAAGCTGTTCAATAATTTTTGCCATAGGATTGAGAGAAAAATCATAGTAGGCTTGGGTGCTTAATATGCCTCCCCACGTATCGAAAATTTGCACCACTTGTGCCCCTTTGCTAATTTGTGCATTGAGATAATCGGCTACTGCTTCAACGAGTTTATCGAGAAGCAGGGATAAATCTTTGGGGTGCTCATAAGCAAGTTGTTTGATTTTTTCAAAGCCGACTTTTCCTCTGCCCTCAACCATATAAGTTGCCAAAGTCCAAGGGCTACCGGAAAAGCCGATAAGAGGCACGCGGTTATCCAAAGCAGAGCGAATGCTTTCCACGGCATTGAGCACATAATCTAAATCTTTAGCAATATCTAATTTTGGTAAATCGAGAATATCTTGTCGATGGCTAATTGGTCGTTGAAATACAGGTCCTTCATTTTCTTGGAAAGTTAAACCTAAGCCCATTGCATCAGGGATAGTTAGAATATCGGAAAATAAAATGGCTGCATCAAGCTGGGGGAAACGTTGTAAGGGTTGTAAGGTAACTTCGGTGGCTAACTTAGGATTTTTACAGAGTTCTAAAAAAGAGCCTGCTTGGGCACGAGTTTGGCGATATTCAGGCAGGTATCTCCCTGCTTGACGCATTATCCAAACGGGTGTACGATCTACGGGTTCTCGCAATAATGCTTTGAGAAATCGATTACTTTTATTGACAGACATAATGAATAGAGATAGTCTTAACAGGCTTGCAAAGGTCTCTCGCAAATAAAAACACCAGCGACTATGGCTGGTGTTTGGAATTTTTGAAAGTGAGCTTTTATAAGTTCACGATGCAAGTGTTTTATCAAATAATGGATAAAACTACAGATCGTATTTTTCCATAAATTTCTCAACTCGCCCTTGTGTTGAGCCAATATTTTGCTTACCTGTGTAAAAAGGGTGTGAGGCACTGGATATTTCCACACGAATCAATGGATAGGTATTGCCATCTAATTCAATAGTGTCAGATGAGCCCATTGTAGAGCGTGTTATAAAAGTTTCCCCAGTAGGAATGTCTTGAAAGACAACTTCACGATATTTAGGGTGAATTTCTGAGTTCATAGGTTTAAATAGATTAAGATAAAAATTTTTAGCACTTAAAATACGCAATGGTTACGCATTCCTCATACTGTACAATTATAACCAAAAAGAAGGTCATTTGCTTTATGAATACAGGTGCATTTTATTTCTTTACTCAACTATCTTCCACTAATCACTGGGCATTACAACAAAAAAGGGTAATGCCTTTTTTTTGTATTGCCCAACAACAACTGGCTGGGCGTGGGCGACGCTTGAATCAATGGCGTAGCTTTCAGGGGGACTTATTATTGTCTTATGCCTTAGAGGTAGAGGCATTACAGCCTAATCTAAGTGTGTTGCTCGGCGTGCGGTTAGCGCAATTTTTTGAACGTCATAAAGTACATTTGAAAATTAAATGGCCAAATGACCTTATTCTTGTGGATGCCGATGGCACTGCGGCTATTGAGGGAGATTTAGGACGATCTAAAGTGGGAGGAATCTTGATTGAATCACGTTTTTTTGGGGATAAAATTAAATTGGTTTTAGGTTTAGGGCTTAATTTATCTTCTAAGCACCAGCAATATGGGCAGGCATTTATTCCACAGGGTAAAATTTTGTATAAGGAGGCTTTGTTTGGAATCAGTGAACTACTAACGACAGAGTTTCAACAACAAGAAATAACCTTAGCACAAGAGCAATGGCAAAAATTTGACTACTTATTGCACAAGAAAATTTATTTTGATTTATTAAAGCCTTTGCCAAATATTCCGATAGGCAAAAAAATTATCGGACAACAAGAAAAAAATGAAACTTTGTATCGCTATTGTATGCAGGCACAAGGTATTAATTCAGCAGCACAATTGTTAGTTTATGATGAACCTACTGAACAAAAAATTTATTTAGATAACGCATTTAACATAAGATTAGCTTGAACAAAGAAGCCGCCCCTCTATCGCCTCCCCCACAAGGAAAACTTCATCAAGCCTCCTACCATAAAGTAGGCATTGATGAGATTGGTCAACGTATTGATAATTTTTTAATACGCTACTACAAAGCCGTACCCAAAAGTCGAGTTTATCGAATGTTGCGAGGTGGCGAGGTAAGGGTTAATAAAGGAAGAATCAAAGCCCCTTATAAATTACAACTTGGGGATAATGTCAGGCTTCCGCCATGCTTTATTGACGAACAAAAAAAACAACAAAAGGCATTAATAAACACCTCACTAATCAATGAGATACTTAGCAATGTACTGTATGAAGATGAGTATCTTGCGGTGATTGATAAACCCTTTGGTATTGCGGTACACGGTGGGGGAGGGAGTAGTAGCACCAATGGATTGATAGAACAGCTTAACCATACCGAGGGCTGGGAAAAAACGGAATTAGCTCATCGCTTAGATCGTGATACATCGGGTTGTTTGCTGATTGCCAAAAGGCGTAGTGTTTTGCGTCAATTACATCAGCAATTTCGCCAAAATCAAGTAAGGAAAATTTACACGGTCATCGTTAATGGTGAGTGGTCACAAAAATGGCAATCGGTTAATGAGCCATTATTGCGTTATCTAATGCCGAATGGTGAAAGACGGGTTAAAGTCAGCAAGCAAGGGCAATATGCCCTGACACATTTTGAAATTGCCCAAAAATTACAAAACTGCACAATGCTAAAGGCTCGTTTAGAAACTGGCAGAACCCATCAAATTCGAGTGCATTGCCAATCTAATGGCTGTCCAATCATTGGTGATGATAAATACGGAGATCGTAAATTAGATCAAGCCATAATGGCACAGCTTCCCCCTCAACAACACAAAAAAGCAAAGCTACAACGCCTTGCTCTACACTCCAGCTCGATCACCTTCACCCATCCAGTCAAAGAACACAAGGTAAGCGTCGAAAGCCCACTACCTAAAAACTTCCAACAATTTATTGATGCGGTGAGTTTGTAATTTTGTTAATGTTCTACTCGCCTTAGCGGTGAATAAAGTGCTACCTTTTTTATATTTTATTTGAAAGATAAGTAATAACTGAAGCACAGATGCCTACAATTAATTCAGCCTCTTCATCTGACGGCGGTGCTTGTCCTGGTTTTATATGACGAGCATTGTTAGATGCATATCCCCACGCTTTCGTTATAGCTTCATCTAAGGGAGAAGGTATTAGGTTTGGGTGTTTTTTTATAATTTCCCCAAGTGTTGCATTTGAATCACCACATGCCTTTCTTGCAACATACTCTAAAGCAGCCATTGAATGCTGAATGGCTCCAGTTATATCGGGTTGTGGTCGCTTAGCAAGATCTGAAAACGCCTCCTTCAACTCTCTTCTTGCAGTATCCATTTCTGATTGTAAAAGAGCTTTATCTGCTACCTCAATTATGTGTTCATTTCCCTCGGAGCTTCTATATTCTATTAGCCCTTTTGTTAATTTCCAACCTATCCCATTATCAATAAAGTACTCATTTATTTCAGTTTCAAACTCTTTGGCGTTGTCAATTGAGGTGTCTTTAATTTCCTTATATATCGTTTCGACAATATCGTAAACCTTATACCACTGGCAATTATCTATTAGCTCTCTGTTCTCATCATCAACGTTTGGATATTCTGTCCAGTTATTATCATTTTTTCTTTTTCTGAGAACTCTGCATATTAATGTTCGAAGTGGCTCAGGAGTAAGTCCACAATCTTTAGCAATATTTGTCAATACTCCTCTAAACTCATGTGGTGCATCTTGTCGAACGGATATATCAGCAGAGATTGCTTGATAATTGTTTCGTTTTGAAAAGGTATCTCTTTGCATGATTTTTTTAGGGTATATTGACTAAACTCAGCTGTGTTAGTCATCCTTAGATTTTAGGTATTGTATGGGCTTATATTCTCACGAAGAAATTCAGGAGCGAAATCTGCTCCATTACTCCATGATAAAGTATGCCCCTCCAAAGTGAATGTTTTGAAAAAGGAGGTGTCTTTAAGTGGCTCGAATATTTCACCGTATAGTTCAGAAGATAGGTCAATTTCCCCTTCTGCTCCATCATTGAAAGATAGCCATATTTTATAGTCCTTTAAATATTTTGCTTTTTTAACATGTAAAAACATAATTTTTATTCTAACGGCTGAATTTTTGACAAAGGTTTTCTTTTCATAGCCAATTCCCAATTATTCATAAGCTCTTCTTTGTGTAAGATATACCATTCGAGTACAGCATTTAATGCTCTTCGTGGAAATTTTCCGGTTACTACACCTGTTTTAATATCCACTGTGATTTCATATTCCCCGTATTCAGCGTGGAAATGAGGCGGAGCATGCTCACGGATATACATACGAATGATAATTCCAAGAAAGCGGCTAATTTCAGGCATAAAAATTTCTTATAATTTTTTAATTGTAGTCAATATGTGGGTTAAAGTAGTGATTTTTTCGCTTTTTTTACCCGCCGCGTACCAAATAAATTCCTGAAAAAGTTGCTAATAGGCAGAGGGTTAGATTAAGTAAGATATTGCCTGTTGCTTTGAGCCATTCGGCGTTTTGCATTAGGGTGATGGTTTCTACAGAGAATGTAGAGAAGGTGGTGAATGCGCCGAGAAATCCAATAATTAGGAAACTTTGCGTTTGTACTGAAAAGCCACCTTTATCCAGTAAGAAGATAGAGATTGCTCCAACGGCAAATGAGCCAAGAACATTGGCAATTAGTGTGCCATAGGGGAAGTTGTTGCCAAGTAGTGTTGAGGCAATTGAGATGGTGAAGAAGCGAGCTAAAGCGCCAAGAGCACCACCGGTAGCAATAAGTAATAGTTGGTTCATTAATTAAAGGGGCTTAGAAAGGGACTTTTTGTCCGAAAAAACTGCCGAGATAAATGGTAGCATAGTGATCGACGAGTAGTACGCAGAAGAGAAAGAGCAAATACCATATAGATACCCAAAAACTTTTCATTTCATAGCTTTGTTGTTCGGGGTAGCGAATCATTAGGATGGCATAGCTTAAGTACCACCCACCAAGTGCCAACGCCCCAACAAAATAGAGCCAGCCGGACATTCCAATCACAAAGGGCATAATGGAAATCACAATAAGTAGGATTTTGTAGAGCAGAATTTGTTGGCGGGTGTATTCGATGCCGTGGGTAATTGGTAGCATTGGGATGCTGGCTTTGGCGTATTCTTCTTTGCGGTGGATGGCGAGTGCCCAAAAGTGGGGTGGCGTCCAGACAAAAATAATAAGAAATAAAATAAGGGCTTCAATTGTAACTTGTCCGGTGATTGCTACCCAGCCGAGCAGTGGTGGGGCTGCTCCGCTGGCTCCGCCAATAACGATATTTTGTGGAGTGGCATGTTTGAGGTAAACGGTATAGATAAAAGCATAGCCAATAAGGGCAAGTCCTGTTAGCAGGGCAGTGAGAGAGTTGACCAAAAAAAGGAGTATCATTTCACCGAAAACACCAATGATAATGGCAAAAATAATTGCTTCTTTCATACTTATTTTGCCTTGTGGAATGGGGCGTTTATGGGTGCGTTGCATTTTTTCATCAATGCGGTAATCAATAATGTGATTGATGGCAGCCGCCGAGGCAGAAACCAAGGTAATACCTACCGTGCCAAAAATAAAATTTCCCCAAGGGATATGTTCTATTCCTGGGCTGGCAAGTAGCATCCCAACTACGGCAGTAAGCACGAGAAGTGCAACCACATTGGGTTTGCACAGTTTAAGGTAAGATTGGGCGATGCTTTGTGAGGACATAAGGAAGTGGTCTCTTGTTTTATCCGATACGAGAATATTTAAGCAAGCGTTTTAGATCCTTGAGGATTTTCTTAGGGTCTTGCTTGTCTTTGGGATACATCATCATAAAGTTGCCGAGGGGGTCGATAAGGAGGATGTTATTTAGTAATTGCTCATTGGATAGTTGGAATTGAGAGCTTATTTCTTGCCATTGTTGGCGGCTTGCTGGTTGAGTAAATGGAGTGTCAATTTTTGCTCTTAGGTTGGTGGGTTTATATTCTTCTTTTAAGGGGTTGGTGCTAATAAAGAGGGTACGCATTCTTTTCATATTTTCGTTTGTTAGGACGCGCGTTGTTTCAGCAGAAAGCAGGCGTCTTTTACAGAGTTCATCACACTCTTGGGCGAACACAACAAATGTCCAGAAACCTTTAGTTGATGTGTTTTTGATGGGTTTCATCGGTGAAACAAGGGTGCCATAATTGGTGGTGCTTTGTCCGCCGGTGGAGGTTATATATTGAAAATAAGCCGTACCCAGTACAAAAGGTAATATAAATAAGGCGAGTAGTAGGAAGAAGGTTTTTTTTTGCATAAAATTTGGCTTTACAGTTGCTCCATTAGTTCATCGCTAATGTTGAGATTGGTATAAACTTGTTGCACATCATCCAAATCTTCTAAGGCATCAATCAGATTAAGGGTTTTTTGTGTTCCTTCAAGTGGTAAATCCACATTGAGGCTGGCAATATGGCTAATCTCATTTTGCAAAGGGGTGATTTTTTGTTCTTCGAAAGCTTTGTTTAATTGGGGGAAATCTTCTGCGGTGCAAGTGATTTCTATGTTCCCATCTTCTAAGGTTTCCACCTCTTCGGCTCCATTAGAGAGTCCGATTTCTAAAATGCTCTCCTCATCGTGCTCGTTACTCAGACGAAACACACCTTTTTTCTCAAAGAGATAAGCCACTGAGCCATCCGTGCCGAGATTACCGCCGTTTTTACTCAGAATATGGCGCACTTCGGCAACGGTGCGTTGTTTATTATCGGTCAGGCAATCAATCATAATCGCAATGCCATTAGGACCATAGCCCTCATAGCGAACCGACTCAAAGTTTTGTCCCTCAAGTTGTCCACTGCCTCGTTGAATCGCCTTGTCGATGGTATCTTTTTTCATATTATTGGAGAGGGCTTTATCCAAAGCAAGGCGCAACCGCGGATTGCTATCAATATCACCACCGCCCTCTTTGGCTGCCACCGTTAGTTCATGAATTAGCTTAGTGAACATTTTCCCACGCTTGGCATCCTGTCCTGCCTTGCGATGCTTAATATTTGCCCATTTACTATGTCCTGCCATTGATTGTTAGCTCCTTATTTTTTTCACGATTCATCGTTGATAGAGGGTGCTTTCTAAGCATCACCTTGTACTATTAGCCCTTGTTGGGTTGAAAAATCCATCATTCGGCTGATGGAGATTTTAGCTTTTTCAATTGTTGATTTGTCTAAGCGGATTTCACGGTCGCCTTTTTCTAAAACGGCAGATAAATTTTGTAAGCTATTGAGTGCCATCCATGGGCAATGTCCGCAGGCAGTACAGGTCGCACTTTTGCCTCCAGTGGGGGCGACGATAAATTCTTTATCGGGTTGTAATTGTTGCATTTTATAAAAAATCCCTTCATCAGTGGCAACAATAAATTTTTGTGCCTCCATTGTGTTGATGGCATTAACCAGAACTTTAGTTGAGCCAATCACCTGTGCCATACTGAGCAATTCTTCGGGAGATTCAGGGTGAGCAATAACAACGGCATCAGGGTGCTCTGTAAGAAGCTCTTTTAAGGAGTTGGTGCGAAATTCATCATGCACGACACAATGCCCTTCCCAATTAAGCATATTCGCCCCAGTCATTGCTTGTACCCAATTGCCAAGATGACGATCCGGTGCCCATAAGATTTTTTCTCCTTGGCTATGTAGGTGGTTGATAATAGCAACGGCATTGCTGGAGGTGACTGTCCAGTCCGCTAATCCTTTAACTTCGGCACTG
Organism: uncultured Gammaproteobacteria bacterium; assembly: GCA_929200535.1. Classification (GTDB taxonomy): domain Bacteria; phylum Pseudomonadota; class Gammaproteobacteria; order CAKMZV01; family CAKMZV01; genus CAKMZV01. The sequence goes on from CAKMZV010000002.1 coordinate 112,438, forward strand.
GTATTGGCATAAACCACCGAAGTGCGATCAGGGTGCTGCTCAATAAATTGTTTAAATTCAGCGGCAGGGCATCCGAGATCTAAGGAGCATTCGGCTTCTAAAGTAGGCATTAGCACGCGTTTGTTGGGGGACAGAATTTTAGCGGTTTCTCCCATAAAGCGTACACCACAGACAACCAGCGTAGTGGCTGGATGATTACGTCCGAAATTTGCCATCTCTAAGGAGTCAGAAATTAGTCCGCCAGTTTCTTCAGCGAGTTGTTGCAATTTTTCATCGACATAGTAATGAGCAACCAAAACCGCATTTTGCTCTTTTAATTGCGTTTTGATTTTTTCAATTATCTGCTCAGTAGCAAAAGCACCCATAGGTGCAGGCATCATACCTTTAGCAAGAATTGCTTTTTGTTGAATTGAGTGTGATAGAGACTTTAGTTGAGTCATAAATAATAAAAATAAAAAAATTACAAGGCTGATATATAATTTTAACTCTTTTACTGCCTGAGACTTTTGTAATAAAGGTATGACAAGTAAAAAAGATTAAGATTGCTCTGAATTGTTATGTTCAGGTGCGTAAATTTGTTGAGAATACTGAGAGTAAAAATACGTTTTGTGCCATAATTTACTACAAAGGTCTCTGTTTCATTTTTGCTGAAAAGAATGGGGGGTTACTACGACTTTCAATATATATAAATAATATATACAAATAAACTATATGGAAGAAAATAAATTTTTTAAGTACCTTTGGCGTGTAAATGGGGTTGTGTTGTTGATTGTTGGGTTTCTTGCTATTGGTGTATTGACGTTTGCTGGCTATAAAATATATTCTGAAACTATGCGTGAACGAGGCCAGGTCAGCATTGTCAATATTCAACCAAAAGCAGAGATTAAAGAAAAATGGGAGCTTGGTTATATGTCAAAAGTTCCTGGTACTTCCATTATCATTCTCTCATTAAATTCAGATCAAAGTTATTCCCAATCTTATTACAATAAATCAACATTGTCAGCAAGAAATTACTTATTCATAGATGCTGAAAATAATACAAAACATTGGTTATTTAAGACAAATCAACAGTTGGTAATTAGCATTGAAAAGATGACTAAACACATTGAACAAAAAAATAGAATGACAACGATACTTTACAAAATTGTTAAAGAAGATACCAATAACGATAAGCGTTTAACCAATAAAGACCTCTATACTATAGGGCTTTCACAGCCAGATGGTACAGGATATAAAGAGGTGCTAAGGGATATTGAAATGTTGTTTGGACATCAATTTCACGGTGAGGATAAACTGCTTTTAATTTATCAGAAAAAAGGAATAAACTACTCAGTAAATGTGAATCTTTTTGATTTTTCTCTTTCCAATAAGGAAAAATTGCCTAAAGTTGGTCTTTAGGCTACCTCTATTAAGAAAATAGCTTGGACGCAAGACCTTGCGTCTAAACAGTGCTTGTCAGAAACAGCATAATTTGGTAAAATATCAAGCATACTTTACAAATTTTTCTATTTTGACTTCCGCAAATTTAAGGAATATTTTCCTCCCCTTGCTCTTATCGACTGCCATAGCCTTTTTGGTAATGGGTAGTTTGTCATTTATTCTGGGCAGTTACTTTCAGCCTTTTGGGGAGAACTGGCAACACATTATAGATCATCTGCTATTTTCTGTTTTACTTGATACGTTAGCTTTGTTGGGGTTAAATCTACTGGGCTGTTTGGTGTTGGGAGTTTCTCTTGCGTGGTTTGTTTGTCGCTATGACTTTTATGGACGAGCTTGGTTGCAGTGGTTATTGCTTCTACCATTGGTTATTCCACCTTATATCACGGCATTTATTATGTTTGATGTATTTGATTCATCGGGGCATATTAATGCACAAATAAGCATCTTGGATTTTAGCTTAGATTTGCACCATCTTGGCTTTGCCTCTGTGGCAATGATTATGGTTTTTTATACCTATGTTTATTGGTTAGTGCGAAGCTCGTTGATGACCATGCAAGGCACCTTAATTGAGGGAGCAAAAAATCTTGGTCTGGGCGAATGGGGGCTTTTTTTTCGGGTGGTACTGCCTCTAACAAAACCAGCGATTATTGGCGGTTTGGGATTGGTAATGTTAGAAACCTTAGCCGATTTTGGTACGGTGAGCATATTTAATATCGACACCTTAACAACGTTAATTTATAAAACCTGGCACTCACTTTTTGATCTGCATACGGCACTGCAAATATCAGGCATTTTATTATTATTGGTTTTGTTCGTTTATTTATGTGAAAAAACATTTCATAATAAGGGCTTGAGGCATAATTCAAGGCAAGGTGGTGGTTTACCGAGAAAAAAACTATTGGGTTGGCAGGCGTGGATTGTAAGTGGATTTTGCTGGACAGTGGCAGTGTGTAGCTTCTTTATTCCTTTAGGGAGCTTGGTGTTTATGGTGCTTTCACAAAGTGAGCCTATTGTTTGGCAGGGTTTTTTTGAGGTGCTGATAAACACGCTAATCATAGGCAGTGGGACAAGCGTTGCACTGGTGATATTAAGTTTTATTTTGGTAACAATGCACCACCAATTAAGCAATGATTTTAGTAGCTCAAATAATGCCACGGCAAGTAACTTTATTACCAAACTATATGCGTTATTGCGACTTGGCTATGTTTTTCCTGGGTCGGTCATTGCCATTAGTATTGTTAGTGTATTGGTTTATTTACAGCAGAGCTTATCCTCTATGGGATTTGGGGAGATATTAAGTGGGGGATCGGTTTTGATATTGATTTGGGCTTATATGGTACGTTTTTTTGCAGTATCGCTCAACACTTTGGAAGGGTCTGTTTGTCGTATCAACTGTAATTTACCGTCAATTGCGATGAACTTGGGATCAAATCAATGGAAAATCAAGCAACGAGTTTATTTGCCAAATCTTAAAATTGCAGTGATGAGCGCCTTAGTCTTAGTGTTTATAGAAGTGATTAAGGAAATGCCCGCAACTCTACTATTGCGGCCATATAACTGGGAGACTCTTGCGGTGAATATTTATGGTTATACTTCCGAAGGTGAATGGGCTTTTGCTGCCTTGCCCGCACTGGCAATGATAGTGCTATGTTTATTTTTTATTGGGCTGGTGTTCCGCCGAATGTAACTTTATGAATCAACAAATAGAACGTTTAACGAATTCACATATTCTTGAAGTTGAGGATATTTGTTGTGATATTGGTGGCAACGCTATTTTGAAAAATTTATCGTTTAAGGTACCTGCTGGTTCCTTTTGTTGTTTGTTGGGAAAAAGTGGCTGCGGCAAGACAACCCTATTTAGAGCACTTTCAGGATTGCAAGAAGTGCAGCAAGGGCAAGTATCTGTCAATGGGCGTATGGTTACTGAAAACGGGGCACCGGTGGTGCTTTCTCAGCACAGAAAAATTGGCTTAGTATTTCAGGATTACACCCTCTTTCCACATTTATCCGTACGAGACAATTTACTCTTTGGTGCGCCAGAATGTTCCCGCATTGAACAACAAGAAATCGTTAATCGACTATTAACCTTGATTGACTTGGAAGGCTATCAAGAACGTTTTCCGCATGAATTATCTGGGGGGCAACAACAGCGAGTAGCCTTAGCACGAACATTAGCCTCAGACCCTCTACTGGTATTATTAGATGAGCCTTTTTCTAATCTTGAACAAGAACAGCGATTACGCTTAGCACAACAAGTCAAGCACATTTTAAAAGAACAATCCATTTCCGCTTTATTAGTCACTCATGATCAACAAGAAGCCTTTGCCTTTGCCGACTACATAGGAATTATTATTGATGGGGAATTAGTTCAATGGGGCACCCCCGAGGATATTTACTATCGCCCACAAAACCAGCAAGTTGCCGAATTTATTGGCTCAGGCAATTGGTATGATTGCCAATGTGTTCTTGATGAAACGGGCAAGCAAAAACTGGCTACGCCATTTGGAGTTATTGATATTTCCACCGATAATAAATTATTGAGTGAGAAAAACAAATCGATGCTACAAGGTTCAGATAAATTACAAATTTTCCTACGCCAAGAAAATATCTACCTACCAGTCAATCAACAGGAATTTACCAAAGAATGTATCGATGACATCTGTTATACCACCCCTAATAACACAATGCGACACTTCCCCATTATTAAATGGTGGCAAGTTACAGAAAAATATTTTGCAGGGTTTTTAAGTTTTGTGGATTTAAAACCAGTGCTGGAAATTGAAGATGACACGCTCTCCAAACTACGAGTTAATGTATTTATCCGTAGTAACCGAGAGATTATGATTGGGCAAAAAGTTCGTGTTGAATTAGAAGTTGGTGAACTGATTTTACGCAGTATCCCCTCACCCCAACCCTCTCCCTGAGGGAGAGGGAGCTTGATTGTTACTCGTTCCCACGCTTCTGCGAGGGAATGCATATCGCATGCGGGCAGACACATAGGTCTGCCCCTACTGAA
>CAKMZV010000003.1 GCA_929200535.1 uncultured Gammaproteobacteria bacterium
AACAAAATTTTGGCTTAAACGTGTTAGAAAATGAAATAAACAAAGCCAAAATCACCGAACAATCCTACCGAGACTTAAGAAGCTATGTTGGTGAAAATGGCATCGACAGCGTCAAAACAGCATTTCAATTTGATAAAGACGGATTTGGTCAACAAGATGGGATCGTACGCGTAGTAGAATTTCATCGCAATGTCCTTGATGGAATTGACTTAATTACCCTCCAAGGACTCTGCCGATTTGCCAATACGGGCGATGGAGAAGCTCAAATTCAGTTTGATGAAAACATCAATAATTCGGAAAAAAATAAAAAGAAAATAGCGTACAATGTGGCTATACTTGATAGATATGGGAAAAATGGTGGAACTCATAAAAATATGAGAAGCGACCATATTGTCTATCCTGGAGCCAGTTTTATGAAACGAGTTAAAGCCTATCAAGAAGCTAATAAAAGCAGTGATTTTTTTGAATATTTCAAAAAAAATATAAACAAAAAATAATAGGAACAAATTATGGCAAGTCACGTCGATTTAATCAATCTTTCCAATGCCACACATAATGGAACATCAATTCCTAATGGTTGGAAGCCTCTATTTAATGTAGAAAGAAACTCCTCTGCCCCCATCTCCTTCGGACCCATCACCACCCAAGCCTATAAAAATCCGATCAGTGGTGAAATCGTCCTTGCCATCAAAGGCACTGATGGACAACTTGCTGACTGGACACAAATCAACCAAGCCTTTCTCTCAGGCGATTACCCCCAAGCGATTCAAGACTTAGTAACCTATGCCCATAATTTAAATAAGACTGCAGAAGGAGCTGGACTCCCCATTTCCGTCACTGGATTCAGTCAGGGTGGTGGATTAAGTCAATTATTAAGTCATACTTTCGGTTGGAATGGCAATGCCCAAAACGCCCCAGGAGCCGCTAATTTAATTGAAAATCCTGCCTATAAGCAGCAACTCGAAACACTCGAAACTGAAGCCAAAGGCGTTGGTGATAATTTTATGACAATTATTGAAAAAGGGGATGTTGTCGATAATTTTGGTAATCACTTAGGTCCCCAACCCGTAGAGGTAGATTTAATTCCAAACAGTTTTGCTGAATGCTTGATTGTTGCTGCCACCTCTGGCCCTTTACTTAGCCTGGCTATTATCGCAACCTGTTTGGGCGTAAAAGCCAGTAACCAACACGATATACAAAAATTAACCGACATCATTAATAATATGAGTGTCGAAGAGCGTAGCGATTTGCTCCACCAAATTGACGGACTCAAATTAGAATCTGGTATGAAAGTAGAACCGCTCTCATTCAATGAATGGCTCAATGCCACAGGGCAAGAACACCCTAAACTAAGCGATAACGGTGAAGCACAGCATGACGGATTAAACCCAGAAGAAGAGGCCCTTGCACAAGCCCGAGAACTACAAGAGAAATACGAAGAATATATTGAAAAACAAGAGACACAAAAAATAAAAAAAATAGAAGAAATAGAAGAAAAACAACTGTCAGATCAAGAACAAAACGGTGGTACAATTGGCTCAACTATTGGTTCAAACGTCTATAATCTTTTTATCTCAGGTCAAAACGAGTGGTCGGATGATTGGGGTGAGCAATTATTGGGGCAATCGGCTTTTCAAACGCTTGGGCAAAACTTGGGTGAGTGGATTGGCACGGATGGAAATACAGCTGTGTTTTCTGATGTCGGTTCGGATTTTACGGGCAATTTAGAATCGAATTTTGATTCTTTTCTTACTGCGGAACTTACTCAACATCTTGGGCAATCGGACTTGGGTGATAGCGGAGCAGCTGGAGCTGAGATTATTAATACGGTCGTGGATGCTTCGGTAAATTATGCGGTGGGTACCACCGTGGATATCGCCACGCCGTGTTCATTTTTTGTTATGCGACAAAAAACGAACCAAAAAAACGCACCCCAAATGTCCGCCAATGGATTTTCTAACTCGCTTTCGCTCAGTGAGGGCAAACTCGCCGAAAAACTGCATTCGGCTCAAACAAGCCATCACTTTAACCGCTCTCGCTTAAAGACAAAAAACGTTTTTATTTTTGGCGAGGCTACGAGCCTTAAAATAACAGCGTTTGAACTGCCAAAGGCAGGTAAAATCTCACTGGCTTCCATAAGGGGGATGGACTCTATGCTGAATGCTGCTTAAAGTAAAAATTAATTCAAAAAAATAGAAAAACAGGTTTATAATCAAAGGATATTCGCTCTAAAACTTTTTATCAAAAAAACATACGATGCAAAAAAAACACTCAGTATCGTTTCATCCAAATAAGAGGCTACATAGAATAGCTATAGTATCCTTGAGTGTTTTCTGCCTGCTTGTTCTCAATGGGTGTAAACAAAGTTCCCAATCAAATACCTCTACTAACAATCACACTAACCAATCTGAAAAAAGCAATAACACCTCTTCAGCAAAACAAAAAAAATCACCTTATTCTTTGGAATTGATTGAGAAGCATTTGCGGGAAATTTATAAGGGAAACATTGAAGAAAAAATAGGATTACAACGATGGGAAGTTGACGAATTAGCTTATTTTATAAGTCATCATGATGATAATAACCCAGCAATCGATGAATCAGAAAAAAATATTTTTAGAAAAAAATTTAAAAAATATAGTGAAATTACTGGCATCAAGGTGAGAGAAGAGCTTCATAAAATAGGCAATGTAGTCATTATTTTTGCTAAAGATTTTTTCCGTGCAATTTCTAATCCTCCTATTCAAAGAATGCTCTTTGGAAAACGGACTAAAGAAAAGTACCAAGAAATCTATGAAAAATTTAAAAATAATAAGTCAAGCTCTTATGTTTATGGGGTGAGCTATGCTATTAAATCTGATAAAATCAACCGAACATATGTGCTCTTTCAAATCAACGAAGAAGACAAAAATTACCTTGATTTGTGGGCAGATTATATAGTTTATAGCATTTTAATACCACGATCAGGTGTAGGTAATATTGATGGATTAAGCAATGTGATAGAGCCTTCAATATTAAATATCAAACGTCCTAAATCTAAATACTACAACCAGTTAATCCAACAAAACAAAAAAGATTTTCAACCCATTGACCGTTATTTATTAGAAGCACTTTATAGCGATAAAATCTATTATGGCATGCCAATGGAAAAAGCAATTCCAATAATGAGCAAATTTATTTATCATAAACTCGGAGGAGTAAATTGAGTAAACCATTAAAGTTAGAAGACATTAAAGTTACCTTAGAAAAAATAGGGGCTGATTTCACCTTGCAAATTTCTGGAGTTGGTAAAGTTGACTTATCCATTAATATTGAAAATTTACCTGAAGGGTTACGAGCAAATGCTCAAGCAGAAATTTCTAAATCTTTCGGTCTGGTTGAGATTGGCGGCAACGGACGATTCACGGGTGATGTGACTCAAGGAGATAATGGCGAACTCAATTTCAAATTGGAAGGTGCCATAGGTGGTAGTGTAGGTGTAAATTTACCAAGCGAGTACTTGGATTCAAATCAACAAGTCGATATAGCTACCTGTGTTATTGAGGCTAAATATAAAAACGTTGGTGATGGCTACGAATTCACCGTTAATGAAAAAAACTGCCAACCCGGCGAAGAATTGCAACAAGCAGCAGAAGGAATAAACAAGGCACTTAACTACAAAGGCTATAACGATGCTGATATAGCCACCCCAAACGATGGCAACGAATACATTCCATCAAGCAATCAAATGAGCAATGAGGATCTTAAAACCTTATACAATCGCCTTACCAACCCCAACGGCAGGAGTGATAATGATTGGCTCCCTCCGGGTGAGCAAACAGACCAGTTCAATGATTGGCTTATCAAAAATGGATACGATAAAGAGTTAATGCTTGCCAGTGCCGATGGTTCAAGCGATGCCGAGGTACTCCAAAAACTCCACGAGCTTACAGATCAATTCGAAGAACAGACCTCCATCAATGCCGATGAGGGGTTTTCTGATGATTTACATCAGGAGCAACAAGAGCGATTAAAGGCGGAAAGGTTAGAGGCAGAAGCCCAACTCTCCAAGCAAGAACAACGTGGTGGGGCAACGAGTTCGAGTTTTGCTTCAAAGGCATATGAGCTTTTTATCGAAGGTCAAAACGAGTGGTCGGATGATTGGGGTGAGCAATTATTGGGGCAATCGGCTTTTCAAACGCTTGGGCAAAACTTGGGTGAGTGGATTGGCACGGATGGAAATACAGCTGTGTTTTCTGATGTCGGTTCGGATTTCTCAGGCAATTTAGAATCCAGCTTTGATTCCTTTATTGCGGCAGAGCTCACCAGACCGCTTGGGCAAGCGGACTTAGGTGATGAGGGCTCCATTGAAGCAGGCGTTGCTAATACAGCCGTTGATGCTTCGGTAAATTATGCTGTGGGTACCACCGTGGATATTGCGACTGATACGGTAGGTATTAGTGGGGCACAAGGGGCTCAATTTAGTGCCGTTAATCTTTTTAATGCTGTGGGTGGGGCTATTGGTACTTATGCTGCCAGTCAGGTATTGCGTGCTGATACTGAAGCTGAAGTCTATGGGCAAGCCATTGGTGGGGCAGTCGGCACTGTGGTTGGCTCAATAATATTGCCAATCCCCGGTGTAGGAGCCGCAGTCGGTGCCTATCTCGGCTCAGTGGTGGGTGATACTGTAGGCGAACAATGGAATAATATATCTGATATTCTCGAACGGGATGATTTTAGTATTGAGGATGCCTTTGATATTCTCGGTGAGATGACCATTGAATACTCCGTTAATTCTATCTCTGCTTTAGTAGGCTTAGACGGCGACAAACCCGACCCACCCCAAGCAGGTGTTAGCTTTGCCTATAATGTCGAGACCGAACAATACGAACAAGTAGGCTCCTATTCTCGTGATGGCGGAAGCACCGGTAGTATCTCTAATGCAGGCACTCAATTAGCTGCCCAGATTGATCAATATATGGACATACTTGAGAGCAATGGGCAACTTGCTAATCGCCATGAACTCCCAGAAATTCAAATTGGCTATCATGGTGATAACCAATTTATTCGCGTCAATGGTGCTAACGTAGGGGGTATCAATTCGAATGGTTTTAATAATGCCTTGGGGGAGGTGCTTAATGATGTCGTGATTGAAGGTGACAATCCCTATATGAATCGCTTTCTATCCAGTGATAAAGTGGATGCTAGTGAATTAGGCGAGTTATTACAAATCGCTCAAAAAACTCAATCGTATGATAGCAATCCACAAATCAAAATTGCTATTGATCAGCTGCTTGAGGACCAAGCGGAGAATATCGAACAATACCATCAACTCAAAGCGGATATTGCCTCCACAGAAAGCCAATTACACAATTTACCCTCCCCTTTCTTTAAAAGTTCCAGTGAACAACAACACATTGAACAGAGCAAAGCGAGTCTTAATCATAAACTCAAACAACTCAATGCCGAACTTGATGCCTTAATGGCAGAAAACACCGAAACTATAGAAACTAAAAATGCCGATGGCGAAACCACCACACACACAAGCAACTCCCTTGAAGAGGCGTTAGATTGGGATAATGCCATTGATGCCACTCGTGCCGTGGTAGAAGATTTTAATCAAGCACATCCAAATGATGATGCCACACGTTTAGAATACGAAATACGACACAATAATAGTGAACTCGCCCATCGTGAAGCCAATGGCGAGACCAATGTACCACCACAATTTAGCCTTCATGAAGACGATCTATCAAATTTAATTTTTAGTAAAGATGGTGATAGCCTCACCATTTACACCCGCCGTGGTAAAGATATGGATACGCCATTGGATGCCCTAACTTCTATCACCATCGCAGATTTCGGGGAATGGAGTAATGATCGCATTAATCTTAACTTTACCAATGATGATGGGGAATTCGTTGAAACAAGCTATAGCATTAACCAACTCTTTAATTCCTTTGCCAGTGAGCAAGCGAATGAAGGTGAACCTACTGAATTAGATATGGCTGTGATTATTGCCGATCTCTATAGCACACATGAAGGCAATGCCGATGGTGAACCCTTTAGCCCACAACAGGTATTAGGTTTAAGCTTTGGTGGCTTTGGGGCTTTTAATCAAGAGGGCAATATTGAAGGTAATGATGGGGATAATTTGATTATCACCAATGCCATTGAGGAAGGACAAGAAAGTGTGATTGTGAATGCTGGGGGTGGTGATGATACCATTATCCTAAATAAAGATAGCACACTGAAAGAGGCTATTGATGGTGGTACAGGTTCGGATACGATTAGTTATCAACAAAGTGATGATGGGGTGGCAGTGAATCTTGCCTCAGGCAGGGGAACTGGTGGCTCTGCTGAGGGGGATGTGTATCGTAATATTGAAAATGTGACAGGCAGTGAGCACAACGACGTGCTTGTGGGCGATGATGGTGAGAATATCCTATCAGGTATGGCTGGGGATGATATATTAGTCGGTGGTGCAGGAGCTGATACTCTGATTGGAGGAGAGGGTAATGACACCGTCAGTTATACCAATGCCACCTCAGGAGTGACGGTTGCACTTTCAGGCAGAGATAGAGAGGGGAATGAACTTGCTGGAATGGGAAATGATGGTGATGCTGAGGGCGATCGCATCCTCGGTGTTGAAAATCTCAGTGGCAGTGCTTACGATGATCGATTGGAGGGAAACCGAGAAGATAATATTCTCTCAGGTAATCAAGGCGATGATATATTAAGAGGCAAGGCTGGAAACGATACTCTTATTGGCGGGCAAGGGAATGATCAACTTTCTGGAGGCACAGGTGATGATGTGCTAAGTGGTGGCACAGGCAATGACTACCTCAAAGGCGGACAAGGTGATGATATTCTAAGCGGTGGCGAGGGCAATGATGTGCTAATCGGAGGCAGTGGGGATGATACGCTGATTGCTGGAACGGGTGAAGATATTCTTATCGGAGGCGAAGGTGATGACACCCTACTCCTACAGGGCAACTTGGATGATTACACTATAACACTTGATCGGCAAAACAACCTCACCCTCAGTAATGCCGATGGCACCAAACGACTCAATGGCATTGAAAAATTAGGTTTTGGGGATAAAGACGATGAATTAGTGCGCGTAGATCATCTCATTGCGATGATGAAACAACAACAAGATGAAGAAGAAAGAGAGGAGGAAGCCGACGGTGCACCTGCTCGTCCAAATAGTACGGGTGCAGCAACAGCAATAATTGGCACAGGCGGTACCCTAATGGCTGCCTTTATGGAAGCTCAAGCCTCTATGGCTGCCAACTTAGAATTACAAAGCGATGCCCAAGCAAGACGCCGTCAAGAAGAAGCGGAGAAAGATAAAAAAGAGTTTAGTACCGCAGTCTATACCCCACCGAATAATCCACCACCTGCTGATGGTGCTGCCGAGATAGATACTACTCAATCCAACCCACCCATTAGTGCAACTCCGCCCATTTCTAAACCTGTAAATCCAATCACAGATGAAGATGAGGATACATCAATTCCGGACGCCCCACGACTTAGCACCTCCCCTGCTCCATCTGCACCTGCTGAGGATAGCTCAAGAAAAACCAATCAAGAAGATCCTAATAAACAAGAACCTATCACTGCCACCGAAGTGGCTACAGAAGAAACCTTAGTAGCTGACCCTTCTGAAAAAGAAAAGGAAGCACTTGAAGAGATTATCCAAGAAAAAATCATAGCCCCTCCCTTTTTACCCCCCAGTATTCAATTAAATAATCTAACGACCAATGAAGATCAAAGCATTAACCTCAATATCCAAATTGGTGAAAGGAATACCGAAGAAAGCATTACGATTCATTTACAAGGCATACCTGATGGTGCAACCCTAAGCTCAGGCTCTAAATCCCCTGATGGCACTTGGATAGTTGATCAAAGTGAATTACCGAATCTACGCTTGCTCCCTGCAACTAATAGCGATGAGGATATAAATATTAAAGTCACTGCCATCGCCTCCAATGGAGCAGATGGAAGTAGAGTAATTAGTGAGGATGCATTTAGTATCACCGTCAATGCCATTGCTGATACCCCGACTCTTGTTACAAGCAACGCCACAGGTGATGAAGATACAGCCATCGCTCTAAACATTCAAAGCACCTTAAATGATACCGATGGTAGTGAAACCAATCATCTGATTATTAGCCAAATCCCAAGTGGGGCAAGTTTAAATAAAGGTATTAAACAAGCCGATGGCACGTGGAAACTGACTCCAGCACAATTACAAGGTTTAACCATCACTCCTCCAAATAATAGCGATGTCGATTTTACCCTTAAAGTGACCAGTATCAGTACTGAAACTAATGGCGGTTCAACGGCTTCAACAGAACAAGATATTACAGTGACAGTCAATGCCATTGCCGATGCACCGACTCTTGTTACAAGCAACGCCACAGGTGATGAAGATACAGCCATTGCCTTAGACATTCAAAGCACCTTAAATGATACCGATGGTAGTGAAACCAATCATCTGATTATTAGCCAAATCCCAAGTGGGGCAAGTTTAAATAAAGGTATTAAACAAGCCGATGGCACGTGGAAACTGACTCCAGCACAATTACAAGGTTTAACCATCACTCCTCCAAATAATAGCGATGTCGATTTTACCCTTAAGGTCACCAGCATTAGTACTGAAACGAATGGCGGCTCAACGGCATCAACGGAACAAGATATTACAGTGACCATCAATGCCATTGCCGATGCACCCGATTTACAATTTACGATTATAGAGCCCCAAGGTTTAGAAGATACTCCTATTAATTTAGGTATTACATCCACTCCTACGGATGCCGATGGTAGTGAAACTAATCATCTAATTATTAGCCAAGTCCCCACAGGGGCAATCTTAAATCAAGGCACGAAACAAGCCGATGGCACATGGAGACTCACCCCTGAACAATTACAAGGGTTAACCATTACTCCTCCTAAAGATGATGATCAAGATTTTAATCTTCTCATTACCAGTATTAGCACCGAATCTGATAATCAGCACTCTGTAAGTACTCAAAAAATACTTCCGATTAAGGTATTTAGTGTTGCCGATGCACCTACTTTATTAGTCTCTCCTGTTCAAGGGGATGAAGATACTGAAATTCTCTTAAATATAACCTCCACATTAAATGACCAAAGCGAACAACTTTCTATTCATATTAGTCATTTACCTACTGGGTCAACCCTCAGTGCTGGAACGTTAAAAACAGATGATGATGGGCAAATTTATTATGAACTCACTCCCGAAGAATTAGAAGGGCTCACTTACACCCCACCTCAAAATAGTGATAATAATGCCACCTTAACCATCACGGCAATTACCCAAAGTGGCAATAGTCAAGCAGAAACCATTAGTCAATTACCAATTACCGTCAATGCCATTGCCGATACCCCTACTCTTGTTACAAGCAACGCCACAGGTGATGAAGATACTGCCATTGCTCTAAACATTCAAAGCACCTTAAATGATATCGATGGTAGTGAAACCAATCATCTGATTATTAGTCAAATCCCAAGCGGTGCAACTTTAAATCAAGGCATTAAACAAGCTGATGGCACGTGGAAACTCACGCCAGCACAATTACAAGGTTTAACCATCACTCCTCCAAATAATAGCGATGTGGATTTTACCCTTAAGGTCACCAGCATTAGTACTGAAACGAATGGCGGTTCAACGGCTTCAACAGAACAAGAGCTTATAGTGACAGTCAATGCCATTGCCGATGCACCGACTCTTGTTACAAGCAACGCCACAGGTGATGAAGATACAGCCATTGCTCTCAATATCCAAAGCACCTTAAATGATACCGATGGCAGTGAAACCAATCATCTGATTATTAGCCAAATCCCAAGTGGGGCAACTTTAAATAAAGGTATTAAACAAACCGATGGTACGTGGAAACTCACGCCAGCACAATTACAAGGTTTAACCATCACACCACCAAATAATAGTGATGTGGATTTTACCCTTAAGGTCACCAGCATTAGTACTGAAACGAATGGCGGCTCAACGGCTTCAACAGAACAAGAGCTTATAGTGACAGTCAATGCCATTGCCGATACCCCGACTCTTGTTACAAGCAACGCCACAGGTGATGAAGATACAGCCATTGCCTTAGACATTCAAAGCACCTTAAATGATATCGATGGTAGTGAAACCAATCATCTGATTATTAGTCAAATCCCAAGCGATGCCACTTTAAATCAAGGCATTAAACAAGCTGATGGCACTTGGAAACTCACCCCAACACAATTGCAAGGTTTAACCATCACACCTCCAAATAATAGCGATGTCGATTTTACCCTTAAAGTGACCAGCATTAGTACTGAAACGAATGGCGGTTCAACGGCATCAACAGAACAAGAGCTTACAGTGACAGTCAATGCCATTGCCGATGCACCGACTATATTATTGCAAGAATCTAATCGAGATCTTACTGGGATATTTGTCCAACCCATTACCAACACCTTTTATGGCACACAACATCAAGAAACCTTAGGTAGTTCAGGTGCTGTCCAATCTACGAATACAAAGGATATTATTGATGCAGAGTATTATATTCAAATGCCTTTGGATTTTAAGCCTATCATAAATGATATAGACAGTGAATTTATCAGTACTTTAAACTTATTAATCACCGTGGATTCGCATACTCGAGTGGAGCTTGCTACCATTGGGGCACGAGTGGATTATATTGATAACAACTATCTCTTTCTTATTCCCAAAGCCTATGCTGGAAAGAATATTACCCTTATTGCCCAGGCAGGCACGACAGAAATTCGCGGCGGTGATACCAGTAGTATAAGTGAAAAAGCACTGTCACTTACCGTGCCTACTTTAAGCTCACAAGCAAACACCATTAATGCTCAAGGGGGAGATGATACAATCTATGGTGGAGAGAATATCGATACTATTTATGGTGGTGATGATAATGATGCGATTTATGGCAGAGGAGGTGATGATACCCTTAAAGGAGGGGAAGGTAATGATACCCTTAAAGGAGGGAGTGGCAATGATGTCCTTTGGGGGCAAGCGGGCAATGATACCATTACTGGTGGCACGGGTGCCGACACCATTAAAGGGCATAGTGGTAATGACCTCATTTATGCTGATTTGCAAGATCTTACCATTGATGGAGGCTCTGGTACCGATACAGTCATAATGCAAGAAAGTGGAGCAGTTGATTTATCCAAAATAAATGATGTTGAACACATCACTCTTCATTCAGGAAATGATACCATCACCAATGGTGATGAATTACTTGATGCCGATATGCAAACTCTTGATGGGGGGGCTGGCAATGATACCCTAAATTTTTATTATTCAAGTGGTGGAACTATTGATTTCAACATCAATAAGTTAGTCAATATCGAAAACGTTACTATTCAGCTTACTGGAGAAAATAACGTAATCAACCTAAGTGGTGATACCTCAATCATCGATACCCTTCAAGCAGCTTCAGCTTCCTCTACAAGCGTCGATACCATTAATCTTAGTCAAACCGGCACCTATGATCTTTCAATGGCACAAGGTTTTGAGAAAATTGATATTGATGCCAATAACTCCACCATTAAAATCGGTAATCATACAAACAACATCAATCAATTTGCCGATAGTGAATCCAATAGCACCACTCTTATTGGAGAAGACACTAATCGCCTATCCATTGATATGAGTCGTGATAAATTTATTGAACACTTAAAAAATAACGAGGCTGGCTATGGTTTAACTAAGAACGAAAATGGTAGTGCCACTGATGTGCTAATCTATGATAACAAAACCTACAATTTAGAAAATATTAATACCCTAACCTTTAGTGATGGAAAGGAAATCTTTTTGGATAATCGTAATAATAATCCTTTTATCCTTAAAAGTGATCTTGATTTAGGCAATAACTTCTATGAAGATGGCACGGTTGGACGACAAGACTACCAAACTCATGGCTCGTTTAATATCAATCAACAATTGCTTGATAATGCCTATGATATTGAAGATGGCAATAATCTAACGGTGAGTAGCATTACGGGTGATAATATTGACTCACATCTTGGCAATGGAGAATTCAAAGCCACTCAACATTACCATGGTGATGTGGATTTGAACTATACTATTCAAGATTCAGGTGGGAGTAATAGTGAAGCTCAAAATGCAAATCTTTCTATCAAGTCGGTGAATGATCCCATCCATTATACACAACGTTCTCAAGAAAACATTGGTAATCATAGACAAGCTAAACTATCCATTTTTTTTAATGATCCTGATTACATCTATACACAAAACATTCCAACAACAAAAAATTTTTGGTCAGATAGACCTACATACACTGACCCATCCTATATTAGACAACAAAACATATTACATACTGGTGAAGGAAATTTTAGATTAGACTTATTCTATCAAAAATCAGAAACCGATGAAGGGTATATGGATAAGAACACATATCGTTTTACACTTTCTAAACCTGGTTATGAGACTGATTTTTCTATTGAAATAGGTTATCACGAACAAAAAAACAATGGTTGGTACAATCACACTATAGTAAATTTTTCACACGTGACACGCACCACAAGTTCCCCCATCTTCCTCGACCTAAACCAAGACGGCTTCGATTTCACCTCCCAAGCCGTGGACTTTGATTACGATAGCGATGGTGAAGCTGAAAGAGGTGCTTGGCTTGCCGATGCGATGGATGGTATTCTTGCAATTGATTATGATGGTGATGGTAAAGTCACTCATGGACGTGAAATTGCCTTTGCCGAATGGCACGAGAATGCCTATACCGACTTAGAGGGGTTACAACTCTACTTTGATACCAATCAAGATGGCATCCTTGATAAGCAAGATGAACTGTGGCATCAGTTCGGTGTATGGTTAGATAAAAACCTCGATGGCATCAACGATGAAGGAGAATTCCTCACCCTTGAGGCTATGGGCATTGAATCTTTTACCTTATCTTCTGATCAAATTGAACAAAATCTCGATGGGGCAGATATTCACGGAGTCGGACAATTTACCTATAGCGATGGCACCACCGGAGATTTCGCCGATACCACGCTATACTACACCGATAACCCATCTGATGAGGAGGCTGAGGAAGCGCAAGAAGTAGATCTTCAAGAGACAACCACACAAGAAATACTTAATCCCACTCAACCCTCTACCCAATCCGCCACGCTTGAAGAAAATTTAACAGCTGAAACTCTTGAGCCCACTCCAATAAGTGATGAAGAGGCACTCCAAGCTCAATTAGACACGGAAGCTGAGTATATACAACAACAAATGCAACAAATCAACACCACCCTACAACAACTCGCCAGCACCGCCCTAAGCGATAGCGAACCCGCCATACCCATTGATAACGCCGATGATAGCTTCTCAAAAGAATTTGAGGATACTCTGTAAATCAAACATTGTCACGCGAAAGTATTAATATTCCAAAGCATTGGAGAAGAAGCTACGTATAAAACATCCCCCTCTCCTTGAGGGAGAGGGCTGGGGTGAGGGGGCAGAACCAATGCCAAAAAAATAATTAAGGTATTGTAGAATTTATAAAAATATGATTATGTCTATTGAAAATACACGTACACAATATACTTTTTCAACGCTTGATGAGAGTGATTTAAGCCCTGCTCCGCATAAGCAGTTAGAGGATTGGTTAAAGCAGGCGGAGAAAGAAAATATTCGAGATTATAATACCTGTTGTATTGCTACAGCCAGTAAATCTGGAGAGGTGAGTGTGCGGAATGTGTTATTGCGTCAATTGACTGCCGAGGGATTGGTTTTTTATACCAATAGAAATAGCGAGAAGGCTCAACAAATTTTTGAAAATCCACAAGGGGAAATATTGTTTTTTTGGCGTGAGCTTAATCGCCAAGTACGAGCTCGAGGAAAGATTGTTGAGGTGGATCGAAATTTGGTTAATACTTATTTTCAAAGTCGCCCTATTGAGAATCAACAAGCCACTGCGGCATCCGAACAAAGCCAACCGATAGAAAGCCGCGCCTTATTGGAGCAGCAATTTGAAAAATTTGCACGGCAGTATTGTGAACACGTACCTACGCCAAATAAATGGACAGGATTTCAGCTGCAACCAACTTATTGGGAGTTTTGGCAAGGAAGAGCGAATCGCTTGCATGATCGTTTGTGTTATCTTTGGTGTGAAAATAATCTATCTTGGGAGATACAGCGGTTACAGCCGTAATATTATAGCCACTCCACCTTTGGGTCATTGCGAAGGAATGCTTTTCAACGACTGTGGCAATCTGTTCAGACAAACACAGAGACTTCTTTGTGTCTCAGAAGCGTGGGAATGAGAAGTATAGTATTGTTATTTTTTCGTAGAGAAATAAGAGGCAACAATTCCGAGCAAAGGAACTAAGGCTATGCTTGCTCCAATCCAATGATTTGACGTGATAGCAATTGCTCCACCGATAATAATGGCAAGCAACACAATAATAAATCCGTATTTTTGAGCCCGTTGAGATAACTCTCTGTGATATTTTGCGTTATTGCTTTCAATTTCTCTTCGATGGTCTGCTTCTTTTTTAGTTTCATCCCAAAACTGATCAATTAAGTCGGGTCTAAACTGATGCAATTGTTGCATTTGATGAACTGGAAGAGAGGGAGCGTCAGAGCTGTGCTCTTGGACAGTTAAATGATGATCCTGCCCTTTCTTTTCTATTTTTGCTTGTCGTGTTTTGCCCATTCATTTCTGACTTTGGTTGAGAAGGGAGCTACTACCTTTTGAAAATCGCCATTTAAGCGATTTCTATCCTGTACACGCCTATCACGTGCCAAGGGAGGGGGCACATCAGATGATGGAAAGATATTAAACAAACTGCCAAACCCAAAGGCGGTTGCTTTTGCAGCATGTGTTCTTGTATTCATATTTATTTCACGGATTGATTAAAGTAAACAATAATAAACAATAATGTCAATTTTAACACAACTAAAAAAACAGCATAGATTATTTATAAAATAACAATTGGTTCAACTATTGATTTTGTAAAAAATCAAGTAATTTGAGGCGTTGGATTTTTCCTGAGGGTCCCTTGGGAAGTTCTTGAAAGAAGTGGATTTTATCCGGGGTTTTAAATTTCCCAAGTTCGTTGGTGCAGTAGATGAGAATTTCTTGTTCAGTGAGTTTACTTTGTGGGTCTAAGACAATGCAGGCTTCGATGGTTTGTCCGTAGTTTTGGCAGGGTTTGGCGAATGCCGCTGCTTCAATAATATCAGTAAATGAGTATAACACTTCATCTATTTCACGGGGAGATATATTTTCACCCCCTTTGATAATAAGTTCTTTTTTTCTGCCCTTGACGGTGACGTAGCCTTGTGAATCCATTATTCCCAAATCACCACTGAGGAACCAATTTTCAGTTTTAGAGCCATTCTTAATGATTAAGAATGATTTCTCAGTTTCTTCAGGATTACGATAGTAGTGCATCATTACATTGTCGCCTTTGATGGTAATTTCACCTTCTTCACCTTGAGGTAACACATTGCCATTAGAGTCTCTAATTTGTACTTGATTGCCGAAAGCCAGCCCGACTGTGCCTATTTTGCATTCAGCAGGCGGACGAGGGTTGGATAGAATTTGTGCTGCTGTTTCGGTAATTCCCATTGTTTCGATAATGGGTATGCCCAGTGCTTGCTCAAATTGTTTGTGTACTTCAGTTGGTAAGGGGGCGGAGGCAGAGCGGATAAATTTTAAGGCACTTAAATTATTGGCTGAATCAATACCCTGTTTATAAAGTACTTCGTTTAGTAAATACGATGCCATTGTCGGCACAATGCTACACCACGTTGCTTGATAACTTGATAGGTGAGTAAAAAAACGTTGTACGCTAAATTTCTCACTTAGTAGCAAGGTGGAGCCACTTATTAGGCACGCCATCACACTGACGCATTGTGCATTAATATGATACAGAGGAAGTACGCATAAGCCTTTATCTTGTTCATCAAGTTGATGAGCTAATGCAGTATTCATTCCTCCAGCAAGTAAGTTTTTTTGACTAAGGCAAACACCTTTAGGGTTTCCTGTGGTACCACTGGTGTACATTAACAACGCAAAATTTTGCGTTTCGACAAAGTTTGTATCCGTTGCATTTTCTATATTCTCCAATGGGATTTGGTTTAAAGGTGATTGGTCTGATTCTACGATGACTATTGTGCTATCTTGAAATTCTTGTGCAGAGCTAATAAGTTCTTTACGCTCTTTTTCATCAGTAAAGATAATTTTTGGTTGGCTATGATTGAGTACATATTTTTTAGCACGCATTCCTGATGCCAAATTTAATGGCAACACAACTAAGCCATTGTAGTAAGCTGCATAAAGTAATTCAATTGAGGCTTTGCCATTACCAAGGGCAAGGCAAATAATATCTCCTTTAACTAACTGATGGCTTTTAAACCATCGTCCATAATCGATACATAGTTGATTGAGTTGTTGGTAGGTATAGGATGAGCTATCTTTGGTCAAGCAGCAAGCATTTTTTTGAGGATTTTTATCTGCCCAAAATTTTATTGTTTGCTGGATCGTTTTACTAACTAACACAAAATACGATTATTTTGTTGGTTGAATGGCAAAATATTCAGAGAATATTTCTTCGACAGTAGGTTCATTGGTGGGAATCTCACGCACAATTTTGGTGCGGTTCATATAATGTTGAACATTAAGATTATCATCAATTGAGTTGCCACCCCAGCTACCACATCCCATCGATAAGGAGAATGGTAGTCCATTATTAAAAGAACCTCCCGTGGCAAAAGAATGGGCTTGGTTAACGATAACTCGACAGGTTGGCAGTTTTTGTGCCAGTTGCATTATTTGCTGATCATTTTTTGTGGAGGTATGAATTCCGAGGGAATGCCCTGCCCCTTGAATAAGTAATAATTGCTCAGTAAAATCCATTGCCTGAGCAAAGTTCTCACTCGTAAATAAACTAAGAATGGGCGCCATCCGCTCTTTACAAAAAGGATTATCTGCTTTTATCTCTCCACCTCTAACCAGTAACATTGTGGTATTTTCAGGAGCTTGAATATCACATTCCTTAGCAATAACATTGGCAGGTTGGGCGATGAGTTGAGTGTTTAATGAACCATCTTTCCAAAAGTGTTGGCGCAATTTTTCAATCTCTTGAGGGTTAAGCAAATATCCCCCTTGTTTTTCTAATTGCTGCAATAGTTGATCGTAAATCGCAACATCACAGATAATATTATTTTCCGAGGAACAAGAGGTGCCGTTATCAAATGTTTTAGATTGGTAAATTTTTTGGGCGGTTGTTGCAATATCGGCACTTTTGTCCACAATGGTGGTTACGTTTCCTGTACCAACTCCAATTGCTGGTGTGCCACTTGAGTATGCCGCACGAACATTATTTTGTGAACCTGTTACAAGCACAAGATCAACTTTTTTAATTAAATCATTTGTAGCCTCTTTGGTGGGAGGGGAAGGCATTGATTGTACTAAATCGTGTGGGGCTCCAATTTTATCAAATTCTTGGTGAATATAGCTGAGCAATTTTTGAAAAACAGCTGCCCCTCTTGGCGAAGGTGCCACGATAATACTATTGCCACATTTTAGGGCGTTGATAATCTTATTAACGGGAGTAGCAATGGGATTGGTTGATGGCACTAATGCTCCGATAACCCCCAATGGTCGGGCTAATTCAGTAATCCCTAATGCTTTGTTTTCTGCAATAACTCCGGTGCTTTTAATCTTTTTTAAATCTCGTAATAACCCTAAGGTTTTACGATGATTTTTTTGAATTTTATGCGAAATATCGCCAAGCTTAGTCTCCGCACATGCTTGCTTGCTAAGTAGCTGATTATTATCAGGTTGCATTACTGCCCAACCAACGGCGTAAGTTAGGTTATCTAATTGTTGTTGGTCGTAGCTACTGATTTGTTGTTGAGCTTTTCTAGCCCGGCTAATTAACTGGTCAATTTGTTGCGGTATGGAATTCATAGAAAGTGTTCCGATTAAGCTTATCGCTCGCACTCAGCTTTTGGGCGCGAGCGATAAATAAAGGCTACCTCTATTAAATATGAAGTAGCCTAAAATGTTTTTAAATTACAGACCTTTTAATAGTTCAGTTAAGAATACTTGGCGTTTTTTCCACATATCTTTAACTTGATCACGATTAAGAATGCGTATTGGCGAGCCACCATTGTTCATTTGTTTTGTAACTCGCTTGTTTCCAAACATTTTAGGTACTGCACTCGCAAGACGAGCAATCACTTTTGGAGGAGTTCCTTTACGTACCATCACACCACGAAAGTTAACACTGGAATCATCCACCGCAAATCCTTGCTCCTTAAATGTAGGTACATCGGGTAGGAATTTTTTATTGCGTTGATTATCAGCAATCCCCAAAATTTTCAAATTATCTCGACTACGATAGGCATCTGAAAGATTATTAACACCTGCTTTTACTTGCCCGCCAATAACCGATTTTAATGCAGGGGCTCCACCTTTATGCGGAACGTAGGTAAGTTTCACATTGGTCTCTTTTTGGATTTGTAAAAAAGCAATATGATGCCCTACAAACAAGCCTGCACCTGAAACAGTTACTGCACCTGGATTCTTTTTAGCATAGGCTACAAGATCCTTAACTGAGTTAAATGGGCTATCTTTAGCAACCACAAAAACCGCTGGATCCGCTCCCCAGTTTGCAATCGGCTCAAGATTATCGATATTGTATTTTGTCTTAAACTTAATTGATTGAGCAATAAAGTGAGGGACGTTGTACGCTGCCATTTCATAACCATTTTTCTTAGCTTTGCTAGCAAAATGATTCCAACCAACACGACCACCTGCACCTGGACGATTAAGAATAACAATCGGCTGACCAAGATACTCATCTTTCGCTGCAACCATAGTAACAATTCTTGCTTGAAAGTCTGTTGCACCACCTGGGCTATACGCGACTGTTAAGCTCACTGGACGATCTGGATATTCCGCAAGCACTGCAGAAGACCACACCATGGATAATACTGATAAAATACCAGCACTTAATGCCATAAATAATTTTTGTTTCATAATAACTTCTCCTTAAATAATTAAAAATATTAAAGCCTATACTTGGCTTTAATGTTTATTCAGTATAAAAAACAATTTAAAAAAATTCTTTTTATACTAAATGCTACCTACTCAAAAAAAACTCCCACGTGGTGTTTGCACGTGTAATAGAACCGTAAATAATTGATACATTATAAACACAAAGAACAACGAATAAAATAAATCTTTTAATATTTTTTTCCATAGTTCCGCTTTTGTTTGACTTTCTGAAGAAAGTTTGGAAAAAATTAAGAATGTTTGGTTATAGTAGGTCATTGAGCTAAATACAAATAACCAACTCATCATATAAAAGCCGACCACTTCAGCAAAATAGGTATAAATTAAAACGAGGAAAAAGCCTGGTGCAAATCGTTTAATGTCCTCAAGGGATAATACTAATTTTTCAGCGTCAGACTTATTCCGAAAAGTTAGAATAATATCACTACCCAAAGTGATCGCTAACACAATCGCTAATAATTGTGGAAATAAATAGGCAGTTTGTTGAGATTCAACAGAAAAACTTAAATAGCCAACACCTATTATTAATGCTAATAATACTAAGCTCTTTATACTATTAGGGACTTCAATGGTATTATTTTTTATCATTTTTATTACTCGTTGGAATTTGTGGCGAGGCACTCTGATGAAATATAGCCTCCCTACACGAAGAAGGGCAACAAAGCCACAGAGCAAAAGTAGAGTATTTTAAGGTCTGCCTCTTCATTTCTGACGGTTATAGCTCCATAAACTATAAAGGATTGAAGAAACACAAAGCCCTATCAAGGTTAAATTTAGTGTTCCTGTCAAGAAATATCCAAATTCATTGCCTGCCGCTTTAGCAATGATAGTTCCTTGCACAAAATTTGTTTCGGCAATGGGTCCTAAGACCAACCCTAACACTAAAGGCGCGCTGCGTAAACCAAAGCCTTCTAAGACAAACATGGCTAAACCAAGACTTAACATCACTAACACATCTGAGTATGAATGTTGTACGCTGTATGTGCCAAAAATAGCCAATACCATAATCATCGGAGCTAAATAACTCTTAGGCACTTTTAACACTTTAACAGCAACGCCACTCAATAAAATCCCCAGACCTGCCATTAGGATTTGCCCAACAAGCATCGAATCAATAAACGTCCATGATACTTCTGGATAGTCTCTAAAAAGATTAGGACCTGGGAAAATCCCATGAATTAATAAGCCTCCAAGTAATACGGCTGCAGTTGGACTGCCTGGCACGCTGAGAGTTAATAAGGGCACTAATGAAGGACCAACCATCGCATTATTGGCAGATTCGGCAGCAATAACGCCATCGGGTTCACCCTTACCAAAATTCTTGGGATTTTTGCTAATTTTGCGTACTTGATCCCAAGAGACTAAGCCAGCAATTTGCCCACCAGCCCCAGGAATTAAACCAATAACCGTACCAATCGCACTACCAACTCCCATCGCCTTATAACGAGATAAGCAATATTTTGCTGATTGAAAAATAGATTGTTTTTCCGTCTCGTACATTGCCGTACTTTTTGCCTTAATATTCTCAGCATACATTGAAAGAATTTGCGGAATAGCAAATAAGCCAATAAGTGCTGGAATAATATGAATGCCTCCCTGCAAATGCTCACTCACGACAAAGCGTTCTACCCCTTGTACATCATCATAGCCAATGGTTGATAACCATAACCCTAAAGCACCGGATGCTAAACCTTTCGTCATTGAAGAGGAATCTAAAGTCGCAATCACAGTCACCCCAAGAATGGCTACCCAGAATAAGTGGCTGGGTCCAAATCCTAAGGCAAAATCAGCCAATATTGGAGAAAAGAAGATAAGCACAAAAACTCCGATGATCCCACCAACGGCAGAGCTTAAAAAACAAAAATGCAAGGCTTTTGTCGCTTGATTATTTTTTGCCATTACATGCCCATCCAAAGTGGTGGCAATATTAGCTGGAGCTCCCGGAATTTTTAATAAAATAGCACTCACTGCACCTCCTGCCACAGTTGAGGTATAAGCGGCTCCAAGTAAAATCAAACCACTGGTTGAGTCCATATGAAAGGTAAATGGGATGAGCAAAGCGACAGTCATCGTCGGGCTCAGACCCGGTGTTGCTCCAAGCAATAATCCTGCCACGGTACCAAAAACTAATATCGCAAAATTAAAGGGCTCAAATACGTTTGAAAAGTATTGTAGAAATTCCATTATATTTATATTTGATTATGATACCTTTGCATAAAAGTATGGCAAAAGAAAAAAGATAAAAAATCGTTCTGATTGAGGCGTGGAACGCAGCTAATACGTCCGTATTCGCAAGTTTCACAACGACAATCAGGGCGATTTTTTACTTTTTTACTTGTCATATCTTTTATGCAAAGGTATCACTATGTATATCAGCAATGGTCTGTGCTGAGCTCTGCAGAAAAGACACGTGTTGTATCAATTTCTGCGTTGAAATACGGCTACATGGTGCCTGCACGGATAAAGTCGCAAATATCCGTTGTAAGCTATCTTTAATCGGCACTGCAATCGCAACCATACCTTCAATATGTTCTTCTGCATTCAACGCATAACCTATTTTGCGAGATTGTTTAATTTCAGCATCTAATAGTTTAGGTTCGCAAATTGTATGCTTAGTATATGATTTCAAAGGGGTGTTGAGGTGATAGTATGTCTGTCTCTGCTTTTTACGCATCATTGATAAAAATAATTTACCACTGGCACTACAATGTAGCGGTAATCGAGAACCTACGCCAAGGTTAATGCAATGATGCCATTTAGTCTCGATACGCTCGATATATTTAACATAGCAACCATCTAATACCGTGATATTGGTTGTTTCTCCTGTTTCATCCACCACTTTTTGTATTACCTCGCGCATTGTTGGGAGTACGGTTGCACTTGCTAAGGTTTTATATGCCATATCGACAAATCGCCTGCCCATAATGAATTTACCGCTAACCTTGTCTTGATACACTAACCCCATCTCACAAAGCAAACGTAAAAATCGGTTTAATGTGGTGCTGGGTAAATTTGATTGGTGTTTTAAATCAGAGATACTCAACGCATAATCAGCTGAACTAATCATACCAAGCAAGTCAAAAGCTCTATGTAAAGGTGCAGAACTGTTTTGAGAAATTTTACCCACCATCACTCATTTAAATAATTTTTTATACGGTTATACTATTCTAAAGCAAAATATTAACAATTTGGGCATTTTTTTTAATAATTCAGCCCACTTTTTAGCCTCAGCGCTTTTTTACAATAAAAAATTAATAAATTAAGCCTTATAATTTATACAAGGCTAAGGTGAAAGTCAATAATTTCTTCAAAACCTATTTTGAATTCCAAATAAATTTGAAGATGAAAATCTTCATCATTTATTCTCTTTTTAGTTTTAGCCTCTATGAACTTAATCCGCAGAATTTTAAGAACTTATCTTGTTCTTCTTTTTTAATCAATATTTTATGGAGTGTATAAAAAATGTCTAAAATAAAAATGACACCGAGTGAAGCCTTTGTTGAAACAATGGTTGCCAATGGGGTAACAGATATTTATGGAATTATGGGTTCTGCCTTTATGGATGCAATGGATATTTTCGCTCCAGCAGGAATTCGCTTTATCCCTGTTGTACACGAACAAGGTGCTGCTCATATGGCAGATGGTTATTCTCGTGCAAGTGGGCGTCATGGCGTGGTTATCGGACAAAATGGTCCAGGGATTAGCAACTGTGTTACTGCAGTGGCAGCTGCCTATTGGGCACACAGCCCAGTGGTAATGATTACGCCAGAAACTGGCACAATGGGAATGGGCTTAGGAGGCTTCCAAGAAGCAAACCAATTACCTATGTTCCAAGAATTTACCAAATACCAAGGGCATGTTAATAACCCTAAACGTATGGCAGAGATTACTGCCCGTTGCTTTGACCGTGCAATGTCTGAAATGGCACCGACACAATTAAATATTCCTCGTGATTATTTTTACGGCGAACTTGAAACAGAAATCCCTCAACCAATGAGAGTGGATCGCGGTGCTGGTGGTGAGCAATCATTAAATGAAGCGACAGAACTCTTAGCCAAAGCAAAATTCCCAGTGATTATTTCAGGTGGTGGGGTCGTTTTTGCCGATGGCGTAGCGGAATGTCAAGCTCTCGCTGAACGTTTAAATGCTCCTGTGGTG
Organism: uncultured Gammaproteobacteria bacterium; assembly: GCA_929200535.1. Lineage (GTDB taxonomy): Bacteria > Pseudomonadota > Gammaproteobacteria > CAKMZV01 > CAKMZV01 > CAKMZV01. The sequence goes on from CAKMZV010000003.1 coordinate 23,239, forward strand.
AATAGTTATTTACATAATGATTCATTCCCTGCGAGCCATCCTTTATGGTGTGGACCGCTTGGTTATCAAGGTTCTAAAGCGGCAATGAAATTATTAATGAAAGCGGATGTTGTGCTCGCTCTCGGTTCGAGATTAGGACCATTTGGTACCTTACCACAGCATGGTTTGGATTACTGGCCAACGAATGCCAAAATCATCCAAGTGGATGCGGATCACAAAATGCTTGGCTTAGTGAAAAAAATCACGGTGGGTATTTGTGGCGATGCCAAAGCCTCTGCTAAAGCACTACTCGCTCGCCTGCAAGATAAAACTCTTGCCTGTGATGAAACACGTGATGCACGTGGTGCCGAGACCCAAAAAGAAAAACAAATCTGGGAAAAAGAGTTAGATGAATGGACCCATGAAAAGGATGATTTCAGCTTGGATATGATCGAAGAACAAAACAAAGAAGCAGGTAATTACCTACATCCTCGCCAAGTTTTGCGTGAGTTAGAAAATGCGATGCCTGCTGATGTGATGGTCTCAACTGATATTGGTAATATCAATTCCGTAGCGAATAGCTATTTGCGTTTTGAAAGACCTCGTAGCTTCTTTGCTGCAATGAGCTTCGGTAACTGTGGCTATGCTTTCCCAACAATGATTGGTGCTAAAACCTCTGCTCCAGATCGTCCAGGTATTTCTTATGCTGGTGATGGTGCTTGGGGAATGAGCATGCAAGAAACGTTTACTTGTGTTCGTCATAATATCCCTGTTACTGCCGTGGTATTCCACAACCGCCAATGGGGAGCTGAAAAGAAAAACCAAGTCGATTTTTATAATCGTCGCTTCACCGCTGCTGAATTAGAAAATGGCAGTTGGGCTGAGGTTGCTAAATCTATGGGTGCTGAGGGTATCCGTGTGGATCGTTTGGAAGATGTCGGCTCCACTCTTAAAAGTGCCATCAACGCACAAATGAACGATAAGAAAACAACCATTATCGAAATTATGTGTACTCGTGAACTCGGCGATCCTTTCCGCAGAGATGCACTTTCTAAACCTGTTCGTTTCTTAGAAAAATACAAAGACTACGTATAAAGTCCTGCAAAGTAATAAATACGTAAATCAACTTTAAAAAGGCGAGTTAGTGTCCTTAAATCCCCTTGCCACTGTGAAGGAACAGGTGGACTTAACCCCACGTGTTGCTGATGAGGTTAAGAAAACAACCTGCTATATGTGTGCCTGCCGTTGTGGCATCAAGGTATATATGAAGAACGGCAAAGTACGCTATATTGAAGGAAATCCCGATCATCCTGTCAATAAAGGCGTGCTTTGTGCCAAAGGTTCTGCAGGTATTATGAATCACTATTCACCTGCTCGTCTTACCGCACCTCTATTACGTGTTGGTGAGCGTGGTAGCGGTGAGTTTAAGGAAATTAGTTGGGAGGAGGCTCTTAACCTTGCTACCGACTGGCTACAAACCACTCGCGATAATAATCCAAATAAACTTGCTTTTTTCACCGGACGTGATCAAAGCCAATCTCTTACTGGTTGGTGGGCAGCAAAATACGGTACTCGTAATTTTGCCGCACATGGGGGTTTCTGCTCTGTCAATATGGCTGCTGCAGGGCTCTATACCCTCGGTGGAGCTTTTTGGGAATTTGGCGAGCCTGATTGGGAACGCACTAAATATTTTATGCTTTTTGGAGTTGCTGAAGATCACGATTCTAACCCCATCAAAATTGGGATGGGTAAGCTCAAAAATAGAGATGATTGTAAGGTCGTCTCTATTAATCCTGTGCGCACTGGCTATTCTGCCATTGCTGATGATTGGCTTGCTGTGCGACCTGGTACCGATGGATTGCTTATCTTCTCCCTTATCCACGAATTGCTAAAGGCGGATAAAATTGATCTCGCTTTTCTTGCCCGATATACGAATGCCAGTTGGTTGGTTATTGATGCTCCACAAACTGAAAAGAATGGCTTGTTTGTACGTGATAAAGAACAGCAACCACTGGTTTTCGATGGCAAAAAACAAGCCTTTGTTACTGTTGAGGAAAGTGATAATCCAGCCCTTACTGGCACTTACGAGCTCGCTGATAAAACCAAAGCTACTCCAGTTTTTGAATTAATGGTAAAGCGTTATTTAGAGCCACAATATGCAGCCGAAAACACAGCCGAAAAAATTGGCATTGAAGCCACAACGATTAAACGCATTGCTGCTGAGCTTGCTCATGTCGCATTTGAAGAAGAAATTACCATCGAGCAAGAATGGGTTGATTGGCGTGGAAAAAAACACAGTACCATTACTGGGCGTCCAGTCAGCTTTCATGCGATGCGTGGTATTTCCGCCCACTCCAACGGTTTTCATACTTGCCGTGCTCTACATTTGTTACAGATGATTCTCGGTAGTGTTGATTGCCCCGGTGGATGGCGCTACAAAGCCCCCTACCCTAAAGAAATTCCACCACCACCCAAACCAACAGCAGGCTCAGAAGAGGCAAACCAACCATTAAATGGAATGCCCATTGGTAATCCTCAATCTCCCGAAGATTTAATTATTGAAGAAGATGGCACCCCAAAACGAATAGATAAAGCTTATAGCTGGGAATTTCCACTTTCCTCACACGGTTTATTGCATATGGTACTACACAATGCTTGGAAAGGTGACCCCTATCCAGTTGATGTGGTAATGATGTATATGGCAAATATGGCGTGGAATTCATCAATGAATGTCAAAGATACCTTACATTATCTCACCGATAAGGACGAGCAAGGCAATTATAAAATCCCTAAATTTATTTATAGTGATGCCTATTATTCGGAAACCGTCCCTTATGCTGATCTTATTCTTCCTGATACCACTTACTTGGAACGTTACGACTGTATTTCCCTATTAGATCGCCCTATTTCTAATGCCGAAGGTCCTGGCGATGCAATTCGAGTTCCTATCGAAGAGCCTGATCGTGATGTACGCCCTTTTCAGGAGGTACTGCTTGAACTTGGTGCTCGTCTAAAACTCCCCGGAATGGTTGATGATAGTGGCAAAGCACTCTTTAATGGTTATGATGATTATATTATCAATCACCAAAGAGCACCTGGAATTGGACCACTTGCTGGTTGGCGTCTTGATGACGAAGGTAATTTGACACATGGCAGAGGCAATCCTAATCCCAATCAAATTCAAGAGTACATTAAAAATGGGTGCTTTTGGTCTGAGGAAATCAGTTTAGATAAGCAATTTAATAAGTATGCTAATCAAGCCTATTTGGATTATGCTAAGCATATGGGATGGATTGGACAGAGCAAACCTATCGTAATGCAGATTTATAGCGAGGCAATGCAAAAATTTCGCTTGAGTGCTCAAGGATTAACGGAGCCTCAACCCCCACAAGAACATCGTGAACGAGTCGAAACCTATTTTGACCCACTACCCATTTGGTATGAGCCATTTGAACATCAACTCATCGACAAAGAAGAATATCCTCTACAAGCCATCACCCAACGCCCAATGCATATGTATCATTCATGGGGCTCACAAAATGCTTGGCTGAGACAAATCACTAATCGTAATTTTCTCTATATCCATTCAAAAGTCGCTAAAACATATCAGCTACAAGATGAAGATTGGATTTGGTTAATCAGCCATCACGGCAAAATTAAAGTCCCCATTAAAATTATGCTGGGTACTAATGAAGATACTGTATGGACATGGAATGCTATCGGTAAAAGACGTGGTGCTTGGGAACTCGATGAAAATTCACCCGAATTTAAACAAGGCTTTTTACTCAATCACTTAATTTCCGAACTATTACCTCACAAAGGCAATGGCTTTCATTATGCCAATTCCGATCCAGTTACCGGGCAAGCTGCTTGGTTTGACTTACGAGTTCGTATCGAAAAATGCACTGCCGAAGAACAACAAGAAAGCGATAAAAACGTGTTCCCACTCTTCCCTCCAATTACCAAAAAACACTTAGAAACCGATACCAAACGCCCACTTTCACAATTTGGCAAAACCCTAAAAGGCGAACCCGGCAACACTTCCCCAAAAGAAATCAAGGAATGGATTGGAATTAACGGGACTAAAAAATTAAAATGACCTCAATACCGAAGAAAACCGAAAAAAAATTAGGTCTGGTAATTGACCTCGATACCTGTGTTGGCTGCCATGCTTGTGTGGTCAATTGCAAGGAATGGAACACCAGCGGACATATGGCTCCCTTGACCGATCTTAATCCACAACAAGAAGACCCTGATGGAGTATGGTTTAACCGTGTACATTCTTATGAAATTGAGCAAGAGATCAATAACGAAAAACATAGCCAAACCGTTCATTTCCCAAAATCGTGCTTGCATTGTGACAACCCACCTTGTGTAACCGTATGCCCCACAGGCGCTTCTTATAAACGAGAAGAGGATGGTATTGTATTGGTTAATATGGATACCTGCATCGGTTGCAAATTATGCTCTTGGGCATGTCCTTATGGTGCCAGAGAATTTGACCAAACCGAGGGAGTTATGAAAAAATGCACGCTCTGTATCGATCGCATTTATAACCCTAATTTGCCTGAAAGTAGCAGAGTGCCTGCTTGTGTTTCCACTTGCCCTGCCGGAGCAAGAAGTTTTGGTGATTTTAGCGATGAAAATTCCGAAGTATCAAAATTAGTTAAAGAACGTGGGGGCTATGAGCTAATGCCTGAGCAAGATTGCCAACCAGTTAATCGCTATTTGCCACCTCGCCCCAAACAACACCAACAGGAACAAGATACAATGGTGCAACTACCGGAAGCTGAAAGCAATACTGAAAAATTACTTACTCGTTGGGCTCAGCAACTTTCTCAAAATTACTAATTTTTTAAACAAATGCATCCAGCCGCATCCGTTATTCTTTTTACAACCAGTACTGGGTTTGGCTATGGTCTGCTCTGCTGGCTATCCATCACATTAAATTTGTCGGAAACTGGACAACTGCCAACGCCGTACATTCTTACCCTCATTACCATTGCTCTGCTACTTATCACCTTTGGTTTACTCGCATCCCTGTGGCATCTGGGACATCCAGAAAGAGCTTGGAGGGCTCTGAGCCAATGGCGTACCTCTTGGCTTTCTCGTGAAGGTGTGTTTGCCGTTTTGGTATATCCACCAGCACTATTGATGGGATTTGCCTCTTACCTGCAATGGACAGAATTTTTACCTCTTTTAAGTATTATGGTGGCAATTCTAAGCCTTATTACCATTTATTGCACCGCAATGATTTATGCTTCACTTAAAACCATCCCTGCTTGGCATAACCTGTGGACAATCTCTGGTTACCTACTCTACAGCTTCTCCACTGGAGGCGTTCTCTGTTATTTTCTCGCTATGTTGCTATACCCAGAGAGCTTCCCATCGGGTTCTCCCCAGCTGTATTTACTCATAGGTTTTATACTGCTTGCATTATCCAATAAAATCATCTATTGGAAATACATTCAACGAACCTCAAACTCTACAACCAAAGAAACGGCAATAGGTATAAAAGGAAATATTAGCCCCTTGGATCCACCACATTCATCGGCAAATTATTTAATGAAAGAAATGGGATTTCAAATCGCTCGCAAGCAGGCTCACATATTGACACCAATTGCGGTTTTAGCAACTTATATTATTCCATGCATCTGCCTACTCATAGCTTCGTTCAGTTCTCTGCAAGTAATGATTATATTACTCAGTACTATTGCATTAGTTAGCTGTGTGATAGGAATTATTGCCGAACGTTATTTATTTTTTGCCGAAGCTAAGCACGTTGTAACACTATATTATTAAATTTCCTTTGGCAAAAGAGTAATCTCCAAGCTCATCGCTGGTGAGTTTAGCGATATATTTGGTTCTAATTCTAAAGATAATGCCGCTTAAGAACTTATACAGACAAAGAATTTAGTAAAGTTTTTTTTGCTTTGGAATCGCTAATTAAGGTCGCTAAAGAAGCTGGCAAAATTAGTTGATGATTTTTCAAATAAGCACTTAATTGCTCATCTCCTTCAATAATTTGAATTATTTTTTGATATTGTTCATCGCCTTGTGGAAATATGAAGACCTGCTTTTTGTCTAATTGAGCTCTTTCGTTATCTAATATCTCATTCAGCACCTCTGGCAGTTCCCTATCCAAAAAAGAAAGATAGTTAAACGCATTAATATCACCACATAAATACAAACTTAAATCGGCAATTAGTTGTCTCCCCAAAAGCAGTTCACTAAATTGTTTTTGACGCCCCAAGACATAGATCACTTGTTGTGATTTTCTTTGTTTAAGCATTGTTAATGGGGCAGAGGCTACTTCTTCTCGCTCCTCATTATTTGTGCCTTGCTCTCCCAAAATAGGGGTGGGGGGAGGCGGTTCTAATTTATTCAATGAATTTTTCTGAACTTCAACAGAGGTAGAACGATCTTGAATAGAAGAAGCTGTTATATCAACATTTCTATCAGTTAAATTAGACTGATTAAGTTGTTTTGGATGCTTATCTAAGCTTTCTACTTTTTTCGTATCATACAAAACTTGTTCTTCTAAAATAGAAGTATCTGGATAAAGGTACGATAAATCTACCCCCATCTGAGATAAACAATATTGCTGCCTGGAACTCCATTGTTTTTGCATTAAAACCGCCCTAAACTTTATACAGATTCTTTTTGAGGGTGCAACTTGCCAACATCGTTTATACGATTGAGGGCGTTAATATACGCCTTAGCTGAAGCGTTGATAATATCCGTGTCATAGGCTTGCCCATTCACCACAGCACCATTTGCCTCAATACGAATGCTAACCTCTCCTTGTGCATCGGTGCCATCGGTAACATTGGTTACAGAGTAGAGTAATAATTTAACGCCGGATTGAATAATACTCTCAATCGCTTTAAATGTCGCATCCACAGCACCATCTCCAATTGCCTCACCTTGTTTTTCAATACCACCCACGCGAACTATTGCCTGGGCTTGTGGTTTCTCATCGGTGCCAGTAACAACCTTAAGTGAAATCAATTGATAAAGATTTTGCTCGGTCATCTCAGTTGCTTCAACATGGCTGATTAATGCCTGTAAATCATCATCATAAATTTCATGTTTACGATCGGCTAAATCTTTAAAATTCTGGAAAATCGTTTGTAAGCGTTCATCACTCTCAATCGCATAACCCAGTTGTTGCAAGCGATCCTTGAGAGCTGCTCTCCCCGAATGTTTACCCAGCACTAATCGATTCGATTGCCAGCCAACGTCTTCGGCATTCATAATTTCATAAGTTTCCCGTGATTTCAAAACCCCTGCCTGATGAATGCCTGATTCGTGTGCAAAGGCATTAGCCCCCACAATCGCCTTGTTCGGTTGTACGGGGAAGCCCGTAATCCCAGCAACTAAACGACTCGTAGGTACTAATTGAGTAGCATCAATTTGCGTTTGTTTTTGAGTAAAATCCTGACGTGTGCGAATTGCCATAACAACCTCTTCCAAAGCAGTATTTCCTGCCCGCTCACCGAGTCCATTGATCGTACATTCAATTTGCCTAGCTCCATTTTCTACCGCTGCCATTGAATTAGCAACTGCCAAGCCAAGATCATTATGACAATGTGCCGAAAAAATCGCCTTATGACTATTAGGCACACGCTCTATAACTTGTTTAAAAATATTGCCAAATTCCTTAGGAAAAGTATAACCAACCGTATCAGGGATATTGATAGTGGTGGCACCTGCGGCAATGGTTTGTTCGATAATTCGACATAAAAAATCAATGTCCGAACGTCCAGCATCTTCAGGGGAAAACTCAACATTATCGGTAAATTTACGGGCAAACTTAACCGCTTGAATCGCTTGCTCTAATACAGCCTCAGGCTCCATCCTTAACTTAAACTCCATATGAATTGGAGAGGTTGCAATAAAGGTATGTATTCTGGGCTGTGTGGCATTTTTCAACGCATCGGCGGAACGTTGAATATCTTGTTCATTAGCACGCGATAAACTACAAACCTGAGATTCTTTAACCGTATCGGCAACTGCTTTCACTGATTGAAAATCCCCTTCACTGGCAATGGCAAAACCTGCTTCAATAATATCCACTTGCATCTTTTCCAAAGCAGTGGCTATGCGAATTTTTTCATTTAAAGTCATTGAAGCACCTGGGCTTTGCTCTCCATCACGCAAAGTGGTATCAAATATATAAACTTTATCCATTTTGATAATTAGTATAATAAAAATTAAATTTGGAAAAAATTATAATCAAAATTAAATTTTTCCAGAAAGATGATAAATCTAAGGCTTGACCTTAATTTATTCTACGTATTGCTTGTGATTATTACTATTTTTGAGTTTTCTTTCTATGCGTCGCTGACGACGCAAAAATAGTGTATAGATAATGCCAAATAAAGCATAACCAATAGAACCTATTGTGAGTATTAATGCAGGCTGACTAACAATGACTACAAAGATAAGCAAGAGTGCAAGCAGACCCACAAATGGAATTTTTTCCCTGCCAAGATGCTTAATGCCTGGATAACGAATATTGCTCACCATTAACAAGGCAATCATAACACTAGTAATTAAAAGAACCCAGCTCATATAGGACTGGTGTAGGGAGTATGTTTCAGCAAGCCATACTAAACTAAATACAGCCATTGCACCTGCAGGACTAGGAAGCCCTTGAAAATACATTTTCTTTTCTTTATCGGCTATTTGTGTATTAAAACGCGATAAACGCAGAGCAGTCATTGCGGTGAAAATAAAAAATACCATTGAGGCGTCTTTGCCAAGTGCTTCATAGCTCCAACTCCATGCAAGAAAAGCTGGAGCAACGCCGAAAGAAACCATATCACTCAGACTATCTAACTGTGCCCCAAATTCAGAGGTGCTATTAGTCAGTTTGGCAACAAAACCATCTAATACATCAAATACCCCAGCAGCAATAAGAAACAAGCAGGCATCAATATATTTTCCCTGAGTGCTTAGAACAACAGCGTACATCCCACACGCCAAAGCGGTGAGAGTAAATAGGTTTGGTAACCAATAAATGCCTATGCGTCTTTTACGAGATTTCATTAAGCGTACAATCTAAAAACAAAAATGAAAAAATTACCAATAAATGTATAGTTCACACCTATCGATTCTACTCAACGTGAGCATTAATGTAAAGCAAAAGTATTGCTAATAGGAGCATTAATTTTTAATCCCAAACAAGAGCCCCACTTGATTGATAGTCCGTAACACGATTCTCGAAAAAATTAGCTTCTTTGTTTATAAACATCATTTCAGACATCCAAGACATTGTATTTACTGCATTTGGAAATTGAATAGGCATACCTAACATAATACAACGCTCGTTGGCAACATGTTGTAAATAACCGACAATCATTGATTCATTTAAACCAATTAAACCATTGGGTACAGTGTCCCTTGCATAGGCTGTTTCTAACTCAATTGCTTCATGCAACATACCAAGTAATGTGTTTTGTAGTTGCTCATTCCAAATAGCGGGGTTTTCATTTCGAATCTGATTTATGCAGTCAATACCAAAGCTAAAATGCACAGATTCATCACGCAAAATATAGCGATATTGTGTCGCAATACCATTTAATAAGTTACGTCTTCCCAAAGAAAGAATTTGTGCAAAGCCAGTATAAAACCATAAGGATTCCATACAAACATACAGTGCAAACATATTACATATAAATTTGCGTTGATTTTCTAAGCTATTAACAGTGAAATCCCCATCCTCTAATTCTTTGGTGTGCTTTAATGCCCAAGCGGCTTTATCATGCACCGAGGGTACTTCCATATACATATTAAAAATTTCCCCTTGATCCAAGCTCAAACTTTCAACAATATATTGAAAGGTATGGGTGTGAATTGCTTCCTCAAAAGCTTGCCTCAATAAATACTGGCGACACTCTGGATTGGAAATATGACGATATACAGAAAAAACAATATTATTGGCAACAAGAGATTCGCTACTTGAAAAAAAACCTAAGTTACGTTTGATCATACGACGCTCGTCATCAGTAAGCTGATTGTCCGCACGCCAAGTAGCTATGTCACTGTGCATAGGTATTTCAGTCGGCATCCAATGATTATTACAACCAATAATATATTTATCCCAAGCCCATTTATATTTAATCGGAACTAATTGATTGACATCAGCACGAGAATTTAACATTGATTTATCGGCTACTTGCACTCTTAACTTCTGACGACTCATTACATTATCTTTAGAATCAGAGGTTGTCGCTGATAGTTGCTCCGAAAAACTATCCGTTGTTACCGAGGATAAAATGTTCGTACCTGACTGCTCATTCGTAGCCCAAGCATTATCTAATAACTGCTCTAAAGGGTTGGGTGAATTTTTTACCTCAGACATATCTACAAACCTCTTGTTTTAGTTTATTTAAAATAATTTTAGAATTTTAGGAAATGATAGTATAACTCTTTGCTGTATTTTTATACCCAATTACTGGCAAGCTTCACAATCTGGATCAAGTAGGCTACACACATTGGTTACCATTGAGCCATTTGCATTACCATTTGTCTCACTAGTACTACCATTAAGACTGTTACTACCATTGAGATGCCCCTCGAGCTTAACTGCACTATTGCTATTACTGCTTCCTTTACCATCTACCGATGAAACATCTGAAGCGGCAAGAGAGCGAAGATAGTAGGTTGTTTTCAGTCCTTTTAGCCACGCCGTTTTGTATATGTTATCTAATTTTTTGCCATCTGGATTAGCAATGAAAATATTTAAAGATTGCGATTGATCTAACCATTTTTGACGGCGAGAAGCGGCTTCAATTAGCCATTCCGAAGAAATCTCAAATGCCGTTGAAAATAATGCTTTAATATGTTGCGGAACTCTATCAACAGACTGTACTGAACCTTTGTAATATTTAAGGTCATTAATCATCGCCTCATCCCAAAGATCTAACCGCTTTAATTCTTCAACTAAATAAGCGTTGATGGTAAGAAAGTCCCCCGAAAGGTTAGTTTTAGTATATAAATTTTGATAAGAAGGTTCAATGCCTGGAGAAACACCTACAATATTTGCAATAGTTGCTGTTGGTGCAATTGCCATTGTATTGGAGTTACGCATTCCCACAGTTTTTACTCGCTCACGCAAGTTACTCCAGTCTAAGCTTTGCTCTGTATTCTGCTTCAATAAACCTGCTCTTTGTTGCTCTAATAATTTCACAGAATCAATTGGTAAAATACCTTGACTCCATAAAGAGCCTTTATAGGATTTATAGACGCCTTTTTCTTCTGCCAAGTCAGTAGATGCTTTAATAACGAAGTAACTAATAGCCTCCATACTACGATCAGCAAATTCAACTGCTTTTTCACTCGCATAAGGAATGGATAGTTTATATAGTGCATCATGAAAACCCATTAAACCAAAGCCAATTGGACGGTGAAGATGGTTCGAATAAGCCGCTTTTTCTACACTGTAATAGTTGTAGTCAATGACATTATCCAACATACGCATTCCAGTTGTTACAGTGCGTTCTAATTTTTCTAAATCTAACTTACCTTGTTCGTTGATATGTTTGACTAAGTTAATGCTGCCTAAGTTACATACAGCTATCTCTTTATCATTCGTATTAAGAGTAATCTCAGTGCATAAATTAGACGAGTGTACGACCCCAACATGCTGCTGCGGTGAACGAATATTGCAAGGATCTTTAAAAGTAATCCAAGGATGTCCTGTTTCAAATAACATTCCCAACATTTTACGCCACAAATCAAGAGCCTTAACTGAACGACTTCTAATTTCTTTAGTCTCTGCTAATGCCTCATATTCAACGTAACGTTTTTCAAAATCTTCTCCATAAAGATCATGTAAATCTGGCACTTCATCAGGGGAAAAAAGCGTCCAACTCTCCTCATTCACTACTCGCTTCATAAAGAGATCAGGTATCCAATTAGCCGTATTCATATCATGCGCCCTACGACGCTCATCGCCTGTATTTTTACGCATTTCTAAGAAATCTTCAATATCCATATGCCATGTTTCTAAGTACGAGCATAAAGCACCTTTCCTCTTACCACCTTGGTTCACTGCAAGAGCAGTATCATTGGCAACTTTAAGAAAAGGAACTACACCTTGAGATTTCCCATTTGTTCCTTTAATATAGGAACCAAGTGCACGAACCTGCGTCCAATCATTTCCCAATCCACCTGCAAATTTAGACAGTAGTGCATTGTCTTTTAAACTCTCATAAATGTTATCAAGATTATCTCCAATTGTTGTTAAATAACAAGAGGATAGTTGTGGTCTGAGAGTTCCTGAGTTAAACAAAGTAGGTGTTGAACTCATAAAATCAAAGGAAGATAAGGCATTATAAAATTCAATCGCCCTTTGTGTTTTATCTTTTTCATTAATGGCTAAACCCATTGCAACCCGCATAAAAAATGCTTGTGGCATTTCAATGCGACGATCATTTTTATGCAGAAAATAACGATCATAAAGTGTTTGAAAGCCTAAAAAAGTAAATTGAAAATCTCTTTCTGCCTTAAGTGCCTGCCCTAAAGCTTGCAAATCAAAATCACTTTTTAGACGAGGATCTAATAATTCGTACTCAATTCCTTTATCAATGTAAACAGAAAAATAATCCGAATAAATATCTTTCATTTGCTCGGCACTTGTCCATCCTTGTTGTTTTAAAACTTCACTCAATGCAGTGGAGCGTAAACTTCCCAAAAGCAGTCTTGCACAAACATAAGTATAGCTTGGCTCTTGCTCAACCAAAGGTCGTGTCGCCATTATCATTGTTGTCGTCAGCTCACCTACGGGAATATTGGGATAAATGTTTTTAATAGTTTCCTCAAGAATCCTCTCCTTATTTACAAATTCAAGACCTGCACACGCTTCTTCAATAATGGCAGAAAGCTCCTTTACATCAATTTTTCTTGAGCTTCCATCTGGATGCAACACCATAAAATCTAATTTTTCTTGGTGCTCTAAAGGCGTTTGTTTTGAACTACGCTCCATAGCACGACGCTCACGATAAAGTACAAAGTTACGAGCCACTTCTCGCTCTTCACTACGCATCAACGCAAGCTCTACTTGATCTTGAATATCTTCAATATGAATGGGGACTCCAGCAGCAACACGACGTGTCACTACCTCAGCAATTTCAAGCGTTAATTGGGAAATAAGTTTCTTAATCGATTGTGAGTGTGCCGCTGTTGCTTTAGTAGCTAAAAAAGCCTTATCAATAGCAATCGCTATTTTTTTAACATCAAAATCTGTGATATTGTTATTCCGACGTAACACCTTATGCCCTTGAAAAGGCTTTTCGTCCTCTAAAATATCTAACAATGAGACATTACTACCAATTGGTGATTGAACATCTACTTTTTGCTCTTCAGAAGGAATTATTTGATAGCTCATAATTTACGTAAAAAAAAACACTGTTATAAACAAAATTAAATAATAAGTTGCTTTACTTTAGACCAAATATAAGCACCTATAAAAAGGTCATTAACGTGCATAAAATTGTGTATAAAATGTGAATAAACTACAACAAAGTAATGCAGGAAAAAAACAACTCAGAATCTACATATTGTTGAAAACTTGAAAAGCAGGCACAACATATAGTAGTTAAAACTATAACAAAAAAAACCTATAATTGCAAGTCATTGAATGAAAAAGTTAAAAAAAATATTAACTTTTAGGTAGCCATTGAAATTAGAATTTTTAATTTTATAATTCTCTAAATTTAGAATTTTTATGAAGCGCTCTAATTAATGCATAACTGTTCTACATAAAAAGAAAATATGGGACGCATAAAAATAAAGTGATTGCACCAATTTTAGAGATGGTTTGATGAGAGAGGTTAAGAGTCATTTGTTTGACAAAAATACCTGAAATAACCCACAAAGTATTCAATGCAAAACCGATAATACTCATAATGATTAAGATAGTAAAAACGCTTAATTTTTCTTGAAAAGAGGCAATTACACTTAATGATGCCATCCAAATTTTTGGATTGATAAATTGAAAAAAATATAGCTGTATTGGATTAATAATAAATTTGCTTTGATTTTGAGAAGAATTTTCTTCAAAAAAATTAGCTTGTTTATTCTCTGTTTTGGCTTTAGGCCATAAGGCATAACCCAAATAAAACAATAATAACGCTGATAACAAGTTGAGGTATTCAGCAAAGGAAACAATAAACTCTTTAATCAAGTGAGTAGCAGATAAAGAAACCGCAACCATACTAATTGCCCCTAAGTTAATAGCTATGAGCAAAGGGATGGCTTTTTTAAAGCCTTGCTGCAAGCCACAAAGCAGAAGTAAAGTATTATTAGGACCAGGCGTACCAATAATAGACGCAAGCACCAGTACTAAAACAACTATAGAGCTACTATCCAAGAGTGTTAAGGGACTGAGCAAGATCCTCACATAAATCTTTAGAATCTTCTAAGCCAATAGAAAGGCGCACTAAATCATCACTTACCCCAACCTCATCACGCATTTTTTGAGTCAAACGATTATGCGTTGTTGTCGCTGGATGGCAGATAGTGCTCCGAACATCACCAAAATTAGCGGTACGAGAAAATAGTTGACAATCATCAATAATTTCCCACGCTTTCTTCTTACCACCTTCTACTTCAAAAGATAACAAAGCACCACTTGCTTTCATTTGCCTATTAAAAATTTCTTTTTGAGCATAGGTAGTAGCAGAGGGATGGTAAACTTTTTTAACAATTGGTTGCTGCTCTAACCAATTAACTAAAATTTCAGCACTTTTGCTCTGCTCCAGCATACGAAGTGGTAGCGTTTCTAAGCTCTTGAAGATGACCCAAGCATTAAATGGGCTCGGCGTTGGTCCTGTGGTACGTACGACGCTAAAAATCTTATCTCTAATATCTTTATCATTCATCACAATGGCACCACCCAAACAACGACCCCCACCATCCATAAATTTTGTCATTGAGTGTATAACAATATCTGCTCCAAAATTGATGGGTTTTTGCAAAATAGGCGTAGCAACACAATTATCAACTATTAAAAGGGCATTTGCTTGATGAGCAAGTTTAGCTAAGGCTGGTAAGTCGATGACCTCTAATAAGGGGTTTGATGGCGTTTCACAAAATAAAAACCGCGTGTTATCGCGTATCGTATTTTGCCATTGAGACAAATCATTCAATGGGACAAAATCCACTTCAATACCAAAACGAGTGATAACATCACGAAATAACCCCACTGATGTGCCAAAAATATCACGTGAGCAAACAATATGATCGCCGCTCTTAAGTAGGGATAAACATACTGCCATAATCGCACTCATTCCAGAGGAAGTGACTAAGCCGTACTCAGCATTCTCTAAAGCAGCAACCTTTTTTGCCAGTGCATCTATAGTCGGGTTAGTAAAGCGTGAATAAATATTTCCTGAATCTGGATTGGCAAATAAATCGGCACCTTGTTGAGCATTATCAAATACAAAGCTGGAGGTTAAAAAAAGTGCTTGAGAGTGCTCATTTAATTGTGAGCGGCTACTGCCACTACGCACAGCAAGTGTGCGATCATGCCACACCTTATTTTTTTCTTTTTGCTTTTTATCCATTATTAGTAACTTAAAAAATTTCCCGACTAAACTAAAAAATCAACGTCTAATTATAATTGTAAGATAATATTTAAAAAATAATATAATGACCGCTCTTGAAACATCACCCATCTCCTCACAAATGAGTCGTAATCCTGAAGTATCTGCTTTTTTAGAGAAAAGCCATCTTGCTTTACAAAAAAAAGATTTTTTAGAAGCTGAAAAATCCTTACTGAATGCCAGTAAAATTGAGCCTGAAAATGACCAAATATGGTCTAATCTGGGGGTTGCTGCCAAACGCAGGAAAGACTATAAAGCTGCCGTCAAATACTACAATAAAGGATTGAAAATTAACCCACAAAATGCTGGATTACTAAGTAATATCGGTAGTCTATTACTACAAATTAAAGATTTCGCCCAAGCGGTTAAGTTCCTCCAACAAGCACTTGCTATCGATGATAAATCGGCAAATGCTTGGAACAATCTTGGTAGCTGTCATTTTCACCTTGGACGGTACAATGAAGCTCAGTACTGTTATGAAAAATCTCTCCTTTTCGATGTAAATAATTATAGTACTCGATTTAACCTATCATGGTGCTTACTTAGAATCGGCGAATTTCAACGTGGTTTTCAACTTTATGAAGCTCGTTTTAACAAGGAAGAAAATACTGCCATCGTAAAAAATATTCATTCACCACGGTGGCAACGCCAGTCGCTTATTGATAATCCTAAAGCTAAACTCTGCATTACTGCCGAGCAAGGGTTTGGGGATACACTCCAATTTATTCGTTTCATTCCTCAACTACTCGGAACAAATTTGGTAACTCAAGAGCAACTTATCATTCATGTTCAACCCCAATGCGAAAAACTTATTAGCCAAAGCTATCCAGAAATTACGGTGATTAACAATCAACAACCAGAACCCCCAGAAAGCCTGTTTCATATTCCACTAATGAGTTTACCCTTATTGTGCCATTTAAATCCCCTTAATATCCCTAATGCCCCCTATTTAAAGAGCGATAAAACATTGCTTAAAGCTTGGCAAGAAAACATCAATCTCCAAGCAAAAACCAAAACTATTGGAGTTACTTGGAAAGGTAGTCCGACTAACTTTGATGCTTCTTATCGTTCAATCGATTTTCAAAACTTTATACAAATTTTTACTAACTTGAAAAAACCAGTTAATCTGATTAGCTTAAGTATTCAACCTGATGTACAAAAGCAAATTGACGAATTTAATCAAAACAAACCAGATATATACAGTAATCTCACTTTTCAAGCACTATCCAAGCCAATTGAAAATTTTTCTGATACAGCGGCAATTATTCAAAATACCGATTTAATAATTACCATAGATACCGCGGTCGCCCATCTAAGTGGTGCATTAGGAAAAAAAACTTTCTCGCTAATCCCATATACCAGCGATTGGCGCTGGTTTAAAAATATCACCCATTCTCCTTGGTACCCTTCTATGCAACTTTTTAGACAAAAAAAATATCGTGATTGGGAGCTACCAATTAGAGAGCTTAACGAAGTGCTAAATAATTGGCTTAATAGCAAATAATTAAGCCAATTATTTAGTCTGAAAACCTTAGATCAAATGCACACAAAATTGAGAAATCTTCATATTAGTTATAATGAGATTAAGACCGCACCACGCTATTCAAATCGCTTAATTGCGGTTATTCTTAGCTATGCAACCATTGCTATTGTTGCCGTCTCCTATCTTAAAAACTATGCAGCATTTTTAGAATTGACTTATTTGATAGATGACCTGCAAAATCTTAATCGTGGCACCAACATTGCAAAATTACGCCAATACCATTATTTTGAGTTATTAATCTATATATGGTGGTGGTGGTGGCAAGGTGTGTTTTACTTCGTTATTCCAATATTTATTGTTAAATGGAAATATAAATATAGCTTAAAACAATTTGGGCTACGTTCTTCTGCCTTCCCTAAACTTAATCGATATTATATTTTATGGTTTCTTGTTACGCTACTTGCTATCGTGATCGTAAGTAGCCACAAAGATTTTGTCCAATACTATCCTTTCTATAAAAAGGCTCATCGTAGCTTAATCGATTTTGTTGCTTGGCAAGCAATCTACTTGTCGCAATTTTTATTTCTTGAATTTTTCTTTCGTGGATTATTACTGAATGTCCTATATAGGAAAACCGGCATTCTTGCTGTATTTATTGTGGTTATCCCCTATGTGATGATTCATATTACAAAGCCTTGGTTGGAAGCGTTGGCATCTTTCCCTTTTGGATTATTCCTTGGCTATATGGCACTTAAAACACGATCCATTTTATCTGGATTTTATCTTCATGTTGCCATTGCGTTGAGCTTAGATGTCAGCATTTTGCTCAAAACCAGTCATTTATAAAGAGACCTTTGTACAAAAGCTCTCATAAAATAAAATGAAATTTTGCATAAAATATATCGTCTAATTAAGGAGACCTATCAACCTATTTTTTTATATCCATAAACATACCTGAATGAACACGTTATCAAGAGTTACCCGCAAGTTTTTTCTTTTATTGTTAATGCTACAAGTAGCCCCATTATATGCAGCACATGATAATCTTAATGACTCTTCTCATAATGAATCAAATGCTTCTCAAAGCTCATTGATTAGCAATGGGAAAAATCTGCTTGATTCTCTTCTCACGAACATTAATTCCGATGAAATATTGGATGCTGATGAGGCATTCCAAGTAGAAATCCATTCTGAATCAGAACCTGAGCGCCTTATCGTAAAATGGAATGTTACTGAGAAATATTACTTATATCGTAATAAAATGCGTATTTTAGTTGACGATAAGCCCATTGATATTTCACTCCCTCCTGGCAAAGAAAAAGACGACCCTTTATTTGGCAGCGTACAAGTTTATTACTCTGCAATTTCAACAACAATTCCACGAACAAAAATCCAAGGCAAAGAACTTAAAATAAACTTTCAAGGTTGTGCTGAAATTGGCGTATGCTATCCCCCTCAACAAAAAACTTTTCAAATTAGCGAACTCAGTAAATTTCTGATTCCCACCGCCAATGCGGCAACCATAGATACTGCCAAACAAAACACTCAAGCCGCACCCAATACCGCTGAAATTCAATCTGAAACAGATATCATCCTATCCCAATTAGATAATAACTCGCTTTGGCTAACCATCGCCCTATTCTTTTTGGCTGGGCTTTTATTAGCTTTTACGCCATGCGTTTTTCCTCTTATCCCCATTCTCTCTGGAATTCTCAGCCAGCAAGGCGATAAGCTCACTGCTCGAAAAAGCCTCAAATTATCCAGTATCTATGTATTATCAATGTCTGTGGCTTATACCATTGCCGGCGTTGTTGCAGGATTGCTCGGTAAAAACCTTCAAGCGGCTTTGCAAAATCCTTGGTTACTAAGTAGCTTTTCGCTAATTTTTGTTCTGTTGGCATTATCAATGTTTGGCTTCTATGAACTGCAACTACCTCTAAAATGGCAAAATAAACTCAATACCCTATCCAATAAAAAGGGCTCATCCTCATCAATCGGCGTCATCATAATGGGTTTGTTATCCGCATTGATTGTTGGACCTTGCATTGCTCCACCACTGGCTGGTGCCCTACTTTATATCGGACAAACCGGCGA
Source organism: uncultured Gammaproteobacteria bacterium (assembly GCA_929200535.1). Classification (GTDB taxonomy): domain Bacteria; phylum Pseudomonadota; class Gammaproteobacteria; order CAKMZV01; family CAKMZV01; genus CAKMZV01. The sequence goes on from CAKMZV010000003.1 coordinate 42,409, forward strand.
TGCCTTTACTGGAGGGGCATCACTTTTTGCAATGAGTCTCGGAATGGGGACGCCGCTAATAATTATGGGTATGTTCGCTGGGAATATCCTTCCAAAAGCAGGTGCTTGGATGGAATCCATAAAATCCGTTTTTGGGGTACTTATGTTAGCACTGGCAATTCATTTCTTAGATCGCTTTATCCCTGTATCACTCTCAATGTTCTTATGGGGTGCATTATTTATTATCAGTGCTGTTTATATGGGAGCCTTTGAACCCATTATCTCACCAGTAAAAGAGCAAGAAAAAACACCGCGCCAAGGCTGGAAATTTTTCTTTAAAGGGATTGCTTGGATATTAATGATTATTGGAATCATTTTACTTATTGGGCTTGCCAGCGGTGGTCGCTCACTACTGAAACCTTTAGGAAATATAGCAACAAACAATGCCAACAATATCCAACAATCAAACTATGGAAAATTCTTCCAAACGGCGAATGCAGGTGAAGATATTTTAAATAAATTAAAACAAGCTAAAACCGCACAAAAACCCGCTATGTTTTATGTGACTGCTGATTGGTGTATCTCTTGCAAAGAATTAGAGGTCTTTACCTTTAGTGATGAAAGAGTCAGCGCTGAGTTAGAATCACAAACCGCTTACAAGATCGATGTCACAGATAATACAGCCATTGATGAAAAATTTATGAAATCCTTAAATATTGTCGGCCCCCCAGCAATCATCTTTATCGATCGTAATGGCAAAGAAATCAAAAACTATCGCGTCATTGGTTTTATGTCTGCCGACGAACTTTTAAAACGAATAAATGCTTGGAAAGCTGGATAAAAAAAGAGCACACATCTTGAGATCTTTGCACAAAAATATGACAAGATCTCATCTTGAATAGGACCAAATAGTAGGGATTTTCCTATATAAAATATAAGCACCAATCATAGCCACAATACCAATCAGCGTTAGCAAAATGCCCATATGACCATTTCCCCCTCTCCTATTGGCAAAACCATAATCTAAGCAAATTAATGCTTTTTACGTTGATATATTAGTATTGCAATAACCCCAATAGTACCAACAATAGATAAACCGCCGAATAAAATAAGTGCTTCCATCATTTTCTCCTTAAAAATAAAAATCCCATCAATGCGAATACAGACGTTGCATATATCCCAACAAACAGCACGGATATTTTAGAGACATCTAAATCCAAGACAGCACTTAACACAACCCCTGCAAAAATTAATTTTGAAATATCTAAAAAATAATTACCAATTGTCTCCTTCATAAACACGATTGTAGCTGAAAATATCTAAATTTTAAAATATCGACTATAATTTTTTGCACGCCTTATACGACCCTACAAATCTTAGCGAAACAAACTCACCAACTTCTTACTCAATTCATCATTTATTGCCTCATCGGCACTTTCTACCATAACCCGTACCAAATTTTCCGTACCCGATGGGCGCACAAGGATAATTGCCTCTGGGTATTGCTCTTGTAAAATAGAGATTTCTTGTTGAATCTTAGGATTTTGCACAATGGATTTATCCTCAACCTGAAGATTAACCAACTTTTGAGGATGTGGAAAAAATTCAGCAAAAGCCTCATCAAGAGTGCTTTTTTTATTATGTAAAATCGCCAGTACAAATAAAAATACCAGCAAAGCATCCCCACAAGGGTTATATTTTGGTAATAAAATATGCCCTGAGGATTCTCCCCCAAGAAGCCATTGGTTTTTCTCCAAGGCTTCGGCAATATATTTATCCCCCACTGGAGTGCGGGTAAACGGAATGTTTAATTGGCGTAACGTTTTTTCAACAAAACCATTGGTCATCTGCGTACCCACAACACCACTATCAACACTACCAAAAATCGGTGCAAGCAAATACAGAATCCCATCACCATCAATCACCCTACCCTGAGAATCGCATAATAAAATGCGATCACCATCACCATCAAAACACACTCCAATATCCGCCTTCTGAGCAATCACCTCTTGAGCGACAATTTCTGGATGCGTTGCACCGCAACAATGGTTTATATTCTTACCATTAGGTTGATTTGCCATTGCCGTGATTTTATAACCCAATGGCGATAAAACCTGATAAGCAAGTTGATACAAAGCACCATTTGCCGTATCTACAATAACATGCCAAGCAGGTGGTTTAACAGTAAGGTAATCGCTATAACGCTTTTGAAGATAATGCTGATAGTCACTCAGCAAAGAGCCTGCATCTTCACCATAATTATTCGCTTTTTGCAGAGGCGTAGATACCTCACACTGGTTGATAAAAGCCTCTAACTCACGCTCTTGTTGCACAGAAAATTTGCATCCCAAGTGGCTAAATATTTTAATGCCATTATCCTGCCATGGATTATGCGATGCTGTAATCATCAAACCAACAGTCGCAGGTGTAATTTGCTGCCTCATTAACCATGATAAAGAAGGCGTAGAAGTAACACCAAGAGAAATAACCTTAACATTATGACAACCCGCTGCCGAAACAATTGCCTGTAAAAGAATTTCGCTGGAATGACGCGTATCCCTAGCTACCATCAAGACAATGTTTTTATCCTGATGGCGTTTTAGCCATTCAACTAAAGCATAAACTAATTTATAAACCGCATCATAAGTAATAGGGAAAGTTCCATACTCACCACGAATACCATCTGTGCCAAATTGGAACTTCCCCATAAAAGAACAAGCTAAGCGTTTTTACCAAGTGCAGTAATATGATCTTCCAAGCGTTCATTACTCCCATATAAAAAATGATTTTCCATTTTTTCATAGAAACGATGAGCCTCAGTGGTAATTCCCACTGCGTTTGCCACCTCACGAATATGCATTGGTGATGCACCACAGCATACCCCCAAATAACGAATATCCATTGCATACGCCTCTTTGGCAAACTCAGCAATTTCATAGCGATTACAAAACATTGGATCTAATGCCGTTGGAAAAGCTCTGCCATGAGGTGCGGGACAAGAACAACCATTATGGTCACTCAAATTAAAGAAAGTCGGCTCAGCGTCAGTTGTGCGAAATGGAATAGGCAATGCCCCCACATGACAAGAAACACTCTTGCGAATTTCTTCTAAATAAGGCATCATTGTCGCAGGTCCTCGAAAGCAATTCATCCCAACCACATCGGCACCACGATTAGCCAATTCCTTACAAGTATCAACAATGCTCACCCCATCAATCATCGCATTTTCTGCCATCGGAGCAACCGTGACAACAGAAGGTAAACCACTTGCTTGAATAACATCCAAAGCGGCATAAGCCTCCTCGGCATAATAAAAAGTCTCACCAATAATAATGTCGGCACCCTCATCAACTGCCCAACCAATCATCTCTTCAAACATGCCCCTAACCTCAGCCTGCTTTGATTTATCTGTTGGATGCCAAATATTGGTATTAGAAACATTCCCTGCCATTAAATTGCCCTCTTTTCGCTTAGCTACTTTTTTAGCAATCTGCAAAGCAGAACGATTTAACGGCTCTAATAAATCCTCCTTACCAATAACACGCATTTTCTCACGATGCCCATTATAAGTAAATGCCTGCACCACATCCGAGCCAGCTCGTTGAAAATCATGATGCAAATTCTCCAACGCATCCGGATTCTCTAAAGCCACCTCAGGCACAAACTCACCCGCCGTCAAATAACCACGACGCTCCAGCTCAAACAAAAATCCTTCTGCACAAATGACTGCACCCTTATCCAATCGCTCCGTTAATACATTACTCATAAAATTTTCCCTCATTAGTCATAGAATTAATTATCAACTACTCATTTTTCGACATTCAATACAAGTACGATAAAATAAGTTCCATTACATAATTTTATCACCAAAAACACCCATAAAACATAACAAAAGTGTTAAAATAAATAGCTGTTAAGCTGGTAAACGAGTCTTCCCTCCTCAAATAAACCACCCCTCCAAACTTTGTAATTTCACCTAAATCTATTCTATGGAAAAAAACAACACCGTCCAAACTGTCCCCTCTGATAATCATTATTCTGATGATGAAATTGACCTACGCCAAATATGCCAAAAAATTTGGCACATCCGCTGGAAAGTCATTCTATTCTCAACCTTGTTTTTCACCTTAGGAGCATTATTTATCAGCATAAACTACTATAAAAATCAAAAAACAACCACACTGTCATATGTTGTTCATTTAGACAAAATCATAAACTCGAGATACCCTGACGGTACACAATTTAATCTTTCACATCTAACGCTACCCATAATCTTTACCCAAACAAAAAAAGAATTAAATCTAACAGACCTTGACTACAAAAAATTTTCTGCTGCTCTCCAAATCACCTACTACAATCCTAACATTACGTTACTTAAAGAACGCTTTGACGAACTTGCACGCGAGAAAAAAAATAAAAACCCCCAATCTATCCAAGCCCTCCAACAAGCTCTAAACGATCAACAAAATCAAAAAAGCAGCATTCGCCTTATCTTAACTAATTCCTTAGGGCTAACCACTAACCAACAAGAAACACTACTGCTTTCCTTAGTAAAAAACTGGTCTGATTATTTTGTTGCTGATGGGGTAATATCACACTTAAAAATCGAGTCACTGCCACCTTATATTGTTGAAAACTCTCCAACAGCCTATTTCAATATCGTCTCCTTTAGAGAGTATATGCTTGAGGTTAAAGATATTTTAAAAACCCTTATTCAAACTAATAAAGAACAAAAAAAATTTGAAAACACTAATAATCTCCTAAGGCTCCAAAACCGCATAAATTCATTAGAAAAAAACTACCTTATTACCCTGCACCAATTATTCAACATAAACGAGAAAAAAACCAAAAAATTATTACAAAATAAACTCCTTATCGAAGAAAAAAAAGAGATCTTGATTGGGCTTAAAAAATCATTACAAGACATTCAAACAACCCTTTTAAAAAACCATACCCCTCTACCTTTATCCATCAATTCTGATCACAATAAAACCTCTTCCCTGCCAGTATTTGACATCATTGCGGTAGGGAAAAAAGTTGGTTTTTCTGAAATCTATGAAAAGCTACTCAAACAAAAATTAGATTTAGAGAGGGAAATCGCACAATTAAGGAACGATGAAGACAACCTTTCAAATCACTTCTCCGTCTATCTAAATTCACAAAGAAAACCAAGCACCATAAAAATTAAACAATATGTAGCATTCACCCAACAATTTATAAGCATCAGTGAACAAATAAACCAACTCGCAAAAGAATACACAGCCCACTTCACCAATCCTAAAACACAAACTCTCTACTCACAAAGCTATCAGCCCACTCACCTAAAAAACACATTTTCATTAAAAAAACAGTTAGTTATAGTGCTTGCCATATCGCTTTTCTTATCCCTTATAACAACAATTATTTTGTTGTTAAGACAACCTAAAAAATAAACACCTCTCAAACTTATGCAAAATAAAACCTCTCAAAAAATTGTTTATGTTGGTATGAGTGCCGATCTCATACACGAGGGACACATTAATATTCTTAACAAAGCTGCCTCTCTCGGAAAAGTTGTCGTAGGATTGCTTACAGATGAAGCTATTGCAAGCTACAAACGTGTTCCACATATGAATTTTGAACAACGTAAAGTAATCATTAATAGTATCAAAGGGGTAGATCAAGTTGAAGCACAACACACCTTAGATTACACCGATAATCTAACTAAAATCAAACCAAACTATGTCGTTCATGGTGATGATTGGAAAGAAGGTGTGCAAGCAACAACTCGCCAAAAAGTTATCGACACACTCCAACAATGGGGAGGTGAATTAATTGAAGTCGGTTATACTCCCGGCATTTCTTCGACTCAACTGCATCGCTCTATTAAAGAAATTGCCAGCACACCAGATGTGCGTCTCAAACGCCTACGGAGATTACTACAGATTAAACCACTTATTCGAGTCAACGAAGTTCATAATGGATTGTCTGCTTTGATTACTGAAAAAACATCAGTGGATAAAGAAGATATGAAAACAGAATTTGATGCTATGTGGGCAAGTAGTCTAACCGACTCAACGGCTAAAGGAAAACCTGATATAGAAGCAGTAGATGTTTCTTCAAGGCTATCCTCTGTCAATGATATATTTGAGGTCACGACAAAGCCAATGCTGTTTGATGCCGACACAGGTGGAAAAGTTGAGCATCTTGCCTTCACGATTCGTTCGCTTGAACGTCTTGGTGTCTCGGCTGCCGTGATAGAAGATAAAACAGGACTGAAAAAAAATTCACTCTTTGGCAATGATGTTGAGCAGCACCAAGCCACCATCGAAGAATTTCAAGCTAAAATACGCGTTGCCAAAGAAGCGCAAATTACTGATGATTTTATGCTTATTTCACGTATTGAAAGCCTCATTTTGGAAAAAGGAATGGAGGATGCGTTAGCACGAGCAAGGGCTTATATTGAAGCAGGTAGTGATGGTATTATGATTCATAGCAGGCAAAAATCACCTGAAGAAATATTTGAGTTTTGTAAACAATACCACAGCAACCTACCAAAAACAGTTCCGTTAATGGTTGTGCCTTCCAGTTTTAACTCAGTCACCGAAGATGAATGGATTAATCAAGGCGTGCAAATTGTGGTATATGCTAATCATATGCTCCGCTCAGCCTATCCAGCAATGTTAAATGTTGCACAATCCATACTACGCCATGGTCGTAGTGCCGAAGCGGATCCTAATTGTCTCCCTATTAAAGAGATATTGGAGCTTATTCCGGGTACAAAATAAATGATTTGTCCTGATTTTTTTCATCGAACACTTAAAGACAACGGGGTTGATTTTTTTACGGGCGTGCCTGACTCCTTACTCAAAGAGTTTGGTAATTTTGTCTCCTCAATGCTCCCTACTACTCAGCATACCATTGCAGCAAACGAAGGAGCTGCTGTTGGGTTAGCAATTGGACATCACCTTGCTACTGGGAAAATTCCTTTAGTTTATCTTCAAAATTCAGGGTTAGGCAATACAATTAATCCCCTTGTTTCACTGGCGGATCCTACCGTTTATGGCATTCCTCTATTGCTTCTCATTGGCTGGCGTGGAGAACCTGATATTCCAGATGAACCACAACATAAAAAACAAGGCCCCATCACCTTACCTACGCTGGACGCAATGGATATTAAATGGGCAACACTTCATAAGGACCTTTCATCCAAAGAAGTCATTTCAACCGTTGATACTGCTCTTCAACACTGCCGTCAACAACAAGCACCCTTTGCCTTAGTCGTGCATAAAAATACCTTTGAAAAATTCACTAAACCCAAACACACATCAGACTTAATTTTGCAACGTGAACAAGCAATTGCAACCATAATGAAATTTATCCAGCCTGATGATATTGTTGTCGCCACAACTGGGATGATTTCACGTGAGCTATATGAGCAAAGAGAAATGCAAAATCAATCTCATCAACAAGATTTTTTAGTCGTTGGGGGAATGGGTCATTGTAGTTCTATTGCCCTACGTATAGCTATGGAAAAACCTAACCGAACAATCTATTGCCTTGATGGTGATGGTTCAATACTTATGCATATGGGCTCTTTAGCCGTTGCCGGCACCAGTGCTTGTAAAAATTTTAAACACATCGTACTTAATAATGGCGTACATGATTCAGTCGGAGGACAACCCACTGTGGGTCTGACTATTGATATGCCAAATATTGCCAAAAACTGCCACTATCGCCATACTCACTCGGTTGAAACAAGCGAGCAACTTGAAAATACTCTACCTGATTTCATCAATCAATCAGGACCTTGCTTTTTACAAGTTTGTGTCAAACCTGGCAATCGTGCTGACCTTGGCAGACCAACACAAACACCCCAAGAATGCAAAGTGCATTTTATGCAACACCTCTCCTCATAAAACATCTATCTAATGAAACAACAACTCTACATCAATCAAGGATTTGCAGCTTGGGATGGTATCCTAAAACAATATCAACCCCAAAAAACCCTACTTGTATGTGGAAAGCAATCCTATCGCTCCATAGAAGCAATTGTACAACCCCTACTAACTCAACTATCAGGAAAAATAATTACTTTTAATGAGTTTGGTAAAAAGCCTTGTATTGAGGATATTTTCCGTGGCATCACCTTATGTCGAGAAGAGAACGTTGATTTAATTATTGCCATTGGGGGTGGCCATTGCATTGATACAGCAAAGGCCATTAATTTATTAAGCAAACAACCTATTTCACTTAATAATGCCAATGATTTAGCAGAAAGCATTCGTGGCAACACGACATTAATCCCAACTGAATGCCCTCTAATTGTGATGCCCACCACATGCGGATCAGGCTCTGAAGCCACACACTTTGCCGTCGTTTATATTGGCTCCGACAAATTCTCATTAGCCCACCCCAGCATCTTGGCTGATTGGGTAATTGCTGATAAATGTTTAGTCAACTCACTACCTCACTCAATCGCTGTATATACAGCCTTAGATGCTCTATGCCAAGCCATAGAATCCTACTGGTCAGTCGGTGCAACACAAGAGAGTGAAGAGTACGCACTCAATGCCTTAAAAATCATTAGCCCGCATCTTCAAAACCAATTTACTATAAATGATCAATTTTTTACGGATATGGTACTCGCTGCAAACTATGCTGGTCGTGCCATTAATATTTCCAAAACAACTGCCCCACACGCCCTATCCTACTACTTAACCGATCAATTTGATGTCCCCCATGGGATTGCCGTGGCACTAACTCTTGGAGCCGTAGCAACCTATACTGAAATCAATGCAGAAAATCACACTCAGAAAAAAATACAAACAATAAAGAATATACTTAATTTTTCAGATGAATTTTCTCAGTCATGGTACGACTTTATTGCTTCACTTGATATTGCTTGCAAATTATCTGACTACAATCTGAAAGAAGAACACTTAGAAAAAATGGTGAACTCAGTTAATTTACAAAGACTTGCCAATCACCCAATTAATTTTGATACAAAACAACTAAAACAGGTGCTGAAATCACGCTATATTTAAGTACTCAAATCCTGTGCTGATTTTTTGCAGACTTCCATACTATAAATATTTCCGACTATTTCCGATCTGCAAAATATTTTTCATAGTACCTTAACCTTATACCAATGATAGCCCAAAAATGTACTGCCATTATCAAAACCTTTACAACAACAATGGGATAAAGCATACAACATATGTTTATACGGAATATGACATTGGTTTATCCAAAGGACGAAATATTACTGTGAGTTATGTTAAACTATAGCCTCAAGTCTCTTAACCAAAAAAAGCTAATTTTCATATAAAGCTCACCTATGAAGCGTAGGATACTCTCAAATGCAGCTTCCTTAACAGTGATTCAAGTAGCGAATTATGTCACTCCCTTAATCGTGCTCGTTTATCTTGCCCGTATATTAGGAACTGAGCTTTATGGAGTTCTAGCATTTTCTCAAGCGATTATAACCATAAGTAGTATATTTACAGACTTTGGATATTCTTTATCTGCGACAGACAAAATTTCAAAGAATAGAGAGAAGCTTAATTTTGTATCCACAATTATAGGCGGGATTTATTCTTTTCAATTTTTACTCTTTATATGTTGTGCAATAGTAATTATTACATTTGCACATTTCAGTCAGACATATCATGAACACAAGACTTTATTATTACTAACACTAGTGCCAGTCTTTGCACAAACATTCTATCCTTTGTGGTTCTTCCAAGGCATAGAAAAAATGAATTTACTAGCTTTTTTTTCTATTACTATCAAAATAATATATGTACTTCTGGTAATTTACTTCATAAAAACCCCCAAAGACTATACTTTTGTTCCTTTACTTAGTGGGCTTGCACACGGCACTGGTCTCTGTATGTCTATAGCTATAATTTACAGATTAGGTTACAAAATAATTATCCCGAATAAAACAAAAATATTGTACTGCATTAGTTTTTCTAGAAAATTTTTTGTTTCACGTATGCTTGTTATGATTTACATGAATAGCTCAGTTTTAATTCTTGGGCTTATTGCAAACTCATCTATTGTCGCCACATACTCAATAGCAGAGCAACTATATAAAGCAATGCAATCTGCAATAAGTCCACTATCTGCAGCGACATATCCATTTATGGCAAAGGAAAAAGATATTAAGCTGATGATGAAATTAATATATTACTGTGTTTTTTTTGTTATTGTAGGAGCTATTTTAGGATATTTTATTAGCCCCACTCTAATACACTATTTTTTTGATCAGTCATGGGAAAACTCCTTGTCCATACTAAATATATTTTTTATTGCAATTGTATTTCACGCAGGTACTGTAATGACTGGCTATCCTCTTGCAACAGCAGTGGGTCGTATAGACGTTGCTAATTCATCGGTTATTACTGGTGCTCTTATCTACTGTACTGGCATTATCGTATTATTTTTATTTGGACAAATAAACCCGTTAATGCTAGCCTTTCTTATGATTATTAGTGAGCTTGGGGTTTTAGCCAAACGGGCTTTTATACTGATACCCGTGGCAATGCAAAAAATATCAAATGACTGATAATAGCAGTCTATAATATACAGTGCTGTTTACTAAGTGTTTTCTACTAAAGATACCCTTAAATGTTAAACAATCAAAAATAAATTATAAATAGAAAAATAAATTTTTCTTAAGAACACGGCCATAGAGTAGAAAATATGCAACAGCTTGAACATATCGTACAAATACAAAATATTTTATCAAGATACAATCTCACTAATTTTATTGACTCTGGCACTTTATTGGGACTTATAAGAGAAAATAGAATTTTGCCTTGGGATAACGATATTGATATCGCCATTATTGATGATGGAAGCATCGATATGGCAAAACTATATTCTGCTTTCACCAATATGGGATACAACGTAAAAATGAATATGGATGGAATTCTACTTGAAAACAAAAATACGATAGAAATAAATCTCAAATTTTACCAAAAATTGGATAATAAAATTTATACAATTTACAAATATAGTAATGCTAAGGCAAAATTTCTAAAAACACTAAATAATATTATTGTTACAGATAGTTGGTATATAGACAAGCGTAATTCCAAAAAAACAATAAAGTATATTATTAAAAGAATCAATTTACTAATCCCCAATTCTTTAAGTCAGAAGTTCTTAAAGTCCAAAAATTATGTCAGTATTCTGAGTGGCTCAATAGTTGAACCAATAAATACCATTGAAATAGGGGAACATTCATTTAAAGTACCTGCATTTCCAGAAATATATTTAGAAAAAAAATATGGCAAAAACTGGAAAACACCTGTTAAAAATTATTCATATTCAACAGATGATTGTACGATAGTTGAATACAAGATGAATTTAACAGATGTTCTTTATTTATTACAAATAGTACGGAATATTTTTTTTAAATATAATGCAGAAGTGTACTTATCAGCAGGCACTTTATTAGGAGCTATACGAGATGGAAATATAATTCCATGGGACTATGATATCGATTTAGCCTCAAAAGAATCGTATTTAAATAAAGCTGAAATGATTGCACAAGAGTTATCTGATTTAGGGGTAACTGTTTTTTTGTCAAAATTTACCAATGTAATGGCTCTGTATTATAAAGGAATCACTGTTGATATAGATTTTTATCGCAGTGATGGTAAATATTTAACTATGCCAATGAAACATATTAATAATAAATGGGGTGCTTTGATTTACTTCATAGACTGGCTATTTTGTTTTGAACCCAAATCGAGTGTATTTAATTCGATGAAAAATAACGTAACATTAGCAATCCCTAGGCACGTATTGTCTAGTATTCTAACAAAACTACCTACTACATTAAAAAAAGCTGCTATAAACTTTCTTACCAAATGTGCCCAAACTACTGGTAATTCAAGAGGTTCTGTAAAAATTCCCAACAAGCTTATAGGCAATTTTAAAGAAATAAAAATATTTAATAGTAAATGGTTAATCCCTGAAAAATATGAAGAATATTTAGAACTGTATTATGGTAACTGGAAGATTAAGGAGAAAAAATTTGACTATCATAACTCCTCCGGTGAAGTATCCAGCTCTACTCAGATCCCAAACGAAAAATGGGAAATTAAGTAATCTTAATGAATATAAGCCCCCCTAAATTATGTCGTATTTTTCACTGCTAATATTAATTACTAGTCATGTTATGTGCTGGTGGCTCATTGGCGGAAGACAAAAATTACAACATAGTCCAGTCAAAATCAGCACCTTACTTAGTGGAATACACACTATCCCACACTATATTATTTGTACAATTTCCCCAGAAAATTCTTGGCTATACCCCTCTCTTGGTAATAAATATATCATTTATTTGATAGAGTTTGGAATTCTGTATTCTTTAGGGTTATTTATACAAGCGCTCTGTATAAGTACCGCTAGCAAAATAAAAATGCCAATAGCTACTAAATTAACTATAGAGCCTCATTATCCTTTTAGAAAAGCCGCATTACTGCTATTTACAGTTTATATATCAATACTATTGGTATATTTTAATAAAATTGGTGGGTTGCAATACTACCTTACTCATTTTAATAACCGAGATGAGTTGCGAGCTGGCCTTGGGATACTAGATATGTGTAAATTTCCTGTCGCATATTTAACTATATTATTTTTAGTAGCTTCCTCCCTAAATCTTCGTCTAACCTTTTTTTTCTTATTGTAATCTTTATGGCAATGATTGAAATGCTATTCGGTGGACGCAGAAATCCAATCCAATTTTTGTTATTTGGGTTAATAGGCTTATTAATGGTTGATAAAAATAGACAACTATTTTCACCAAGCAGTATAGTTATTACACTTCTCTCCATATCAATTTTTATTGGTTTGTACTCCTTTAGAGCATTACATGTATCTCAATCCGAAGTAGATATTGATATCTTGACGTATGTACTGAATATTAGCTACAATGATATCTATATCTTTATAATATCTCATTTTTCTAATAATGATTTTTGGTATGGTTCTATATATCTAGATATTTTTTATAAAATTTTCTCTTACTTTAATGGTTCAACAGGTCCATCGCTAGACGAAGGGCTTTATATATATAATATCTATAGAGGAAATTTCATTGAGCCACCCATGATCTTGGAGCAAATATATCAAAATTCATTCCCACCTAGGACTTTTGGTAATGGTTATATAAACTTTGGAATCGCAGGAGTATTAATATTTTTTTCTATCAAAGGTACGCTAACTGGTCTAGCTTATAAAATCATGACTAAATCTAACTATAATCCTATTTTTATGTATATTTACTTAATCATGATTTTTTCTTTTCAATTAAGTAATTTAAAATTATTTGAATTTATGACTATTTGTAGTGCATTAATACTCCTATCAATACCATTAAGATTAATTAAAAAACGGCAAACTACCACCTATAGATAGATTTAATTTCTTGATTTAAATGAAAAAAAATTGTCTACAATATTTAGTAGAATCATGCGAGTAAGTACCAAAACTTTTTTTGTAACCAACACGCCTCTAAAAATATTAATATTATTACACTCAAAAATGAGTTGAATTTAAACTAATAGCAATTTTTATATACAAAATATGAACAGTAAAAAATGAAAAATCGCATGGATTGTCATTGTGGAACTTTTATGAATAGATTTGAAACTGTTTTTTTAGTTTAACAAAAATTATTAACATTTCATGAATGAACGAGAGGGAATTTTAAATAAAAAAATATTTTTTATTGGGACATTACCACCACCTATTGATGGACAATCAAAAATTGCATCAATCGTATTGGAAACGATGTATGAAAACAATGCAGACGTGATGGTGCTCAACCTCAATAGAGCTAGGATTTCACGAACTTTTACAGATCAAATTAGGCGTTTTTTTGGGATATTATTGATTTATTCAAAAGTGATTTTGAGTCAAAAAAATGTAGATTCAATTTATTTTACTATCTCAGAATCTAAATTAGGTAATGTGAAAGATTTAATTTTGTATTTATTAATTTACAAAAGACTCAAATTGCTAACCATACATATGTTAGGGGGAGCTAATATGGATAAAATTTTAAATAATAATAGCTTATTATCTATGCTGAATGTTTTTTTTATGAAAAAAATGCGTAATGTTATAGTAGAAGGTGCACGTGGTCAGCAAATATTCGCAAAGACATTTACAAAAAATAATATTCACATCACCCCTAATTTTGCCGATGAATTTCTATTTTCATCAAAAGAGATATGTCTGGAAAAATATGAAAACATTGAAAAAATAAAATTATTGTATCTTAGCAATATGATACCTGAAAAAGGATACTTAACACTAGTTAAAGCTATCCAGCTGTTGCCATCTAAAATCATGTCTCAATTTGAGATAACATTTGTTGGCGGATTTCAACACCAGAAACATCAAAAAGAATTTAATGAATGTATTCGAAACATGCCTATGATAAAATATCTAGGTCCATTCATTGATGGAGAGAAAAAAAAATCTCTTTACCTGTCTTCACATATCTTTTGCTTGCCAACATATTACCCTTATGAAGGACAACCTGTCAGTATATTGGAGGCATATGCAACAGGTTGTGCTGTTATAACTACTGAACACGGAGGCATTTTAGATATTTTCAAAGATAATATTAATGGATTTACTGTTAAAGCTAATTCTCCCGCGGCTTTATCTTCGTGTATGCGTTCCATTGCTACAGATCGACAAAAATTAAAATATTTTGCATTACGTAATATTGAAGATGCGATTACAATGTATACAAAGCATAGATTTAAATCACAAATATCGGATATATTCTTTCTAACTCATTAAAATTACTTAAAATTAAATGAATTTATTAGATAGCGGAATTATCGGAAATGGAATGATTGCCTCTGAAATAAAAAAAAGTTGGCAAAATCCCGCAAATTATGTCATATTTGCATCTGGAGTATCAGATTCATTATGTACCGACTCTAGCCAATTTGCAAGAGAAAAAAACCTCTTATCACAGATAATTGAACAGTTAAATGATGATAGAATACTAGTATACTTTAGTACTTGTAGTGTTTTTGATGCCTCTAAAATCAAAATATCGCAGTATATACAGCATAAATTAGCTATGGAGTCTTTAGTAAAGAAATGTGAATCCTATCAAATATTTCGATTACCTCAAATAATTGGTATTAGTAATTCCAAAAAAACCTTAGTTAGCTATTTCTATGAGGCAATCACGAATACCCGAAAACTCATTATACAACGCAATGCTATAAGAAATCTTCTTGATGTCACAGATGTTGTTAGTTTAACTTCAGCTATATGCGACAGTAAAAAATTTATTAATTCTACGCTTAATATTGCAAGCACTCGATACGATTCAGTAATTCGAATTGTGGAAATTTTGGAAAAATTGATCGGTCAAAAAGCGTTAACAAAATATATTGATGGTGGAAGTGCTTATTTTATCGATACTAAAATTGTGGAAGAATTTAATAAAAATCTTGGAATTGTATTTGATGCTCAATACTTACCTAGGGTCATTCAAAAATATTACGGTTCATGTTAATATGAATTTAAAAAAAAAAATATGTATTCGCTGTGTGATGGATTACAGAGATTCAAAAATTACTTTTGATGAAAATGGTATTTGTGATCATTGTCAAAATTTTGATAATAACATTAAACCTAATTGGCACACGGATCAAAAAGGAGATTTAGAATTAAAACAAATAACTACCAAAATAAAGCAAGAGGGCATTAACAAAGATTTTGACTGTATTATTGGCTTAAGTGGCGGGCTGGATAGTTCGTATACTGCTTATATTGCGAAAGAGATTATGGGTCTAAGACCATTATTGCTGCATGTTGATGCAGGATGGAATACTGATCAAGCAGTAAGTAATATTGAAAAATTAGTTAATGGATTAGAGTTAGAGCTCTATACAGAAGTAATAAATTGGAAAGAAATGCAAGACTTGCAAGTAGCATTTTTAAAATCACAAATACCCGACCAGGACATTCCACAAGATACTGCGTTTTTTTCAACACTCTATAAATTTGCAAAACAACATGGCATAAAATATGTTTTAACTGGTGGCAACTATTCAACAGAATGTTGTCGAGAACCTGATGAGTGGGGGGCATTCCCTGGTATAGATAAAACATTAATTAATAATATACATAAAAATTTTGGCTCACAAAAACTAAAAACTTTTCCAATTATAGATACCTTAGTTTATAAAATATTCTATCATAGAATTTTAGGTATGAAAGTCTTTAAACCTTTGAATTATGTTCCCTTTATCAAGAAAGATGCTGAAATTTTATTAAATGAAAAATATGGTTGGAAACCATTTCAACACAAACATCATGAATCTCGATTTACTCGCTTCTATGAAGATTATTGGATGCCGAGAAAATTTGGATATGAAAAACGGCGTGCACATTTTTCAAGCTTAATTATGACTGAACAAATGACCAGAGAGAGTGCGATAGAACGATTAAAAACTCCAGAAATGGATGATCAGTTTATGAAATTAGAATTTGAATTTGTTGCTAATAAACTCAATCTTTCAGTGGCTGAACTTCAAGAGATATTTGATGGCAAAAATAAAAACTTTCATGATTATAAAAACAAATATAAAATTTTTCATTTTGGAGGAAAGATTTTAAATTTTCTAGGCTTGGAGCGTAGACAATACCGATGATTACGATTATTGATTACGGTTTAGGCAATATTCAGGCATTTTTAAATATCTATAAAGAGTTGCACGTACCTGCACAAGTTGCTAGGAACAAGG
This sequence comes from uncultured Gammaproteobacteria bacterium, assembly GCA_929200535.1. Taxonomy (GTDB): domain Bacteria; phylum Pseudomonadota; class Gammaproteobacteria; order CAKMZV01; family CAKMZV01; genus CAKMZV01. Next base: position 59,172 of record CAKMZV010000003.1, read on the forward strand.
ATGACTTAGAAGGTGCTAGCAAGTTGATTTTACCTGGCGTTGGGCATTTTGACTATGCAATGCAGAAGTTTAACACTTCTGGCATGCGAGAAGAGATTGAAAGGCTTGTACTAAAGAATAAAGTTACTACACTGGGTATTTGCGTGGGTATGCAAATGATGGCAGATTTTAGTGAAGAAGGCGTTGAAACTGGATTAGGCTGGATTAAAGGGACTATCAAGAATCTCAAAGCAATTTTAAAAAATAAAGATGAACACAATTTACCACTCCCTCATATGGGATGGAATAAAGTAACATCAAATCATAAACGCTTATTTAATAACCTTAACTCTAATGATTTAGAATTTTACTTTTTACATTCGTATTACTTTGATTGTACTTCTAAAAAAAATTATATTGCGAATACGAGATATGGTTCAAATTTTTGTTGTGCTGTAAATAGTGAAAATATCTTTGGTGTACAATTTCACCCAGAAAAAAGTCATCATTTTGGTGTTCAATTGCTTAAAAATTTTTCAGAATTATAGATATATGCTAAGAGCAAGAGTGACGCCATGTTTATTGGTACAAGATGGCGGATTAGTAAAGACTACTAAGTTTCAAGACGCTAAATATATCGGAGATCCAATTAATGCAGTAAGAATTTTCAATGAGAAAAAAGCAGATGAACTAATTGTTTTAGATATACATGCTAGTGCAAATAACGCAGAACCAGATTATAAGATGATTAAACATCTTGCCAAAGAATGTCGCATGCCATTATGCTATGGAGGTGGTATTAAAACTCTATCGCATGTTGAAAAAATTATCGCCTTAGGAGTAGAAAAGGTTGCTTTAAGCTCTATTGTGCTTGAGCAGCCTAATCTCATTATCGAAATCGCTAATAAGGTTGGGCGGCAAAGTGTTGTTGTGGTTTTAGATATTAAGAAAAAAGCGTTATCTAATAGTTACACCATTTGGACACTAAACGGAAAACACAACACGAAGAAAAACGTAATTGATATTATACAAAAAGTCCAAAATTTAGGTATCGGTGAAATTATTTTAAATTTCATTGATTTTGATGGTACTGAATCTGGCTATCCTATTAAAGTCATTCAGCAACTAAAGAGCTACATCCAAGTCCCTCTAACTATATTAGGAGGAGCTAAATCTCTTGAAGATATGGGTAGTGCAATAAAACAGTGTGGATTAATGGGTGTTGCTGCAGGTAGCTTATTTGTTTTTAAAGGGAAGTATCGTGCAGTCTTGATTAATTACCCTAACCAGCAACAAAAAGAAAAATTCATATATGGAAAATAACGTTTTTAAAAATAAAACTTTATTAATCACTGGTGGTACTGGGTCTTTTGGCAATGCTGTATTAAAACGCTTTCTTAATACAGATATAACTCAAATACGTATCTTTAGTCGTGATGAAAAGAAGCAAGACGATATGCGTCGCAAATATGCTGATAATCGCCTCCAATTTTTTATTGGTGATGTAAGAGACTATGAGTCTATAATAAATGCCATCAGAGGGGTTGATTATGTTTTTCATTCAGCGGCTTTAAAACAAGTACCATCATGTGAATTCCATCCAATTGAAGCTGTAAAAACAAATATATTGGGAACAGAAAATGTATTAACTGCAGCTATTAATACTCAGGTAAAACGAGTGGTTTGTTTAAGCACAGATAAAGCAGTTTATCCAATAAATGCCATGGGGATATCAAAAGCGATGATGGAAAAAATTGTAGTTGCAAAAGCACGGCAAGGTGGAAAACAGACAGTAATATGTGGAACTCGCTATGGCAATGTTATGGCATCTCGAGGCTCTGTCATTCCTCTTTTTTTAGAGTTAATATGTCAAAACAAACCCTTGACCTTAACAGATCCATATATGACGCGTTTTATGATGACCTTGGAGGACGCTGTAAATTTAGTTTTATTTGCTTTTGAAAATGGAAAGGGCGGGGATATTTTTGTACAAAAAGCTCCCGCCGCAACCATTAAAATCTTAGCACAAGCTTTATGCGAAATCATGGATAAACGAAATTATCCAAACCAAATCATAGGTACTAGGCACGGAGAAAAAAAGTATGAGTCCCTCTTATCAAGAGAAGAGATGACATACGCCAAGGATATGGGAGAATACTATAAAATCCCTCCTGATTTAAGAGATTTAAATTACTCTAAATATATTGATTCAGGAGAAGAAAGTATTACTAATTCTAATGAATATAATTCTGATAATACCAGACAATTAAATATTGAAGAAATGAAGCTTTTACTGAATAAATTAAATTTTATCAAGGCAGCTAAAAAAGGTGAATTTCTTGATCCTGAAAGCTAAAAAATGAAAATATTAGTCACAGGTGCTGAAGGATTTATTGGCAAAAATTTAATTATTAAACTCAATGAGTTGGGGATAGAGTTCAATCAATATACTCGTTCTAACTCCCCACAAGATTTGCCATATTTACTTGAAAACACTAAATGCGTGGTACATTTGGCTGGCGAAAATAGACCTTTAAAAAAGGAAAAATTTGATATTGTAAATGCTGGATTAACCGAATCACTTTGTGAAGCGATTCGTATAAAAGAACGCAAAATTCCTATTATTTTTTCTTCTTCCTCGCAAGCAATACTTGACAATGCTTATGGGGAAAGTAAATTAAAAGCCGAAACGATTATACGAAAGCTTAGTGCACAAATTAAAAACCAAGTATATATTTACCGTTTACCAGGGGTATTTGGCAAGTGGTGTAAGCCAAATTATAATTCTGTTGTCGCTACATTTTGCCATAATATTAGCCACAATCTACCCATTAAAGTAAATGATACTTCTGTAGAATTAGAGTTAGTCTATATAGATGATGTCATCTCAGAATTTATTTCTATTATTCAAGGAGAGAAGAAGCATTGTAAAAATTTAACTCTTCAACCAAGTTATAAAATAACTCTTGGTGATTTAGCCAATCAAATAAAACACTTTCGCGAAAGCAGAACTTCCCTTGTATCAGAAAAAGTGGGGACAGGATTAATTAGAAAACTTTACTCAACCTATCTTAGTTATTTGCCTCCAGAGCAATTTTCTTATCCTATATTAACTCACAGGGATGCGAGGGGAATGTTTGCGGAAGTTTTAAAAACAAAAGATAGTGGGCAATTTTCATTTTTCACTGCAGATGTGGGGGTAACTCGAGGAGGACATTATCACCATACTAAAACTGAAAAGTTTTTAGTTTTACAAGGGACTGTACAGTTTAATTTTAAGCATATTGTTTCAGGAAAAACATATAAAATCATCACTTCATCAACTAAATTGGAAATTGTTGAAACTCCCCCAGGTTGGTCTCATAGTATTACTAATATTAGCACTCAAGAAATAATTGTTATGCTTTGGGCTAATGAAATATTTGATCCAAATACTCCTGACACAATTTCCTACAAGATATAAAAAAATGAAAAAGATAAAAGTTGCCACGATTGTCGGAACTCGACCAGAAATAATTCGCCTATCGTGCGTCATTAAAAAATTAGACCAATACTGCGAACATATACTCATTCACACAGGACAAAACTATGATTATGAATTAAATGAAATATTTTTTAATGATTTAGATATTCGGAAGCCTGATTATTTTTTAGATGCTGCTGGATTAAGTAGTGCCGAAACAATTGGTAATGTCATTATTAAAGTTGATAAAGTGCTGGAAAAAATCAAGCCAGAGGCTGTGCTTGTATTAGGAGATACAAATAGTTGTATGGCAGTATTACCAGCTAAACGTAGAAAAATTCCTACTTTTCATATGGAAGCAGGCAATCGTTGTTTTGACCAACGTGTTCCAGAAGAAATTAATCGACGTTTGGTAGATCATATGGCAGATATTAACCTCACCTATAGCAACATTGCTCGAAGTTATTTATTAGCAGAAGGATTACCTGCCGATATGATCATCAAAACTGGGAGTCCCATGCTTGAAGTCCTGAATACCTACCTTCAAGGAATAGATGCCTCCGATATATTAACACATTTAAATTTAAAAAAATATGACTTTTTTGTCGTGAGCGCTCACCGCGAAGAAAATATCAACTCTGATGAAAATTTTTCAAATTTGATAACAACACTCAATCATATTGCTACAACCTATCAAAAACCAATTATCATATCAACACATCCTCGTACTCAAAAACGTATTGACTCTCTCTCTCTCAAATTAAATTCCTTAATTAGATTACTAAAACCTCTAGGTTTTAAAGATTATAATAAATTACAAATTTCAGCTAAAGCTGTGTTATCAGATAGTGGCACTATCAATGAAGAATCCTCTATTTTAAATTTCCCAGCTTTAAACCTTCGTGAAGCACATGAGCGTCCAGAAGGTATGGAGGAAGCTGCCGTTATTTTAACTGGGCTAAAAAAAGAAAGAATTATGCAAGCTTTGGAGATTATTCATAAGCAACCCAGAGGAAATCAGAGATTAATACGTCAAGTTTATGATTACACATCACCTAATGTGTCTGATAAAATAGTACGATTAATTCATAGTTATACAGACTATGTAAATCGTATTGTCTGGAAGAAATTTTAATATGCTATTCAAACTAAAGAGATACGATTTTGCTATTGTGCATCGTAATTTTTGGCCAAAAAGTGACATTATAGGCGAAGCACTACTTCAATTAGCCGAAAAATCCCAAAAAAATGGAAAAAAAGTAGCTGTTATTACACAATCTTATAGTAATTTACATCAAACTTTGGAAGAAAAAAATAGAGGTAATAATATTCTTTTTAAAGTGAGCAAATTAAGAAGTGATTCCTCCACCAAGCTAATATATCGTATCATTGATATGATAATATTCACACTTTGGACATTTTTCAACTTGCTTTTAATCCGCCCTAAAAAAATATATATATCAACGGACCCTCCCTTATTGATTCCATTTATAGTATGTCTATACTCCAAACTATTTAAATGCTCATATACTTATCACCTACAAGACATACACCCTGAAATAACAAATACAATCACCAAGATAAATCCTCTACTTTTTAATCTCCTAAAAAAAATTGATAACTTTGTCGTTTGTAATGCAAGCAACGTTATTACCATCACAAAAATAATGAAACAGGAAATTTTTCAAAGATTAGAGCATGAGATTAAGATTTATCTAATAGACAATCCCACAACTGCTATTATAAAAGCAGAAAAATCTATTTCTCAAAAAATCAATGGGTTTGTTTTTTCAGGGAATGCGGGGAGATTGCAACAAATCCCACTACTTTTAAAAAGCATTGAAAAATATAAAAACCAAGGCGGAAAATTGCCATTCATATTTATTGGAGGTGGAATATATTCCGATGATATAAAATTATTAGCTAGGAAATATGAGGATGTAGAATTTAAAGGCAAAATGAGTTCTATAGAAGCGAACTCTCTCACTATTCAATATACATGGGCGTTGTTACCAATAGAAGATGCCGTTACAAAGTATGCATTCCCCTGTAAAACTTCTTCATACCTTTCCTGTAGAATGAATATTTTGTCTATTTGTTCACAAGATACAAGTGTCGCTCAATGGGTTTTAAAAAACAACTTTGGAATAAATGCACAACCAAATACTCAGGAATTGGTGAAAACATTTTTTAAAATAGAAGACGGTATAACAATAAACAAACCAAATATGAATTCATACGATTTTTCCATTGAAACATATGTTGAAAAAATATTTCATATCATCTACGAAAATAATGAAAATTACTATGAAAAAAATATTTGATCTAACGATAGTTTTTACGACTTCTTTGTTAGTTTTACCAATATGCATTTTGATTGCAGTAATTATAAAATTTAAATTAGGATCCCCTGTATTATTTATACAAGTTCGTCCTGGATTAAATGCAAAAAAATTCCGTTTACTTAAGTTTAGGACAATGACCAATAAACAAGATATAAATGGAATTTTATTGCCTGATGCAGATAGGTTAACCAAATTTGGCAAATTTTTACGTTCAACAAGCTTAGATGAATTGCCCAGTCTGTTAAACGTATTAAAAGGAGATATGAGTTTAATAGGACCGCGACCATTGCTAGTAGAATATTTACCTTTATATTCAGAAAAGCAAGCGAGAAGACATGAAGTTAAACCTGGTGTCACGGGCTGGGCTCAAGTTAATGGCCGCAATGTAATAAGCTGGGAAGAGAAATTTGAATTGGATATTTGGTATGTCGATAATCAATCTATTTGGCTAGATATCAAAATATTATGGTTAACTGTAAAGACGGTGATTTTGCGTGATGGAATTAATCAAAAAAATAATGCCACTATGCCTATATTTAAAGGTTCTAAACAATGACTAATATACTTATCACATCGGCTGGAAGAAGAGTTGAGTTAGTTGAAGCTTTTCAGATAGAAGGACAAAAAATAGATAAAAACTTAAAAGTCATTTGTATTGATATAAAACCAAAATTATCATCGGCCTGCCAAGCTGCAGATTTTTCTTTTCAATCACCAAAAGTCACCTGCCAAGAATATATAAGTTTTTTAAAGAAAATATGCGTCTCTCATTCAATCGCTTTGATTATTCCTACTCTTGATACAGAATTACTTATTCTATCAAAGCATAGAGAAGAATTTCTAAAACTTGGAGTCAATATAATAATATCTGATACGCTCTTAATTCAAACCTGTAGAAATAAAAATCATACTGCTAATTTGTTACATAAAATTGGTATTGAAACGCCTGTTATATACAATATTAATAATTTAAAATATCCTTGTTTCGTAAAACCATATGACGGTAGTTGTAGCGTGGGAGCGTTTATATTGAATGACGAGTCTATGTTAACTGAAAATATATTGAAAAATCCAAAAAACATGTTCATGGAACTTGTATCAAAAAATTATGATGAATACACAGTTGATATTTATTTTGACAAATTTGGAAAATTAAAATCATTAGTACCCAGATTAAGAATTGAAACTAGAGCTGGAGAGATAAGTAAAGGATTAACCTCTAAAGGGATTGTTTATGACTATTTAAAAGATAGGTTGCCTAACTTAGAAGGTGCTAAAGGCTGTATTACATTACAGTTATTTGTTAATTTACACGACGAATCATTTAAGGCTATTGAAATAAACCCTAGATTTGGAGGCGGTTATCCATTATCTTATTCTGCAGGTGCTAATTTTCCTAAAATGTTAATTCAAGAATATATTTTAAAAAAAACGGTCGATTTTATAGATAATTGGGAAGATAACCTTTTAATGTTAAGATACGATTCAAAAATACTTATTCATGGTTATAAATCCTAAAAATACTTGTCTTGTTTTAGATTTAGATGATACTTTATATAAAGAGTATGACTATCAAACATCAGGTTTAAAATATATAGAAGAGCAGGTGTTTAAATTATATAATGTTAATTTGAAAGGGCAATTATTAAGACTGAGAGAACAAAAAGTACAAGATATTTTTCTAGAGCTCACTAAGATATTAAATATACCTCCTTCAACAAAAGCTTCTTTTCTTGCAATGTATCGTTATCATCGTCCAGATATCAAGCTATCCACAGATACAAAAAAATTTCTCAAATCAGTATTAAGTGATTTTAAACAAGTGGTCATCCTAACAGATGGGAGAGCTGTTAGTCAACGATTAAAGTTGGAGTCCTTAGGTTTAATGAAGATTCCTGTGTTCATATCTGAAGAATGGAACTCAGTAAAACCAGATAATAAAAGATTTGTTACTATTATGGAAAAATATAATACCTGCACACAATTTTATTATATTGCAGATAATCCATCCAAAGATTTTATTGCTCCCAATGCTCTTGGTTGGCACTCTATATGTTTAAATGGTAGCCATTATAATATTCATTCACAAAATATTAGTCGAGTTTCCAAAGAATACCTTCCTGACCATTATGTAAATTCCCTAAATGATATTTACACATGTTAAATACCAACTTCACACCTTGGCCTTTATTTATGAATGAAGAATGCGATGCAGTTTCTCATATTTTGTTATCTAATAAGGTTAACTACTGGACTGGCAATGAATGTCGAGAATTTGAAAAAGAGTTTGCTATTTGGTCTACAACAAAATATGCAATTGCATTAAGCAATGGTACGGTGGCTTTAGAGCTAGCATTAAAAACATTAAATATAGGCGCTGGAGATGAGGTCATTATTACTTCTCGAACATTTATCGCTTCAGTTTCATCTATTGTTAATGCAAACGCTACTCCCATATTTGCTGATGTTAGTTTAGAATCTCAAAATATAACACCTGAATCTATTCGTACGGTAATTACAAAAAAAACCAAAGCAATAATTTGTGTGCATTTAGCTGGATGGCCTTGTGAGATGGATGAAATAATGGAATTAGCTAATGAGCATGGTTTATATATTATTGAAGATTGTGCACAAGCTCATGGAGCTACATATAAGGGAAAATCTGTTGGTTCAATTGGGCATATTGGTTGTTGGAGCTTTTGTCAAGATAAAATTATGACAACTGGTGGTGAAGGAGGGATGGTGACCACTAATAATGAATTACTATGGCGTAAAATGTGGGCATACAAAGAGCATGGTAAAAGCTACGAGGCTGTTTATGAACGCGAACATCCCGAAGGATTTAAGTGGTTGCATGAATCCTTTGGAACCAATTGGCGTATGACTGAAATGCAAGCAGCTATTGGAAGAATTCAACTCAAAAAAATGCCTGATTGGCACGCTAAACGTCTAAAAAACGCAAATGCAATTTGGAGTATTGCAAAACAATGTGAAAATTTGTACTCACCTAATATTCCTGATTATATTGAACATGCAGCTTATAAATGCTATGTTTTTCTTAGACTAAACCAAATTAAAAAAGGGTGGCATCGCGATAAAATCATTAAGGAAATAAATACTTTTGGAGTACCCTGTTATTCAGGTTCATGTTCGGAGGTTTATCTAGAAAAAGCATTTGATAATACCTCATTTCGACCAAAAGAGAGATTACCTAATGCGAAAAAACTAGGTGAAATATCTTTAATGTTTTTAGTTCACCCAACACTTACAGAAGCTGAAATGCAGAAAACGACAGAGGTGGTTTATAGTATACTTACTAATGCCTTAGTTTAGCAAAAATATTAAATCTCATAAGAAAATTTTTGAACCTGAGCTACTCATTAATTTGAGAATTAAATTCACACTATAACAAGCTATTATGAATAATAAATTAACCTTTCTTTGGAGGTTACCCCGAATTTATAAGCGCGTCTTAAGTCTAATGGTTGATAGCTGTATAATATCAGCTTCTTTTTTTCTTGCTCTCGGAGTTAGATTAGGAGAAATTTCAATATTTATATCCAAAGAAATCATTTTTACTGTAATTGCAACCACTGTTATTACATTGATTGCATTTACTAAGTTAGGACTTTATCGAGCAGTACTTCGCTATCTGACATTTCATGCACTCGCCATCGTTATTTTAGGTGCTTTGGTTTCAACGCTCTCTATCCCTCTCTTTGCCTATTATTTTGATGCCGAAATTCCGCGTACAGTACCTGTTATTTACTTAACTTTTCTTGCCTTGCTATGTGGCGGAATTCGAATAATAATCCGTTCCTTAGTGGCACAAACCAACTCTAAAACTTATAAAAATGTTTTAATTTATGGTGCTGGGGGTACTGGACGTCAGCTTTCTATAGCTCTTCGTAGTTCAGAAAACTATCGAGTAAAAGGATTTATTGATGACGATAGATCATTGGATAATACTATCATTCAAGGACTTACAGTTCACCCCTCATCTAAAATTGAAAAAATAGTTGAAAGAGATAAGATTGATAAAATTCTTTTAGCGATACCCAAAGCTTCTCGCTCAACCCGAAAAACAATTATTGATAGTTTGCTATATCTGCAAAGAGAAGTCCTTACCATTCCTAATCTTAAAGATATTTTAGAAGGGAAGGCAAAAATTGATGAACTCAAAGATGTTGCTATTGAAGATTTATTAGATCGTGAACCGGTTGAACCTGATTCAATATTAATGAAAGCAAATATTCAAGATAAAACAGTCATGGTAACAGGGGCGGGCGGCTCCATTGGTTCTGAACTCTGCCGTCAAATAGTGATACAAAACCCCAAAACACTTATTTTATTTGAAATATCTGAGCCCTCCCTCTATCAGCTTGATAAAGAATTATCAGAATTGATAGATAAACTTAAGTTAAACGTAAATATTATCCCTTTGCTTGGTTCAGTTAGACATACGAAGCATCTAAGTAAAGTAATGTGTTCTTTTAATGTGCAAACGGTTTATCATGCGGCAGCCTACAAACACGTTCCTTTAGTCGAATACAACGTAATAGAAGGGATTCAAAATAATGTGTTTGGCTCTTACTATAGTGCGAAAGCTGCAATAGAAGCTAATGCTGAGCTATTTGTACTTATATCAACAGATAAGGCAGTACGACCAACAAGTATTATGGGGGCCTCAAAAAGAATGGCTGAACTAGTTTTGCAAGCCTTAGCAGAGCAAGAAAAAACAAAACCTCGTAGCACTCGATTTTGTATGGTTCGCTTTGGTAATGTCCTAGATTCTTCAGGCTCCGTTATTCCTCTCTTTAAGAAACAAATTGCTGAAGGAAAAGCAATCACTGTTACGCATCCAGAAATTATTCGCTATTTTATGACTATCCCTGAAGCCTCTCAATTAGTCATTCAAGCTGGAGCTATGAGTAGTGGTGGAGACGTTTTTGTATTAGATATGGGAGAGCCTGTCAAAATTTTAGATTTAGCAAAAAATCTTATACAACTTTCTGGTTTGGAAATTAAATCATCTAAGAATCCTAATGGAGATATCGAGATTCATTTTACAGGCTTGCGCCCAGGAGAAAAACTTTACGAAGAACTTTTAATTGGAAGCAATACCCAAGGCACAAAACATAAACGCATTATGACCGCAAATGAACACTTCCTCTCATTGGAGCGATTCAATAATATTTTGAAAAAATTAAATCAAGCGTGTCTTAAGTTTGATTATGAAACTATCCAAAAAATTCTACTTGAAATACCAATAGAGCTAAATTCCACCGGAGTAATTAATGATTTATTATGGGATACTGAGAAAGACGCCTCCTCTCCAAAAAGCAAAATTATAGACTTAAATACTCGACAAATCTCCAGATAACTACATATAACGTAACACTAGACTACAAATCACTTTAATGCTGATTCTACAAAATATGAAGTTTCAATCTGTCACTTTCATCCTCTCTACTTTTGAGCTAACAACCCAAAACAACTTCAAACAATGAAAATACTCCTCACAGGCTCAGCAGGCTTTATTGGTTTTCATCTAATTAATGGTTTAATAAAACGTGGTGATGACGTAATTGGCTTGGATTCAGTCAATGATTATTATGAGCAATCCCTTAAGTACGAACGTTTAGAACAACTGGGATTTACCCAATTTCAAATTAGTTACAATTCACTTTGCCAATCAACAAAGCATTCTAATTACCGTTTTATTAAGCTCCAGTTAGAGGATAGAGAAAACCTTAATACGCTTTTTCAAACTGAAAAGTTTGATGCTGTTTGTAATCTTGCTGCTCAAGCGGGTGTTCGCTATTCTCTTGAAAATCCAATCGCTTATATGGATTCTAATATTGTTGACTTTATCAATTTATTGGAAGCCTGTCGCCATTATGGCGTTAATAACTTAAGCTATGCCTCCAGTTCATCAGTTTATGGGCTGAATGAATCTTATCCTTTTTTCACTTCGGATAACGTAAACCATCCTGTTAGCCTTTATGCTGCTTCAATAAGCTAATGGATTTTATCAATGCTATTGAAAATGCCTTAGGTATAGAGCTTGAAAAACAGATGATGTACCACAAACCTATGCCAATGCTGATGATTTGATTTCTGATTTAGACTATAAGCCACAAACTTCTATCCAAATAGGCATTAATCACTTTATTGATTGGTATAAGGGTTTTTATAAAGCAGAATAAAAATATGCGATTAAAGATCTATCCTTTCCTATCCTTTTTAAATGCAACTTGCCACGCAGCAACAGCAAATTATAAGGACTGAAAGTTTCACCAACGAAAAATAAAGGTTGCCTTTTCTTATAACAGTTATTGATAGCAGAACAAAAAAACTCAATTAATTGTTTAACTCCAAAGTCCAGAGCAATAAATTTAAAGCTCTTAATTTTACTAAAAGCAAAATATATTCTCAATATGATAATAAAACAACAGCCTTTAGCTTAAAATTTTTATAATGAATAATAAAAAAGCATTTATCACCGGCATTACTGGACAGGATGGTTCCTATCTTGCCGAACTTCTTTTAGAAAAAAACTATGAAGTCCATGCCATTTTACGTCGTGTCTCCTTATTCACTACTAAACGCATTAATCATTTATTTGAACACCCTAATTTACATACCTATCATGGCGATTTAACAGATTCGAGTAACCTGAATCGATCGCTATCAAAAATAGAGCCTAAAGAAATATACAATCTTAGTGCACAATCTCATGTTGGAGTTTCTTTTGAAGTACCTGAATATACAGCAGAAGTTGATGCCGTAGGTGCGTTGCGTTTATTAGATGCTATTCGAGATACTAAGGTAAATACTCGTTTTTATCAAGCCTCCACTCCTGAATTGTTCGGCGGTATTCCTGGCACGAAACCTCAAAGCGAACAAACCCCCTTTCACCCTAAATCCCCATATAGAGCCGCTAAACTTTACGCCTATTGGATTACGGTAAACTATCGTGAATCCTATGAATTATATGCTTGTAATGGAATTTTGTTTAACCACGAAAGCCCGAGACAAGGCAATACTTTCGTCACAAAAAAAATCACTAAAGCCGTCGCTAATATTTATAAAGGCAAACAAAAAGTTTTAAAAATTGGAAACTTAGATGCTAAACGAGACTGGGGGCGTGCGAAAGCGAAAGATTTTGTTTATACTCAATGGTTAATGTTACAACAAGATAAACTAAAAGACTATGTTATTGCAACAGGGGAAACTCATACCGTAAGAGAATTTATTGAACTTGCCTTTGAAGAGGTCGGCACTAAAATTCAATGGAAAGGAACTGGAATAGCTGAAAAAGGTATGGATTTAAGTACTGGAAAAATTTTGGTGGAAGTTAATAAAAAAATATTTCCGTCCAGCCGAAGTAAAATTGCTTTTAGGCGATGTGCTTCCAAAGCAGAAAAAGAATTAGGCTGGAAGAGAAAAATTTCATTTAGAGAACTCATTTAACTCGCATGGGGTGGAAATATAATATTAAATTAAAAGAAGGCTTAAAAAAAGCCTATCAGTGGTACAAACAAAATGCCTAAAAAAATCCTCATCACCGGTGGAGCTGGATTTATTGGTTCAAGCTTAATTCGATATATTATTAATAATACAAATTATTATATTACTAATGTTGATAAATTAACTTATGCTGGTAATTTAGAATCTCTAAACTCTATTGAAAATAATTCGCAATACCACTTCGAAAAAATTGATATTTGTGATGTCAATGCCATTAAGCGAGTCTTAACAGAACAACAGCCTGATATTATTATGCATCTTGCTGCCGAATCACATGTTGATCGCTCCATTGATTCTCCCAATCAATTTATTCACACGAATATTATTGGGACATACATCCTGCTAGAAGAAACTTTATCTTACTGGAATACATTAGAAAAAAATAAAAAAAACACCTTTAGATTCCACCATATTTCCACCGATGAGGTTTATGGCGATTTAACTCAAGATGCAACTCGCTTGTTCACCGAAGAAACACCATACGCTCCTAATTCACCTTACTCTGCTTCAAAAGCAAGCGCAGATCATTTAGTCAAAGCTTGGCATAAAACCTATGGACTCCCTATAATCATCACCAACTGCTCAAACAACTATGGTCCCTATCAATTTCCAGAAAAATTAATTCCTCTCACTATCCTCAATGCCTTAGAAGGTAAAAAGTTACCCATATACGGGGATGGCAAACAAAAAAGAGATTGGCTATACGTGAATGACCATGCAGAAGCATTATTACATGTAGCCCTCAATGGAAAAATTAACGAAAATTATAATATTGGTGGAAATAATGAATTAGAAAATATCCAAGTAGTAAAAACAATCTGTACTACACTAGATGAAATCATGCCGTCTAAAATAACATCGATTAAGCAATATGAACAACTCATCACTTACGTTACAGATCGCCCAGGACATGATAGAAGGTACGCAATTGACAACACTAAGATCACCCAAAATTTAAATTGGAAACCCTGTGAAACATTTGAAACAGGAATTCGTAAAACAATACAATGGTATATAGAAAATCCAATATGGTGTCAAAATGTAAAAAATGGGAGTTATCAAGGCGAAAGGTTAGGTATAAGCAGAGAATGAAAGGGATTATATTAGCTGGCGGCAAAGGGACCAGACTACAACCAATTACCCAATGTATATCTAAACAACTCTTGCCGATATACGATAAACCGATGATATACTATCCTTTATCGGTTTTAATGTTGGCAGGCATACAAGATATTCTTCTTATATCTACCCCACAAGATCTCCCTAATTACCAAAAACTATTGGGAGATGGCACAAGCCTTGGAATTAACCTTAATTATGCTGAGCAACCTTCCCCTGATGGCTTAGCTCAAGCTTTTCTTATTGGGGAAAAATTTATTGACAATGATAATGTATGTCTTATTTTAGGTGATAATATTTTTTGGGGACATGGATTCACTCCCTCATTACAACAAGCCGCGTCTAAAACTAATGGCGCTACTATCTTTGGCTATCAAGTCAATGATCCAAAACGTTTTGGGATTGTGGAATTTGATAATAACCAAAAAGTCATTAGCCTTGAAGAGAAACCTCAAAACCCCAAATCTTCATTCGCAATAACTGGGCTGTATTTTTACGATAATGATGTGATACAAATTGCCAAAAATATTAAACCATCTCCACGAGGAGAATTAGAAATCACCAGTATAAATCAAGCTTATTTGAAACAAGGAAATTTAGAAGTTGAATTATTAGGACGTGGCTTTGCTTGGTTAGATACAGGTACTTTTGATAGCCTACTGGAAGCATCCCTGTTTGTTTCTACCATCGAAAAAAGACAAGGCTATAAGGTCGCTTGTTTGGAAGAGATAGCCTATCACAATGGATGGATCGATGCAATACAGATAGAAACATTAATAAAATCTTATCCTCATAATAGTTATACCCAATACCTCATCAATCTCATTAAGATTCTATAAAAATATAGATGAGTGTAAAGTCTCTACCTTGTATAAGTTCAGAAACATATAAACAGTGTTACAATAGATAGTAGTCAGATTTTCCATTGCTCTACTAAACAAAAAAAATCAAATTAAACTGTTTTTTTACTCCTACAAAGCTCTGCAACCCTTGAAGTTTGCAAAACCCTAAATCTATGGAAAAAATCCCACTTCTGACTCAAAAAAAACTGATTATATCATTGCTTCATTGCTATATCCTTTTTATTGTCTCTTATAACAACAATTATTTTGTTGTTAAGACAACCTAAAAAATAAACACCTCTCAAACTTATGCAAAATAAAACCTCTCAAAAAATTGTTTATGTTGGTATGAGTGCCGATCTCATACACGAGGGACACATTAATATTCTTAACAAAGCTGCCTCTCTCGGAAAAGTTGTCGTAGGATTGCTTACAGATGAAGCTATTGCAAGCTACAAACGTGTTCCACATATGAATTTTGAACAACGTAAAGTAATCATTAATAGTATCAAAGGGGTAGATCAAGTTGAAGCACAACACACCTTAGATTACACCGATAATCTAACTAAAATCAAACCAAACTATGTCGTTCATGGTGATGATTGGAAAGAAGGTGTGCAAGCAACAACTCGCCAAAAAGTTATCGACACACTCCAACAATGGGGAGGTGAATTAATTGAAGTCGGTTATACTCCCGGCATTTCTTCGACTCAACTGCATCGCTCTATTAAAGAAATTGCCAGCACACCAGATGTGCGTCTCAAACGCCTACGGAGATTACTACAGATTAAACCACTTATTCGAGTCAACGAAGTTCATAATGGATTGTCTGCTTTGATTACTGAAAAAACATCAGTGGATAAAGAAGATATGAAAACAGAATTTGATGCTATGTGGGCAAGTAGTCTAACCGACTCAACGGCTAAAGGAAAACCTGATATAGAAGCAGTAGATGTTTCTTCAAGGCTATCCTCTGTCAATGATATATTTGAGGTCACGACAAAGCCAATGCTGTTTGATGCCGACACAGGTGGAAAAGTTGAGCATCTTGCCTTCACGATTCGTTCGCTTGAACGTCTTGGTGTCTCGGCTGCCGTGATAGAAGATAAAACAGGACTGAAAAAAAATTCACTCTTTGGCAATGATGTTGAGCAGCACCAAGCCACCATCGAAGAATTTCAAGCTAAAATACGCGTTGCCAAAGAAGCGCAAATTACTGATGATTTTATGCTTATTTCACGTATTGAAAGCCTCATTTTGGAAAAAGGAATGGAGGATGCGTTAGCACGAGCAAGGGCTTATATTGAAGCAGGTAGTGATGGTATTATGATTCATAGCAGGCAAAAATCACCTGAAGAAATATTTGAGTTTTGTAAACAATACCACAGCAACCTACCAAAAACAGTTCCGTTAATGGTTGTGCCTTCCAGTTTTAACTCAGTCACCGAAGATGAATGGATTAATCAAGGCGTGCAAATTGTGGTATATGCTAATCATATGCTCCGCTCAGCCTATCCAGCAATGTTAAATGTTGCACAATCCATACTACGCCATGGTCGTAGTGCCGAAGCGGATCCTAATTGTCTCCCTATTAAAGAGATATTGGAGCTTATTCCGGGTACAAAATAAATGATTTGTCCTGATTTTTTTCATCGAACACTTAAAGACAACGGGGTTGATTTTTTTACGGGCGTGCCTGACTCCTTACTCAAAGAGTTTGGTAATTTTGTCTCCTCAATGCTCCCTACTACTCAGCATACCATTGCAGCAAACGAAGGAGCTGCTGTTGGGTTAGCAATTGGACATCACCTTGCTACTGGGAAAATTCCTTTAGTTTATCTTCAAAATTCAGGGTTAGGCAATACAATTAATCCCCTTGTTTCACTGGCGGATCCTACCGTTTATGGCATTCCTCTATTGCTTCTCATTGGCTGGCGTGGAGAACCTGATATTCCAGATGAACCACAACATAAAAAACAAGGCCCCATCACCTTACCTACGCTGGACGCAATGGATATTAAATGGGCAACACTTCATAAGGACCTTTCATCCAAAGAAGTCATTTCAACCGTTGATACTGCTCTTCAACACTGCCGTCAACAACAAGCACCCTTTGCCTTAGTCGTGCATAAAAATACCTTTGAAAAATTCACTAAACCCAAACACACATCAGACTTAATTTTGCAACGTGAACAAGCAATTGCAACCATAATGAAATTTATCCAGCCTGATGATATTGTTGTCGCCACAACTGGGATGATTTCACGTGAGCTATATGAGCAAAGAGAAATGCAAAATCAATCTCATCAACAAGATTTTTTAGTCGTTGGGGGAATGGGTCATTGTAGTTCTATTGCCCTACGTATAGCTATGGAAAAACCTAACCGAACAATCTATTGCCTTGATGGTGATGGTTCAATACTTATGCATATGGGCTCTTTAGCCGTTGCCGGCACCAGTGCTTGTAAAAATTTTAAACACATCGTACTTAATAATGGCGTACATGATTCAGTCGGAGGACAACCCACTGTGGGTCTGACTATTGATATGCCAAATATTGCCAAAAACTGCCACTATCGCCATACTCACTCGGTTGAAACAAGCGAGCAACTTGAAAATACTCTACCTGATTTCATCAATCAATCAGGACCTTGCTTTTTACAAGTTTGTGTCAAACCTGGCAATCGTGCTGACCTTGGCAGACCAACACAAACACCCCAAGAATGCAAAGTGCATTTTATGCAACACCTCTCCTCATAAAACATCTATCTAATGAAACAACAACTCTACATCAATCAAGGATTTGCAGCTTGGGATGGTATCCTAAAACAATATCAACCCCAAAAAACCCTACTTGTATGTGGAAAGCAATCCTATCGCTCCATAGAAGCAATTGTACAACCCCTACTAACTCAACTATCAGGAAAAATAATTACTTTTAATGAGTTTGGTAAAAAGCCTTGTATTGAGGATATTTTCCGTGGCATCACCTTATGTCGAGAAGAGAACGTTGATTTAATTATTGCCATTGGGGGTGGCCATTGCATTGATACAGCAAAGGCCATTAATTTATTAAGCAAACAACCTATTTCACTTAATAATGCCAATGATTTAGCAGAAAGCATTCGTGGCAACACGACATTAATCCCAACTGAATGCCCTCTAATTGTGATGCCCACCACATGCGGATCAGGCTCTGAAGCCACACACTTTGCCGTCGTTTATATTGGCTCCGACAAATTCTCATTAGCCCACCCCAGCATCTTGGCTGATTGGGTAATTGCTGATAAATGTTTAGTCAACTCACTACCTCACTCAATCGCTGTATATACAGCCTTAGATGCTCTATGCCAAGCCATAGAATCCTACTGGTCAGTCGGTGCAACACAAGAGAGTGAAGAGTACGCACTCAATGCCTTAAAAATCATTAGCCCGCATCTTCAAAACCAATTTACTATAAATGATCAATTTTTTACGGATATGGTACTCGCTGCAAACTATGCTGGTCGTGCCATTAATATTTCCAAAACAACTGCCCCACACGCCCTATCCTACTACTTAACCGATCAATTTGATGTCCCCCATGGGATTGCCGTGGCACTAACTCTTGGAGCCGTAGCAACCTATACTGAAATCAATGCAGAAAATCACACTCAGAAAAAAATACAAACAATAAAGAATATACTTAATTTTTCAGATGAATTTTCTCAGTCATGGTACGACTTTATTGCTTCACTTGATATTGCTTGCAAATTATCTGACTACAATCTGAAAGAAGAACACTTAGAAAAAATGGTGAACTCAGTTAATTTACAAAGACTTGCCAATCACCCAATTAATTTTGATACAAAACAACTAAAACAGGTGCTGAAATCACGCTATATTTAAGTACTCAAATCCTGTGCTGATTTTTTGCAGACTTCCATACTATAAATATTTCCGACTATTTCCGATCTGCAAAATATTTTTCATAGTACCTTAACCTTATACCAATGATAGCCCAAAAATGTACTGCCATTATCAAAACCTTTACAACAACAATGGGATAAAGCATACAACATATGTTTATACGGAATATGACATTGGTTTATCCAAAGGACGAAATATTACTGTGAGTTATGTTAAACCCTACACTCTATATATTAGATGATAATTTTAAATTTTGGAGAAATACTAAAATAGAGATATTTTTGAATATTTTAGAAATAAATAATCTAAGAAAACAATGTTAAAGCAATTGCATAAGTTACGGACTTTACTATCCCGAAAAGATAAGAAAATCTTAGTTTTTCTTTTAATTTTTTCCGTTTTTATTTCTTTAGTGGAAACGATAGGAATCTCCCTAATTATGCCGTTTGTCTCTATGGCAATTGATTTTACTATTATTGAGAGAAATCAATACTTAAATCAATTTTTTGAACTATTGAATTTTGAAAGTCCAAGATATTTCGTCCTATCATTTGGACTATTTCTTGTGTTTTTCTATAGCACCAGAGGACTCATTAACTTAATTTATATCTATTCTTTAAATCATTTTACTCATCGCAAATTCCATACCATTGCTACTCAATTGTTCGAGAAATATATGAATCTACCCTATAAAAATTTTGTACAAAATAATAGTTCGCAATTCACCAAAACCATCACAATAGAAATTGCACATTTAACCTCTTTAATTAAATCAATTTTATTAATGATTAGCGAGTTTTTTGTGACATTATTGCTATACATTTTAATGTTTTATGTTAACTATAAAGTCACACTAATATTAACTATCGTATTTATCATAAATGGATTATTTTTGGTAAAAGCCATTTCAAAAAAAATTAAAAAATTGGGAGTAACTCGAGCATCAATGCAAACCGTTTTTCATGAAGTGATGAATCGAAGTTTTGGAAATTTCAAATTTATTAAATTATCCGATTACGGAAAAAAAGCACATCAAGACTTCAGTGAATCCAGCCTAAGTTATGCTAACTCAATTATAAAATCCGAAACATTGCAGCAATTTCCACGACTTTTTTTAGAAGCTTTAGCCTTTGGCATCATATGCTTGATTATCACTTATATTGTGTGGGAAGATGAAGATCATATAGCAAGCTTTTTATCAGTGATAGCCTTATTTGTGCTATCACTTTATCGACTAATGCCCTCGCTCAATCGTATTATCTCGAGCTACAATATAGCTGTTTTTTACTACAAGTCATTGGATATTACTCACGCAGCCATGCTGCATGAAAATGAAAAATTAGGCAACGAAAAAATTACTTTTCAACATCATATTACACTCAATAATGTTAGCTTTGAATACATTGAAAATAAACCTATTTTTAATGATGTAAATCTTCAAATAAACAAAGGGGAAAAAGTGGCTTTTATTGGCGAAAGCGGCGGAGGAAAATCAACCTTAGTTGATCTTATCATGGGATTACATACACCCAACCAAGGAAATATAAGCATTGATAATATCCCATTATGCCAAGACAATATTAAATCATGGAGACATCAAATCGGATATATCCCCCAAAACATTTATTTATTTGATGGTACAGTGGCTGATAATATTGTTTTTGGCAGAGATTATGATGAAAAAAAATTAATTAACGCGTTAGAAAAAGCAAATATATATGATTTTTTACAAACTCAAAATGGTATATCCACACAAGTTGGTGAAGGAGGAATTGTATTAAGCGGCGGACAAAAACAACGAGTTGCCATTGCAAGAGCTCTATACGACAATCCTGAAACGCTAGTCTTAGATGAAGCAACCAGTGCCCTTGATAGTGAAACAGAAGAAAAAATTATGGATGAAATATATAAGCTATATCAAGATAAAACACTAATTGTCATTGCTCATCGAATTAGCACTACAAAAAGGTGTGATAAAACATACGTTTTAAAAAAAGGAAGACTCGTTTTGTCTCAATAACCACGAACGTTAAAAATTATACATAGGCATAAAAATGTTCTTAAACTACTTAACTTATACAAAAAAATTAACTTAATGCACCTGACTTTAATATAAAGTGTCAGTATGATATCCATGCAAAAAAAGACACCCATCTATTTAATTTCCTTAGCACAAGATAGTCAAAGACGCAAAGAGCTCAAACAGAAATTCCCTAAGAGCTATGCTCAATTTATTCAGATAGAAGCCACCGATGGAAGACAATTAACGGCGACAGAGTATTATGAGAAGGCGATCAAATTCTTCAGAAAATCTAACAGAATAATGTTACCTACAGAATTGGGGTGTACCTTAAGCCACATTCATGCTCTTGAGGAATTTATTAAAACCAATTCTCAATACGCCCTTATATTAGAAGATGATGTCGAAGGTGAAGATAAAGATATAATAAAAATCTTAAATCTAATAAAAAATTTTGAACCCAAATCTCTATTAATTTGCGGTAGAATAGCTAATAAAAACTATCCATTTGGTAAAAAAACAAGTATTGAAGGACTGTATGAAATCTCCCATTTAACCCACCAATTTATCCATAGAGCCTGGAGTTATGTCGTCACTAAAAAATCGGCAAATGAGATTATAGAATACCATAAACATAATTTAACTATTGCTGATTGGTGGAATGATATTTTTAAAGATACAGATACAAAAATTTACTATACTAATATCCTCTCACATCCTATATGTCGAGCAAAGAGCCATATGGAAACAGACAGAGCTCAATTTAATCAATCTCTATGGGAAAAAATTACATCTATAAAGAGTATTAAACATAAATTAAAAAAGGAAATTGTGAAAGTAATTATCCAATTAAAAGGCTATAAAAAAATAAAAGATTAATATTTATTTCAACCCAGTAAAACCACATATAAAATATCTATCTTTCTTTAGTCATTTGATTGAACTTCAAAGTTTTAATGGTTAAATTTATTATACATTTCAAAATAAATATAAAATAAATCCTTTACATTTGAATTATCCATTCCTGCTCTCATCAATTTGCTAAAGAAAAAAAGCTCTTGAGATTATATTTGATGAATAATATTTACTTAGGGTTATTGAAAAATATCACGATTAGTGCTAATAAATATAATTCCGATAATGTTAAAAAAACGAAGTTTTTATTTAGGATTTTAACTAGCCAAAACCCTAAAATTTATTCAAAAAACTGATATAATTCATCACTTATCTACTATGACAATGGTTGTAAATAAACGACCTTATATTTTCAGACAATCTAATCATATTAAAGCAGTATAATATAGTATACGAATACTTTGAAAACATCCGTTATTAATTCCTGCAAAAAATATAATACAAAGCTTCTCCCTTGAACAAAATAAAAAAAACACCCCAAGAGGTAATTAAATTCATCAAAATTGTACTCCATAGCTTATTACATATCATACGCTTATTTTCTTTCATAACACCAAGGAACCGAAATTTTTGGCTCTTAGGTAGCTTTGGCGGTTCGTTTAATGATAATGCCAAGTATTTGTTTATTTATATACATAATAACCATCCAGAAATAAAAATTGCTTGGATTTCAAACAATAAAAAAACAGTTTCATTTCTTAGGGAGAAAAGTTTTTCCGCTTACTACAAATGGAGTATTCAAGGTATTTACTATAGCCTTGTAGCTGGTGTTTATATTTATAATGCCTATATTAATGACATTAATAGTTGGACTTATGGGCGTGCTGTTAAAGTAAATTTGTGGCACGGTTTTTTTGCTAAAAAAATAGAATTTGATATCAAAAAAGGCGTGCTTGCCCCAGTCTTTAATAATTCATTAAAAAGTCGACTCCTTTATCCCAAGGAGTATATAAAGCCAGACTTTGTTTTATCTGCTTCTGAGAAAATGTCAGAATTATTTTCATCAGCCTTTAGAATTAATTCCGCTCAATGCTTAAATTTTGGCTATACGCGCAACAATATCTTACAATTACCTAAAAATGATATAAAAACATTTATCAAAAACAATGAGCCGCCTAACACGCTTAATATATTAGAAAAATTAACACATTATAAAAAAATTTATGTCTATATGCCTACATGGCGAGATAACCATGCAGATTTTATAGAAAACTCAGGAATATGTTTTGAAACACTTAATGATTTAATGATTGAAAACAATCATTTCTTCATCTTCAAAGTACATAATAATACACACATAGAGATTGATTTAAGCCAGTATCCTAATATTTTTTTATTTGATAACAAATCTGACATCTATCCATTACTACCTTTTACCGATGTCCTTATTACTGATTATTCTTCAATTTGCCTTGACTATAAAGTAATGAATAAGAACGTTATTTTTTATTGTTTTGATGAAGCTTCCTATTTAGAAGAAAGGGAAATGTACTTTGACTATCAAGATGTTCTTAAGGGCGAAACTGTTGCAAGAACTTTTAACGAACTATTACAGTGTATCCAAAAGGATGCAAGTTACCAACAACCAAAAACACCAAATACACTTATGCAACAACTCATCCCAACTGGAAAAAATTCAAGCAAAAATTCAAGCAAAAAATTAGTTGATTTTATAAAAAAACATGTGAAAATAAAATGAAAGTGTCGCCAGTAAATGCTGCCAACTTATGCCCTACTTTAGTGCGATTCAAAATAAGTTTATTAGTGGTCGCTTATAACATATAAGAGTATATTTCCCAATGCATTTATTCGTGATATAATTTCATCACAATTACTTTTAGTATTGCTTACAGTTTCAAATTATCTGGCTACAACCTTAAAAGGGAATAATTTACGACGATTAGCTAATCACCCACTTTAATTTTTGAATGTGTAATAGTAGTATAGTTTCTGTAACATATTCTCCATTAGCAACACTAAGCATTTTCTTAGATTATTTCTATTTTTATATAATTAATGGACGCAGATACCAAATCAAATTATGTGGGTAAAACCTTGAGACAACATCAAATAGATTGTGTCTCAGTGCTAAAAGCAGCTCACGATTTTTTTCAAAATAACGATTATCCATACTTTATTGGTGCTGGAACTTTATTAGGAGCGGTTCGTCATGGAGGCTTCATTCCTTGGGACGACGATATCGATATTTTCATGCTAATTGATGATTTTAATCGCCTACTCCACTCTACTAAAATGAATAAAAATATAGCCTCTGACTACGACATAAAAATTTCCCAATCACCTATAGATCCCTTTTTCTTAGGCATTTCGAGTACAAATCCTAATAGTAGTGGAGTAATTGATATATATCCACTTGAGCGTTATCGTAAAAAAATTCCATTATTGCGTACGATTTATCAAAAAACTATATCGGTTGCAGTTTTACTTAATTTCCACGGAATCTTACCTGACCTAATCAATCAATCGAAACCTTGGTTTATAAAGAATAATCAATACCAAGGCAGAGTACATAAAGCTGGAGACCCTTCGACAATAATTCGTTATCTTAAAGCTACTCGATTATTATGGAGAACTACCTTGCCTATTGTCATTTCCACATTTAGATTATTACGAAAACTATCTGTATCAAAAGATGGTCCTTGGGTATCAAATCACTCTCAATCCCGTTTTACATTTTTATACATAAAATATGAAGATCTTGTTCCTGCTAAAATAATAAATTTTGAAAAAATTAATGTCTATGCACCCAATAAACCCAAAAAATGGTTGGAATCTAATTATGGAAAAAATTATATGCAACCCCCTCCTCTCAAAAAGCAAATACCTCATCATTTTGATTTTCAAGAATGACAGTTGCCAACAAAAACAAACACTAAAATACACTCATACAACAACTTGCCACAGCTGAAAAAATTAAAAAATTTAGTTGCATTTATAAAAAATAAAGACCGTTTGTAAGGGCTAGGTAATTCTCTGGCAGAAATTATAATTTTTGGATACCTTATGACTCTAGCAGACAAAACTGGAGAAGTGTCAATACTTTTGCGTACAAGGAGTCTGTTTAAATTGTTTCCCAAACAGGTCTTCAAATTGGTTACATGACAGAAGAAAAAATTATGAATGAAATATACGGTTTATATCAAGATAAGATGCTGATTGTAATTGCTTATAGAAGCAGTCCCACAACAATGTGTGATAAAATGTACAATTTTGAAAAATTTGGAAAAAAGAAAGCTGATTATATCCCACAATAACCATTAGTCAATGTTATAAAAATAATACGAAAAATCATCCATAAATCAAAAAAGCAGCGTTTTTTAAGACAACAAATATGCAAGACAAAAAAGTACCTATTTATCTCGTTTCCTTAACACAAGATATCCAAAGGCGAGAAGCACTAAAGCAAAGATTTCCCAAGAATTATCCGCATTTTATTCATATAGAAGCTGTTGATGGTAGGCAATTAACCGCGAAGGAATATTATAATCAAACCTTAGACTACTTTATCAAATCAAACAGAACAATGTCACCTGCAGAACTCGGTTGCACCTTAAGCCATATTCGTGTTCTCGAGGGATTTATTAAAACCGACTCTCAATATGCTCTTATATTAGAAGATGATATTGAGGGTAGTGATGATGATATACAAAAAATATTCAGTCTCACCCAAGCTTTGATGAGCAACTCACTTGTACTTTGCGGGGGACAATTGGATATAAAGGGGAAAAAATATCGATTTGGTAAAAAAACCAATATAAAAGAACTATATGAAGTTTATCCTTTGTCCTACCCGTATATCTACGGCACTTGTTGTTATGTGGTTACTAAAAAATCAGCAAATAAAATTTTAGAATACCATAAAAATAGCCTAACTATTGCTGATGGATGGAATGATTTTTTTAAAGATACCGATATAAAAATTTACTACGCCAACCTGCTCTCGCACCCTTTAGATTTATCTAATAGCCATATTGAACAATATAGAGTTCAAGCTCAATCCCATAAAAAAACTCTATGGAAAAAATTTGTATCTCCAAATTTTCTTATTACTATGGCTAAATTAAAAATAATACCCATAATTGCTTCATTAATGGGTTATAAAAAAATAGAAGATTAACCACCGTTATACTAAAGAAGGGTGTACATATTATCTCGACAATGACTAGAGCACTAAGCAAATTTTAGGATACTTTTCTCCATAATATCTCTTGCTTTTCCTATGACAAACAAAACTTACCTAACATTCCACCGACGATACCCTATTGGGTAAAATTAAACATTGGAGACATACAATTTACCTATACAAATTACCTATACATACAATTACCTATAATAATGGAAAGTTTTTTTGTGGACATCCAAAAGTGGGGAAACTTCTTGAATATGGTACATTCTTTGCTACAACCATAGTTGGGAGGGAGGACTAAATGAAAACACAACCCGATATCAGCCTTATTGCCATTGCTTATAATTTGGAAGATTATATTGAAGAATGTCTAAATTCTCTTGTAAATCAAACTCATAAATCCATAGAAATCATTGTTGTTGATGATGGTTCAACCGATTCAACTTTATCCAAAATTCAGACAATCGCACAAACAGATCGTCGCATCAAAGTACTTTCACAAAAAAATCAAGGTTCTAATTCAGCGAGAGAAAATGGTTTTAAAATTGCCAAAGGAAACTATGTCCAATTTATCGATGGCGATGATTGGCTCGATCTAAACACTTGCAAACATCTCTATAAAAAAGTGCAGGAGCAAGAGGAAAACGTTGATGTTATCCTCTTTCATTCTCAGAAAGTTTATCCCGATGGAATGGAGATAGCGTGCACTGGGTTTACACAGAAAAAAACTTATTCTCACCCCTTCAAAGAATATTCTACTGGAGTATTCACTACATCTATAGGAACAAAATTTATTCGACGAAAATTCCTAACTGAACATGCCTCTTGTTTCCTAAAAAATGTAACCTATGGAGAAGATTTAATTTATAGTGCCTTATTTTTTCTATATAACCCCAAAGTCGCTTTTGTCGATGAATTCCTTTATTACTACCGCCAAAGAAAGGATAGTTTACAATACAATATCCAAGGCTATAGTGAGGATTGCGAAAAAATATTCTCCGCTTTACAAGTAGGTTTTGACAACATAAAGCCTTGCCAAGAGTTACAAGATTATAGGCAATTTTTTACCCTGAAGCATCTTATTTATATTTACGCTAGAGCTCTACAGTCTAACAATAAAAAAATAGCCGCTAAAATCGCCACAAAAATTCTTAAAAAAAAATTTACAGTACCCTCACACATCCCACAACCCTCACTTATTTATTGGTTGGGGTTTAAACTTTATAATATTTCTCCGAATCTCCTACTTTTTATGTACAAAATATATAGAGTTATTAAAGCTGTTTTGATTCCCTCAAAAACAATAAATAAGCAATACATAAAATAAATTAGTTGCCTATTTCCCGTGATTTTCTCAATAACAATGCCGTTATATAACAAAGTTCAATCCGTAGTTCTTACCCTCCAGCCAATACTAGAACACTCTTTTCCACATTTTAAAGTTATTATTGGCAACAACAGTTCAGTCGATAATGCATCTAATAAAATTCAAACCTTTTCAAAAAAAAATCCAAAGCTAAGTGACGTACGAAAAATTAGCTTTCAAGTTGCCAAAAAAAAATATGTTCAATTTGGCGATGATTATCTTTATAAATATCACCAAAAAATAGAATCCCTCCCTATACTTAAAACAAAAAATTTTACAAATTTTTTGAATATTCAGATTCAACATAGTTCAATTTTTCAATTCATATTCTACAAAACGTATGCAATTTTCCCCATAATTGCTACATTTTCTCTCCCCCCTAACAACAAATTGAAAAATTAGCAACCCTATGAATCAAGAAATTAAAAAATACACACAACCAAATATCAGCCTTATTGCCATTGCTTATAATTTAGAAGACTATATTGGAGAATGCCTAAATTCTCTTACAAATCAAACTCATAAATCCATCGAAATAATTGTTGTTGATGATGGTTCAACCGACTCTACTTTATCCAAGATTCAAGCCATCGCACAAACAGATTGTCGCCTCAGAGTGCTTTCACAAAAAAATCAAGGTCCTAATTCAGCAAGAGAAAATGGACTTAAAATTGCCAAAGGAAAATATGTCCAATTTATTGATGGCGATGATTGGTTAGCTCTGGATGCCTGCGAAAAGCTCTATCAAAAAGCAGAGGAAGGTAAGGCTGATGTTATCTTATTTCATGCTCAAAGAATATATCCTGACAAACAAATTAGCCCCCTCATGGGGTTCCATAAAAAAACACGCTATCGACACCCTTTTAAAGAGTTTGCTATGAATACCTACGATCACCCTATTTATCTCAAGTTTATTCATCGAGTCTTTTTATTTGATAATAATATCTCTTTCCCAGCAAAAATCACTTATGGTGATGACACAACCTTTAGTGCATTATTTTACCTTCATAGCCCACATATAAATTTTTTGGATGAATTTATCTATTGCTATCGCCAAAGAACTAAAGGAAATAGTCATGATTTACAGGGATTTATAAATGATATGAATAAAGTTATAAACATCTTAAAATCTATAAAAGCTTCAAAATTCAATCAAGAAATAGAAGATTATGCTAATTACTTGATACTTAGCTATATGGCGACATTTTACTATAGAGCTCTATTGGCTAAAAGAGAAGATATAGCATCTCTTTTAGCGGATAGAATTTTAAAAGAAAAAATTTTTATCGCATCACATATTCAACACCCCTCACCTCTTCGTTGGTTAATATATCAAATTTACAATCACTTTCCTCAATTTTTATTGACTATACATAAAATAAGAGCATTTATTCGAGGACTTTACAAAAGAGATAGGATGGAAGAATAATCGTATTTGAATGCACATGAAAAAAATAAACCCACTTTTTATTATTGTCTTGTTATATATTGCTTTCTATGCTATTTGGAGAAATTTATTTTTCTTCTCAGAGTTTAGAGTAGAAGTTACCCTCTTTCGAAATTTAGGGATTATCTTATTAATATTAACAACGCTATTTTACACAATTAAAAGAGGTATAAATTACCAACCTACCAACATCTTGCTATATGCTTTCGGTATATATAGCTTCACCCAATATATGGTACTATCTGCTGAACAAAGCCAAATTTATGTGGCAATATTTTCTATATCTATTCCCTTAACCTACTTGGCAGCACAAATATTTTCATATAAACTTGATTTTTTATTTATAAAAAAAATATTGATTTTTTTATTTTTATTGATGTGTATTAGCTATTTTATAGTTAATATTTCCAACACTGCTGGTAGTTTTTTCATTCACTCTGGAGATCGAATGAGGCACACATTTGGATTTATAAGACCAAGTCAAAATGCTGAAATAATACTTGTTATGTTCTATGCTTTAGCTCTATTACACACTCACTCAATGATAAAAAAGATAAATTCTTTCTTTATTTTTGTTCTTATTTTAATTATGTTGTATTTATCCGGTGCAAAGGCTGCTATGGTGAGCCTTATAGTATTTTTTGCATCTATAGCTATTTTCCCAAAAATTAAAACTCAAAAGGCATTTCTTGGTATTTGTTTTGTTTTTTTTGTACTGTTTTTTATAGTGGTTTATATTATATTAACTCAATTCACTTTTTCAGAATTAAACAGGATTTCCAGCACTAGGCTTATCATTTGGACTAATCACTTCAACTATTATTGTGAAGACCTTATGGATTTTATTTTTGGAAGTAGTAAAATATATGAAATAAGTCGTGTTTTTCATACAGATTCTTTCTATGTAGATTTGCTTCTCTCAAAAGGTATGTTAGGACTCACTATGATTTTAGTTTACATCTATCTTCTATTTAAGCAAGCTGTCTCCTACACATCTAAAGCAATAATCCTATCTGCCGCAATATATGGTCTTTTTGAAAGCACTATTTTCAATTTTGCTGCTCCTTTCGGCTTTATGCCTCTGTTATTTATATTGATAGAGAAACGTCTTTTGCTAAAAAATTCTAATAACAGTAAACTTTTATAAACTTGATAATTCAATATCATGGAAAAATGAAAAATTTTATTTGCTTACAATCAATGGGAGATAACCTTATCTCTCTTTATCTTTTATCTCAAATAAATCATGAAGTAACTATTCTTGGCACCCAACAAACAAAAAAAATTTCCCAATTAATCAATACAAATTCTAAATTAAATGTAGTGGTGGTTTTCGAAAAAATACCCGCTTTTTATGATATACGCAAGCAAGGAATTATTTCAGCTCTTAAGGATATTTTAAAATTTAGAAGCTACCTAAAAAAACATAATATCAAACACTTAGTGTTTGAAAAAAAAGATATCAGAACAACATTGCTAACATTCGGAATAGCCAGATACGATGCAAGCGATATAACCAAGCAAGTGTATATCAACAGAAAAAATTTGATCGAGAAATGCCTTTGCACAACGTTAAACCTAAAAGAAACTCTTTCCCCTAAACCTAATACTTTAAAAACCGTGTTAATTGCTCCATCTTCACAAGCAAAAAATAGAAATATACAAAAAATACACTTAGATATCATTCTAAAATTATTACAACATAAATATAAAATTTATTTACTTGATTATGATAAAAGTTATAAAAGCTATCTCCCTAAAGTGGATAAATATTATACCAATTTAAAATTAGATGAGGTGAAAGCGCTTATTATTAACTGCGACTTATTAATAGGAACAGACTCATTCTTGGTTCATCTATCTTATTTTTACGAAAAACCTTTTTTTACTGTATTTAATTACGAATATTTTGACTTTCTACCACCTAAATCAGAAATTATCAACAATTACATTATTACTAATTGTGATGTGGACATGACCACTAAATTTTTAGATAGATTCCAAGCGTTAAAAATATTACCATAAACTTATCATATTACTTATGCTTAAAGTCAGCATCATCACAACCACATTTAATTCCCAAAATACAATTTTGGATACAATGAAATCCGTTAGCAAGCAAACATATCAAAATATTGAGCATGTAATTATTGACGGAAACTCTACCGATAATACACTATCTATCATAAACCAAAATAAAATTAACAACGCTATCATTGTCTCTGAGCCAGACAACGGAATATATAGTGCTTTTAATAAAGGACTCCATAACGCTACTGGTGATATTGTGGGTTTTCTAAACTCAGATGATTTTTTTTCATACAATGAAGCCATTCAAGATGTTGTTTCTTGTCTATCTAACAATCGTTGCGATTCAATCTATGCCGACTTACAATATGTTCAAAAAAACACTATACGCAAGGTAGTTAGAAACTGGAAATCTGGAACCTATAATCGGAAAAAACTAAAATACGGTTGGATGCCTCCTCACCCAACGTTCTATATGAAGAAGAAGAATTATACGCAGTTAGGTGGATTCGATGAAACATTAAAAGTTTCAGCTGACTACGATGCAATGTTGCGATATTTATGGTTAGAAAAAATTAGCTGTTGTTATCTACCAAAATGCGTTGTTACAATGAGATTGGGTGGACATAGTAATAAAAACATCAAAAATATTTTAATTAAAATGAATGACGATATAAAATCATTGAAAAAAAATAATATTCCTTGGCCTTTTGCTTTGATAATTAAAAATATTACCAAAATACCGCAATTTTTTTAATCCTCCTTAACCCCTAAATACTCAAGCAATCAATATGTACTCTAGCTTAACAACAAAACATAAATCATTCTTAAAACGGTATTCGCATAATGCAAGATTCAGAATCGCCGTAGAGTTACTTAACCCTAACCCAGAAGATAAAATCTTAGATTACGGAACTGGAAATGGACATATGATAGAGAAAGTAATAGAGAAAAGCAACTGTCATATAGTTGGTTATGAGCCAGCTTCATATATGTTTGAAGAATTGAAGAAAAATAAACTTATTTCTCGCAATCGTAAGGTAGAATTATGTACAGACATAAAAGATTACCCCCCCAAGTATTTTCATAAAATATGTTGTTTGGAAGTATTTGAACACCTTCCAAAAAGCAACCAATACAAAGAAATTAAAAGAATGTTAAATCTTCTCAATGATGGTGGTAAACTGTTAATATCCGTACCTATTGAATGCGGCTTTTCTTCGTTATGTAAAAATATTGCGAGAATTTTGATACAATCAGCACATGCAAACACCACATTTAAAAATATTGTATACTCCTTATTTAGAATACCAATTGATAGAGGTGAACATGCCTATATTCATAGTCACATAGGTTTTTATTATCCGGATTTAGAAAAAGTCTTATTTTCTTGTGGTTTAAAAAAATGCTATAAAACATTTTCACCAATACCCTTTTTTAGGGGAGGGCTAAATTCTCAAGTATTCTTTATATTAGAAAAAGATACAAGTAATCAATCAACTGTAAAATATAATAATCCGTGCAATATTATCCCGTAAATTCACATCTTAAGTGCAATACTCCACATCAAATCAATTAGTGTATCAAATACCTAATCAGTTTAAACACATACATAAGTTTCGATAAATCTATTTCCATCCTTGGGACAAACAGCACCTCTAAATAAATGATTTTTATTCTTTGTTTATTTGCTTTTCTTTTTAGCTGGATTCTAATGAATCTATTGCTTTCTCCTGCACAAAAATTTGATTTATTGGATAAGCCTAATAGTCGAAAAAAACACGAGGGGAACATTCCTCTAATTGGTGGGATTTGTATTTTCGCATCATTTATTGTAATGATGTTCGTAATGCAAATTTGGACAAAAACAGATTGCTCTGCCTTTCTCTTATGTATTTTTATTATTATTGTCCTCGGAATATTAGATGATTTTAAAAATATCTCTTTGGGATTTAGAGTTGTACTTCAATGTTTTGTTGCGGTTATTATGTTTTCAACTGCTGACAATGGTATTATTCAGCTAGGCAATTTATTAAATACAGGATTAATATCAACGCGAGATTGGGCACTCCCGCTAACTATTTTAGCGGTTGTTTCTGGTATTAATGCTTTGAATATGATGGATGGAATTGATGGTTTAGCAGGGTTTCTATCTTTAATTTCTTTATTATGCTTGGCTTTTTTTGAATTTGGGTCAAATAACAGCATCATTATTCTTGTACTTTGTGCCGCAATACTTCCGGTGCTTGGATCAAATTTAGGATTGCTTGGTGCTAATAAAAAAATATTTCTGGGCGATGCTGGGAGCATAGGATTAGGGTTTGTTATTGTATGGTTTTTAGTGTTGTTTGGAGCAAATGCTAACTCTCAAGAATTTAAACCCATTATTGCCGTATGGCTTTTTGCTATACCATTAATGGATATGACTGCTCTTGCGATTCGTCGTCTTGGCAAGGGGAAATCACCTTTTTCTGCTGATCGTGATCATTTGCATCATTTTTTCCAACGTTGCGGTTTCAGCGATAAAAAAGCTCTACTAATTATTGCTAGTTTACACGCTTCACTTGCTTTGATTGGAGTTATCGCTAATTATTTAAACATCCCAGAATATATTATGCTTTATGGCTTTCTATTTCTTTTTGGACTCTACTTTTACACTATGTGGCATGCTTGGATAATTGCAAAAAAAATTAGGCGGAAAAATATTAAAACCCTACAATAATTACTAACAACTTAAATTTTCATGTTCTATTTAACCAACTTATTTTTTAATGAAAATTAAATCATAAATAAACCAACTTAAACATATTAAGAGACCGTTGCAAAATTAAGGAATTTGTTAAAATTAAAAGAGGTTTATTTTTTTCATTCTATTGAACTATTCGAAATCACTCTTATCGAAATCACTCTTACTCACCCCTACTAATCAAACAAAAATATAAGACTACCTCTATCAAGTTTTATTCAATAAAAAAACTATGCAAAAAACTAACTTTTTGCCAAAAATCATCACATAAGATTATAGAAAAATATGATTACAGAAAAGAATAAACAAACTGTTGCCGTTGTTGGTTTAGGTTATGTTGGTTTAACGCTTGCTACTACATTGGCTGAAATTGGTTACAATGTATTCGGTATTGAAAAAAGAAAAGATGTCGTCAATCTTACTAATAAGGGAGTGCCTCATTTCCATGAACCAGGATTGGGGACCATCTTAAAAAAAGTTATTGAAAATGGGAATCTAAAAGTATTGAATTCGTTTAATTCAAGTATTTCTGCCGAGATATACATCATAACCGTTGGAACACCCTTAGATAATAATGGAAAGATCAGATTAGATTTTTTAGAAAATGCCACTAAAGAGGTTGCAGCCAATATGAAAGATGGGGCTTTGGTTATGTTACGATCCACTGTGAAAGTAGGAACAACCCGCAATATTGTCAAACCAATACTTCAAAAAAATACTACCAAGCAATTTCATATAGCTATGTGCCCCGAAAGAACCCTTGAAGGATGTGCAATGCAAGAGTTACGACATTTACCTCAAGTGATTGGTTGTGATGATAAACTAACTCGGCAGAAAGCCTATCAATTTTTTGAGAGGATTACCAATAGTGTGATTCAATTATCTTCTTTAGAGGCTGCTGAAATTTTAAAATTAGTAGATAACACCTATAGAGATGTTCAATTTGGATTTGCAAACGAAGTGGCACGTATTTGTGGGGCTTATAAAGTCAATACCAATGAAATTATTGTTGCAGGGAAACAAAGTTATGAACGTACAAATGTAGCTCTTCCTGGGCTGGTTGGTGGACCATGTCTTGAAAAAGACACTCACATATTTGTTCAATCAGCGATGGAAAAAGGAATTTCCTTAGAAATATCTAATGCTACTCGTTTAGTTAATGAGAGACAACCACAAGAGACGGTTACACAAATTGTTTCTCTTTTACAAAAGAAAAAAAGTTGCAAAATAATCATCTGGGGAATTGCATTCAAAGGAAAACCAGACACAAATGATTTACGTGGTTCTATGTCTCTTAAAATCATTGAACAATTAGAACGACAATTACCCTCTGCAAAACTAAGTGTTTATGACCCCGTTTGTTCTTTAAAGGATTTAAGCGTACTCCCAAATATTACGGTAATTGAAAATCAACTGGAATCTATCCAAAATATGGATTGTTTGATTATTGCAAATAATCATCCTCAATTATCAAAAATTGATTTTATAGAAATTATCGAATCACTAAATAGAAATGGTTTTGTATATGATTACTGGAATCATTTTTCTACTCAGCAATTAGGTGATTTAAATAGCAAATATTTTTCACTCTAAGCAACTATTAAAAAATTATGACAAAAACTTGTGTAATTACTGGAGGTTGTGGATTTATTGGCTCCTTTCTTGTTCGAAAAATGGTTCAAGAGGGCTGGAATGTTCGGGTAGTAGATAATATGTTACGAGGAGACAGTTCAAGAATTGCTGATTTATCCAATGATATTGAACTCTTTGATTGCGACATTCGCCACGTTAATTCTTTGAATAAGGCATTTCATAAAGCAGATGTTGTATTTCATCTTGCTGCTGTAAATGGTACAGAAAATTTTTATCAGCACCCTGAATTAGTCTTAGATGTTGGCTTACGTGGTATGCTTGCAGTCACTGATGCTTGTTATCAAAGTAACGTGACTAATCTTGTGGTGGCAAGTTCTGCTGAAGTTTATCAAACACCAGAAAATGTGCCAACCAATGAGCAAGTATCACTAACATTACCCAATAGTTTAAACCCTCGTTATTCTTACGGTGGCTCTAAAATAGTTTCTGAACTAATCGCTTTCAATTACAAACGAGATTTCTTTGAAAAAATCCAAGTATTTAGACCGCATAATGTCTATGGACCTAATATGGGATTTAAACATGTTATACCACAGTTTATTTTGAGAGCATTAGAGTGCAAAAAATCAAATCATCTCTCATTCCCTATACAAGGAACTGGGGATGAAACTCGTGCTTTTGCCTATGTTAATGATGTGGTAGATGGGATTTATACAATGTATCAAAAAGGAGCACACAGAGAGATTTATCATATTGGAAATGATGAAGAGGTTTCAATCAAAGACCTTGTACGATTAATAGGAAAGGCTTTGGATATTCATTTAGAAATTGAATGCACAGATACCCTTGAAGGATCTACTCATAGAAGATGTCCTGATATTTTGAAAATGCAACACTTAAGTTACAATCCAAAAATAAATTTGAAGAGAGGGCTTACACTTACTTTACCTTGGTATGAACAAAATCTAAGTAGAGATGTGGTCAACCAACTAATATAGTAATAAAATAATGAAAAAAGTTCTGATCAACTACGCTAATGCTTACTTCTATAAAAGTCAAAAAATAAATAGTCAATCCGGATTAGAGGTTGGACTTTTTGATGAAGTTATTTCTTACTCTCCTAAAAACATAGATAGAAATTTTATGAGTAAGAATAAACATATTTTACAATGCTCAAGAGGAAATGGCTATTGGTTATGGAAACCCTATTTTATCAAGAAAACTTTGGAACAATTGAATGAGGGCGATTTTTTGTTTTATTGTGACAGTGGAGCTTATTTTATAAAACCAATTACATCACTCATTGATTTAAGTTTAGATACCAATCAAGATATTATTGTGTTTGATTTACAGTTAAAAGAAAGTGTTTATACTAAACGTGATGCCTTTATCTTAATGGATTGCGATACTCCTAAATACTCCGAAAGCAATCAGCGTCTCGGCAGTTTTTCGTTATGGCGGAAAACAAAAAATTCTATGAAATTTTTAGAGGAGTATCTTGCTTATGCCCAAGATGATAGAATTATCACTGATTTAGAAAATCAATGTGGAGCTCCTAACTACCCCAGTTTTAAAGATCATAGACATGATCAGTCCATTCTAAGCTTGTTATCGAAAAAATATAATATTGAAGCATATAGAGATCCATCTCAGTGGGGGAATAAGGTTATAGAGAATTATCCTAATTCACAATATAAACAAATTATTGAGCATACAAGAGCTAAAGAGATACCCCTTTATCGCAAAATTTTGAATAATTTTAAGCATTTTTTAAATACCAAAACTCAGAAAAATAAATTAAACAATTGATTTATTTTTGGCAATTAACATGTCTCAATTACCTACAATTAAAGTAAAAATCTTAGGTTCTTTTCCGTCTTTGGAGGAATTTTTTAAGACACTGACTTTAGATAAAAGCCTCAACCTTGAATTTAATTTTCAAGGAAAGCCTGATTTGATTATCTTTGGTGATTTTGGATTCACCCATGAGATAAAACACAAAGATGTGCCAAGAATATATTGGAAATCAGAAATGCATACCAATATCAGCAGTCTCTATTATGACTATTGTTTTGGTTATTGCCAAAATTCGCAAAAGCACACCTATGTTATTGATCATTGTAGGACGCCACAATGTAAGATGTTCATAGAATGTGATTATCCTGATGAAATTTTATCTCTTAGAAACAAAACAAAAACTAAATTTTGTAACTTTACTTATTCGGCTACTGGCGGTTTGCAATACCATGTTCGTGAAAACTTCTGTAAAGAACTGATGGAATATAAACATATTGATTGCCCAGGGAAAGTGTTTAATAACATAGCACCTTTTGATAAACGATATGCAGACACTTGGTATGATAATAAACTAAAAATGGTAAGCGATTATAAATTTACTATTGCTTTTGAAAATCAATCGGTTGTTGGCTATGTTACCGAAAAGTTTTTTCATCCTCTAAAAGTTAGATCAATTCCCATTTACTGGGGTGACCCAGAGATCGGCAAGAAATTTAACACCAAAGCCTTTATCAATTGCCATGACTATAATTCGTTTGATGAGGTAATCGAACATATCATTGAAGTGGATAATAATGATGTTCTTTATCAAAGTTATTTGAATGAAGCTCCCTTTTTAAAAGATAAATTTCCTCCTCCTGGCTTAGATATCGATATCTTTAAGAAAAAATTGGTAGAAATTATCACTAAATTAACCTCTCCAGAATTTAAGGTACCAAAGCGTCCATTATTTCCCGTAAAATACCTGATACTCCTATTTAAGCCTAAGCTTTCTATGATAAAAAGAAAATTGAGCAAAGTCTTAAAAAACAACTAAATAGTTTTTTAAAAACTAAATAATATGAAAGATTTTATCTACTTGGTTCAAGGAACCGCCAAAAATGTAAAAAACTATTTTCACCTAAAAAATCGTAAAAATTCGGATGCTATTTTTCTCACCTACGATCAACAAATTAAAGAAGCACTTTTCTTACCTAATTCACTTTGGTCTAATGGAAGAAATAAAATGTTAGATTATGTTTTATCTTCAAAAAGTAACTATAAATATTATATATTCTGTGATGATGATGTCGAATTTATACGTGGCAATTGGGATGTTTTTGAAGAATCTCTAAATGCTTTAAAGCCAGCAGTAGCTGTACCCATTTTTCCAAAGACAAAACATACCCAAATACCTTTATTAGCCTACCAATCCTTTTTAATAAATGATGAGCAAATGATTGCCATCCATCAAGACCTTGTTCACAGCGGACTTTTAGTTCCTTACTGGGAGCAATTTGATAAAACGCACGTATGGCCATCCTGCGAAACTCAAGAGTTATTAATACAAAACTTCTATTTTTCGAGTGCTATTCAGTTTAACAAAGTTAAAATATCTAATGACTTACACCGCTATGACATCGATGAAAATTCTCATGAAATCCCTATCACTATTGGATCAAAAAATTTCAGAGTATGTTTACGAGAATGGTTTGGCAAACAGTTTAAAAATAAACGGCAAGATATTTCTAAGTCAGTGTTGAGAAAAATACATATCATATTATGGAGAACATTGCTTTTTACATTACGAAATAAATTCTCAAAGAAAACTTCTTATTCTTTCACTGAGAATGAGTTGAGACAGATATTGAATGAGGATTCAGAAATATTACAGCGATTTCTCAAAAATAAATGACAATATTAGAAGACCACCTCTCTATGTTCCAAAATTAAGAGAATAGGCTAAAACACTTATAATTAATAAAAGCAAAATACATTCTCAATACGATAATAGAACAATAATTTTTAGCTTAAAATTTTTTATAATGGAAACAAAAAAATCACTAAAACCGTTGCTAATATTCATAAAGACAAACAAGAAGTTTTAAAAATTGGTAACTTAGATGCTAAACGAGACTGAAGACATGCTAAAGATAAGAAAAGTTCCATTTCGAGAACTCATTGCAGAAATGGTACAATACGACCTGAATAATGATGACTATGGCGGTATAGAATAGTAACCGCCCTTATTTTCCTATATACTATATACCCAATGAATCTAAACGATAAAATATACGTTGCAGGTCATAAAGGCATGGTGGGATCTGCCATTATTAGACAACTTCAATCCCAAAGATTCACTAACTTAATTACTCAAACTCATCAGGAACTTGATCTCACCAATCAAGCACAAGTGGAAGCCTTCTTTGAAAAGGAAAAACCGCATTATGTTATTATCGCCGCTGCCAAAGTCGGTGGTATTTGGGCAAACAACACTTACCCTGCTGATTTTATTTATCAGAATATGATGATTGAAGCCAATGTTGTTCATGCCGCTTATCAATATGAGGTAAAACGCCTCTTGTTTTTAGGGAGCTCTTGCATTTATCCCAAAATAGCAACTCAACCGATGGCAGAAAATGCATTACTCTCAGGAAAGTTAGAACCGACTAATGAACCTTACGCTATTGCAAAAATTGCAGGTATTAAATTATGTGAATCATACAACCGACAGCATGGCACTGATTTCCGCTCTGTTATGCCCAGCAATTTGTATGGAATCAATGACAATTTTCATCCAGAAAATTCACATGTTATCCCGGGTCTAATACAGCGATTTCATAAAGCAAAAATAGAAAATAAAGCTGAAGTTGTCGTATGGGGAACTGGAAAAATTAAACGGGAATTTTTATATGTGGATGATATGGCAGCCGCCTCTCTTTTTATCTTAGCATTAAATCAATCAACCTATCAAGCCAATACTCAACCAACACTTTCACACATCAATGTAGGTACGGGAAAAGACATAGCCATTGGAGAAGCCTCTACCCTTATCGCAAAAATAGTTGGATTTCAAGGGAAAATCACCTACGACACAACTAAACCTGATGGACCACCACGCAAACTTGTAGATGTCTCACGCTTAGCTCGTATGGGTTGGAAATATAGCATTGAATTGGAAGAAGGGTTAAAAAAAACCTATCAATGGTACAAACAAAATGCCTAAAAAATCCTTAATTTTCAATCATAACACTATAATTATTTCGCACTATGAAAATATTAGTCACAGGCTCAGCAGGCTTTATTGGTTTTCATCTAATTAATAGCTTAATAAGCCGTGGTGATGAAGTGATTGGGTTGGATTCGATTAATGATTATTATGATCAATCCCTTAAGTATGGGCGCTTAAAGCAAACGGGGATAAATCGAGAGAAAATTAGTTACAATTCATTTTGCCAATCACAAAAACATACTAATTATCGCTTTATTCAACTTCAGTTAGAAGATAGAGAAAATCTTAATACGCTTTTTCAAGCTGAAAAATTTGATGCTGTTTGTAATCTCGCTGCTCAAGCGGGTGTTCGCTATTCTCTTGAAAATCCAATCGCTTATGTGGATTCGAATATTGTTGGCTTTATTAATT
This sequence comes from uncultured Gammaproteobacteria bacterium, assembly GCA_929200535.1. Taxonomy (GTDB): domain Bacteria; phylum Pseudomonadota; class Gammaproteobacteria; order CAKMZV01; family CAKMZV01; genus CAKMZV01. The sequence continues at coordinate 100,043 of CAKMZV010000003.1, forward strand.
TATTGGAAGCCTGTCGCCATTACAACGTTAATAATTTAAGCTATGCCTCCAGTTCCTCAGTTTATGGGCTGAATGAATCTTATCCTTTTTCCACGTCGGATAATGTGGATCATCCCATTAGTCTGTATGCAGCTTCAAAAAAAGCCAATGAACTAATGGCTCATACCTATTCACATCTTTATAATATCGCCACTACGGGATTACGATTTTTTACCGTCTATGGTCCTTGGGGGCGCCCCGATATGGCATATTTTTCATTTACTAAAGCCGCTTTAGAGGGAAAGCCTATTGAGGTTTTTAATCATGGGAAAATGCTTAGAGATTTTACATATATTGATGATATTGTTGAAGGCGTTGTGCGAGTGATTGATAACCCCGCCAAAGCAGAGCCTAATTGGTCAGGTAAAGATCCAACCCCCTCCACTTCCTCGGCACCTTATAAAATTTATAATATTGGCAATAATAATCCAGTTAAGCTAATGGATTTTATCACAGCTATTGAAAATGCTTTAGGTATAGAGCTTGAAAAACAGATGTTGCCAATGCAGCCAGGTGATGTACCACAAACCTATGCCAATGTTGATGATTTAGTTTCTGATTTAGACTATAAGCCTCAAACTTCAATCCAAGTAGGCATTAATCACTTTGTTGATTGGTATAAGGATTTTTATGCTCACTCCCCTTCCCTTTAGACTTTAAGGGAACTGAGATGACTACCATAGTTCATATCGATTTTAAAAAGTTTATGGTTAATCAACTCTCCTATTCTCTAAATTAAAGATTTCACCCCTTCTTACAGATATGGACAAAAAAGAAACAATCCTTGATGTCATCATTATCGGTGGTGGATTTTCTGGATTAACTGCGGGTTACTATGCTAAGCAGGCTGGATTAAATTTTAAAATCTTAGAGGCGTCTGACCGAATTGGTGGTGTTCTTGAGAGCGAGAAAATTGATGGTTATCTTATTGAAAAATCAGCTAATACTTTGCTTTATTCACCATCAGTGCAGAAGATGGTTAAGGAGTTGGGTTTAGAAGAACGAGTGATTTTTTCTGAAAAAATCGCCAAAAATCGCTTTATTTGGAAAGATGATAAACTTCATAGCGTACCCTTAACTCCCCAAAAAATTCTTTTTTCGCCCTTGTTGGGGTGGCAACATAAAGCTCGTTTACTGTATGGCTTGTTTTGCCAATCGCCTGTTCGTAGTGAGCAAACCATTGAGCAATTTTTTACGCATTACTTCGGGCAGTATTTTTCTCAAACTTTTGCCGATGCAATGATTTCTGGTATCTGGGCAGGCGATATAAGCAAGCTTTCTATGGATGCTTGCTTTAGTGATTTCAAACAAAAAACTCTACAACATAAATCTCTCTTTAAAACTCTTAGTAATCAAGGAAAAAACAATGCCCCTATTTTTAGTTTTGTTAATGGGGTCTCAGAATTTGTGCAGGCATTAGAAAAAAATTGTTTACAAAATATTGAGACCAAACAAAAAGTGATTGAAATCACGCACCAAAAATATTTTACCGTACAAACTCAAGAGTGTACTTATCATAGCCAAAAAATTATTTTTTGCGCACCAATTGAACAACTCCCATCATTAATGAGCAGCTGTATAGCAGCGGAAAAGCATCCAAAATTAGTCCAGCTTTGTGAGTCTATTCCTTATGCTCCTCTGCATTTGGTTTATACGGCATTTAGTCCTGAAGCAATTGATTTGAAAAAACTTGAAGGCTTTGGTTTTTTAATACCGCAAAATCAACATAGAAGAATTTTAGGGGCAATTTTTAGCAGTTCAATATTTCAAAATAGAGCACCGAATAACGAAGTCCTTATTACGACGTTTATTGGGGGAGAGCATTTTCGTGAGGTGAATAAACTCTCAAAAACACAAATTTATGATATTGTTAATCAGGAGCTTAGGGAGATTCTAAAAATCACTCAAGAGCCTATTTGGCAACACCATATTGGTTGGCAAAAAGCGGTGCCTCAATATCATATGGGGCACCAACAAAGAATCAAGCAAATTATTGATTTAATTGATTGCCCTAATTTTTTACTTAATGCGAATTGGCACGATGGCACTGCCTTACCAAAAATAATCAAAAAATCCTCTGTTCTTTTCAGTAAATAGGCGTTGACAACTCTTCATCGGATAAAATTAACTACTAACATTATTAATTTTTATTCTAATTTTAGGAGATACAATGGCAGTCCAAAAAAGTAAAAAATCGCGTAGCAAGAGAGATACTCGTCGTGCTCATGATTCGCTAAAGGGCGATTCCCTTTCTACACATCCAGTCTCTGGAGAAAAGCATCTTAGACATCATCTTACCCCAGAAGGGCATTATGGTAAGAGAAAATTCACCCTAAAGAAAGAAAAGATTTCTGAGGAACCAGAAAATTCTGAAGAGTAGTTAGCACCCCATTTTAAAATAGCTTTACCATTAAAAAATGTACATAGCTATTGATGCAATGAGTGGGGATTGGGGGTTATCGGTGGCTATCCCTGCTGCTGTAACTGCTGTTAAAAAATGGGATGATTTGAATTTAATATTGGTGGGGGATAAAGAGCAAATTGTCTCAATGCTCCCAGCCGAATATAAAGACTCTTCCAGGATTCTTATTCAGCATGCCAGTGAAGTCGTTTTAATGGACGACCATCCAGTGCAGGCACTGCGTCAAAAAAAAGATTCATCAATGCGTGTTGCCATTGATTTAGTTAAAAAAAATGAAGCGACAGCCTGCTTAAGCTCGGGCAACACAGGTGCCTTAATGGCAACATCAACATTAGTATTACGAACAATAAAAAGCATTGAAAGACCCGCAATTTGTGCGGCAATGCCAAGCCAAAAAGGATGGGTATATACCTTAGATCTTGGAGCAAATGTTGATGTGAGTGCGGTCCAATTGCACCAATTTGCCTTAATGGGAATTGCGATGGTTCAAGCAATTGAAAATATTGAAAAACCTACAGTAGGCTTAATGAATGTTGGTTCTGAAGAGAGTAAAGGGAACAAAATAACCCAAAAGGCACACGCCCTAATCAGCAATGATGAGAATATCAATTATTTAGGCTTTGTTGAGGGGGATGATATTTATGTTGGCAATGTGGATGTCATTGTGATGGGGGGATTGGAGGGAAATATTGCCCTTAAAACTTCGGAAGGTCTGGCAAAATATATCTCCGCCATCATCAAACAAGAATTCAAGGCAAACATTCTCAACAAGATTATTGCACTTATTAGCTACCCTATTTTAAAAAACATAGCTAAAAAACTTAGCCCCAGTAAATATAACGGAGCCTGCTTAATCGGGCTAAATGGCATTGTTGTTAAAAGCCATGGCAATGCGGATGTAAATGGATTTTTACAAGCGATTGGTGTTACCAGGCAACTTGCCCAAAATAATACTCCAGAAAAAATTAAAAATCTTATACGCACTTAAAACTATTTACTTAAAATGCAACAAAACTATTCACGAATTATTGGCATTGGCTCTTACCTGCCACCCAAAGTAGTCACCAATGATGACTTGGCAAAATTTGTTGATACCTCAGATGAATGGATTAGTAGTCGCACAGGAATATCACAAAGGCATTTTGTCGAAACTGAAAAATGTAGTGATTTAGCCTATGAAGCCGCAAAAAATGCTCTCTTAAGTGCTGATTTTTCTGCAGAGAAATTGGATGCCATCATTGTTGCCACAACTACAGCAGATAAAGTATTTCCAAGTGTCGCTTGTAATGTTCAATATCGCATTGGTGCAAGAGGGTGTTGTAGTTTTGATGTACAAGCCGTATGTGCTGGCTTTATGTATGCTCTCGGTATTGCAGACTCAATGATAAAAGCAGGACAATATAAAAATGTCCTCGTTATTGGTAGCGAAACAATGTCTAAACTAATGGACTGGGAAGATCGTAGCACCTGTGTTCTTTTTGGTGATGGTGCTGGGGCGATGCTACTTACCGCAGATAACCAACCCGGCATTATCAGCACCACCTTGCATGCTGATGGTAAGCACGAAGAACTGCTCCACGCTCCGATTATCTCACCCAGAAATAACGACACGGTAGGCTACTTAAAAATGGAAGGCAATAAAATATTTAAAATTGCGGTTAATAATATGGGAAAAATCATCGATGAAACACTCACCAATGCCAATATGAGTTACCAAGAATTAGACTGGCTTATCCCTCATCAAGCAAATACTCGCATTATCCAAAGCATTGCTAAAAAGCTTAAAATGCCAATGGAACAAGTGATTGTGACTATTGCCAAGCACGCCAATACCTCAGCCGCGTCTGTACCACTTGCCTTTGATAGTGCTGTACGTAATGGTAAAATAAAAAAAGGGGATAATTGCATTATGGTTGCCTTTGGAGGTGGACTTACTTGGGGGTCATGCCTTGTCAAATACTAACATAATAAAAAAATAGATAAACAATGACATACGCACTTACCTTTCCTGGTCAAGGCTCGCAAAGTATAGGAATGTTGCAAGAGTTGCTTGCGACACATACAAAAATTGTCACAGATACGCTAACAGAAAGCTCAGATGCAATCGGCATTGACTTGCTTTCCCTATGCCAAGAAGGACCAGCTGAAAGCATCAATCAAACCTCCACTACCCAACCGCTAATGCTCTCGGCAGATATTGCCGTATGGCGAGTTTTACAAAGCGAATGTGAACTCAAGCCCTCCCTCCTCGCTGGGCACTCGCTTGGCGAGTATGCTGCTTTAGTCGTTGCCGAAAGTCTTAATCTTGTCGATGCTACACAAATAGTACGCCATCGGGGCGAATTAATGCAACAAGCCGTACCTGAAGGAGTCGCTGGAGTTGCGGCAATTTTAGGCTTAGAAAATCAAACCGTTGTTGATATTTGCGAGCAACTCTGTGATGAAGAAATCGTCAGTGCCGTGAATTTTAACGCACCGGGTCAAGTGGTCATTGCTGGACATAAAAATAAAGTATCACAAGCCATTGAAAAACTAAAAGAAGCGAATGCCAAAAGAGCCTTAATGCTCCCACTTAGCGTGCCTGTACACTGCAAACTATTACAACCCATCGCCAGCACATTTAAGGAAAAATTAACACAATACGAATTAAAAACCCCAAGCATCCCAATTATTCATAATGTAGATGCTAAAACAAAATCAACACCCGCTGAAATTCAACAAGCCTTAGTCGAACAAATTTATAGCCCTGTTAACTGGGTTCAATGTATGCAAAATGCACTTGAGAACACCCCATCATTGCAAACTATTGCCGAGTGTGGCCCCGGGAAAGTGCTTTGGGGGCTTAATCGAAGAATCCTTAAAACCGTTGAGCATTTTAGCCTCTACGACAATGATTCTATGCAAAAATTCACCACCCACATAAACGCCTAAACATAAAATCACTATGCAAGAAAACCCTCAAAAAATCGCCCTTATTACTGGTTCATCAAGAGGTATTGGAGCAGCCATTGCCAAAATTTTTGCTGAAAATGACTATATCGTTATTGGCACTGCAACCACAGATACAGGAGCCAATAAAATCAGCGAAACCTTGCAAGTTCACAACCCTAAAAATCTTGGTATTTGCCTTAATGTAGCTGATTTAGAGAGTATTAAAAACTGCCAAAAAATCATTGAAGAACACGTCGGTGCACCGCAAATTCTCATCAATAACGCAGGCATTACTAAAGATAACTTAATGATGAGGATGAAGCAACAAGAATGGAATGAAGTGATCAACACGAATCTCAATTCCATATTCAACATTACCCAAACCTTTATCAAAGGAATGCTTAAAGTTCGATTTGGCAGAATTATTAACATCTCATCGGTTGTTGGGGCAACTGGAAATTTCGGACAAGCTAACTACGCCGCCGCCAAAGCTGGAGTGATTGGCTTTACTAAAACCATTGCTCGCGAATTAGGATCACGCAATATTACAGCCAACTGCATTGCCCCTGGATTTATCATCACTGATATGACCGAACAACTTCCAGATAATGTCAAAGAAACACTCCTTAACCAAATCCCCTTAGGACGACTTGGAGAACCCCAAGAAATTGCTAAAGCCGCCCTATTTCTTGCTCAACATGGAGACTATATTACAGGACAAACCATACATATTAACGGAGGAATGTTCCTAAATTAAACCCTATTATTTCATAATTATTTCCAACAACATAAAAAAAGATTTCAAAAAATGATTCATAAAGCCTTTCTTTATGTGTTATTCACACTCATAATCACTCTGGGACTTAACTCAGCTTCATACGCAGAAGAATCTTTGACCAATACTCAAATTGCCCCACAGCATATTAACCTTATCAACCAAAGAGTCCTAAAAAAAGTAAAAAAATGGTTAGATAAAGAATTAAAATTTTTATCTCTAACCAACAATAATCCCTCAACAAATATTCAAACAACAGACACCGCCTCAAAATACACACTCACCAGCATTTTCATAAAACATAACCAATGGGAAAATACCCACCAATTTCCACTCATAGAAGAAACTACCACCCCTCCCGCTGCTGCACCTTGGTATCAAAAAATTCTTGATTACTTCGATACTTTTGAGGAGAAAAAACCGGTAGTCATTACTGCCAAAGAAAAAATCATTGATCAAATCAAAGTTATTATCTCCTTTAACTCTGAAAAAGATAAACAATCTTTTTCTACTGAATTGCAATTCAAACTTAGAAAACAAATTTATCTTGAACTCACAAAAATCAGCTACACCCCCTTATTTATTTCTGTTATAGCACAAACCGATATTCCAAAAATAAATAACAACCTTCCGCCTCTATCACCTGAGAGCACATTCTCCTCTGATAAAAAACGTCTCCTATTAGAAATTATTCTTTTGCTAATAAGTTTAGTTCTTATTATTCTATTCATAAAACGACTAATCAAAAAAAAATCGGTCAAAGAAAAAAAATCAATCTCTAATAAAACAAAAACCTCCTCTCTTTCAGGCTCTCTAAAACTAAAAAATGAACATCCACCAACTGAAAAACCACTCTCTGCCAATGATAGTAATAAAAGCTCGTCTGTAAAAGACCCCACCCTAACCTTATCCAAACAGCAAAAAACAATCCAAAACCTTAAAAACGACCTATTCAATCAACTAATAGGCACTGTTACCAAACACCCTTATTTCCTGAGAAAAATTTATGAAATTTGGCAACAACGCTATAACAAATCTACAGGTAAAAATCAAACCCCTTATGTTGGAGAAAAAATTGTCATTCTTTATGATATATTAGAAAAAAAAGTTATTGAGCAAGCAATACCGACACTTTCTCAAAATGAACTACTTATTATTGAAAATCAACTCAACGATCTCCAGGATAATACAGAAAAATGGCAAACTCTTTACCAAGAAGTCAAACAAGACATTCAATATTTAGAGCAACACCTCGACAACCCCGACCCCTATCAAACCCCCTTTGGTTTCATAAAAGCAATGCCTGACCAAGCCATTATTTTATTACTAAACAACAAAGCTCAACATATTCAAAGCATTACCTTAGCCCAATTTGACGCAGCTCGTTGCCAATCACTCGTACTACACCTCAGCGAACCGAAAAAACATAAAAGTATAATGCGAGAAATTGAACACTATCGTAAATACGATGGATATTTTTTTCAAGATGTTGCCAGCTATCTTTGCTACTCACTTACTCAAACTGTTTTTCAAGATAATACCGTTCCAATCGATGAAGTATCCGCAACCTATGCTGAACAATCTCCTGCCGAAACACAACGTGCCTTAGGAGATTTTAAAAGACAACAAAATCTCGGATTAGTAACACCGAAAAATACCACAAATGAACAACAAGATGTAGAAGATTCTCAGCCTCGATTAACCGCTATTGACGAACCATACATAACAAATACGAGCGATAATACATTTGTACTTACCAACGACTCACAACCTCTATCAGCAGACAATTTTATAAATACCCCTAATAAGCTAACCCCACAACCTGAGCCAACACCAACTGACAATACAGCACCATCCACCTCAAACCTTCAAGATGAGTCTAATTCAAATGAACCTCTCTCTAAAAAAACTGAAGACTCACAACCTAAAATACCATCTACAAAATCTTCCTCAACCAAACTACAAGAACCTGAAGACTACAAACCATCAATAATTAATAAAAATTCACTCGCCAATGAATGGTTCGATTTTGGCAATAAAAAATAAAAACCTACCCATAAACTAAAAAGTGGAAAGCTTATCTCAACAACTATGGAACTTCTCTGGCTTGCTCTCGCTTTTTTTTCTGGATTAAGCGTTAAGATTATCGGCTTACCACCTCTGGTAGGCTACCTACTTGCGGGCTTTATACTAAGTGCCTTTGGAATAGGACTAACAGAAAACTCCACCTTAGAGCAACTCTCCGATCTTGGTATCACCCTGATGCTATTTACCATCGGGCTAAAACTTCACTTTAAAGACCTGCTAAAAAAAGAAGTACTTATCGGCGGCACAATCCATATGTTACTATGGACCCTCCTAACAGTCGCCTTTATCTCCCTAATCACCTTTTTACTACCACACATCAGCAACGTCAGCCTAAGCCAAGCACTATTGCTCGGCTTTATCCTCAGCTTTAGTAGCACCATCTGTGCTCTAAAAATCCTCCAAGAAAGCACAAACCTCGAAAGCCGACACGGAAAACTTTGTATAAGTATTCTTGTATTACAAGATGTTTTTGCCGTGGTATTTTTGGTGTTTTCAGCAGGTTATATCCCCTCCATCTGGGCGCTTGCCCTCCCCCTATTATTATTACTAAAACCCATACTAAACCGCCTACTCAACCACGTAGGACACGGAGAACTACTCTTTATAATGGGCGTCGTGCTTGCCCTTGCAGGCTATGAACTATTTGAAGCGATCAATCTCAAAGGCGATCTCGGAGCACTACTCATAGGAATGCTCCTCAGTGGGCACGCCAAACATAACGAACTCGTAAAATCCCTCACCAACTTTAAAGACCTTCTACTCATCGGATTTTTTCTATCTATCGGACTCCTTGGAGTGCCTGATTTTTCAGCACTCTCCATTGCTCTCGTACTCAGCCTACTTCTCACACTTAAATTCATCCTATTCTACGCCCTTTTCGCACTACTAAAACTCCGTGCAAGAACCTCCTACCTTACCTCCATTTTGCTATCAAACTACGGCGAATTTGGGCTTATTGTTGCCTACATTGGCGTCAGCTTAGGATTACTTTCCGAACAATGGCTGGTGATTCTCGCACTAACAGTTGCTATCTCACTAATCATCACCAGCATTTGCTACACCAAAGCCCATGATTGGTATAACCTACTACGTCCTATCCTAAAAAAATATCAACATAATGAACCCCTTGAAGAAGACTGTCGCAACTATCCTCAAAATATCGACATTCTTATTGTGGGTACTGGCAGAATAGGCTCAAGCGCTCTTGAACGCTTAAATAAATTAAACACACCTAATGTATGGGGAATTGACTCCTGCGTTGAACGAGTTGCTAAACTTCAAGAAAAAAAATTCAACGTCTTTCTTGCTGATGCCGAAGATCGTGATTTTTGGCACGATATCACTAACCAAAAAATTCAATTAGTACTACTCGCCCTCCCATCAACTGAAGAATCCCTAAAAATCGTTTCTCAACTCAAACAAATAAACTACACAGGAAAAATTATTGCCGTTGCCCAATATGAAGACGAACGCCAAAAACTACGTAACTCAGGAGTTGATGAAGTCTATAACATTTTCAAAGAAGCGGGTGCAAAATTCGCTGAAGACAGCCTCGATTTTGCAAATTCAAATAATTAAGACTTATTAACAATAGTTGATGCTCTTGCTAAATTGATTATCGTTGGACTGTAAAAGAAAAAAGAGAGCCGTCATTACCTGTTGCGTATTGTGCTACAAGAGATAGTTCGTCCAAATCCCATTTAAAACCAGCACTCAAGGACGTTTGTGAATTATCCGTTAGTTTGCTGGAATCATCATTCGCAAAACCAATTGCTTGACTTAAGTAGAGGTTTGGAACCCATTTTTTATCAGCAAGATGATGAGTAAAATCAATACCTGCAAAAGCACTATTAGAAGCACGAAAACGACCTTCTGCATAAGCTGGTAAATATTTCGCTCCGCCTAAGGCTCTGGCGGTGCCCTTTTTGTTGTGCTCCGTGATATAGGAAGAAATATCATTTTCAAATTTTTCACACTCTGCACGCTTACTTGCCTTGCTGACTTGATTACACTCAATGCTAAAGGCATCACGTGCATCAATCTTCTTTTCGGCAACGGCTAATACAGTGGAATAAAAACCCCTTAGACTTAACTGTGATTTTCGAAACACCTTAAAAAACCAACGATTTTCCAAAGTAAAAACTGAATCACCACTATAACCAGCAGAGGGTGTGCGGTTTGTTAAATCAAAACTATATTTCACACCACTTAATTTATGTTGTGAAAAATACTGTTCCTTGCCCGCATTTACCCCCAAGGTGAGTTGTCGAAATGGAGTAAGATGAATGGTAGGTGTTTCAATCGCTTCTTTTTTTGAATCATCCGTAAACCCCTCAATTTTACTATCGACGAATGCTCCAGAAAATTTCCAATTCCAATCAACCAGTTTCAATTCCGCATTGGCGCCGAGAGCACTTAACTTTGCTTTTTGCCCATAACCTTGCGTATTATCATTTATCTTGGTACCACGTTCAAAGTAAGTTAGGGAATTAATTTTCTGTACATACCCAAAAGAAAAATTATAAGTTTTCTCATCATTGGGTTGATAAGTAACATTTGTACCAACAGCTTCCACATCACCAAGCACGCCACCCAGTAAGTATTTATATTGTTTCTTATAAATATCGGAATAACCAACTCCATACATAGTCCCTATGCCACCATGATGTAAGATAATGGGTAAAATTTTTCTATCTTTACTTGCCTGAGTATAGGATGTAAAAAGAGAAAATAAACAAATCAAAAATAGACTAATTTTTTGCATAAGTGAAAACATAATAGTTTTGGGGTTTATAAAAATAGAAGATTTTCATTCCAATTAGATGAGACAAACTCATAAATAATTAGACGTTTAATCGCCCAATATTATTATATAATCCCATAATAAAAGACCGTTGCAGAGTTAATACGTCTGTCTTAGCGAATTTCACACGTAGATAAGGGCTGTTTTTTTTCGTTTTTCCTTATTCTTTTCTATTTTGAACATTCTCAAATAAGAGTAAAATTAAATGACTAAGACTATTGCATTAGGTTATGGGAGGAAAAGCAGGCAGAAAAAAATTTCATAATCAAGGCGTCAATTGCAGTCAATACGTCCGTCTTAACAAAATTGACAACACCGATTATGGGATTTTTTTCAAGTGCGACTCTTTCCATAGCCTAATGCAATAGTCTTTTATTAACCGCAAAAAACCAAACATCTATGAACGAAATTATTTGTCCCAATTGTCAAAAAGCCTTTAAGGTTGATGAATCTGGATTTGCTGATATACTCAAACAAGTTCGAGACCATCAGTTTGAGGAGGAACTTACCAATAGATTATTACTTGCTGAAAAAGATAAACAAAATGCCGTAAAACTTGCAGAGGCAGAGGTTAAAAATTTTTTGCAGGAAAAATTGGCTGAAAAAGATAAAGAGCTCATCGCATTACAAGCTAAAAACGAAGCGGAAATTGCAAAAGAATTAGCACAAAAAGAAACTATCATTGCGCAAATGAGTTCTAAAATCCAGAATGCAGAAACCGCAAAAAAACTTGAAGTAACTCAAGCAATACAAGACATAGAAAAACAACGTGATAAACTTGCCAATGATTTAGAAAGAAAGGAAGCTGATCAAAAGTTAAATGAAAAAACGATTGAAGAAAAGTTCACCCATCAACTTGGCATCAAAGAAGAAACGATAAAAATGAAAGATGAAGAGATCTCTCGTTTAAAAGATTACAAACAAAAACTGTCAACCAAAATGGTTGGTGAAACTTTGGAACAACACTGTGAATCTGAATTTAACAAGTTAAGAGCAACCGCCTTTCAAAATGCATATTTTGAAAAAGATAATGATTCACAAGGAGGTAGCAAAGGGGATTATATTTATAGAGAAATGGATAATTCTGGCAATGAAATTATCTCAATTATGTTTGAAATGAAAAACGAGAATGAGGAAACTACTACCAAAAAAAGAAACGAAGATTTCTTTACAAAACTTGATAAAGACCGCCGAGAAAAAGGCTGTGAATATGGGGTTTTAGTATCGCTTTTAGAATCAGAAAATGAATTGTACAATACTGGAATAGTCGATGTTTCTCATAAATTTGAAAAAATGTATGTCGTGCGTCCACAGTTTTTTATTCCTATTATTACCCTACTTCGCAATGCGGCAATGAATTCCTTGAAGTATAAACAGGAACTTAACTTAATGAGAAATCAAAATGTTGATATTACTCATTTTGAAGAAAAAATAAATGCCTTTAAAACTGGATTTGCAAAAAATTACGATTTAGCCAGTCGAAAATTTAAAACCGCAATTGATGAAATTGATAAAACCATATCACATCTCCAAAAAACCAAAGACGCCCTTTTATCATCAGAGAATAATTTACGCTTGGCAAATAATAAAGCCGATGATTTAAGTATCAAAAAATTAACCCACGGCAACCCAACAATGAAAGCAAAATTTGAAGATTTAAAAAAGCAACCTAAAGAATGAGACCTTTGCATAAAAGTATGGCACAAAAAACGTTTTTACTTAAATATGTATGCTATTTCCTGTCATTTCTCTTTCTGAGATTCTGAAACAAGTTTCAGAATGACAAACGGGGGCTTATCAATATCACAGTGAACAATAATTACTTTTTTGAACATTAAATCTGCCCCCTCACCCCAACCCTCTCCCTCAGGGAGAGGGAGTCAGAGCCCCCCATTTGTCATTCTAAGGCTTGCCCTCAGAATCTCTTGCACGGAGTATTACTCATTCCCACATAGAAGCACAAACAAGCTCCCTCTCCCTGAGGGAGAGGGCTGGGGGGGGGGTACTCGTTCCCACTCAGGAGCGTGGGAACCATTAACCATTGACAATTAACAATTAACCATTATTTTGTGGATTTTTTCTTTTTTTACTTAAATATGCTATAATAATTTTAATTAACCATATAGTGTGTGTTAT
>CAKMZV010000004.1 GCA_929200535.1 uncultured Gammaproteobacteria bacterium
TGGGCAGACACATAGGTCTGCCCCTACTGAACAATGTCATTCCTTTTTCTGTCATGCTGAAACTTGTTTCAGCATCTCAGCATCCTATAGCACAATACTGATTTTTCGCAAGAGATTCTGAGGGCAAGCCTCAGAATGACAAATGGGGGCTCTCAGGCTCCCTCTCCCTGAGGGAGAGGGCTGGGGGGTGAGGGGGTTTTATTTTTCGTGTTGTATTGCTATTTTATTGAGTTCTTTTTGGCGTTGTTTCCAGTTGGGTAGGAAGGTGGTCATTAGGCTTTTGAAGCGGTGGTTGTGGCTGGGTTCAAGGAGGTGGGCCATTTCATGGACGACGAGATATTCTAAGCATTCGGGTGATTTTTTGGCGAGTTCGAGGTTTATCCATATTCGTTTGGCTCTTGGGTTGCAGGTTCCCCATTTGGTTTTCATTTGTTTTATGCCAAATTCGGCTACGCTAACTTTCATTATGGGTTCATATTGTCGAATCAATATAGGGATAGTTTCTTTAAGTTTTGTTCGGTACCAGTTATTTAATAATTTTTTCTTTTGCTCAATGCTGGTGTTAGGGGGAGTATGCATTGTGATGTGTTTATCATTAAGTTCAATCTTTGGTCTTCCGATACTTTCAACAATTTTTAGCTGGTATTGTTTGCCATTGAAGTAGTGTTTTTCTTGGTCTATAAAATTTTTTGGTGTCTCGGTTTGTTGATTTTTGATTTTTTTCTGTTGTTGCTTAATCCAATCTGATTTTGAGGTGATAAATAGGCGGATGGTATCAAGGGGCATTTTTTTTGGTGCTGAAACTTTTACTTCACCATTGGGTGGATAAATTCTTAGGTAAACGTTTTTGATGTTCTTATAGGTAATTTCGATGGGTATTTTGTTTATGGATATTGTTAGCATTTTTGTCTTTTGAGGATTTTGTGTATAATTGAAATTTTAATCAATAGAGGCTAATAAAATGAATAAATTGTACTCGAAAATTCTAGTGGTTTTATTGTTCGTTTGTTTTTGGGTTTCCCCTTCTTTTGCAGAGGATAGTTTTGCAGAGGATAAAAAATTCAATATATCTTTTTCACCTGTTCTATTATTGTTTTTTGGGGTAATAGATATGTCTGGAGAAATTAGAGCGACTGAGTCAATTGCAGTTGGGCTTAATTACAGTTATTGGAAAAGTAACTATGGTGATTTAGTAGATACTCAAGAATCTATTTTTAGTAGCACTATTTTATATAGTCGTTATTATTTCAATGGTAATAAAGATGGGGGTTTTGTGGGTTTAGGATTTGTAAATGTGAATTTCGAGTCTCCCAATGATGATTTTCCGCCGACCACTTCTTTATTTAAAAGATCAGGAGGCTTTGGTGAAATTGGTTATCAGTGGCGTTGGGAAAGTGTTTTTCAAGGGTTAAGCTATGGTCGATGGTTCTTAGAAGATATTGAGAATCCCACTGGTACTGATTTGGAGTTATCAGGAGGTCCTGGCCTTGCATATCGAGTAGGAGTGTATTTTTAAGAGTAAAAAATGGTCAGTATAGTTATCGGCTGGATGTATTTGTTTCTATTCTCACATAGGGAGATTGTAGGAAGGCATTTTTGTTATTGCGAGGCACCAAACAATTTGTGCGTTTGCTCTAACAGATTACCACGGTCGCTGAACTGCACTCCCTCGCAATGATGAAGAGTAGGCAATTTAGTATTTATTAAAGCTGTTTTTACGACAGAAGGCGTAGATGTTTAGGTTGTATTTTTTGGCGTAGTCGATGGATAGGGAGGAGGTGGCTCCTACTGAGATAAGGTTGGGGATGCCTGCATTGATGCATTTTTGTACGAGTTCAAAGCCGATGCGTCCACTGACCCAAACTATTTTTGCTTCACTCAGTTTGTCTTCAAGCCAGAGTTTTCCGATGGCTTTGTCTAAGGCGTTGTGTCTGCCTATATCTTCACCGCTGCTGAGTATTTCCCCGTGTTTATTAAAAATAACAGCAGCGTGAGTGCCTCCTGTTTTTTCAAAAAGTTGTTGAGTGGGTGGGGTATTTATAATGTCGTTGATAAGTTGGTTATCAGGCGTCCAAGGGATTGTTTTTTGCAGGTGTTGGTATAGGTTTTCTATGGTTTGTAGGGCACAGCTACCACAGCCGGCATGTGTGAGGTGAGGGCGTTCGGCGATATTAATTTCTTTATTGCCAATAAGGGTGATGGCATCGTCTTCTTGGCAGAAGTGAACCATTTCAAGTTGTTGGGGGGATTGTAAATAGCCTTCGGCAAGCATAAAGCCACAGGCGAGGTCGTGGTCATTCGTTGGGGTGCGTAGTAGGGTGACGATGGTTTGTAGTTTTTCTGGGGTTTGGGTGTGTGAGTAGCGAATTAAGAGTGGTGCTTCGGTGGCAATGCAGTCTTGCCCCGTTTGTTCGTGTTCAGGGTGTTTTTTATCACCTGAAATTTTTGTAAAGGCGTAGGTGGTGGATGAGGGGGTTTGTGAGGTTAAATCGTTCACAACAGGGAACGGTACAGAGTAGTAGGTGCGGTTTTTTAGATTTTTTTAACCACTAACTTAAGAGCGGGTGAGTATGCTTGCTCATTGGTGCTGAAATCTGATTTGAGATCTTTGCGCATTGCTGGCGTCCAAAATTGCTCTATGTGGGTGATGGTTTGTTGGGTTCTTTGTTCTTCGGGGTAGGCAGAAAAATTAGCACATATATTTTCTGCCATAAGGAGTAATTTATTTGCTTCCATCGTGCGTTTTAATTATGTGGTTGATGATTCGTAGAGTTTATTGACTTGCACTGCGGTAACTTTATATTCAGGGCAGTTGGTTGCCCAGTCAGAGAGTTCTGTGGTAATCACATTGACTCCACTATCTGGATGGTGGAAAGTGGTATAGACTACACCAGGAGGAATTCTATCGGTTGCAATGGCACGTAGTTTTGTTTTGGCAACGCGACTATCTAAGCTAATCCAGTCACCGTCTGAAATGCCTCTGCTTTCAGCATCGGTGGGGTTGATTTCTAAAATATCTTCATTATGCCATTGTGAATTTTCTGTGCGTCGGGTCTGGGTGCCGACATTGTATTGCGAGAGAATACGCCCAGTGGTAAGGAGTAGGGGGAATTTAGCTCCGGATTTTTCTAAGGTTGGGACATATTCAGTGAGCATAAATTGCCCTTTACCAATGACGAATTTGTCCATATGCATTAGTGGAGTGCCGTCTGGGTTTTCATCGTTGCATGGCCATTGTACGGATGTTTTTTCATCAAGCAATTGATAACTAACATTACTGAAGGTTGGGGTAAGGCGAGCAACTTCATCCATAATTTCACTTGGGTGGCTGTAGTTCATTGGGTAGCCCAGGGCGTTGGAAAACGCTTGTGTAACTTCCCAATCTGCCATGCCTGCGAGTGGGTTGGTGATTTTACGGACACGGCTGATGCGTCTTTCGGCGTTGGTAAATGTGCCGTCTTTTTCCAAGAAGGAACTTCCGGGGAAAAATACGTGGGCGTATTTTGCGGTTTCGTTTAGGAATAAATCTTGAACAATCACACATTCCATTGCGGATAGTGCTTCGGCTACGTGGAGCGTGTTAGGGTCGGATTGTGCAGGGTCTTCGCCGTGAATATACATTCCTTTAAAGTCTCCAGCAATTGCCGCATCAAACATATTGGGAAGCCTAAGTCCAGGTTCTGAGCGTAAGTCAGCTTGCCATTCTTTGGCGAGTTGGGTGCGGGTTTTATCATCGCTAACATGGCGATAGCCTGGGAATTCATGCGGGAAAGAGCCCATATCGCAGGCACCTTGGACATTGTTTTGACCACGCAGTGGGTTTACGCCAACGCCTTCTTTGCCTATATTTCCTGTGAGCATTGCGAGGTTGGCAATTGCCATTACGGTTGAAGAGCCTTGTGAATGTTCGGTAACACCTAAGCCATAGTAAATAGCAGCTTTTCCACCAGTGGCATAGAGAACGGCTGCATCATAGATAACTTGTGGATCAACTTGAGCATATTGGGCAACTGCTTCGGGTGAGTTTTTCGATTGTTTGATAAATTCTAACCAGTTTTGATAGAGTTGTGAATCACAACGTTCTTCTAAGAAGTTTTGATCTTGTAGGTTGTTTTTTACAATGACGTGAGCCATTGCATTTAGAATGGCAACATTGGTACCCGGTTTTAGGGGGATATGATGGTCGGCTTTAATATGTGCTGATTGAACTAAGTCAATTTTTCTTGGATCAACAACAATTAGTTTAGCACCTTGGCGGAGCCTTTGTTTAACACGGCTACCGAATACCGGGTGGGCATCGGTTGGGTTTGCTCCAATAAACATTACCACATCAGACTCACCAACAGATTTAAAGTTTTGAGTGCCAGCCGAGGTGCCGAAGGTTTTTTTAAGTCCATAGCCCGTTGGCGAGTGGCATACGCGAGCACAGGTATCAACATTATTGTTGCCCATTGCCGCACGGGTGAGTTTTTGTATGAGGTAAGTTTCTTCGTTGGTGCAACGTGAGGAGGTGATGCTACCTATGCAGTCTATACCGTGTTTTTTTTGTAGTTCTTTAAATTTATTGGCTGCAAAGGTGAAGGCTTCGTCCCAGCTAACGGGTTTCCATTCATCATTGATATTATCACGGATGAGGGGGGTCGTAATGCGATCTTCGCTGGTGGCGTAAGTCCATGCAAAACGCCCTTTAACACAGGAATGCCCTTCATTGGCTTTGCCTTGTTTGGCAGGGGTCATACGAATGACTTGCTCACCTTTATGTTCTGCCCAAAATGAACAACCGACACCGCAGTAGGCACAGGTGGTCATTTTTTTATCCTCAGCAACGCCGAATTCAATCACGCTTTTTTCCATTAGGCTGGCTGTCGGGCAGGCTTGCACACAAGCACCACAAGAGACACATTCAGAATCAATAAAGGATTGATGATCCGAGGGGGAAACTTTAGAATCAAAGCCACGTTTTTCAATGGTTAGAGCAAAAGTGCCTTGTACTTCATCACAGGCTCTTACACAGCGTGAGCAGAGAATGCATTTGCTGGCATCATAAGTGAAGTAAGGGTTGCTGGTATCTTTTTTTAATTTGAGGTGGTTTTCACCTTCACCATAACGTACTTCACGTAATCCAACAACACCTGCCATATCTTCGAGCTCACAGTCGCCATTTGCAGGGCAGGTTAGACAATCCAAGGGATGATCGGAAATATAAAGCTCCATAATGCCCTTGCGTAATTTAGCTAATTTATTGGATTGGGTAACTACCTCCATTCCTTCAGCAACTAATGTGTGGCAGGAGGCAACTGGCTTGCGGTGCATATTTGTTGTTACGATACATAGGCGACAAGAACCAAAAGCATTAACGCTATCAGTAGCACAGAGCTTTGGTAGGTGGATGCCTGCCTCAATACAGGCTCTCAGAATGGAATTGCCTGCTTTGGTGCGAACGGTTTTATTATCAATGACTAATGAAACAATCTCATCAGAGGTGGATTCGGGTGTACCATAATCCATATTACCGAGATAGCTTACAGATTCAGTATTTAGTTCAACAAATTGATTATTATTTTCACCACGTTCAATATTAAGCATAGTTTGCCTCTTTCAATATTTTATAAGTATCGGTACTAAAATTATTTTATTCCAAAATCGCTCGGAAAGTGCTTGATTGCACTTTTTACTGGGAAAGGAGTCATTCCACCAAGAGCACAGAGGGAAGTCTCTTCCATCAGTTCACATAAATCATCAACAACTTCTAAGTTTTTATCTAAATCTTGTTTTTTCTGAATCTTTGCAATAAGCTCAGCCCCACGAGTGGAACCAATACGACAAGGCGTGCATTTACCACAAGATTCATGAGCACAAAATTCAAAGGCGAATTTTGCTTGTTCAGAAAGATCGACCGTATCATCAAATACCACCACACCACCGTGCCCTACCATACCGCCTTTACCCATAAAGGTTTCATAATCAAGCGGAAGATCAAATAATTCTTCTGGAAAATAAGCCCCAAGAGGACCACCAACTTGCACTGCTTTGATTGGGCGTTCGGTTCGTGTGCCACCACCAATTTCGGACAAAACTGTTTTCAATGAAGTACCAAAAGGAACTTCATACAAACCACCATTTTTGATATTTCCAGCAAGTTGTACGGTTAAAGTGCCTTTAGATTTTTCATAGCCTATTTCGTTATGAGCCTTGCCTCCTTGCAATAGAATTTCTGGTAAAGTTGCCAGCGTGATCACGTTATTGAGTGCTGTTGGTGAGGCAAAAAGCCCTTCAATGGCAGGTAATGGTGGCTTAAAGCGAATAACGCCTCTTTTGCCTTCTAAACTTTCTAATAAGGAGGTTTCTTCACCACAAATATAAGCACCTGCTCCGCTGTGGATTTTTAAATCAAAATTAAAGCCACTATCCAATATGTTTTTTCCGAGCAAACCGACTTGATAGGCGTTCTCAATGGCTTGGGTTAAGCGCTGTAAGGCAAGTGGGTATTCAGAGCGTAGATAAACAAACCCTTGAGTGGCTCCGACGGCTTTTGCTGAAATTGTCATTCCTTCAATTAGGCAAAAGGGGTCGCCTTCTATTAGCATACGATCGGCAAAGGTGCCACTGTCACCTTCATCGGCATTGCAGACAATGTATTTTTGTTTGGCTGGAGAGTCTTTGACGGTTTGCAGTTTTATACCTGTTGGAAAGCCTGCACCTCCACGTCCTCGTATGCCACTTTCTTTGATTTGATCAATAACTCCTTGCGGTTCCATTGAGAGGGCTTTTTTTAACCCTTCATAGCCTTGCTCTTGCTGATAACTTTGTACGCACGTGGGAGAATTTAAGCCCACACGTCTAAAGGTAAAACGCTGTTGGCATTTAAGCAAAGGTAAGTCTTGAGTTTTGCCAGCATAACAAGAATGATTAAAGTTAGGTTTGTTATCTGTAAGTAGAGTTTGCAAATCTTTCTCAGTCACTTTAGTGAAAGCGTGCCTTTCATTGTTATGCTCTACTTCAATCATTGGTTCATAGGCGTATAAGCCAAATCCCCCAGTCTCAACCACTTGATAGTTTTGTTGTTTTGCGATTTCTTGTAGTGGTGATAAAAGATTTTTTATTCCTATGGATAAAGTGCCGGTTTCAATTCCAATGTATATTTTTTTCACGAGTATTTTGGATAAATTTTTAGGCTAATAAATTTTTGATTTGAGAGATAGATACATTGCCATAGCATTGATTATCAATCATCGCAGCAGGGGCAAGTGCACAGTTGCCAAGGCAATAAACTTTCTCAATACTAATCTCACCATCTTTTGGGTATGCACTTTCTAACTCCTGCATTAATTGACGTACTCCCATTGATTGGCAAGCCTCTGCTTGACACACACGGATAATTTTTTTTGCATTGCTGGGTGCATCTTGAAGTTTGAGATCATCGTAAAATGTGACGACCCCATGCACATCAGCACGAGAAATATTAAAGGCTTCAGCGAGCGTGGAAATGCTATTTTTGGGGATATAGCTTAGTTCTTGCTGTATGAGAATGAGAGTTTGTAATAACTCACTCTCTGGAAGCACTTGAGAATTAAGTGCTTTTTGCTGTTGTTCGATTATATTTTCAATTTTTTGCATATCACATTATTGATTTTGTATAGACGGCTTGTTCCACACATAGACATAAACGAGGAGTGTTTTTATGCAAAAAAAGTCTTATTTTTTCATAAAAACACAATACTCTTTTTTAAAGTAGTGAGAGTAAATTATACTTTTTTTTAAAGGCTAAAACTATGGGTAACTGGTATATTTTTATAAAATTTTCGTGTTTAAATAAATTTGATTGCTTTGATTGGGATATTGCAATAGCAATCATGCGGGTGAAATCATTCCCTGAGGGAGAGGGCTAGGGTGAGGGGGAAGACTAATAGAAAAATGGTAGAGCTGATTTTTTGATTTTTCTATACTCAAATATAGGATGAGTATATTTTTTAAGGTACAATCATTTTTAGCCTTTTAATCACACTGGATTTTTAGTGTAAAGGTGTAAGCAATTTTTTGAAATTCTTCCGACTTAAAAAATAATGAAAATAGGATTTATTGGTCTTGGTAATGTAGGTTCTAAGCTATCAAATACATTGTTGCGTAATGGTTATGATGTGAATGTTTTAGATTTAAATAAAGAGTTAGTTAAGCAAGCAGAGGAAAAAGGGGCAAATAAGACAATTTGCGCTGATTCACCGCAAATGTTAATGGCTGCGGTGGATGTGGTTATTACTTGTTTGCCAAATCCAGAAGCGAGTGCTTTGGTTGTTGAAGGTGAAGAGGGGATTTTATGTGCCAATGTTGCGGGAAAACTTTGGTTAGAAATGAGTAGTACCGATGAAGCTGAGGTTAAGCGTTTAGGAAAAAAGATGCAAGATTTAGGTGGGATGATGTTGGATACTCCGGTATCAGGGGGATGTCATCGTGCGGATACGGGCAATATTGCTATTTTTGCAGGAGGGGATAGAGAGGCGTTTGAGTTTGCATTGCCGTTACTGACAACAATGGGCAGGCGTGTACTTCATACTGGAAAATTAGGCTCTGCATCTATTTTAAAGGTGCTTACAAATTATTTGGCAACAACAAATTTAGTGGCACTTGCGGAAGCCTTAACGACGGCAAAAAAGGCGAATATGGATATGAATATTACTTATGAGGCGATTAAAATTTCCTCAGGAACTTCTTTTGTTCATGAAACAGAATCACAGGTGATTTTAAATGGCAGTCGTGATATTAATTTTACGATGGATTTAGTATTAAAAGATATTAGCTTATTTGATCAAATAGCACAAAATAACGGGGTTCCTTTAAGGGTATCTCCTTTGATTGTTGATATATTTAAACGAGGAATTGAAACGTATGGTGAGCGGGAATTATCTCCCAATATTATTAAATTATATGAAGAGGCTTGTGGCGTTTCAGTGCTCGGTAAAGGATTTCCGCCTTTTATGGTTGATGATGAACCTGAAGAAAAAGGGGCAGAGGTAAAGCCATAGGGTGAGACCTTTATAAAATATACTCACTTAAATCTTGATCATCAGCAAGGTGTTGAAGTTTTTCTTCGACCATCTTCACGGTGATTGTAATAGAAGAGGCTGAGCTATCAGGTGCCTCAAACGAAATATCAGCAAGTAGAGTTTCTAAAATGGTATGTAAACGTCGGGCTCCGATATTTTCATTTTTTTCATTGACTTGATAGGCAATTTCTGCCAGCTTTGCAATGGCAGATTTTTGCCATTTAATAATCACTCCATCCGCTTCTAAAAGAGCAGAATATTGTTTGAGAAGAGAATGCTTTGGTTCCGATAGAATACGTTCAAAATCATCGGTAGTCAGTGAACTTAATTCTACTCGAATAGGTAATCTTCCTTGCAATTCAGCAATTAAATCGCTGGGTTTACTTTGGTGAAAAGCACCGCTGGCAATAAATAAAATATGATCGGTATTAACGTTGCCGTATTTTGTTTGTACGCTCGTTCCTTCAATCAAAGGGAGTAAATCTCGCTGCACGCCTTCTCTGGATACATCGCCTTTGATTTCACCACCACTGCGAGTAATTTTATCAATCTCATCTAAAAATACAATACCGCCTTGTTCAACACGCTCGATAGTTAATTCACGAACCTCTTCCTCATCAACAAGATTATGGGCTTGTTGAACTTGTAATTCTTGCTTGGCTTCTTTGACGGTTACTTTTTTTGTTTTCGGTTTTTGATTATTTAAACCCTTTAACATTTCTTGTAAATGATCGCCAATCTCTTCCATTCCTGGGGGTCCCATAACGTGAAGATTTGCTTGAGTAGAAGTGGCTTTGATAGTGATTTCTTTATCATCTAAATCGCCCCTTCTAAGTTGTTGGCGAATTTTTTCTTTGGTTTTTGAGGCGGTTTCTTTAGTTTCTTCATCGTTAGAAGAGGTGGATTGAGGGTAGAGAATTTTTAATAGTTCTTCTTCAGCATTTTTTTCTGCTTGAATTTGTGCATTAACCATCGCTTCAGCGTGGCATTTTTGATAGGCAATCTGCGTGAGATCGCGAATAATGCTATCGACATCTTTGCCAACATAGCCTACTTGGGTAAATTTAGTCGCCTCAATTTTAACAAATGGCGCATCAATCATTTTCGCCAGTCGTCGAGATATTTCGGTTTTTCCCACGCCAGTTGGTCCAATCATCAAAATGTTTTTAGGCATAATCTCTTGCTGTAAATCTTTGCGTACTTGCATCCTACGCCAACGGTTACGCAAGGCAATTGCCATCGCCCGCTTAGCATTATTTTGTCCAATAATATATCCATCAAGAATAGAAACGATATTACGTGGCGTTAAGTCTTGGGCGTTTTGTGTGAAATTACTCATAAAATAATGTTATTGGTGTAAAAATGACGATTGTTGAAATTGCTGTGCAATAAATTCAATCGTTAATCTATAAGGCTGGTTTATTTTTTTACAATAAGTATTTAAAAAAAAGAGTCTATTTTATTCAATAATTATTTGCCGATGCAAAATTCTCGAAATATCACTTCAAGTATATCATCTGTGATGATTTTTCCAGTGATGTTTTGCAGGGATTGGTGGGCGAGTTTGATGGATTCAGCACTGAGTTCGGGTTGTTGTTGTAGGGTAGGTAGGGCTTCGTTAAGGTGGTTTTGGCTTTGGGTGAGAAATTCAACGCTTCGCCCACGGGCAGAAAATTTGGCTTGGTGGGGTTGGTATTGGACGATTTGTTTGATTTTTTGTTTGAGAAGGTCTATGCCAAGTTGTTGTTCGGCAGAAATTCGGATGCAGTGGTTTTGTTCGGTGGATAGGTCTTGCGGTGGCAGGTTTTCCAAGTCACATTTATTGATGATGGTAATTTGTGGGGTGGTTTGATTTTCAGTATAATCTTGCGGTGATTCCGCGGTTGTCATAAAGAGAATAAGGTCGGCAGTTTTTATGGCTTGTTTGGCTCGCCTAATGCCTTCTTGTTCGATTTCATCTTGGCTTTCTCTTAGTCCTGCGGTGTCAGTAATATTTAGGGTGAGTCCGTCAAGGAGCATTTTTTCATTGAGTAGGTCGCGGGTGGTTCCTGCGGTTGGGCTAATAATGGCTCGTTGTTCGCCAAGGAGGCAGTTGAGGAGGGTGGATTTGCCTACGTTGGGTTCGCCGATAATGACGATATTAATGCCTTCGGTTAGGGTTTTTCCTTGGGTAGCTGTGGCGGTGAGGTGTTGGATTTTTTCGATTAGGGAGTTAAGCTCTTGGGTGATGGCTGATTTATCAATAAAATCAATTTCTTCATCTGGGAAGTCTAAGGAGAGTTCGATATTGGCTCTGAGTTTGAGCATTTTTTCGGCAAGTTGATTGATTTTTATGGAGAAGGTGCCTTGTAGGCTTTGTTGAGCAATTTTTAAGGATTGTTCGGATGAGGCGTGGATAAGATCCATAATTGCCTCTGCTTGAGTGAGGTCAATTTTATTGTTGAGAAAAGCTCGTTCGGAAAATTCTCCGGGTTGGGCAATGCTGGCACCGAGTTGGTAGAGCCGTTTCAGGCATTTTTCGACAATTAAGGGGTTCCCGTGAGTTTGTAGTTCAACGGTGTCCTCGCCTGTGAATGAGTGAGGTGCTGGGAAAAAAATGATGATTGCGGTATCAATGATTTGTGTGGCGTTGTCATCTTCGTATAGCGTTCTAAAGTTAGCAGTGCGTGGGGGGAGGGGGTCTTGGGTTAGTTTTTCAGCAATGGATAGGGCTTGTGTGCCACTTAGGCGAATGATGGCGATACCTGCATAGCCAGGAGGGGTACTTAGGGCTGCGATAGTGGTGTTTTTTTGAACGTCCAAAGTTTTGTTTAGAGGTTCGTAATTACGAGAGAAGAGGGTGGCTATTTACTTGCTTTTTTTTCTTGCTCTATTTTTTTGGTGATGTACCATTGTTGTGAAATAGAGAGAATATTATTAACAATCCAGTAGAGCACTAAGCCGGCGGGGAAGAAGAGAAAGAAGACAGTGAAAATAACCGGTAAAAATTGCATTACTTTTTGTTGCATAGGGTCGGCTGGAGGTGGGTTTAGGCGTTGTTGGACGAACATTGTAATACCCATAATAATTGGCATGACAAAGTAGGGGTCAGCAATGGTGAGGTCTTCTATCCAGAGTATAAAGGGGGCTTGTCGGAGTTCAACGCTTTCGATAAGCACCCAGTAGAGCGATATAAAAACAGGGATTTGTACAAGTACAGGAAGGCAACCACCCAAAGGGTTTACTTTTTCTTCTTTGTAGAGTTGCATCATTTTTTGGTTCATTCCTTGTTTGTCATCGCTGTAGCGTTCGCGTAGTTGTTGAATGCGTGGGGCAAGGAGTTTCATTCGTGCCATTGAGCGGTAGCTTTTTTCAGAGAGCTTGAAGAATAGCAGTTTGATAAGGACAGTGACAAGAATAATGGCAATCGCCCAGTTGCCAAAAAAATCATAGATGTGTTTTAGTACCCAAAAGATAGGTGCAGCAATAATGTGAAATATACCATAATCCACTGCATAGCTTAGCTCTGGATGAGCGATGACGAGTTCTTCTTGGTTTTTAGGACCGATAAATATTTGGTCTTGGAATTGATGGTTTTGCTGAGGGGCAATAATTTTTTGTGGGGAAACGGTACCGATGATGTATTGGTTGTTAGATTTTTTTGTGTAAAAATAATTTTCTTGATCTTTGGGAGGAATGATGATGGAGACAAAATAATGCTGAATCATTGCTAACCAACCGTCTTGGGCAGTGATGGTGGGGGATTCGTTTGCCATTTCATCGAAATCAATTTTTTCAAAGCCAGTTTGTTCGCTCCACCATGCAGAGCCTGTGTAGGTGTAGATAAAGGTATCACCATCTTCTGTGGGCTGTGCGCGGCTTAGTTGTGCGTAGCTCGAGCCTTGCCAAGTTTGATCGCTTTGATTTTCGACTGTTTGGGTGAGTTGAATTTGATGAGAGTTGCGCTTGAAGGTGTAGATTTTGGTGATTTTTATGCCGTCTTGTTCCCAAGTAAGTGGAACGGTAAGGGTATCTTGTCCTTCTGCTAAAGTATATTGATTTTGTGGGCTTTTATATTGAGAATGGTGGTTTGCGGAGATTTGCTCAGAGACTAGTCCACTTTGTAGAGAATATGAGCGATGCCCTGTTTTGAGTAGTGTGGTGAGTACATTTTTTTGCTGTACGCTAACTGGATATTTTTTTAGTTTAAGTTGTGATAGCGTGCCACCTTTGAGGGAAATTAAAATTTGGAAGTTATCGGTTTCAATATTAATAAATTGATTGTCGATAGAGTTGGTTGATTTTTCTATAGAGGGGGAGTCCTTGGAGGGGATGATATCAGGTAAATCAGTGGGTTGCGTGTTTGCTTGAGTGTTGTTATTTGCTTGTGTTGGGTTAGGTGAGGGGATGGAAGTGTCGGTATTGTTGTTTGCTGTTTGATTTTGTGTATTGGCACGAATACTTTCAATCGTTATTTTCCCTGTGCTCACTTGAGATTGAAAATCAACCCATTTATAGCCTAACCAACCTGCTGATGAGATAAGTAGCCCAAGCCATAGCCATTTTATTTGTTGTTCCATAATGAGTTATTTTTGCTGTTCTTTGTTGATTTGTCGTTGTATATGTTCGAGATCATTAAATAATAGTTTGGCGTCTTGATGCATATACTTTACGCTATTTTTTTTTGCGATGACTATAATATCAATATTGGTGAATCCTGCTTTATTTTGGCGAAAAAATTCACGGACCATTCTTTTAAGTTTATTCCTCTCCACTGCCAATCGCGATATTTTTTTGCTTATCGCTAGACCAATACGAGGATGAGTTAAACTGTTTGAAGCATAAAAGAAAATCCAAAATCTGCCGTATGTTTTTCGGCTATTGTTAAAGGTTTTCTTAAATTGGCTTGCGGTTTTTAACCGATGGCTTGAAGGAAGGGTTAGGTTTTCAATAATATTTAGGCACTGAGAGTTTTACGTCCACGGCGACGTCGAGCATTAATGATTTTTCGTCCTGCCTTGGTTGCCATTCTGGAGCGAAACCCGTGGGTTCTTTTGCGTTTTAGATTACTGGGTTGAAATGTTCTTTTCATAGTGAATAAATAGTTGTTAAAAACTTCACGTATTGTGCTTTAATTTTTTGTTTTTTTATCTTTTTACAGATAATCCTATTTAATTTTAATCTCTTTAGGTGTTTTTTTATCAGTATTGATTTAAATTATTTATGTTTTTTCTTGATTCAAGTGATTAAAAGAAAGGTTTTGTGATACTTTTTTTTCATCTTAGGGTTTTATTCGCCTAACGGTTTTGATTTATTTGGACGGTAGGTAAAATATAATATTATGCTGAATAAGAAAATTGCTAATAGGTGTGTTAAAGAAGCAAAAACATTGAACGAAGAAACAAAAGCATTGAAAGAAGAAAAGAGTGTTTTAAAATCGGGCAGAGAATCGGGTAGAGAATTCGCAGCAGACAAAGAAACTGCAATCATATTAAATGTAAGCAGGGCATAATACCCTCGTACTAAATTAATAGTGAATTTACTCTCCGATTTCTCATTATTCTTAGAGTATTTTTGTAAGGCAAAATGAAAAAGAGTAATGACTATGGCGAGTAATACGTAATATTCAGGGTGTGAGTCTAACATGGATGTTTGATGTGTTTTTTAAGCTACGCATTTTTTTGTTGCTTAAAGTCAAGCTCCATATTTTTTACTATGGGATTTTTAAATTGCCATCGTTGCTTTTCATACACACGATACTCTCTCGTGGTAGAGTCCTTGTCGTGGTATGATTCTATGGCAATCTTTCCATCATCAAAGAGCTTAAAGTGCTGACGTTGTTTTTTTTCATCGCCCCAAGGACCTTGAGATAGAGAAAATCGGTTTTTATACGTTTCGCTGAATTCTTTGAGCTCCTCGGTCGGTTCAAGATTAAAATGAAATGAGATAGTATATTGGGGATTGCTTGTTAGCTTGTTTTCTAATGCTTGAATGATATCCGGATCAGTATAAAAAAACTCTTCGCCGTCATCATAGACCTTCAAGTTTTTTTTGGATTTTTTGAGAAGGGTCAAAAATAAATTTTTAGCCTCTTCATTATTGTTTTTTTTTGTGAGTGGGGTTTGGGTGCGAAAAAACAATTCCAAACCCAGTAAGTAAAGTGGAATTAAAAAAAGAACAAAAAAAACTGCCTTAAAAACTGTCATGACGGTAATTTCAATATCCATGAAGGTTGCTTGCAAGTCTACCGTTTAGCTTAAAAAAACCCTAACAAGTAGGTACGGTCTATCATAGCAACTATAACTCTACTTAGTAAGCATATAAGACTAGCTCCCATGACAAGTAATTGTAACCTATATATAAGATATAAGCAACAATAACTAATATAACCTACTACAGTAAGTATAGTCTGCCTATTTATGTAATGTGTGGTTACATCAATGTTGTTGATGAAAACTAAACAACGTCTAAAATGTTTTTAAGGCGAACTTCTCCAATAATTGCGTCTCCGTC
Source organism: uncultured Gammaproteobacteria bacterium (assembly GCA_929200535.1). Classification (GTDB taxonomy): domain Bacteria; phylum Pseudomonadota; class Gammaproteobacteria; order CAKMZV01; family CAKMZV01; genus CAKMZV01. The sequence continues at coordinate 15,534 of CAKMZV010000004.1, forward strand.
AGTGACGCCAACAATGGCTTTTTCATCTTTTTTAAGAATTTCTACCATATTACGAATACGACTCGATTTGTCGATTAGGCTGGTATAGTTTTTACCCTCTTTTTTAACTGATAGGTGGGGGGTTAATGGTGTCATTGCGGTGCTGGCATTGAGTGCTTGGAATGGGTTAATATTTTCGGTGAAGTTTTCAATGTAGGCATCAGCAGGGCGCAGGATAATGTCCTCGGGTGTTCCTTGTTGTACTGCTGAACCATCTTTTAGAATAGAAATCTGATCTCCCAGTTTGACGGCTTCTTCAAGATCATGGGTAATAAATACGATTGTTTTATGTAGTTCTTGCTGGAGTTCAAGTAGTAAATCTTGCATTTCTGTTCTAATCAGCGGATCAAGGGCAGAGAATGCCTCATCCATTAGAATGACCTCACTATCCGTTGCTAATGCACGAGCTAAGCCAACCCTTTGTTGCATACCTCCAGAGAGTTGCGAAGGATGTTGTTTTTCAAACCCAGATAGCCCAACACGATTAATCCAATGTTGTGCTTGTTCGTGTGCAAATTCTTTCTTTTTTTTCTGTACAGTGAGTCCGTAGGCAACATTGTCTAATATCGTCATATGAGGCATTAGGGCAAATTTTTGGAATACCATACTTATTTTGGTTTGGCGTAATTGCTGAATTTGTTGTAGTTTGTATTCCAAAATATTTTCGCCATCAATCAAAACCTCTCCAGAAGTGGGGTCAATGAGTCGGTTAATATGGCGTATAAGAGTTGATTTCCCTGAGCCGGATAGACCCATAAAGACAAAAATTTCTCCTTGATTAACGCTAAAGCTAACATCGTTAAGCCCTAAGACGTGGTTGTGTTCGCTGAGTAATTTTTCTTTGCCGATGCCATTATTGACGGCTTCCATCATACTTTCAGGAGCATCTCCAAAAATTTTGTATAAATTTTTAACAATAATTTTTTTTGACATTTTATTATCCAGTCTTCTTATTTTCTTTGATACTTGAGCTGGTAACTCTATCAATGGCAATAGCAACGAGAACAACTGCCATACCACTGAAAATTCCTTTTGCAAGATATTGATTAGTCACAGCTTCAAGCACATCCAAGCCTAATCCTCTTACGCCAACCATTGAGGCAATAACCACCATAGCGAGTGACATCATAATGGTTTGGTTAATTCCGAGCATAATATTGGGCATCGCAAGTGGGATTTGTACTTGAAATAGTTTTTGCCAACGATTAACCCCAAAGGCATCAGAGGCTTCAAGAATATCTTTATCAACTTGGTTAATTCCCAATTCAGTAAGTCGAATTACGGGTGCAACGGCATAAAAAATGACCGCAATTGCCCCTGGGATTTTACCGACCCCAAAGAGCATAACGACTGGAATTAGGTAAACAAAGCTAGGTAAAGTTTGCAGGATATCAAGTACCGGTGATACAATGCGTTGTACCGTTTTGTTATAGGTCATAGATATTCCTATTGGAATGCCAACAAGGACGCAGATGAAGGTGCAAATAAATATGAAAGAAATAGTTTGCATTGTTTCATTCCACATTCCTAATACGCCTATTACAGACATACCAATAGCGACACTAATGGTAAGCACTTTATTGCGTGAAAACCCGTAAGTAACAGCACACAGAATGGCAAGCATCAGCCACCAAGGGGTGTTGACGAAGAGACCTTCAGTCCATACCAATAACTCTAAAAATGGGTGGAATGTGTTTTCAATAAAGGATCCCCATTCACCTATAAAAGAATCAAAATTTGTATCAATTGATTTTTGGATGACATTGATTTTTGGAATCTCTGGGCATGCATCATGAAAATCATTAAGTGAGGGAAAGTTGCTTTCTTTTTTTTCAAGTGAGAAAGATTTAGGGAGGGGGGTATTAGGAGTGCAAGCCTCCTTTAGTCCCAAAGATTCAAAGGTTGATTTAAGAGACATAGTTCAAAACTAACAAGTATGAATATAAAACAAAAAAAAGGCGACAAAGCTAAAGTCTTTTGTCGCCTTATTTTTTTTAATTTTATTTAAATATTGCTACTTAGATTATAGTGCAGCTTCAATTTTTTCCAAAACGTTTTGTGGTAACCAAGAGTGCCAGATTTTTTCATATTTTACGATGAAATATCCAGCAGCTTGATTCGCATCAGCTTGTTGGTCTTCTTTCCAAGCAAGAACGTCTAATAATGCTTTTGATGGAATGCTGTATTTTTCAAGAAAATCAGTCACTTCAGCGTCTCTATTAGCAAGTTCTGTAGTAACTAATTTTACAACAGTTGCTGGTGGGTATTGACCAGCGTGTGGTGCGTCACATTCAGGGTCTTGGTTACAGTCATGACCTACTTTGTCGTATGGGTTAAGCGTAAGAGCTTTCAGGTCATACTTTCCTAATACAGCAGTAGGAGCCCAGTAGTAACCAAGCCACGCTTCGTTACGTTTGAATGCTTTGGCTATTGATAGCTTTAAACCTTCTCCTGAGCCTGTGTCAAAAAGATTGAATTTTTTTCCCATTCCATAAGCGTTGAAAAGATTTGTGTTTATAATCCCACACGCCCATCCTGCAGGGCAGTTATGAAAACGTCCTTTTCCTGGAGATTCTGGGTCTGCAAAAACTTCAGGATTAGCAAGAACGTCTTGAATGCTATTGATATTATGTTTCTTTGCGGTGTATGCTGGGATATACCATTTTTCTCCAGCATCGGGGAACATTTCACCTACTCTTTTTACGTTTCCTTTAGACTCGCCTTTTTTGAGGATGGCTTTAACTGAATTTTCCCATGCTTCTGGGATAAAGTTAGGCTCTCCTTTATTAACTAAAGACGTGATTCCAGGTACTGTGGAAGTAGGTATAGTTTTGATTTTGCAACCATAACCTTCACGTAAAATAAAGCTTGAAATTTTGGCAACAATTTGTCCAGATGCCCAATTCATTTCACCAACAGAAACAGTACCACAAGCAGCGTGTGTATTTACTGAAAACGCTAATGTAGTAAAGCTTAAAACTGAAAAAATTAAGCCTCTAAATAGGCTCTTGCACTTCGATGTTTGTCCATCAATTTTTTGTTTTGAAAACATTATAAAAACTCCTTTTTAAGAATGGTTTATAAATTATTTAACTCCCTTATGACTAAATCAAATATGTATTCATCGGATAATAGTCTGCATTTAAAACACTTACTCATATAATGGTTTTAAAAGTAGATTTTATTTTAATTTATAGACCACTACTTTGACAACCATTACAAGGTAAAAATGATAATCTATATACCACTAATTTGTCAATTGAGATTTTTTATTTCTGTTATTATTATTTCCAAAAATCATAATAATAATTTTTTTATTGTTTAACCATATATTTATGTAACTCTCTCAAGCACTGTATTTAGAGGCTCTTAAATTGTCTTTGGTTGGTGAAATTAGTAAGTTATTTTTAACTTGAAAGTGCACAATATACCTTTTTTGTTTTCTTAAATTTGTTTGTTTGGTATAATTCTATTGTTATGTTAGCATTGTTGTCTTGTCGTAAAAGGCGATATAGAGCAAACAATAATTTAATTAAAATAAATTAGAGGTATGTAAAAAGCTTATGAGCAATGAATTAGATATACAGGCAAGAGTTAAGAAAATTGTTTCTGAACAACTTGGTGTTAATGAATCTGAGATTGATCAAGATTCTTCTTTTGTAGATGATCTGGGTGCGGATTCCTTAGATACAGTTGAATTAGTGATGGCATTAGAGCAAGAATTTGAAGCCAATATTCCAGATGAAGAAGCCGAAAAAATAACAACTGTCCAACAAGCTGTTGATTTCATCAAATCATCTTCTTCTTAGTAGTTTCTTAATTTTCACAATATTTTAGAGCGAAAAGGCGCGAGTCTTTTCGCTCTGGTTTTCACATTTAATCAAAATAGTTTTACTCGATGAGAAGAGTAGCTGTTACTGGATTAGGTTTATTAACCCCTTTGGGTTCAGGGGTCTCGACTAATTGGCAAAGTTTATTAGAAGGAAAAAGTGGCATCGCTCCACTTAAGAGTTTTGATGTGAGTGATTCTGCTGTAAAAATTGCCGGTGAAATTGGAGATTTTTTTGATATAACTCAATGGATGACAGGCAAAGAAGCCAAGCGTTATGACTCCTTTATCCACTTCGCAGTAGCCGCTTCAGATGAAGCGTTAGACAATGCTGGTCTTTTGCATAATTCTACATTAGATGAGCGAATTGACCGAACTCGTTTTGGGGTTTGTGTTGGCTCAGGTGTAGGTGGTCTAGCCACCATCGAAAAAAATAATATAGCTTTAAATGAAGGAGGAGCTCGCAGAGTATCTCCATTCTACGTTGCCGGTGGTATTATCAACATGGCAGCTGGGACACTTTCTATTCGTTATGGCTTGTTAGGTCCGAATACTTCTCCCGTTAGTGCTTGCACGACAGGCTTGCATTCCTTAGCTTGGGCATATCGAATGATTCAATATAATGATGCGGATATTATGCTTGCTGGAGCTTCAGAGCAACCATGCACTCCTTCAGGTTTAGCTGGTTTTTCTGCTATGCGGGCTCTTTCGCAAAGAAATGATAGTCCGACTGAGGCAAGTCGCCCTTGGGATAGGGATAGAGATGGTTTTGTGCTTTCCAGTGGTGCGGGTTTGGTGGTATTAGAGGAATGGGAGAGTGCTAAAAAAAGAGGTGCACCAATTTATGGCGAGATAGTCGGGATAGGCATGAGTAGTGACGCTTCTCACATTACTCAACCCTCAGCAAATGGCGAGGGGGCAGCACGATGTATGCAAATAGCCTTGCAAGATGCAAAAATTAACCCACATGAAATAGGCTATATCAATGCCCACGGCACATCAACTCCATTGGGTGATATTGCTGAAATTCAGGCGATAAAAAAATGTTTTGGGGAAGATGCGAAAAATCTTCTCATTAGCTCGACAAAGTCAATGCTCGGTCATTCTCTTGGGGCTTCTGGGGCGATTGAGAGCATTATTAGTTTACTTGCTTTAGAGCATCAAAAAATTCCACCAACCATTAATCTTGAGAATCCTGATGAGGGTTGTGATTTGGATTTAGTCCCTCATTATGGCAGAGATGCGAAGATTAAATATAGCTTGAGCAATTCATTTGGTTTTGGGGGAAGTAATTGCAGTATTGTTTTTGCTAAGGCGTAGAGGCTGAAGCCTTGCGTTTTTGTTTAAAAAAGTCAGTTAGTAGTTGTTCGCATTCTTGTTGTAAGCACCCTCCAGTAACTTTTGGTTGATGATATTGCCTTGGATCGCCAAGTACGTTAAATACACTGCCAGCCGCTCCAACACGCTTATCATAAGCGCCGAAAATGATACGATCCACCCGAGAATGTATTAGGGCTCCTGCACACATACAACACGGCTCTAAGGTAATATATATTGTTGCATTGGACAAACGATAATTATTTTGTGCTTTAAACGCCTCTTCTAAGGCGAGTATTTCGGCGTGAGCGCAGGCATTTTTTTTGTTGATTGTGAGGTTATGGGCAGTAGAAATTAGGGTATTTTGTGCAATAACGATAGCCCCTACTGGCACTTCCCCGCATTGCGCTGCTTGCTTGGCAAGCTCAATGGCTTTTTTCATCCAATAAAAATCATTGTCAGAGAAAGTTGGCATTATTGCAGTTGCTCAATTTTTTCGACAATAAAATGCCAACAATCTTCTTTTTGTGTTACTTCCACCAATGAGTGCTTCATTTGTTCGCAAAATTTAGGCACATCATCTAACGATTTTTTATCTGTTGAGATTAAACAAACTTGTTCGCCTACCTTGGCACTAATCAATCCTCGCCGTAGGAATAATAACGGCATAGGGCATTTTAAGCCAGATGAGTCTATTGTTTTCATTGTGCAAAGGTCTCTTTAAGTTTAAAGTTGATAGTGTCTCCAGTGTAGGCTTGAGCTAATTTAGGTAATTCATCAGAGCATACAGTTCCAATTTTAGGATAGCCACCGATTGTGGGGGCATCATTTAGCATAATAATTGGGTTTCCATCCGGTGGGATTTGAATGGAGCCTATTAGCATTCCTTCAGAATAGGGTAGATTAATTTTATGGGATAAATCACCCCCTTGTAAACGACAGCCAACTCGATTAAGTTGTTTGCTGACGATAAATTTTTGTGAGATAATGCGTTCCTTGAATTTTTTGTCGAATAAATCAAATTGGTAAGTTGGCAGAAATTGCAAGGTTATATGAGGTGAATATTGAGGGATATGCTGCCAATTTAATGCTTTGGTGGTTTGATGAGGGGCTGGATTACTTGGGATAATATCATCGGCTTTAAGCGGGACTCCATCTTTGGATAATCCACCTATTTTTTCACGTGGATTTGTGGAGGTACTGTTGAATATTTTATGCACTGCAAAACCTCCTTTAATTGCCAGATAACAACGCAATCCTGAAACTCTATTCCGCCATTCTATTTTGTCTCCTTTGTTGATATTGTGGCTTTGCCATAGAGGTGTTTTTTGCCCGTTAATTGTAAAATTTAAATCCGCACCGCAGACGGCAATGCAGGTGCTTATTTGCGATTCAATTTTTAATGCACCGAGAGTGATTTCGATGACTGTTGTATTGCTTGGGTTATCTAATAATTTATTGCTCCAAAAGTAGGCAAAAGAATCAACCGCTCCAGATTGAGCAATGCCATATTGGCTAAAACCTATTCGACCATTATCTTGCAGCATCGATAGTCCGCCTGATTGCAGAATTTTAAATCCTTTTTTCATATTTTCGCACTGAGTTTATCGTACATTTTACGATTAATTGGCTCAAAGATAACCTCATCGCCTATTTGCCACAAGTGAGTTAAACTTTTCTCATTAGGTATCAATGACTGAGGGCAATTGCCAATAATATGCCACCCTCCTGGAGTAGGTAGTGGATAGACAGCGGTTTGTTCCTCAGCAATACCAATACTTCCAGCAGCGACATTTAAACGAGGGGTTGGATGGCGTGGGATGCGAATTTTTTTATCCACTTCAGCAAGATAGGCAAATCCAGGGCAGAATCCAACGGCATAAACGGTATATTTTTTTTCACTATGCAGGGCAATCAATTGCTCCAATGAAGCGATTTTACATTGCTCTAACACCCGCTCTATATCGGTGCCTACTTGTGGATGATAGTAGGCGGGTAGGCGGTGTGTTGTTGCCGTAATATCAAGATTTAAGGATGATGAGTTATTGAGGCAATCGTCGGCAAGGTTGTGTAAATAATCAATTGTTTTAAGTGTATTTGAGGCTGGTTTGGAGAAATTGATTAGAACATTGTTATAGGATGGGATGAGGTGAGTTAAATTATCCGATTGCTGTGCTTGAATAGCTTGGCAAAAGTGGCGTATGCTATGGAAAACTGGAGGAGATATTTTGTCCGTAAAATAAACAATAAAGGCATTTTCGCTTGCTTGTACAATACGAATATTTTTTTCCATTACCAATAAAGTGGGTAGTTGTTTTTATGTACTATGTTGTTGTATATCAAGGCAAAAATGATGACGCAAATAGCCCCAATAAGCGTAGGAAATAAAATAAAATCCCAAGTAGGAGCAGTCAAAAAAATAATAATAGGGTTAGAGCCAGCAGGCGGATGAACAATACGTAAGATCATCATTGCAGCAATGGTTGTACTTACGGCAAGAGCCATAGCCCACCAATGAGGTCCCAGTAAAGTGAGAATGCTTAGACCAATTATCGAACTGATTAAATGACCAAAAATGACATTTCTTGGTTGAGAAAAAGGAGCGGCTGGATAACCAAATACTAATACGCAAGATGCCCCAAAAGAACCAAGGATAAGCACGGTAGAAAAAACATTATCGATAAAGGCGAGTGAGGCAATTATTAAAAAACTACCAAGCCACGCAAATAGAATACTTTTATTAGAAGGGCGTGGCGGTATTTGATTAGGGTCTCCTTTGAGCTTGTAAATAGGCATAGTATGAAATTATTTTGATAAAAAAGTAATAGAGGCAGGATTATCGCTATGAAAGCAAATAGTATCACTTATTAAGTTTAACCACTTGTTATCTACTTTGACTCGTTTATTTTTGATTATTTGATAAAATTGCTCGCCAATATCCTGTTGATTTGTTAAGACGCTTTTTTTTGTCGTACGTGGGCAAAGAGAGCCGTCTTTTTGATATTTTCTATCCGCAAAAGTCTCATTCCAAATGATAATTTGATGATTTTGCAACTGTTGTTTGATTTCTTTATTTATATTTTGAGGATAGGAAAGGATAAGCGGTAAGTTAAAGAAAGAGCAGACTTCACAAATAATTTGGCATATTTTAATATTGGTTTGGCAGTCGTGGTACAAGGCTCCGTGTGGCTTTATATGCGAAAGAGTTATTTGTTTTTCTTGGCAACAATTTAAGAGAGCTTTCACTTGCTGTGTAAGCGTTTTTTTGAGTGCTAAAGGGGAGAGCGAATTTGCCATTGAGGTTCGCCCAAAATTTTTGCAATCTGGGTAGCTTGGATGGGCACCAATACTGACCTTATGCTGCAAACAATGGGTAATGCATAAAGACATTGTTGCTATGTTGCCACAATGCCCACCACAGGCAATATTAGCCAAATCAATAGCGGGCATTATTGCTTGATTTTGTTGCTCAAGCAACTCAAGGTTTTCGCTTTCTCCAAGGTCGCAATTAATTTTCAATATTTTTTAACTTGCCATAGTTTAAGGGTATATTGTAGCAGATGCCCCCTCACCCCAACCCTCTCCCTGAGGGAGAGGGAGCTACTTTTGCTATAACTCAGGATTTAATGATTTAGAATTTATTCTGCATTAAACTACCCATTTGACGTCTGAAATTTTTATTTTTAAAACGTTTCATCATTCCTTTCATTTCTTTTTGTTGCTTGATCAGTTGATTAACGTTTTGCACGCTTTGACCAGCTCCTGCAGCAATTCTTCGGCGTCTTGAGCCTTTTAAAATTTCTGGGTTAGCACGTTCTTTTGGAGTCATTGATTGGATGATGGCAATTTGTCTTTTAATCGCCTTATCATCCATTGATGGATTAGCCATTTGTGCACCGAGATTGCCCATTCCAGGAAGTTTATCAAGCATTGACTGAATGCCACCCATCTTGCCAATTTCTTGAAGTTGAGTTAATAAATCATTAAAATTTAAAGCCCCGCCTTTATTTATTTTTTTAACAGTTTTTGTCGCTTTTTCCGTGCTGGTTTTTTGCTCCAATTCTTCAATTAAGCTGAGCATATCGCCCATTCCGAGTATTCTTGAGGCAATACGATCTGGATGAAAATCTTGTATATCTTCAAGTTTTTCGCCAACAGAAATTAATTTAATCGGTTGCCCCACAATATGCCTTACTGAAAGAATCGCCCCCCCTCTGGAATCGCCATCAACTTTTGTAAAGACCAATCCAGTAATAGTGATTTTTTTAGCAAAAGCCTCAGCTACATTAACCGCATCTTGCCCTTGCTGACTATCGGCAACAAATAGAGTTTCGATAGGGGATAAGAGTTGTTGTAATTTGCTAATTTCTGTCATCATTTGCTCATCAATATTGAGTCTGCCTGCGGTATCGACAATTAGGGCATCAAATAAATATTGAGTTGCGTATTGCTTTGCTTGCTTGGCAATTTCAATCGGCTCTTTGCTATCACTGCTAAAAAACTCGACATCAATTTGTTTAGCGAGTATTTTTAATTGTTCTATCGCCGCTGGACGATACACATCACAACTGGTAAGCAGTACGCGTTTTTTTTGTTCTTTAAGTTTTTTTGCTAATTTAGCTGCACTGGTGGTTTTACCAACACCCTGTAATCCAGAGAGCAAGATCAGGGCAGGAGGTTCGATAGACAGATTGATAGGCTCTTGTTTTTCACCGAGTAAATTGATAAGTTCTTGCTGGATTATTTTAATGAGTTGTTGCCCGGGAGATAATTTTTGTGCAACTTCTTGCCCTTCATACTGATTTTCGATATTCGTCAAAAAACTTTTAATTACTGGCAAGCCAACATCTGCTTCTAAAAGAGCACGGCGAATTTCTCGCAAGGTCTCCTTCATATTTTCAGGAGTCAGACGAGCTTGACCTTGTAATTTCTTTAATGTTAAAGATAGACGACTGCTTAGTGAATCAAACATAGTGTAATGCTTTTATAATTGATAAGATAAGTTGAGGTAGCCCTTTATATTGCTATAGGTAACCTAACTAAATTTTAACAGAATATACATCTTCTTTTAATGTCCCAAATCATTGTTTTTATCTTTTCTGTACTTTCCTTGCTTGGCTATGCAGGGCTTGCTTTTTATCTTATGATTGGTTTTAGAACTGATGGGGAAAAGGATGCTTTTGAGTTGAGCCAACAAAGAACCTTTAAGCTCATTGTTTATAGCGTTATGCTGGTGCATTTTATCTATGTTTTTAACGCAATGAAACAAGATAATGCAATTGATATGGGCTTATTAAAAATGTTAGGGCTAACGTTTTGGTTTATGCTTTTGACCACCCGTATTTTTATTAGCAATCATTTTTCTCCATTAATATTTTTTCTTATTATTATTCTTAATTTACTGGTCCTATCGGTTGACCTTTTACTCCCTTTGAAAGAAGCTATTTTGATCGATAATTATGCGATTGTCTTTCACGCCCTAAGCTCGGTAATCGCCTATAGTTTATGTGGTTTAGTGATTCTTCAGACGATTATTTTCTCCCTCCAAGAAAGAACGCTAAAAGCACGCAAACAAGGGTGGTGGCAGAACTTAATTCCCTCCTTAGAACATAATGAAAAACTTTTTTATGACTTGAGTCGAGTTGCTTTTATTGGTTTGAGTATTAGCATTATCAGTGGCATTATTGTTTTAGACGATTGGCTTTTGCAGCAAGTGTCGCATAAAACTGTTTTTACCATTCTCGCATGGCTAATTTTTGGCTTTTTATTATTTTTAAGAAAACGCTATATTTTAACCCCGCAAAAATCAGCCCGTTGGGCATTGGGGGCTTGCTCCTTATTGATTATTGGGGTTTTTGGAAGCAAATTAGTATTGGAATATATTCTTTAATGATGCAAATAGAACCAGGTCCCTTTGATTTACACAGTGATTTCCAGCCCAATGGAGATCAGCCAGAGGCAATTCAATCACTGATTCAAGGAATTAACCAAGGCGAAAAATATCAGACCCTACTGGGAGTAACCGGCTCAGGTAAAACCTTTACCATTGCCAATGTGCTTGCCAAATTACAACGTCCGGCAATTGTACTGGCACATAACAAAACCCTTGCCGCCCAGCTCTATGGTGAATTTAAAGATTTCTTCCCTAAAAATGCAGTTGAGTATTTTGTTTCTTACTATGATTACTACCAACCAGAAGCGTATGTACCCTCATCAGACACCTATATCGAAAAAGATGCCGCAGTTAATGAACATATAGAGCAAATGCGCCTCTCTGCTACCAAAGCAATTATGGAACGTAAAGATGCCATTATTGTTGCAACAGTTTCGGCAATTTATGGACTTGGGGATCCCAACCAGTGGATGAAAATGCTACTGCACGTTAATCGTGGTGAAACAATCAACCAACGTGCTATTTTACAAAGACTTTCAGAAATGCAGTACGTACGTAATGAAGTGGAACTTTTTAGAGGAACTTTTCGAGTGCGCGGTGAGAACATTGAAATTTATCCTGCCGACAGTGAAAACTACGCTATTCGCATTTCCTTATTTGATGATGAAATTGAAGAACTCTCGTGGTTTGATCCACTTACGGGGAAAACCACACAAAAAGTACCACGTGCAACCATCTATCCTAAAACGCATTATGTCACCCCAGAAGAACGCCTACAATACGCCAGCGAACAAATAAAAATTGAGTTAAAAAACCATTTAGAATACTTAAAAGAAAATAATAAATTAGTTGAGGAGCAACGCCTGCAACAACGCACTCAATACGATTTAGAAATGATTCAGCAATTAGGCTATTGTACCGGAATTGAAAATTACTCTCGCTATCTTTCAGGTAGAAATCAAGGCGACCCACCACCCACCTTATTGGACTATCTTCCAGATGATGCCCTAATGATTATTGATGAAAGTCATATTACGATTCCCCAAGTTGGCGGAATGTTTAAGGGCGATCATTCACGCAAATTAAACTTGGTTGAATACGGTTTTCGCCTACCCTCGGCATTAGACAATCGCCCACTTCGTTTTGAAGAATTTGAACAAATGATGCCACAAAGTATTTTTGTTTCAGCCACCCCAGCCGATTATGAAAAAACGCATAGCCAACGGGTAGTCGAGCAATTAGTCCGCCCCACGGGTTTATTAGACCCCAAAATTGAAGTGCGACCTGCCAGCACTCAAGTCGATGATTTATTTGATGAAATCAAAAAAGTCATCGCAAAAGATGAACGTGTGCTAATCACCACCCTAACTATTAGAATGTCTGAAGATTTAACCGATTATCTAAGCTCCAATGGCTTACGAGTGCGTTATTTACACTCACGCATTGATACCGTTGAACGAGTAGAAATTATTCGTGATTTGAGATTAGGTAAATTTGATGTACTGGTTGGCATCAACCTGCTACGTGAAGGCTTAGATATGCCAGAAGTTTCCTTAGTCGCTATTCTCGATGCCGACAAAGAAGGTTTTTTACGTTCAGAAAGATCGCTTATTCAAACCATCGGACGTGTCGCCCGCCACATCAACGGCAGAGCAATTCTATACGCAGACAAAGTGACTAAATCAATGCACAAAGCAATTGATGAAACTCTCCGTCGTCGCAAGCTCCAAGAAGAATACAATAAACAACATAAAATCACCCCCAAATCAGTAAAACGTCGTATTAAAGATGAAATGGAAGGCGCCATCACCGCCTACGATACCAATACAGGCATAGATGAAAGCACTCAAATAGCGGCTGAAGCTGTCGCTGAATACCAAAAAGCAAAACCTGCTGAACGTATCAAACAACTTAGAAAGTTAGAAAAACAAATGTACCGCCACGCCCAAGATCTAAACTTCGAAGAAGCCGCAAAACTAAGAAATCAAATACAACTTCTTAGGCAAATGCCGTTGTAGGGGAGGGAAATAAATTCAAGTGATTTCATTTTGCAATTTTTATAAAAATATGTTCGGGATTATCATTATCAATTTCTATATACCACTTACCACTTTTAGCTATCTTTAATTCTCCAAACACCAATATTAAAGCTCCAGCTAATTCTTCAGCAATATCAATTTTATACCTTTTTAATAAATGATTTTTTAAACTATCTCTAATTAAGATACTGACTGTTTGCTGATTAGCAATATTGAGCCAAGTGATTTTAGGGTTAGCATGGCTGATAATTCCCCAATATCCAAACCATTCCGTTACGTGCTTTTTGCTAATCTCATCAAAATGGACAAATAAATTTTTTGCTTTGATAGGAGGTTGGGTACCAGTATTTATCTCAATATCAGAAGAAGCAAAACTATCTGTATGTGTCAGCATTCTTAGCAGAGATTTTAATCCTCTTTGACTATTTCTTTGTTGAATAGGCTTTTTGGTATGTTGCTGAGATGTAGTTGTAGAAGTGGATTTTATGTTTGAGATTGGATTATTAGTAGATGAATTGCGACTTAGTTCATAAGCACCAAAAGCGATATCAATAACTTGGTTATTGGTGGAAATAACGTTAACTTCTTCTACTATTTCTAGAATAATCTGTGATGTGGAGCCTTGAGTTTTGAGTTTACAATTTTCTTTGTGGTATGCCCCAAAACAAGCTGATTTTCCATCTCTAGATTCTTTGCGATAGTATCCTTGTGCTTGGCATTGTTGGCAAACTAACGCTCTACGTAAATTAGATAATTGTTGTTCATTTAGATTGCTGAATGAAGCAATGTCATATTTTTTATTATCAATAGTACAAAATGCAATATCCATTTCTATTTTCTCTACACGATTATTGAAGTTCTCTCCAAATAATTTATATAATATAGGGTTACTACTCTGTTGTCAAAAATTGTTTGAGGAAATGAGGAGGAACTGGTAGTCTGTGATGTCTTGAAGCTAGTAAAATAATTGGATAGAAACCAAATGTAATGGCACTAAGGTTTTCAAAATTTTTATTCTCTTCACATTCCTTGAAAATCAAATCTAAAAAAGATTGTTGACTTTCATCAATAGGTACATCACAAAGCGTTGCACCATGCACATCTGTATTTGCATAATAATGTTCTTCGGATGTTTCATCTGGATACCAAAGTTGAAAATTACAATGCGGTAATTGTTCTCTCTTTATTTTTTGAATTTGCTCGTAAATATCATCAAAACCAAATAGAGCTGCAAAGGTAGCAATATACGGGTATAAAATACTCCCTTGTGTTACTTTTTCCTTATACCCTTCTTCATTTTGAGGGTGCTCTAACAGTTCATGATATTTACTTAGATGGCATGGATAACATTTATTCTGTTTCAAAAAATCTTCGCTTCCATTAACCATATTGAATAACCAAGAGTGAATATAGTGATGGTTATTTTTATCAGTTGCAAGAAATGAAATCGCCAACGTTATATCAATAGCTTGGTCTTCTTTGTAAGGCCAATTGAGTGCAGGATTATTAATAATCATTTGTTTTATTGAAGAGATATATTGGTCTCTAATTTGAAGCGATTTTGCTTTAATATCCTCATCTAAGTTATTTGGTTGCAGCATTTGTAAATACCAATGAGACCAAATTCCAGCTAATGCAATCCTACCCAATATATCAAAAAGTTTTAGGTTAGTATCAAGATGGCAAGATGGTCGAGTAGCACTGGATAAAGCGTACAAATTATTTGTATGCGGAATAATTTTTTGTTGAAGAAAATCAAGGCTTATTTGGGTTTGTAGAGCACGGATAGCATTTATAGTTTGAAGAATGGACTGTGAGGTCTTACCCTCTTTACCAAGATGAGGTTTAACGATCTGCCATGCATGTAATAGTGAAATTTCACTTGCTTGAAAGGCTGCTTCAACGTTATCTGCCTCTCTGCACCAAGAATAAAGAATCCATATACAGAGATATAGTTGTCGGATGGCTGTTAGCCTATCTTTGTCTTTTGTATATTCTTTAGCACTAATAGATTCAATTAGTTGGCGATAGTGTTTTACTGATATATCCGGCTCATCAAGCATCGCCAGTGATTTCCTCAATAAGCGATGACAATTTTCCGGCAATAATTCTTCCTTTAGAAGGTACTGTTCAATATAATCGGAAATTTTTTCTCCACCCCATTCACTAAAGGAAATTCGCTCAGTAGTATGCGTGTTTTCATAAGACGTAACGTTAAGTCTAACCTCTTCTTTCATATCTCCACCGAAACAAATGCATATTTCAATAGGATCATTTTTGTATTTAGTAGGTAAGTGGGTTGGAATATATGTGTTTATGATTTCATCTAAGGAAGGTTGTAGGTCTTGAATCTGTCCACTATTCCAATCGCTTCTTCCCAAATTTCCAGATTTAACTGAAAATAGATAAACTTTTTTTGGTTCTCCCTGAATACTGCCAAAAGCAGCAATATCTACTCCATATTGCCGGGATCCAGTACTTGGTTTGGAAAATACCTCTAAACCCATTTGGGAAAGTAAGTCTTGTAACAGTGCATCAAGCTCATTGCGTTCTCGTAGTGAAGCCAAATACTCTCTTATAATAAGTTTCATGATGTGCACCCCTCCAATTGGAAATTTAGTCGAATATACTCCGATCCATTAGAATTCAAGTATTCCATTGTCGGAACTTCCACAGACAAACTGTGAGATTGAAGCTCCATTTCTTGACGGTTTCCAATTTCCTCAGGATTAAGTTTGAAATAGTTAATGGCTTTATTGCCATACAAAATTAATTTTTTGGTTACTAAATGTGAAAATAGACTATCTTTTTCAGCTTCCTGCATTGATTGCTCCATCATCCTAGTGCGGTATCGATGGTATATTTCTCTGTGTGCAACTGAGGGTATTAGCTCCCTAGTCTTCTGAGCCTTCTCTAACTCGTTATGGTAATTTTCAAATCTTTTTATAACAGTACTTATTATAGGCGCTTGTATTTTAGAAGCATTGGGCAGCATACTTTCCAAGTATTCCTTTACACTTCCTGGATAACTTATTAGCAGTGGATTGAACACTATTTCTGCTATCTTTTGACGTTCGTTTTCCGGTGCTTTATCAAGTAAAGACAAAATAAAACTTACCGCACTAACTGGTTGAAAAAAAAACCAACCGCAGGCTTTTTTTGCTAAGAATAGGTAAGTGTCATTGTCCAATTTTGGTAGTTTTTTTCTATCTACTGATAGGTGAAGAGGTTGTTGGCTAATATTGGAGACTAAATCTGATGCTGCTTTTCCTAATCTTGATTTCTTAGAAAGCAACCACTTAGTGACGATTTTGTTTAATATCTTAGCGTTACAGATGATTTCTTGTTGAACACTAATAAACTGTGTTATGGAGATGTTACTCTCTTTAAGCAATATTTTTTCAAGAAAGATAATAACATTATCTATTTCTTTTGCCTGATTTTTTTCTAACAGTTTTTTCAAGCCACAATCAATATGCAGCAGTGTGCCCTTGTTTTGAGGTTTGGTATGAGTTAGTGCACCTAGTAATAACTTTACAATTGGGTTGGGTATATTATTTTCAAAGCCCAAAATACTTGACGCTATATGCAGAATATGGTCATTATGGTTTTTTAAAACAGTTTTAAATATTTTTGCTACTCTTTTGTCTAAGACACTGTTGTGATTGCAAAGTGAATAGCTACTTCGTAATACAGTTGCAAATAGCAACTCATTGAAGTTATTGGAAATACTGGATTCTATTGCTGTTATTGCGTTTACAATTAAATCATTATCTTTGTTGTAATCTATTCTTCCTATGGCATGGATTGCTCTTGTTTGTATTTGAATGTTGCTGTGTTGGCTAAGTTCAATTGTTTTTGATGCATATACTTTGAGATTAAGCTTTGCACCAGCTAATATTGCAGGTGTGATACTATCAAACTTCTCATCAATCTCTTCCAAAGATATATTTAATACCTCATCAGCTCTCTTTTCGTCAGCCGCCATAAATTCAATAAAAGGAGCGATGAGAGTATCTGCAGCCATATCATTACCAGCTTCAGATATAAGATGCTTTACACATTCCATTACTGTATTTGCAGGAGCAGATATTTTGGGAAGCACAGGTTCTAAAATTTCTCGAGTTTTGAAAAAATTATATGCTTCATCAATATTTTTGAGTTTATGAAATTCCTTTATAATATTTATTTTCCCTGTATTATGTAGGTCAATCAAATGCTTTTCTAAATCTTTTTGGTCGTTTTTTTCTTGTGAATAAAATGTAAAAATCTTGACAAGAAAATTTCCAGCTTTTGAAGAAGCAATAAGTTGTTTTTTAATGTTACTCATATTTTTTAGTAGTGATTAGGTGTTAAAACTGCTTTGCTTATGTTTGGAAATAGAGCCTGTGTGTTATTTTAAATCAAAAAATGGAGGTTTTAATTTAGGTGTTTAGTACGTGGTAGGAAAGCCGGAAGAGCAAAGAATTATTTTGATTGTATTTACAATTATAAATTGTCCATCAGTTTTTGAATATCACGACTTGCATTAAACACAAACAGTACTTCTATCAGTTGTTCCAGTTGTTCGCTCTCAATAACCAGATAATAGGTATTGTATCGTCCGTAATTCCAAACTCTGATTTCTTGCTTAAACTCTAAGTCCTCAGCTACTTTTCCTGAGTAGGGAAAAATAGAAAGCGTTTTTTGCTCTTACTGGATTATCTAATGGAATATACTCACCGATTGCAAGCAAGCTTGTACGAGCAGTTGGCATAATTTTTATGCTGTAACGCTTTATATACTCTGTTTAGCGTCGATTCTCACTTGCAATTCTTGTTTTAGTTCCGCAATATACTCATCTGTTGACTCCTTACCTAGTCCTATTTTTGAATCTTCAAGACCTGCTTTAATGCCTGCCTCAATCGTTTTTTTTATTGATTCGGCTAAATCGAAAATAGCAGGTAAATTATCCATAGAAATCATCACCCCGACAGGTCGCTCTCTTCTTGTTATGACCACTGGTTCTCGTTGAACTGAATCTAAAAAACTCCCAAATGAATTTTGAGCTTCTTTTGAGGTGATTACTTTGATTGCGTTGTTCTCCAAAAATTAAAAAAATACTGAAAATGTTGTAGTAGCTATTATAGCTATTTTATAAGGTTTGCAAGCAAAAAACAACTATGATGAGACCTTTACATAAGGTTTCATTTTGATAAGCATAAGTTAGAGTAATAAAAACTATTCCACCATAAATTTTTATAAATCAAAGGGTTTTATATTTCAATTATGGCGGTGAGTGAGGGATTCGAACCCTCGATGGGGTTTTACCCCATACTCCCTTAGCAGGGGAGCGCTTTCAACCACTCAGCCAACTCACCAATTTAGTCCTTGATTTTGTATTAGGACAGATTGCTACTTTACTAAGTGTAGCGTTTTGTGTATGCCTGCTTATGTGTGTTTATTTTGTGTATAAGCAGGTTGGTTTGTAGATAAAATTTAGCAAACTTCTATAAAAATTATAGCTTATAGTTGAGTTTTAAGAAGTAAGATACGTAAGATAATGGATTAAAATTTTCTATTTGTTAGAGGGTTAGGGTAGCTCTA
The DNA here is from genome assembly GCA_929200535.1 of uncultured Gammaproteobacteria bacterium. Lineage (GTDB taxonomy): Bacteria > Pseudomonadota > Gammaproteobacteria > CAKMZV01 > CAKMZV01 > CAKMZV01. The sequence goes on from CAKMZV010000004.1 coordinate 34,237, forward strand.
TAACTTATTCAGTTAAAAGCATGTAGTCGATAATACGTAGTTTGTATTAGTTGAGCAAATGCTCCATTAGGGCTTTTTGGGCATGTAGGCGATTTTCTGCTTGTTGCCATACTCTGGATTGTGTACCGTCAATCACTTCAGCTGTTACTTCTTCTCCTCGATGGGCTGGGAGACAGTGTAGGAAGATGGCATTTTTATCTGCTAGTTGCATATTTTTTTGATTGACTTGGCAGTGGGCAAAAGCTTTTTGGCGTTGTTTGGCTTGTTGTTCGTCTCCCATGCTTGCCCAGACATCGGTAGAGACGATATGGGAATCTTTTATGGCTTCTTCTAAGTTATTGCAGAGTTTGATTTTATTTGATTTTGGTAGGTGTTTTGATTGGGGCTGGTAGCCTTCTGGGGTGTAGATGGCAAGTTCTAATCCGAGTATATGAGCGAGTTCAATGGTGCTGTTGCACATATTGTTACCATCGCCAATCCAGGTAATTTTTAGATTTTCTAAGTTGGGGAAGTTTTCTTTAATGGTCATTAAATCAGCGAGTAGTTGGCAGGGGTGGTGCTCTTCTGTTAAGCCATTGATGACAGGAACGGTGGAGTTTTCAGCAAACTCTGTGATGGTTTGGTGGCTGTAAGTTCGCATCATTACAAGATCAACCATACTGCTAATGACTTTTGCAGTATCAAAGATTGGTTCACCACGTCCCATTTGACTATCTTTGGAGGCAATAAATAGGGCTTGTCCTCCAAGTTGGATGATTCCTGCTTCAAAGGATATGCGAGTACGGGTGGAAGCTTTTTCAAAAATCATTGCAAGGATTTTGCCTTCTAATGTAGGGTGGGGCTGATGGTTTTTTCTTTGGGTTTTGAGCTCTATTGCTCGATCAATAAGTGCAATTATTTGTTCAGCAGTGAGGTCGGATAGGGTAAGGAAATGCTTAGGATTGGTATTCATTTTGTATAGAGATAGCTTCTTTTAATTATTGTGTTTTTTGCAAGTTGAGACTTTTGCATAAAATATGGCAAAAGAAAAAAGATAAAAAATCGTTCTGATTGAGGCGTGAAATGAAGCTAATACGTCTGTCTTCGCAAATTTCACAACGAAAATCAGGACGTTTTTTCACTTTTTTACTTGTCATATCTTTTGTGCAAAGGTCTCAAGAGTTAAGTAAGGTTTTTTCTAAACGTTCTATGGCGAGTTCAATTTCTTCTTCTGTGCAGTTAAGTGGTGGTAGCAAGCGTACGGTATTGCCAGCGGTAAGGTTGATTAGTAGGTGATTTTCTAAGGCTTGTGGAACAATTTTAGCAACTTCAATGGCGTCAGTGTTAATATCAATACCAATCATTAGTCCACTAATGCGTATTTCTTGAATAAAGTGGTGTTTATTTTTGAGTTGGTTAAGGGCGTGTTGAAAGTGTTCGCTGTTTTTTTTTACTTTTTCAAGAATATTTTCTTGTTCTATAATTTCAAGCACTTGGTAGGCAACGGAGCAGGCAAGTGGGTTGCCGCCAAAGGTTGAGCCGTGATTACCGGGTGAAAAGATGTCTAATGCTTTGTTATTAACGAGACAGGCACCAATTGGAAAACCGTTGCCAAGAGCTTTTGCAGTGGTCATAACATCGCAGGTAATATTTGCTGCTTGATGGGCATACCATTGTCCTGTGCGTCCAACACCAGACTGGATTTCATCAAGCATTAGGAGAAGATTTTTTTCTTGAGTTATTTTTTGTAGGTCAGTTAAAAATTCTTTGGTGGCTGGGATAATACCACCTTCGCCTTGCACGGGTTCAACAAATATGGCGACAATGTTAGGGTGTTGCTCTAATTGGTTTTTGACGCTTTCAAGATCATTAAGTTGTGCACTGTAGAAGCCTTCAAGCAGGGGGGTAAATCCTTTTTTTACGGCGGGATTTCCAGTGGCAGTGAGTGTAGCCATTGTTCTGCCGTGAAAGCTGTTTTCAAAAGTTAAAATAGCTGGATTTTTAATGTCTTTGTTATTGCCGTATAAGCGAGCAATTTTAATGGCAGCCTCGTTTGCTTCGGCTCCGCTATTACAGAAAAAAGCTTGTTTCATTCCACTGATTTTACAGAGTTTATCAGCGAGTTTTTGTTGGGTTTCTATATGATAGATATTTGAGGTGTGCCAGATTTTTTGGCTTTGCTCTTGTAAGCAATTGATAAGTTTGGGATGGCTATGCCCCAAGTTGGTGACGGAGATGCCACTAAGCATATCGAGATAGGGTGTTTTTTGCTTATCGTATAACCATGAGCCTTTCCCATAGCTAAAGGTGATAGGCAAACGATTATAGGTTGGGATAAGGTGATTCTGTGTTGACGTGTTCAAGAGTGTATATTTTATATATTTTGATGGGATAAAAAGTCCCAATCTTTTGAGGAAAAAAGCAGTCAATTATAGCAAGAAAAAATATAAAAATCAATAAAAAAATAAGGAGTTTTTTTTCGTGATATTGCTTTGGTTGTTATAATAAATTAGTTGAGACCTTTGCACAAAAGATATGACAAATAAAAAAGCAAAAAATTGCCCTGATTTTCATTGTGAAACTTGCGAAGACGGACGTATTGGCTGCGTTTCACGCCTCAATCAGAACAATTTTTTATCTTTTTTCTTTTGCCATACTTTTATGCAAAGGTCTCTAATTGGCTTTTCAGTTTGATTTTTTTATAATTGTTGCTTCAGGAAAAAAATATAAAAATGCATTATTCAAAGATAAAAATTAGTATAGTGGTTGCCGTGCTTTCTCTGTTGTTTGGTTGTTCTTCTCCGCCTAAGGTTAAGAAGGAGGTGCTTATGCCGGCGAGAGTTGATGGGCTTAAGCAGTCTAAAAAAATTGCCTTTATCAAATTTAAAGGGGACACTAACGGACTTTATACCCAGAAAGTTGAATCGTTTTTTCGCCAAATCAAAGTGGATGGTCAGTCCTATTTTGAGGTAGTTGAGCGTGAGGCTTTACAGAAAATTATAGAGGAACAAAAACTTTCTCAATCCGGATTATTAAATGAACAAGAGAGTGTTAAAGTCGGTAATATTTCAGGAGCTGATACGTTAGTGGTGGGAAGTATATCTCTCCCTAAGGTAGATAGAGTACGTACCTCTGAAGAGCGTACAGATTTCAATACTTGTGTGCGGTGGTATAAGAACAAAAAGAAAAAAAGAGTTTGTGAACGCTATCGAATTTATCGAGTAAATTGCTTTACTCAATCGACAGGAATACAGGTGAACGTTAAGTTTGTTAGTGTAGAAACAGCTAAGAGTAACTACCAAGGAAATTATTCAGGTAGTGATCGGAATTATTATTGTACGGATCGCGGCTCACCTGCTACTCAAGAGGAGTTAAAGGAAAGTGCTTTTAATCAAGCTGTGTCTTCAATGCGTAAGGATGTTGCTCCGTATAGACAGCAAGTGACGATTGAAATGTTAGATGAGGATGATGGTAGTAACTTAGATGATAAGGATGATGCTTTGGAGTTGTTTGAAAAGGGCTTAAAGTTAGTTGAGAATGGTAATATTGATCGTGGCTGCACCTTCTTTAAACAAGCTTCTGCAAAATATGCCCATTCTCCAGCGATTTATTATAATCTCGGTGTTTGTGCTGAATTAAAATCTAACCTTTCTCAAGCATTGACTTTTTATAAGGCTGCACAGAATAAAATCGATGATGAGCCTTTGCCTAAAATCCCACAAGCAATTCGTCGCATTGAAAAAAGAATGGCTGATGATGAAAAAGTTAAGCAGCAATCCAGAGGTGAATGATGTCAAGAATAACACATAGTCAACCAAAAATTTTTTCAACTGTTATATGGGTGGTATTATCTTTATTTTTACTATCAGCTTGTGGAAGCAAAAGTAAGAAAAAAGAGCAAGCTCACAGTTGTGTTGGTTATTTTAAAGTCAAACCAAGACCAAGTTGGGTGGATACTGAAGGGTTAAAAAATGGCGTTTATTATAGTCAAGGCGTTGCTCAATGTACTGGATTAAAAACCATTGATGTCAAAGAAGCATCGACCAATGCACGTGGTAATCTTTCCAGAATGTTAGAAACGCAGGTTAGAAGTGAAATTTTATTGATTCGTAAAAGCAATACAGCCACTCGTAGTGGTAGCGAAAGCGGACAAGCCAGCACCACAATAGCCAGCGATGCCTTGCTTAAAAACAGTAGCATCTATGCTCATTGGGTTGATCCGAATTCTGGTAGTGTTTATAGTGCTGTCAAAGTCTCTAAGAGTAGTATCGACAAGGCGATACAAGATGCTAAAGATAAAGAGCAAGCTAAATTCAAAAATCAGATATTCACCATACAAGTTGAAGGCGAACATCAAAAGCAATTAGCTCTATCAATCACCAAGGTTCTGGGTGAAAATGGGGTGAGTAAAATTGTCACAAACCAAGAACAGGCACAATACGCTCTACGAGCAAAAATACAATCCATTGATATTTTTAAAGCGAAAAAATTAGTGCGAGTAGAGGTTTTTGTCAGCATTATTGACTTGGCAAATCAAAGCACCAAATGGTCTCAGCAACTCAATGGAAAGTCGATTTCTTTCCAAGGTTTTGAACGCGATTATCAAATCCGCCAAGCACTAATTGATGCCTTTAATCGAGACCAACAAAAATTACAATCCGCACTGGAAAAATCTATTGATGAGTAGAGTCTTAATGATTTTTCATCAAAAATTAACCAATAGGTTCATTTTGTCTTATAATTTAGTTGTCTTTAGGTAATTATGACTTTCAATCATCACAAGGATTTTTCTTTAGTTGTAGAGATAGAAAAAGCTCTTCTTGATAGGTTGAAAAAATACGTTTCACCTATATCACAAAATGATAATACACACAGAAAAATTTTTATTCGTAATGATGCTAAAAATGCAATTGAAGAATTTTTTACAAAAAACCCACCAGGAGAAGAAAAATTTAAATCTGCAATATATCTTTTGAATGAAAATAAAACGCACAGTGGAATATATAAACATGAAAAAACAATTAGGTATGCAACAGAATATGGAATTGGATTGCAAATTTGGGCTATTCGATTTAATTTCAATGACTTAAATACTCGCATTTATTGTGTTCAACTTGCTTTTGAGAAGAGGAAATGGATTATTTTGTGGCGTTTATTAGAATCTAAAAAAACTCAAAAGCACAACCATATACAAAAAAATATTTTTGAAAAAATAGAGAGAGAAATAAAGGTAATATTATGAACAAAGCACTTAAAGCACCGCTTAGCGATTTTTTTGAACAGTTAAGCCAACCTTCAGAAGAGCAACAGATTACAAATTATGCACATTTATTGATGGCAGATTATTTGATAGAAATAGAAAAGCATATGCTTCGAGAGAAGATAAGTAAAAAGAAACTAGCAAAGTTGTTAGATGTGTCTCCAAGCTATATTTCTCAGGTGTTTGTGCATAATAAATTTATTAATTTTAAAACGCTAAGCAAAATAGCCCATCAACTTGATTTTAAGTATGCTTTTCATCAAAAACCTGTGGAACAAAAAGCAAAATTGGACTTTTCACCAGCCAATATAGATTCTTGGATGTCCAATGTCCCTACTGCTTCAAATATGGCAGATGAAGTTGATAAGGAATTTCCAAGTGCGGCTTAAACCATAAAATGATTGAGTTACAAAAATCTGCTCTTTCTTTAAGTAATATCTCTATTGATGAGGTATCTATTAAAAAATGGCTGTCGAAAAAAGAAGTAGAGATTAATTTAGAGCATCTTCCGATAGAGTTTGATTTTGATTTACTAACTCCCAAGCAAGAGGATGACGATTTTTTTCTTATTAAAACCACCATCAAAATAAATAAACAACGAAAAAAACATTCGGGATATATTATTGAGATGAAGAATCGCTTTTTATTCTCTATTGATGATGAGGTAACCGAACAAGATAAGCAAAATTTACAATTCTTTTCTGCACTTTCTATTGCAATTGCGGAAATTAGGTCGATCTTATTTCAAATGACATCTAAAGCCGGTTTGGGATCATATACATTACCTTCTATTGATTTGAGGGATTTATTTAGAAAGAAAAGAACCGAAATCAAAAATTCATAAAATGAGACTTCTGCACAAAAGTGGGATGGATTATCTAATTTCTTTAGCCATTTGCCGGTAATCTTCATTATGTTAGAACTAAGACCAAACTGTGAATGTTGCGATAAAGACCTATCACCTCACTCTGCAGATGCTATGATTTGTACTTTTGAGTGTACTTTTTGTCGGTGTTGTTCTGAGGAGGTTTTGTTTGGCATTTGTCCGAATTGCAAAGGCAATTTAGTACAAAGACCTATTCGTCCGCAAGAGGGTCTAAAAAAATATCCAGCTTCAACCGAGCGAGTAGTTAAGAAGGATGGATGTTAAGAATCCAAACTCTCTAATTCTTCCCAGCGGGTAGTTAGTTTGTCTAAATCTTTTTTTAGGGTGTTTAATTGGTTTAGTTCGGGTTTTTGTTGGCTATGCGGTTTTTCGTAAAATTCAGGCGCCCCTATGATTTCTTCTATTGCTTGGATTTTCTTCTCTATTTTATCAATTTGATTGGGTAGCTTCTCTAATTCTTTTTTCATTATGTAAGATATTTTTGGCTTGTTGGGCGTTTTTTGTTTTTTTTGGTCAGTTATTTTTTTCGTATTATCTTCAATATTTTTAAGTTCTTTGCCGTGGCGTAGCCAGTCGCTGTAACCACCGGGGTAGGCAGTAATTTGATTGTTATTTTCAAAAACTAATGTACTGGTGACTACATTATCCAAAAATTCCCGATCGTGGCTAACCAGAATAATGGTTCCTTGATAGTCGAGTAGGGTTTGTTCTAAGGCGTCCAACATTTCAATATCAAGATCATTAGTTGGTTCATCAAGAATCAAAAAATTAGTTGAGCTGGTAAATAATTTGGCTAATGCAACCCGATTACGCTCCCCTCCTGATAAAGCAGAAACTTTGGTCATTGAACGATCAGGACTAAAGAGAAAATTTTTTAAATAGCCGATAACGTGTATTAATTTACCGTTAAATTCCACATAATCACTCCCATCGCCAACATTGTAGGCTACTGTTTTATTTAATAATAAATCACGTTGAACTTGATCAAAATATCCCATTTGGAGGTTGGTGCCAAGTTTTACAGTGCCGCTATCTACAGGGATTTTTTTTAGTAAAATTTTCAGCAAAGTGGATTTACCAACCCCATTATTACCAATTAAACCAATCCGCTCGCCACGGAAAATACGCAGATTAAATTTATCTAAAACCACATTGTTTTGATAGCTTTTGCAGAGCTTAAATGCTTCAATAACTTTTTTCCCTGATAAGTCACCTTCTTGAATACGGATTTTTGCTTTACGTTCACGCTTAATCCTTTCAGAGGCTTGTTGCCGCATTTCTTCGAGGGCTCGCACCCGTCCTTCATTGCGTGTACGGCGTGCCTTAATGCCTTGGCGAATCCAAATCTCTTCTTGCTGAAGTTTCTTATCAAAATCTTGATTGTTTTTATCTTCAGAATGATTTGCAAGTTCTTTATTTTTTAAATACTCATTATAGTTCCCTTGCCAAGAATAGATTTTAGTTCGATCAATTTCAATGATTCGTGTTGCGAGACGTTTTAGAAAACTGCGATCATGAGTAATAAATAAAATGGCACCTTGGTAGGATTGCAAGCGTTTTTCTAACCAGTCAATGGCAGCTAAATCAAGATGGTTGGTTGGTTCATCGAGAAGTAGTAAATCAGGATTTGAGACTAAGGCTTTTGCCAGTGCTGCACGACGTTGCCAACCACCACTCAATTCGCTTAATTTTTGAGAAGCAGATAGGTTCATCTCAGTTAAGACAGAATCAATTTGTTGCTCAATATGCCAAGCACCAGCAGCATCAATTTGTGAATGGAGCTCTGAAAGCTGTTTAAACTGTTCATCAGTTGTTGCTATTTCTGAAAATTGTTGATATTGCTCAATCAGTTCTAATTGTTTGCTCAGCCCCTGATAAACTAATTCCCGCACGGTAAGTTCTTTGTTCTTGGGTAGTTCTTGCTCTAATTTGCTAATACGCAACTCTCTTTGCGTATGTATTTCAATCGAGTCTGCCTCAATTTTTCCAGTGATAATATTCAGTAAAGTTGATTTGCCAGCCCCATTGCGACCGATAATACATACTCGCTCTTTTTCCTCGATGGAAAATTGGCACTCTTTGAAAATGATTCTTGCTCCGTAGCGAAGATTAAGTTCGTCAATTCTTAACATTGAGGTGATTTTTGATTTGGTATTTATAAGAGTGTTTATGATTATCTCTTGTAAAATTGTAATATGAAAGGATACTTCTATTAAATATGACTCGTGTAAAAAAGCGAAAAACTTTCCCCAATGTCGTTGAAAAAAATGGCAATAGAATGGTTATTACTCACTTTTTCCGTCTCATTGGGAATAATTTTTCATCTTTTTTCTATCGTCCCATATCTAATAGAAGTAGCCTAAAGTGATTTTTATAACCTTTAAATAAAAATTAGAACAATGAAAAAAATAGGGTTGAGTGTATTAGTTGTATTTTTGAGTAGTGTGTTTATTGCTTCTTGTGGAGATAAGACTTCTGCGGTTAAGGATAATACTCAAGAAACAAGAAAGAGAATAGACAAATCTTTTTCTGAATTAGAGAAAAGTGCGGATAAAGTGAGGAAGGAAAGTAATAGTTATTAGGATAACTGCTTTGCCATTTTATGGCACCTATCCAAAGGAGAAGAATTTATCCATTAGGGCCGGGTAGCCTTAACGATTCCATTGCATTTGGAATTGATAGGTGGCTTGATTAGGGATGATATTATGAAAGCTATCATCCGCTTCATCAAGATGATATCCTGCTCTAAAGCTGATTTTGTTAGGGAATAGGGTTTGTTGTAGAATACTTAAGGTTTCTTTTTCATAGCTTATTTTTAAGGCGACAAAATGCTCATATGATTGGTGAGTCTTTGCAATACGCCAGTTGAGTGATGTTTCGATGATTTTTTCGGCGAATCGATTTTGAAAAGTAAAGCGGTTGAAGAGTGAGTCTCGATATTTGCTATCGTGTGCTAATATGGTGAGAGTATCTTTGGGAATTCCAAATTTTCCATGCGAGTCTAATAACTGATTAAGCTCTGACCAAAATAAATCATCTGGGGCATTTTCATTATGTATGTATTCTGAAATCAGATTGAATTGTTTGTCTCCTTTCCCGTCTTCACCTCCTTGGGGATTTATTGTGAAATTAATACCAAGCAAATGTTGTTGAGAAACTTCTTGTTGCTCTTCGATTTGTATTCCTTGTTCGGCAGTGAGAGGGCGTAAATTATCGTTGGGTTTTTTGAGGGAGAATTTCCATCCACCTTCATAAAAACGATGACTGCTATGGATTTCTAAATGGTCATTGACAATTTGACTAAAGGCAAAGGATAGTTGTTTATTATCTTGATTGGCTTGTGTTCTAAAATATCCATCCCATTGATTGCCAAAAAATTTGAATAGGTAGTCTATTGCCCAGTCCTGTTGTTTAAATGTTTGGCGGTAAGTGGTGCTTTGTTCAGGTTGGAATAGAGTGAGTTGATGTGAACCATTATCGGCATATTGTTGGAGTTGAATGTTCCAAATCCCCGTTTCTGCTTGAATTTTAAAGGGATTCCTTGATTTACGATTTAAGCGTAGAGGCTGGTAAAAATAGCTGACACCAGAGTCAAATCGTTGTCTGCCTAAACTGAGTTGATAGTCTCCAATATCCCATTTACCATAGACTTGTCGATTTTTAAACGTTACTTCTTTTTCGGAATCATCGTAATTTCCATCAATGATATTATCTATTTTCCCGACAAGTTCACTTTCTAAAAAATAGGAGTCATTATAGGATAGGTTAAGGTTAAAGACACTGATAAACTGTTGCTCGTGTTTATTTTTGTCAGGATTTAATAAGCGGTTTGTTCTTTTGGGTTGATATTGATAGTCGGCTTTAATCTCTAAGTTATTTTGTAAGGCACTTTGATAGGATATGGCTTGTGTGCTGATTAACGGGAGAAAAAAAATAAATAACGGTAGCCTAATGAATTTTCTGTTTATCATTGGTTTATTTTAATGTTGCATGTGTTGATAAATAAGATGGCGTGTACCAACGGCTTGGCGTTTTTTTCTCGATAATGTTTGAGAAATTAACAAAAGTTTTTTGTTTCTTTTTAATGGCATTTTTATACTCGATTTTGCTTATTTGATAACCATCCTCGGTTTTTCTAAAAAAATAGTGTGCGTATTTAGCGACTTTGTGTTTATTAAGATGTAATTTTGCAGTGAGCGGTAGTGCGTTTTTCTTATCGAGATAGAGTAAGATTTTTTTATACGTTGGTCCACGGCGTTTTTTTTCAAGTACTAATTCGCATTGGGTTTCATCACAAGAGTTCACGTTTCCTTGATAATCATCACTCCAGCGAATATTGGTGATGTCGCCAGTGGCAGCATCACCAAAGAGTTTTTGCTGGGGCGTTATTCGCAAACCTCTTTTACTACGGGGAAGAAACATCCAGAAATTATGCTCCTTCATTAGCACCTTTTGCCCTTTCTCTGCCTGATGATGAAAAAGTACAATGGTTTTTCGTGGATTTTTGGTATAGACTTGATACTGCCTTTCTTTTATAAGTTTTTCTTTTTCAAATATTTGCACATTCACCATTAATTCACTGTCTAATGCATTCATATAGGTATCGGCTTTTTTTAACCACGCATCGGCACGACTACCGGGCTTGTTAGGTAGCTCGTTAGTCAGAGCAAAAGTGGGGAATAAAAACAAAAAAATGAGTGAAATATAATGTATTTTCATAGGTGCATTAGTGATTGAGTAATAGAAAGTTTATTGATCTTAGTGCTTGCAAGAAAGGTGGATAACTGAACAATAAAAAATGTGATCAATGCAATATATAGAATAATTTCTCCTGAAAAAATTACTTGCAGAGGGTAGCCTGTTGTTTGTCCAGGAGGGGGCGCCATCATAATGTTAGAGAATAGCAAAGCGACGCTAACTCCGCCATAAATAATTGTTGCAAATACCATAGATATTAGACCAATTAGGGTGGATTCCAATAATAAACTCAGCATAATTTCTTTGGGTGCAAAACCGAGAGATGCTAATACCCCAAATTCTCTGGTACGCTCCCAAATAGAAGTGCTTATCAGATTGAATACGGCAAAGAAAATAATCACAAAGGTAATTGAACCAACAAAGTAAAAAATCGTATTATAAAGATTTTTTACTCCTTGGTAAAACACGGCTAACTCATCCCAATAGGTGACTTTTAAATCCTGAAAAGCAGAAGTGATTTTTTTGCCTGCCCTTTGTAGAAAAGAGAGCTCTTTAAGATAAATAGCCACTTGATTGACTTTGTCTGTTGATAGAAGATCCTGAGCCGTTTGATAGTGGGTAAACAAGGTTCGATTATCAATTTCTGGAATGCCTGTTTCGGAAATACCGACCACTTTAACATCAAAACCATTTAAACTATCATCAACTGTATTTGAAAGTAGCGTTAAATAATCGCCTATTTTTACCGATAAATTTTTCGCTAACCCTTTACCCAACATAACTTCTGGGTCATCTTGTGAGTTATATTTGTAGTTTATTGATGAACCCTTGATAAGGTTGATAAATGGACCTCGAACAGTGATTTCTTTAGGGTCAATGCCACGCCCTAAAAACGTGACTGATTTATTATCATTGGCAATCAATCCCTGAAAATTAATAACGGGTAGGGCGTGCAATACATCAGAATTTTTAAATAACTCTTTTTTTACCGCATCAAGATTTTCCAATCCGTGCTCCATCAAGCGGTTTTCTGGTTTTGCGAATTGTAAAGGATTGCTAAGTACCAAATGCCCGGTTTCTCTGGCACTTCTTTGTTCTAAAGAGACGTAGGTAAATAACCCAAAACCAGCAATGGTCATTAGCCCAGTGGTTGCGGTGGTGATGAGCAAGATATTTAACAGTGTACGCCGTAAGCGTGCCTTGAAATTGCACAACGAAAGATGGAATATTGACTGGTTCATAGAAATTTTAGTATTATGTTGTGGAAATAATTTCACCTTTTTCCAAGGTAATGACTCGGTGCATTTGGGTTAATGCCTGTTGATCGTGGCTTGCCATTAATAAGCTGATTTGCATTGTCTCTAAAAAGGATTTAAATAATTTAAAAACGGCATCGGCATTTTCCTTATCAAGGCTTGCTGTTGGTTCATCGGCAATGATTAGTTTAGGTTTTTTTACTAAAGCTCTGGCTATTGCGGTGCGTTGTTTTTGTCCACCAGAAATTTGCGTAGTGAGTTTGTCAGCAATTGCCGATATTCCCAAAGCATCGATAATCTCTTGTGAGAGTTTTTTTCTTTCTTTGCGGCTGTAATTGAGTAGTCGCAATGGTAGCTCAATATTCTGTCGAACACTCATCGATTCGACTAATTGAAAGTGCTGAAAAATAAAGCCAATATCTGAACGCCTTAAATTATTTTTTTCAATTTTTGACATTTTTTCAGTCGCTTGCTCATTGAAGGTAACCTCTCCGGCAGTAACGTTATCAATACAGCCAGCAATATTTAAAATGGTCGATTTTCCAGACCCCGAAGGTCCAACAAGCCCAACCATCTCACTGCCTTGCAAATTAAAATCAATGTTCTTAAGAACGACCATCTCAGCAAATGTTTTACGAACATTCTTGAAGGAAAGCATAGGCGATAATCGATTCTTTTGATTTATGTGTTTTGTCATTATTTTTCTGCGTTTTCATTATTCACTTCTTCTATATACTCTTTAACGCTTGCTTGAAATTCAGGAGCTGCTTTGGGAAAGTTTGGATGATTGATGATACTTTGTAAAATGGCTTTACCCTGTGAGTGCGTTTTGAAAATTCCATCAGGCAGGCTAAGAAGAGTTTGTGCCTCAACAAACCAAATATCGAATAGAGAAAAAGTATGAAAGCCCATGGTTTCGCCCAATTTTTTTGTGATTTTCTTATCGCTTAATTTGTTATCTATTTCTTGAAAAACTTTGATTCCCTCCTCAGCGTACTTAATCTTATTCCAAGGCATCCAACTATCACGACCAATAAGTGTTAGAGAGGATGCCCAATAAGCACGCAATAATAAATCATCCGGTTTTTTATTAACAGCTTCTCGCCATAATTTTTCGTTATCCTGACTATCCTTTTTCTCATTTCGTGTTTCAAAAAATGAGCGATGCAATTCTTTATAGGATTGATAAGGTGTATTTTTAATAAGAGCTGGAATCTCTGACTGGGCATTAGCATTTATCGCAAAAAAAGTTGTCAATAGACTAATGAAAAATAGTTTTATTATTTTTTTGAGCATTGTCATTGTATTATTTAAAGTTAAAAATAATTGCAGCTATATATAACCGCAAAAGCCTAAACAAAATTCTAATAAGGAAAATCGGTTTATTGTAAAATTAGTCGTCTATGATAATTTTTTTTCGCCAAACAATCTATTTATTCGTTTACGTATCGTGAAAAATCCTTAATGAAGCAAGAAAAACGCATCCCTATTATTCTTCCAAACATAGTAATTAGCTTATTTATTACTGCGATTACGCCCTATAATTTTGAAAATCTTGTATGGTATAAAAGTTTTTTATATTGGTTTTTGGCAATACATTCGGGGTATGTATTAAATCATCTTGGCATCATCGGTTTTTCTGAATTATTTAAAAAAGCTTTTGTTGCCGAGGCTTTTGATCGTACGCAGTTATTGATTGTTTTTGCTGTGAGTGCGGTTATTGCTGCTTTCCCTTTGTCTGCCATTCTTGTTTTGCTTAATTTGTCACTTACGCCTTGGGAACTTAGCTGGTCATATCTCTATTTCCAAACACTTATATGGAACTTTTTTATGATTTTCAGTTATGGCTTATGGATACAATCAAGAGTAAATGATATGAATTTTCGAATTTCCTCTTTTTTGACTATTGTTTTTGGAATAACCAATATTCGAGAGGGTTTATTTTATGAACATAAATTGGTGAAAAATATAGAGGAAAAACAACCAGAAAAATCAATCCCCAAAGGAATTAAAATGTTACTGCCTTATAATTTACAAAAAGCGAATAAGGTATTAAGATTAAAAGCAGATGATCACTATTTATACGTACAAACCGAATTAGGTAGCGAACATATTCGCCTAAGATTAAGAGATGCGATAGAAATGTTAGAGTCAACCATCGGAGCTCAAACCCATCGTTCTCACTGGGTAAATTTTAGCTTTGTTAAAGAAGTGAAAAATAACAGCATAATACTTGAAGATGGCACAACAATCCCTTTGAGTAAAAGTTATCAAAAATTTTTTTTGTAATAATATGAGACCTTTGCATAAAAGTATGGCAAAAGAAAAAAGATAAAAAATCGTTCTGATTGAGGCGTGAAACGCAGCTAATACGTCCGTCTTCGCAAGTTTCACAACGATAATCAGGACGTTTTTTTACTTTTTTACTTGTCGTATCTTTTGTGCAAAGGTCTCAATATATAAAGTAAATATATGAATGTCGGAAATTTTAATTATCGTTTTGAAGGTCCATTTGCTAATTTAACATTTATTGAGGATTACCCGGGTGTTTATGTCGTGCTGGGTAGCCACACTCAAGAAGAATGGGATATTATCGATGTGGGTGAGGCAGAAAAAGTATATTCTGCTCTTGAAGGGCATAGCCGTACCTCTCTTTGGGAAGAAAAAAATTATGAGTATTTAAAGTATGCGGTGTACTATTGTGAGGAAGAGAAGCGTATGGCAATTGAGAAGCAGATTAGGGAGCATTTTAAACCTTGCTGTACACCAGAGATAGCCTAAGCTGAATGGCACACATTGCTTTATACATTCATATTCCTTGGTGTATAAAAAAATGTCCTTATTGTGATTTTAATTCGCATAATGCGAGTGTTTCTCCTGATTACAATCATTATGTAAAAATCCTATTAAGAGATTTAGACCATCAATTATCTTTATTTCCTGACACACAAAAAAGAGAGTTGAGTTCTATTTTTATTGGTGGCGGTACTCCAAGCTTATGCTCAGGTGATGCGATGCGGTATTTGTTGGAAGGAGTTTTTCAGCGTTTTGTTTGTTCTTCAGACATTGAAGTGACTATTGAGGCAAATCCAGGAACCGCAGAAAGCTCTTATTTTGAGGCGTATGTGCAAGCTGGAATCAATCGCATTTCATTAGGCTTGCAAAGTTTTAATGATACTTCCTTACAACGCTTGGGGAGAATACATTCTTCCAAAGAAAATTTTCAAGCTGTAGAAAAAGCCAAAGCAGCTGGGTTTCAGAGAATTAATATTGATGTAATGTATGCCTTGCCAGAGCAAACGTTGGCAATGGCATTATCTGATGTAAATTCCGCATTAGCTTGTGAGG
The DNA here is from genome assembly GCA_929200535.1 of uncultured Gammaproteobacteria bacterium. Classification (GTDB taxonomy): domain Bacteria; phylum Pseudomonadota; class Gammaproteobacteria; order CAKMZV01; family CAKMZV01; genus CAKMZV01. The sequence continues at coordinate 49,664 of CAKMZV010000004.1, forward strand.
TGGAACATATTTCCTACTATCAATTGACTCTCGAAGAAAATACACTTTTTTATCGGCAAGTACCTAAGGGAATACCAAGTGAAGATTTATGTTGGGATATTGCCACTCAAGGAAGCGAGCTTTTACACGCTAATCAATTTACAAATTATGAGGTTTCAGCATGGAGTCGTGGCGAGGCAAATAATTCACAATGTCGGCACAATGTGAATTATTGGAAGTACGGTGATTACATTGGTATTGGAGCAGGGGCACATGGCAAACTCTCTTTTCAACAAGGTGAGAATTTAAAAATTATCCGCACTCAACAAATTAGTTCACCGACAAGCTATATCGAAGCATACAGCAAGAAAAACGATACAAAAGCAAAGCCTTTAAAGGATTTTCCACTTGGACGTAGTTATGGAGGAATGCGTACACTTGAAGTATCAAAAGATGAAATTTTATTTGAATATATGCTCAATCGTTTGCGTTTAAATTCAGCGTTTAGCATACAACAATGTCAACAAATGACGGGGTTAGCAAAGCAGAAAATTCAACATTCTATAGACTTCGCGATTGAAAAGGATTTTTTAAAAGAAGTTTCTTTGAATATGACCTATCAAAAAACCCAACTCGGAAATCAATTTTTAAATGATTTGATTTGGGGTTTTAGTGAGAATGGTTAATTTTTTTGGTAAAATTAAACAAGTTGTTATTTTGAGAGATTAACCGATTTTTATGGTTAATTATCGCTTTTTAACTACCTTTAAAAATATTTAAAATAGATTTTGGAGAAAAATAATGAAAGCACGTGCAGCAGTGGCTTGGGAGCCTAAAAAACCCTTACAAATTGAAGAAGTTGATGTTGCAGGACCTCGCTCGGGTGAAGTGTTATTGAAGGTGGTTGCCTCCGGTGTTTGCCATACCGATGCCTTTACCCTTTCAGGAGAAGACCCAGAGGGTGCTTTCCCAGCTATTTTAGGGCATGAAGGGGGTTGCGAAGTGGTGGAGTGTGGTGCCGATGTTAAGGAATTGAAAGTCGGGGATCACGTAATTCCACTTTATATTCCAGAATGTGGAGAATGTAAATTTTGTGCCTCGGGGAAGAGCAATTTATGCCAATCTATTGCCTCAACCGTATGGACTGGTTTTATGCCAGATGGTACCCGTCGATTTTCACAAAATGGTAAAGAAATTTATCATTATATGGGGTGCTCTACTTTTGCTGAATATACGGTTGTACCAGAAATTGCATTGGCAAAAATCAATAAAAGTGCTCCTTTAGATAAAGTCTGTTTATTAGGTTGTGGTGTTACGACAGGGATTGGAGCAGTGCTTAATACAGCTAAGGTAGAACCGGGTGCCACGGTAGCGGTTTTTGGGCTTGGCGGTATTGGTTTATCAGTGATTCAAGGGGCAGTAATGGCAAAAGCAGGTAGAATTATTGCGATTGATATGAACCCAGATAAATTTACTATGGCTAAGGCTTTGGGGGCAACTGATTTTGTCAATCCGAAGGATTTGAGCGGTTCAGTAACCGAGGCTATTGTTGAAATGACTAATGGCGGAGTGGATTATTCTTTTGAGTGTATTGGTAATGTGCATGTGATGCGTGAGGCTTTAGAGTGTTGCCATATGGGCTGGGGTGTTTCGACGATTATTGGGGTAGCTGGAGCAGGGCAAGAAATTAGTACGCGCCCATTTCAATTAGTCACAGGCAGAAGATGGCAAGGTACGGCATTTGGTGGCGTGAAGGGTCGGACTCAGTTACCTGGTTATGTCGATCGCTATCTTAATGGTGAAATTGAGTTGGATTCAATGGTAACCCACACAATGCCTTTAGAGGAAATAAATACTGCCTTTGATTTGATGCATGAGGGCAAGAGTATCCGTTCAGTTATTATTTTCTAAGAGGAGAGGGCAATGAAAAAATTAGAAAGCATTAAAGAATTTGATGGATATTTAGAGCGTTATAGCCATTATTCGGAGTGTTGTCAATGTGAAATGGTTTTTTCAATATATTTGCCTAAACAGGCTGTACAAGAAAAAGTACCAGCACTTTATTGGTTATCTGGATTAACCTGTAGTGATGATAATTTCAGAGTTAAAGCAGGTGCACAACGCTACGCTTCTGAACAAGGGATTGCCTTAATTATTCCGGATACCAGCCCACGTGGTGAAGGTGTTATGGATTTCCCAGAACGTTATGATTTGGGAATAGCTGCTGGCTTTTATGTGAATGCAACGGAATCACCTTGGGATAAAAATTACCAAATGTATAGCTATATCGTGGAAGAGTTGCCTGCTTTGATTGAGGAGCATTTTCCCGTAGTTGCTGGAGTAAAATCAATTAGTGGACATTCTATGGGTGGGCATGGTGCATTAATTTGTGCTTTGAAAAATCCATCAGCCTATTGTTCAGTATCTGCATTTTCTCCCATTTGCCATCCGACACAGGTGCCTTGGGGAAAAGATGCTTTAGGAGCATATCTTGGTAATGATATGGAAAAATGGCAACAGTATGATGCAGTGAATTTAGTTCAGAATGGTCATAAAGTCGAAACTATTCTTGTGGATCAAGGGACAGCCGATGAGTTTTTAAGCGACCAGCTTAAGCCTGAGGCGTTAATTGAGGCTTGCGAGCAACAGAAAATAAATCTTAATTTTCGTATGCAAGAAGGGTATGACCATAGTTATCATTTTATTAGTAGTTTTATTGGTGAGCATATTGCATATCATTCAAATTTTCTTAAGAAAGAAATGGGTGATTAATTTTTGTAGGCTACCTCTATTCACTACATACAGTTGATAGAGGTAATCTCCAACTTTTAAGGAGTGTTTTATGAGTATTATTAACGAAGTTTTTAAAATTGGAATTGGACCATCAAGTTCACATACGGTTGGTCCTATGAGGGCGGCTCGTTGCTATTTAAGGAGTTGTTTTAATGAAGTGGACGTCTCCTCAATTACTCGTGTGACGGTTGAATTGTATGGCTCTTTGGCACTAACTGGCTTGGGACATGCTACGGATAAAGCCGTACTCTTAGGCTTGTTAGGTGAAGGTCCAGCTACAGTAGAAATTAATAAAATTGAGCAGTATTTGAGTGATATAAAGAAGAATAAAGAAATCACTCTTTTGGGTAAACATAAGATAGCCTTTAATATTAACAATGATTTAATTTATTATTTTAGAGAAGCATTGCCTGAGCATGCCAATGGAATGGTACTTTCTGTATATGATTCACAAGGTGAAAAGCTCCATAGTGATACGTATTTTTCAGTTGGTGGTGGAATTATTCGAACCAAACAAGAATATCTTGAAGAGCAGGAAAAGCAAGTTTCTTCTGAACCTGTAAATAGCAATCAATCAGAAAATAAAATCATTTTTAGTGATGCAAAAACATTATTAGCTTTATGTTCAGAATATGATTGCTCAATTTCACAGTTAATGTGGGAAATGGCGATTCAATTAAAACAAGTAGATGAGGCTAAAACCTATTTATCAGATGTGTGGGACACAATGCAAATTTGTGTTGAAAATGGTATTCAATCTTCAGAGTCTATTTTACCAGGTGGGTTAAATGTTCAGCGTAGAGCACCTGCGTTATATGCTCAATTGAAAGAAAAATTGGTGAATATGCCGAATGATCCTGCTTCAATTTTTGATTGGGTAAGTTTGTTTGCAATTGCTGTTAATGAGGAGAATGCGGCAGGGCATCGAGTGGTGACTGCCCCTACCAATGGCTCAGCAGGTGTGATTCCTGCGGTAATGCATTATTTGAAAAAATTTCATAGGCAAGAATTTACACAGCAAAAAGCCTTAGATTTTTTAATGACTGCAACCGCAATTGGCTCGTTATACCAAAAAGGTGCCTCAATTTCTGCCGCGGAAATGGGTTGTCAGGGTGAGATAGGAGTATCGTGTTCAATGGCATCAGCTGCATTGTGTGAGTTTATGGGTGGTTCGCCACAACAAGTGGCAAATGCTGCTGAAATCGGAATGGAACATCATCTTGGGATGACCTGTGATCCCATTAATGGGTTGGTACAAATTCCATGCATTGAGCGTAATACAATGGGTGCAATTAAGGCAATTAATTCAGCTAGATTGTCTTTAACTCGTGATGAGCAGAAAATCACCTTGGATCAGGTAATTAAAACAATGTTTGAAACAGGCAAAGATATGTCTGAAAAATACAAAGAAACTGCTTTAGGAGGGTTGGCTATTCATTCACAATGTGGTTCGTATGAAGAATCAACACAAAAAACTGAGGCTTACGATATTACCCAAAATCAAGTCGCTTGTTGAGCTTACATATTGTATTTCACGTCTCAATCAGAACGTTTTTTTCTTTTGTCTTTATACAAAGGTCTCGGAGTAATCAGTAATGCTCACTCAAAAAAAGGTTCTTGAGGTGTTATGCTTCCCAACATAAAAATTTTTTCTTGGGCTTTACTCTCCTTATTATTATGTTTTTCTACTTATACTCTTGCTGAAAATTTAGAAAGCAAAGCCTCTAAATTTAGTGATTATTTTGCTTTATCAAAAAAAATAGAGTTATCAAAAAACCCTTATTGGCATTTGTTGTTGCGTTTATATTCAGGCAATCGCAGTGAAATTCAGGATGCTAATTTTTTCTTATCTGTTGATAATACTAAGAATGATTTTGTTGTTAACCCTGAAAAAGAATTAACCGCTTTTTTAAAAGCCTTGTTGAACTCGCCTTCGAATGAGGCTCATCCATTATGTAAGTTTCCTTTGCGTAGTCGCTGGATAATTAACTCCCTTGCTATTCCCTCAGATTATTTTTCTTCTGTTCAATGTGAACAATTAGAACGTTTTATGCAATCATTTAGGCACGATAAATTTTCTGTATTATTTATGGATGAACGTATCAATACTGTTATGAATATGATGGGTCATATTGGGATTAAGCTTTATTCGACAGATTCTTCTATGCAGGATAGGGTAATAAGCTACATTACGATATTGCATTCATTTAATCCGGCAAAGATGCTTTACGATGCCTTAATTGATGGTGGAGAAGGGCAGCTTAATTTATATAATTTTTCTTATATTCGTTCTTTTTATTTACAACAAGAGAATCGCAGTATGTGGCAATATGATGCTCGTATAACCGCTTCACAAGGTGAAAAAATGCTCTGGCAATTATGGGAATTAAAAGGGCGTAAGGGACGATATACCTACCTTGCTTATAATTGTGTTAATCCCTTGATAGATTTGATGAGGGTGGCAGATGATTCCTTAAATCAAACGTTTTTAAAAAAACATAAGAATAGGGTGAAATATTGGTACAGCCCATTGGAATATATTCAATTTTTGGCAACTGAAGGTTATTTGAAAAATGCAAATCAACCTAAAGTATATTTATCAGAAGAGGGTGAAAAAATTGTAAATGTAACGGGTAAAAAGGTTGCTGAAAAAAAAATCAGACACATTTTGGATAAAAAAGCTACTTCTCGGTTTGCGATGGGTTTGGGTTATGAACAGGCAAAAAAAGAACAGCCATCTCATACCCTACTAACTGCTTCTTTTGATTTACACGGAAGTTTCTTGGGAGATAATCATTTAACCGAATTCACTGAATATGAATTAAGAATATTAAGTTTTGATGCTTCTTTAAACACACAAGATAATTCAATTTCTTTTGATGAGGTTAATTTATATGCAGTGAAGTATTTGCCACAAATCTCCTTGAATGTAGCTTCACTCTCTTGGCAAGCAAAACTTGGGGGAAATCAATTTTATAAAGGTGATAAAGGCAATAAAGCAAATAGTTTATTTGCTCCTAATGGCTTACTTGGTGTGGGATTATCTCATTATTTTCAGGGGAAGATATTGATATGGGGATTACTAAATGCACGATATATACATCCAAATAATAGTGATAATGCCTTGCTGTGGAATAATGAGTTAGGAGTTAGTTTGCCTCACAATGTAGCAAGAGAAGAGTTTAAAAGCACATTTTATTATTGGAATTACTTGAACGATGTTTCGTGGATATTGCCTCGCTTTCGTTGGGTGCTTAATTGGAAAATTAATACAGCTTATGAGTTAAATTTAACCACTTCTATGATGATGAATAATCGGCAAAAAAAATCAGAGGATGCTGATTTTTCTAACTTGCGGAGTGTGTTATCTTTGGCTTATTATTTTTAAATTCTTTTTTAATGAGACCTTTGCACAAAAGATATGACAAGTAAAAAAAGTAAAAAATTGCCCTGATTCTCGTTGTGAAACTTGCGAAGACGGACGTATTAGCTGCGTTTCACGCCTCAATCAGAACAATTTTTTATCTTTTTTCTTTTACCTGCAAGCAGTTCAAACACTGTTACTCTAAAGCTCGCAAGCTTGCCAAGAGTAAAAACGTTTTTTGTGCCATACTTTTATGCAAAGGTCTCAATCTATGACATTGGCTCGTAAAAACAAGATGAGTTCGGTGTTCTTCTTTTCAGTTGAACTAAATCCAACGAAACCACCACTGCCAGGGCTGTGTTGTGATTGTTTATCATCCTTATTTTGAATAAGTCCACCAATAACAGCAACTTCATTGGGTTGAATATGTAATACAGATTCCAACTCTCTTTCTCTAAGCACTGGGATTGGACTTACGATGTCGTTTTTTGCCAACTCTGGGTGCGGATCATTAACAAAATTGAAAATCCTGGAGATTGTCGGCTTGAGGTTAATAATAAGTGAATTGTCTGGTAGGATATTGGCTGTTAAGGTAATCACTAAACCAACAGAAATAGATTTGGCTTGTGTCTCAAATGAGACACTACTGCCAGAGGTGTTTTGTAGTGTTTTTGCTTTGATTGTAAAATAAACCACATTATCAACGACCTTTAATAAAGCAGTTTGATTATTGATAAGTTTGATTTGTGGCGAGGAAAGTACCTTGGTATCACCAAATTTTTCAATTAACCTTGCACCAAAATTTAGGCTGATGCCATCTAAAACAGCGGTAATATTGGTAATAACTCTGGGGGCAGCACCAAGATTCGCCCCAATGGCTTGTTGTGATATGCTGTTATTATCCTCAAAAATACTCCAATCAATGCCCGCCTGATATTGATCATTTAATTCAACTTCCATAATTGCCATTTCAATATGTGTTTGGCGTCGTGCTTGTTGGTTTATTTTTGTTAATATGCTTTTGACTTGTTTATGAAGAGCCTGTTTTCCATAGACTGAAATAATCCCAGTTTCTGGATGAACCAGAATTTGCACTTCATTGTTAGTTTGTTGTGCTTGGGTGTTGTTAAGTTTTGTCGAGGACAAGGAAAGAATGTTGTTTGTGGCTGGGATTTTTTGATAGACAGTGCTTAAGGTAGATAACATTTTTTCCAAGCGACCCCAAAAAATGTTTTTAGATTCATTGGTGATTTCAACACTTGCTCCGGTATTTTGATTATTTTGTGTTGAGCCAATATTTTGACTAAAGCGTGTTTTGCTTAAGCTACTTCGTTTTATATTGGGGTAATTGACGGCATATTCTTTCCAATAAGCTTTGTCGTAGGTAACAACAAGAGAACGTTTATTAAGGGTAAATCGAGTGTTGGTAAGTTGAGCAAGATCTTGTAAAACATCAGACAACGGCGTTTTTAAAGCTCGATAATGTTTTACCATAATCGTTTTTGAGGTGTTGTTTCGATAGCCAAAATTATAGCTTTTACTTAACCCATCAAGAGCTTTGTTGAGACTAATTTTTTCAAAATTAAGGCTAATAATGCGTTGCCAAAATGGGTCTTTTTTATGTGATTTTGCTTTTTTAAGTGAAGAGTTCTGCTTTCTGATTGGGGTGGCTTTTAGATAGGATTGTGTGATTGATTTTGAGGCAGTTGAATTTTTTTCTGTCCATTTTGGAGCTTGCCATTCTTTAATATTAGGGCGTTCAACTGGCACACACGCAAATAATGTGAAGCAAATAAGACTTGCTTTAACCTTAAATAAGGTTGTTTTTAAAGTTCTATAGATTGAGTAAGGAGCAAGCAAGACATTGTAACTACGTTCTTAAAGAAAGAGGGGTATCGCTTATGATTATCCCATCTTCATCAGCGTAGAGATAGTCGCCTTCTTTTATTGTGGCATTAGCAAAGTTAAGATTGATGCCACTTTGCCCTTCATTACGCTTGACACTTTTGATAGGGATATTATTGATTGCTTTAATTCCTATGGGTAGGGTGGTTAGTATTTTAACATCACGAACACAGCCATAAATCACAATTCCATTCCATTGATTGTCCACCGCAAGCTGTGCGATATTATCCCCCAGTAAAGCACAACGCAAAGACCCACCACCATCCACTACCAAAACTTTACCTTTTCCAGAGAGGCTTAAGGTTTGTCGTACTAAGGTATTATCTTCAAACAGCTTAAGAGTAATAATTTCTCCACAAAACTGTTTTATGGCTCCATACTCTTTAAATATAGGGGAGAGAACTTGTATATTAGCTCCATAGGCATCATATAAATCAGCTGTTGAGACATTGGCTGGCATTGGCTTACTCTCTATATTATCAATTATCAGCCTTTATGCCTTCTTCGGTAAAAATAACACCTTCAGCATCTCTAAGGAGGTTTTGTGTTTTCTTTTTAAGCCTTTCTTGTTCTTCATGAGCTCGTTGTTTTTCAAGGTTCAAATCACTTATAGGATTAAGTTCTTCAAAGTAGCGAGCAATAGAATTAATCTGTTCGTCATTTAAGAATAAGGTTTGGCGACTCATCAGCAATGCCCTGCCAGTGAGTAAAATACTGTAAGATTCTGCATCACGATAATAGATTAGACGATCAACGATTTGTTGTCCGGTTAAGCCTAAAATTCGAGGTGCCTCTACACGACTTAGATAGCTTACGCCAATAGGACCATGGCAAGTTTGGCAGTTATTTTTGTAGATTCTACTTCCATAGGAAACTTCGCCCTTTATAGAACTATATTGAAAACTAGGGACTTTTTTTACTTCTTCGCTCAAATCAGAATAAACTGTTTTTTTAGCAAGGGTATTTGTTACAAAAAAAAGCCCCAATAATCCGATTACTGTTGCTACTGATTTTATGGGGCTAGGGTTTTGGTGAAGATTGTTTATTCGATTATTCATAATCCCGAGTGTGTGATTCAAAATGATTGAGATAATAGAAATGTTTTTATCCAGTGAAATAACCGTTTTGCTTTCATTATTAAAAAACCAATCTAATTTTACTTACTTGTTTATATCAAAATTTTAGGTACAAAGCTATCACAATATAATTGTAACACCGCACCTTAAATTTTATCATTTTTCGGTCATTTTTTTATATCTATAGGTTTGAACACGTAATATAGTGACAATATGCAAAAAATTTTAAATTCAAATAAATATCTAAACTACTCACTTATACTACTGCTTATTAGCGTGGGGTTGCGCTTTGGGGTGGCGTATGATTTGCCACTAACGGCGGATGAGGCACATTATGCACTCTATGCACTTCATCTTGATTGGAGTTATTTTGATCATCCTCCTATGGTGGGCTGGTTGCAATCCATCGTACTTTCTATAGGTATAGGGTCTTCTGAATTTGTTTTAAGGATTGTACCGAATGTTTTACACTTTTTAATAGGTGTGGCACTATATTTTCTGTCCTTACGTATATACCCTAAACATCCTTTAGTGGGATTTTTTGCGGTTATTCTATTTGCGTTTTCCTTAATGTTCCAGTTAATGGGTATCGTTATGCTACCAGATACTCCCTTATTACTTTTTACCATCTTAAGTATTTTTTCTTTTGAGAGGGCGTGTAATACAAACCAATGGCATTCTTGGTTGTTATATGGCATCTTTTTAGGGTTAATGGGGCTTTCAAAATATACTGCCATTCTTATTGCCTTAGGTTATTTTCTTTGGATTTTATTTAATCAGCCCAAGCTTTTTTTAAATATTAAGTTATGGTTTTCGGCAATTCTTGCAGTAATTATTATTAGTCCAGTGATTTTTTGGAATATTGAAAATGAATGGGCTTCTTTTCTATATCAAATCGAGCATAGTAATGTGGAGGGTAGTCAATGGTCTTGGCTATCATTCTTTCGAGCGCAAATGATAAATGTATTGTCATACGGTTTCTTCTTGTTTGTTGGTCTATGGCTTTTTATTGTCATTACAATTAAGAAGTTTATAAAAGTAGTGTGTACGAAATATAAAATAAAAAAAGAGCTAAATAATAGCACTCATAAAAACCTGACACCGTGTGATGTACAAAATCTTATTAAGTTTGTTGTTTTAATTTATTTTTTTGTTTTTGTGTACTCCAGTGCCCAAGGTGGGCATTATTTGCCCCATTGGGTCTCTCTTCCTTTTATCTTATTAATGCCTTGGCTTGCAGGAAAAATTATTGGTGGGCAATGGCAATATAAGTTTGAGGGAAGTAAAAAGAGCGTATTGGCAATTGGAAGCATTATTATTTTACTCATACCCTTTGTGCTTGCGGCAACCTTATTAGCGGGGAAATTAGGAACTCAAGCAACTTATGAAGCATGGAGGGGAGTTATTGGCTGGCAAGAAAGCACACTTCGTGCTAAACAAATTATTGAGGAAGATAGTTCGCTACCGCCAAATACACCAATCTATGTTGCCAATTGGTCAGAAGCCAGTCGGGTTGCTTGGTATGCACATCCAACTCCGGTACTTCCTATTGATAACCGAACTGATCAATTTGATTTTTGGTTTAACTCAGCTAATTTAGAATCCCAAGGGGTAAATTTCATTCAAAGAGGCATTCTCTTAGCACCACTAAATCATGATGAACTAAAACAAGCAATGAACACATTTAAGAAATGTAATTTATTACAAAAAATAAATTATTCTAAATTCTCTCAAAACTTCTCTTTTGGATTATGGGATTGTTTGCCGTAAATTCACACTATTGCTATTCAAATAAAAGCACAGTGTATTTTTTCACTATTTGCACTGACTGTGTGTCTTGTAAAAATGGTCTAACAAATGACCTAAAATACATATTTTTTTAATTATTTGTTGAAAAACATTTTGTTTTGGGTTTATAATAGTTTCTGTAGTATGTACTATGGTAAACAAATAAGCGACTATTAGGTCGCCTTGTTATATAAGTTTTTCATAAACATTTTTTTAAAAACTATTTTTAAATTTAATTTAAACAGGAGTTATGATGAAATTAGACATAAAAAAAACAGGCCTAATAATTGTCGCATCAAGCGCGTTTATGGTCGCAAATGCCCAAGCAGCTGAAGATGGGTTTAGTGTATATGGTAATGTTGGAATAGAGCTCCACCAAATCAGTAGTAAAGCTAAAAAAGACGCCAAATCGGTCGGTGGGTTAACTACTGTAGATGGTGGTAACCGTTTTGGGTTTAAAGGTTCTAGATCATATGATGGTGGTGCAGTTGCCAGCGTTAGTGGAAATCTTGAGGTCGGAGTAGCTTTGAATGGCAATGATGTTGGTACAGACGAAGGTAAATCAACCTCGTTTGTTGGTCGTCAAGCTAATGTGCAGGTTGCTCTAAGAAATGGCGGAACATTAGGTCTTGGTCAGCAAAACAACCTTCGCGTTGGATCTGGCTGGATGGCAAATAGCTGGTGGGATTATGCTGCAGCACTTCCAAGAGCTGTTAATACTGCTCGTTACACAGGTATTAAATATGTTCACGGCTTTGGAATTGGTTCTGTTGGTATTATGCTTGGTATGGATGGTATTGATAATGGTGCTGACGAAACTTTACCAAAAGTTACAACATCGGAAACGTCATTTCAGGACGAAGCCGCTACTAGCACCCCTACTTATGATAAAAAGGCAGGAGTACCAGCTAAAGCTAATAACGCTATTGATAAATTAACTGTGTTGCTAAGTCTTAACCCAACTAAAGCATTAGGCATTCAAGTTGGCTATGACAGTGCAAAAGGTGATAACACAGAAGATCCAATGGAAGAGACTGATACGGCTCTTGCGGTTTCTTATGGTGCCGGTCCAGTTAAGGCTCACTTGGGTTATGCAATGTATTCAAAATCACAAGGTAAACTTGCGGAAGACAAAACTTCTATTAGTTTGAATGCTACTTTTAATGCTGGTTCTGTGTCTCCTTTTGTTGGCTATAGACAATCAGAGCATTCTAATAAAGATGCGAAAGGTGAAAAAGAAGATGACTTAAAAGTTGAGACTGGTATTAGTGTTGGTGTTAATCTAAGTAAAATCCTTGGTGGTTCAGGTTTCGTAGGATATGATGCTTGGGCTAACAAAGGTGGAACAGAAGGAAATGATGAAACAGCGATTAAGTTTGGTCTTTTCTATACCTTTGCTACAGCTAACATCGGTATGAGAAACTAAAAAAATCCATAGTACTTGAAAAAGGGAGACTTCGGTCTCCCTTTTTTTTGCAAACAAATGCTAAGGTTGCAAGCAGAGATATTTTGTTTCAATCTCTCTACGAGTCATATTTAATATAGGTAGTCTATAGTAATAACACTCTACCAAATTTAACTTAAGAATTATTATATGTTGTTACCCTAAGCCCTCGTCCTTGTCATGCAGTATTCTCCTTCTTTGTCATCCTGAATTTATTTCAGGCTCTAACCAATCTTCAGTTACCCTATGTGTTAAACGTAGAAAATTTAGTTGGAACCGTGTATGTTATAATTATTCTTTATGGAACAAGATACTTTAAATAAACCATCTAAATCTCGAAAAAAAACAACATTCACCGTTACAGAAGATAAGGTGATTGATTTGTTAATGCACGTTGCTACCAGAGATGAAGTCAATAGTTCTCGCAACGAATTAAGGGCGGAAATTGCTGAAGTACGCATTGAACTAAAGGCAGATATAGCCAATTTAGATTCTAAAATTGAAGCTGTTCGGATTGAATTAAAAACAGAGATTGCTGAAGTACGCACTGAACTAAAGGCAGATATAGCCAATTTAGATTCTAAAATTGAAGCTGTTCGGATTGAATTAAAAACAGAGATTACTGAAGTACGTACTGAACTAAAAGCAGAGATTGATGCTTTACGCACTGAACTAAAAGCAGATATAGCAAGCTTAGATTCTAAAATTGAGGGTGTACGCACAGAACTAAAAGCAGAGATTGATGCTTTACGTGAAATGTTCCAAGAACTTAACGGACGTCTTGTGACGATCGGTATTGCACTATTTGTGTTATCTTTGGGTTCTTTTTTAATGCCTCTTGCTCTTAAGTTGTTTTTTTAATTTTGTTTTTTTCTTGCTTTTTTACACGGCTCATATTTAATAGAGGTAGTTTAAAAACCACTATTCTAAGGCTTAAATTGATAAATTTTTTGGAATATGATTTTTATATTTATTGAGACCTTTGCACAAAAGATATGACAAGTAAAAAAGCAAAAAATTGCCCTGATTTTCGTTGTGAAACTTGCGAAGACGGACGTATTGGCTACGTTTCACGCCTCAATCAGAACAATTTTTTATCTTTTTTCTTTTGCCATACTTTTATGCAAAGGTCTCTTATTAATTTTTTAACTTACTTGCCCGTGTTTTCTTTATCAATCAAGCCCTATCCTCGTGAGGATTATTTTTTGAATAATTTAGTATTTATTTAACTGTGCTCAAGCGATTATTTATTTTAGTAGTGACTCTGCTATCAATGTTTAGTTTACCGTTGGTAGCTGAATATCGATTGCCACCAGCTCCGTCAATTAAGGCGAATTCGTATATCTTAATAGATTATGATACAGGAAAAGTTATGTTAGAAAAGGATGTGACTTTGCCACAGGATCCTGCAAGTATTACTAAGGTGATGACAGCCTATGTGGTATTTAAGGAAATAATGGATAATCCTGAGCTTTTAGATAGTGAAGTGCGTATTTCTGAAAAAGCATATAAGGTTGAAGGCTCAAGGACCTTTTTGGAAATTAATAGTTCAGTGCCTCTAAAGGAGGTACTTCTTGGGTTAATTGTGCAATCTGGGAATGATGCGGCTATTGCCCTTGCTGAGCATATTGATGGTAGCGAGGAGGCGTTTGCTGATAAAATGAATTTTTATGCACATCGTTTGGGTATGAACACTACTCAGTTTATTAATTCGACTGGGTTGCCTAATCCTGAGCATTATTCAAGTGCTGAGGATGTTGCTAAGTTAGCGATTGCATTGATTAGAGAGTTTCCTGAAAAATACAAGTGGTTTGCTCAAAAAAAGATGACTTATAACGATATTAAACAGTTTAATCGTAATCGTTTATTATGGCGTGATCCTACTGTTGACGGCATTAAAACTGGATATACCTCAAAAGCAGGTTATACGTTATTGGCATCTGCTAAGCGAGAGAATATGCGATTAATTTCTGTTGTTTTTGGAACAAAATCCGATAAAAGCCGATTGATACAATCGCAATTATTGTTAAATTATGGGTTTAGATATTTTAGAAATGCAACAATTCAAAAGGCTGGCGATACTGTTCTTAGCAAGCGAATTTGGTTTGGTGAGAATGAGCAGTTGAATATGGGCTTTCAGAAAGACTGGGTGGTTGCTGTACCTAAACGAATAGTCGATAAATTAACTTTTGATTATCAGATGGATGCTGAACGTCTTGAAGCACCAATCAAAAAACATCAAAAAATTGGCTTAGCTAAAGTTGTTTATGAGGGTGAGATACTCGATTCACGTCCAATATATGCCCTTGAGGATGTGCCCAAAAGCGGGATTTTTAGCCAAATATTAGATTATATCGAGTATTTCACTGATAAGTTTTTATTATCACTGTTTGGTTCTTGAAAGTGGTTTTTTTGAGTATTTTATATTGATGATGCTGCATTCTTTAAAACAGTTACTTTGTTGGTATGCCTGTTAGCCCAATTTTTCTTAATGGGGAGTGGATGCCTTTAGAACAGGCAAGCATATCGCCTTTGGATCGAGGTTTTCTTTTTGGTGATGGATGCTATGAGATTATCCCGGTTTACAGACAAAAAATTTTCCGTTTACAAAACCATTTGGATCGTTTGGCGTATTCTATGAATGCTATTGGTATTGAAAGTGATTATACCGATAAAGATTGGACTCAAATATTTAAGCGATTGGCAAGTCAGGCTGCTCCAGATAATTTTAAATCTTACATTTATTTACAAATCACTCGTGGTGTGGGGAAAAATAGAGACCATACCATTAGTGAAAAATTTTCTTCCACAGTTTTTGGTTATTTGGAGCTTACGGAATTTCCTTCCAACTCTCTGCTACCCAAACCGATAAATGTGTGTTTATTGGAGGATTTTCGCTGGCAACGTGGGGATATTAAGGCAATTGCATTATTGGGTTCGGTTTTAGCAAGAAAAAAAGCAATGGAGGAGGGTTTTGATGATTGTATTTTTTATCGGGATAATGAAATTGTCGAAACTTCAGCAAGCAACCTTTTTATTGTTGAGGATGGGGTGGTTAAAACGCCACCAATCTCCCCTTTATTATTAAGTGGGATTACTCGTTTAATCTTATTAGAATTGTTTGAAAAATACCGCATTCCATTTTCTGTTGAAAAACTGAGTGTAGAGCAACTAAAAGGTGCCTCTGAAGTATGGTTAAGTAGCTCAATAAAAGAATTGGTGCCGATTATTTCAGTTGATGGTGAAAAAATAGCCGATGGAAAAATTGGCGAAATTTTACCGCAAATTTGGTTGCATTGGCAACACTATATTATGGAGAGTATATGAAGGTTAATATTGTAATTGAGAAGGATAATTCTGGTTATTATGCTTTTTGTCCAGAAATGAAGGGATGTCAGTCCCAAGGCAATTCACTTGATGAAGTTTTATCAAATATTAAGGAGGCGGTAGAACTTTATCTTGAAACATTATCAGTTAAGGAAAAAGAAGTTTGTCTTAGTAAAGAAATTTTAACAACTTCTTTTGAGGTGTCGGTTGCCTAAACTTCCAAGATTAACAGCAGAACAAGCAGAGAAAATGCTTCTGAAAGCAGGTTTTGAACATAGTAGAAGTAAGGGTAGCCATCGTATTTATATAAGAGACACAGAAAGATTTGTTCTTCCATTCCATAGCGGTAAAACACTACATCCTAAAATTGTAAAAAATTTAGTTGAAATTATTAAATATGACACCTAATAAAGTGAGACCTTTGCACAAAAGATATGACAAGTAAAAAAGTAAAAAACGTCCTGATTTTTATCCGCAAGCAGTTCAAACACTGTTACTCTAAGGCTCGCAAATTCACCAAGAGTAAAAACGCTTTTTGTGCCATACTTTTATGCAAAGGTCTCAATAAGTAGAAATGAGTGAAACTGAATTTTCATCACCCAAAGAAACCTTGGTTTCTTTTCCGTGTCTTTTTACTTTTAAAGCAATGCTTAAGAATGAGCCTAACGCAGAAAAAGAGGTTGAAAAAGTTGTATCTGAATATGCGAATATTGTTGCTGATGGGACATCCTCAAGGGTTAGTAAAAAAATGACTTATGTCTCTGTAAGTTGTACGGCGCATTTACAGAATGAGAGCCAGTTAAAAAATATTTATCAGGCATTAAAAGAGCATTCAATGGTTATTATGACTTTGTAGTATGGTGGAAGCTCTTACCTTTCAAGAAATTATCACACGTTTAAATTACTTTTGGCAACAAAAGGGATGCGTGCTGATTCAGCCCTTGGATATGGAGGTTGGGGCAGGTACTTTTCATCCGGCGACTTTTTTGCGTGCGATTGGTCCTGAGCCATGGCGTTGTGCCTATGCTCAACCTTCGCGTCGTCCTACGGATGGTCGCTTTGGAGATAATCCTAATCGATTACAGCATTATTATCAATATCAAGTCTTACTAAAGCCAGCCCCAGATAATTTGCAGGCGTTATATTTACAATCTTTGCAGGTAGTGGGCATAGATTTATCGAAAAATGATGTTCGTTTTGTTGAGGACAATTGGGAATCGCCAACCTTAGGGGCTTGGGGTTTAGGCTGGGAGGTATGGCTTAATGGTATGGAGGTAACACAATTTACTTATTTCCAACAAGTTGGTGGTTTGGAGTGTAAACCGGTGAGTGGTGAATTAACGTATGGTTTGGAACGTCTTGCAATGGCTTTGCAGGGGGTTGATAATGTGTATGACTTAGTATGGACTACCTATGATAATACGACTATTTCGTATCATCAGGTATATCATCAAAATGAAGTTGAGCAATCACAATATAACTTTGAACTTGCTGATGTTGAAAATCTTTTTCAGCAATTTGAAAAATGCTATCAAATTTGTGGTGAATTGGTTAAAAAAGAACTCCCCTTGCCAGCGTATGAGCAAGTGATGAAGGCTTCTCATTTTTTCAACTTATTAGATGCGCGCAAGGCAATTAGCGTGACTGAAAGACAACGCTATATTTTTAGAGTGCGAGAATTGGCGTATCAAGTTGCCAAGAGTTATTCACAAAAACGTGAGCAATTGGATTACCCATTAGGGATGATAGAAACCACTCATAAAAAGAATGATAGGGAAGTAGCACCTAATAAGTTGCTTGATATAAAAACAGGTGATTTTGTATTGGAATTAGGATGTGAAGAATTGCCTATGGATTCAGTATTGCCTCTTGGTAAAGGATTAAAAGATGGGTTTAAGAATGTTTTAACAGAAGTAGGGTTGTTTTTTGAAGACATTGTAATGTATGCAACTCCAAGGCGTTTGGCAGTGAAAATTTCAGGTCTAAATGCGATGCAAGAGGGGAGTCGGAATAAACGCAAAGGTCCTCGTTGCGATGCTCCTGAAAAAGCACGAGAGGGTTTTGCACGCAGTTGTGGAGTATCAATCAATGATTTACGTACTGAAACAATATCTAATGTAGATTATTTAGTTTATGATGAGGTCGTTGAAGGTAGGCATTTTAGTGCATTACTCCCAGAATTATTAGAATCAATTATCAGTAGATTACCATTGAAGAAAACAATGCGATGGGAAGAAAATGAGTATCAATTTGTCCGCCCTGTGCGTTGGATAGTGGCACTTTTCAATGACTGCGTTATGCCTGTTGTGTTTTTTGGTTTGAAGGCAGATCAATATACCTATGGTCATCGTATGGACCCGCTTGCTAGTAATCAAGAGGGGGTGAAAATTGAGTTAGGAAATGCTGCGGACTATGAGGCAACGCTTAAACAACATTCGGTAATCGCAAGCTTTACCGAACGAAGAGCAATTATTTTACAGCAATTAGAAGAACAGGCAAGTCAAAATTCAGCTAAAGTGAATATGGATGAAAATTTGCTTAATCAAGTAACTGCCTTAAATGAATTCCCAACGGTAATAACTGGTGCTTTTCCAAATCGGTTTTTATCTTTACCCAAAGAATGTTTAATTACGACCTTACAAACGCATCAAAAATATTTCACCCTCAGTGATCAATTAGGTCAATTACTTCCAATGTTTTTAACCGTTTCAAATTTACCGAGTGAAGATTTGAGTTTAGTTAGAAAGGGGAATGAACGAGTTGTTATTCCTCGGCTTGAGGATGCTGAGTTTTTTTGGCAACAAGATAAGAAACGTCCGTTGCAAGATTATTTTGAAAAATTAGATTCTGTGGTATTTGTTGAAGGTTTAGGAACAATGCAGCAAAAAGCCCAACGGATTGAAAAATTGGCTCTTTGGATGGCACAATTTTTACAACAAGATTCTGATAAAATTCAGCGAATTTGCAAGTTGATAAAATGCGATTTGGTAACTGATATGGTGAATGAATTTCCTGAATTGCAAGGCATTATGGGGCAACACTATGCACTTGAAAATGGTGAATTACCAGAGGTTGCAGAAGCTATCGCAGAGCATTATTTACCAAAACAAGCACAAGGGGAACTACCATCCTCTATGCTTAGTGCGATTGTTGCTATTGCCGATAAAGTGGATACCATTGTAGGCATTCATATTGTCCAAAAAGAACCAAGTGGTAGTAGTGATCCTTTTGGACTAAGGCGTGCGGCTCTTGGGGTAATGCAAATTATTGTAGATCAAAAAATACATTTAAATTTACAAGAACTGTTAACAAAATCAATTGACAACTGGCAAAATCAATTGCAGGAAGAAAAGCAATTAGAGGTGTTATCTAAGGTTGAGACTTTTATGTGGGGGCGTTTATATGCTTTATACACCAAAGAGAAGCAAGTGCCGGCACCACTCTATCAAGCTGTGATGGCGGTTAAACCATTAAATCCTTATGAGTTTGAGCTTCGTCTTATTGCAGTGCAAAAATTTGTCAAACTACCAGAAGCAAAATCATTGAGTGAAACGAATACACGCATTAAAAATATTTTGCAAAAGAATCCTAATGATCAGGGTGCTTTGGTTGATGAGGGCTTGTTACATATTGAAGAAGAAAAAGAGCTGTATGTTTGTTTGCAAAAGGTAGAGGAAAAAATCCAACATATTACGAACGATTATTTTACTATTCTTGAAGCATTAAGTGAGCTGGCTGAGCCTGTGGAGCAGTTTTTTTCCAATGTAATGGTGATGGATGAAGATCTTGCAAAACGCAAAAATCGCCTTGCGTTATTATCTCAATTACGTCAATGTTTTATGCCAGTAGCTGATATATCATTATTGCAATTATAAAAAAATGAGCAGGCAGAATAAACAAAATAGACCACTCTCTTTACGGGTAATTATTTCTTCCTTTTTTGTTTATGCAGTAGGTGTGGTTCTTACCATTCTTTTTGGAGGTTTTATCGGTTTATTATCCCCATTTAGATATCCTGCGGTATTTGCATTAGCATCCAAAATTGTTTATTGGTGGGCAAAAATAAATTTTTTGGTATTACGTTTTGTTTGTGGTTTAACTCATCAAGTTTATGGTCAAGAGAATATACATAAGGCAATCCAAAGCAGAGAAGGTTTTGTTATTGTTAGCAATCATCAGTCTGCATGGGATATTCCTGCTTTTATTGCACTTTTCAATCGAGTGACGTTTTTGACAAAAAAAAGTTTGTTGCGAGTGCCATTTTTTGGTTGGGGGTTAGCAATGCTCAAGCCTATTGCTATTGATCGTAAAAAGAAAACTAGTGCAATG
This sequence comes from uncultured Gammaproteobacteria bacterium, assembly GCA_929200535.1. Classification (GTDB taxonomy): domain Bacteria; phylum Pseudomonadota; class Gammaproteobacteria; order CAKMZV01; family CAKMZV01; genus CAKMZV01. Next base: position 69,669 of record CAKMZV010000004.1, read on the forward strand.
CGTTCCTTATTAAACCAAGGCACACAAAGATTACAAGAAAAGTATGGTGTAATTACCTTTCCAGAAGGAACACGCAAGCCGATGAATACTATTGGGACCTATAATATGGGAAGCGTGATATTAGCACAGAAAGCGAACGTAAAAATTCTACCTGTGGTACACAATGCAGGTTCTTTTTGGGCAAGGAAAAGCCCTTGGCGTTTTCCGGGAACAATACAAGTTGTTGTTGGCGAGTCGATTGAAGTTAATCAACACGATCCTCGCAAATTAACTAAGGCGATTGAAGATTGGAGCCGAAAGCAATTAGAGCTTATTCAACAAAATGCATCTCCCAATCCTAATCTTGAAATTAAAATAAATTGAGACTACATCTATTTAAATATGACTGATAACCTATTTGCAAATATCTTCTTTGTTGTTTTACTTGCTGATTTATTTTGGCAGCTATATCTTTCTTGGAGACAAGAGAAATCAGTGCTTACTCATCAAGAGAAAGTACCACCAGCTTTTAGCGATAATATCAGCCTTGAGGAACATCAAAAAGCTGCCTCTTATACGGTAACCAAACAGCGTTTTGGGCGTTTGGAGCTTGTACTTTCTATTTTAGTGGTTTATTTATGGACCTTGCAAGGTGGTTTAGCTTGGTTAGGCAATGTGGTAAATGATTGGGGATTGGCAGGCTTTGTTGCCGATCTTGCATTATTGGGATTGTTTTTTATTATCTCCACAATAGTGAGTTTACCATTTTCGCTATACAGCACCTTTGTTATCGAAGAAAAATTTGGTTTTAATCGTAGTTCGGTTCGCTTGTTTGTGATTGATTTATTGCGTTCATTTATTGTTAGTGCGGTGATTGCCATTCCGCTTTTATGGGTGATTTTATGGTTTATGGATAATTTTTTAGATAATCTTTGGTGGCTTTGGGTTGGTTCAATCGTGCTCGGTTTTCAATTTATTATGATGTGGGTATATCCCAAATGGATATCCCCTTTATTTAATAAATTTACCCCCTTAGAGGATGAAGACTTAAAAAGTAAAATCCAACACTTGGCACAAAAGTGTGGCTTTGAAGCAACCGATATTCAAGTAATGGATGGCTCTAAACGAAGTGCTCATGGAAACGCTTATTTCACTGGCTTTGGTAAATCAAAACAAATTGTTTTTTTTGATACACTATTAGAAAAATTAAGCCATTCAGAGGTAGAAGCCGTTCTTGCTCATGAGTTGGGGCACTATGCTCTTAAGCATATTTTTAAAAAATTATTGCCAATGGTACTAATGACCTTTGGTATGTTGTACGGCTTGGACTTACTCATAAAAAGTGATTGGTTCTACCAAGCTTTCGGTATTCAAACCCCGACAAACCTTATTGCTTTACTGTTATTTAGCTTAGTGTTGCCGCCTTTTACGGGTATTATTTCTCCACTATTCTCTTATTCCAGTCGTAAGCATGAGTTTGAAGCGGATGCCTTTGCTGCAAAAAATGCCAGTGCAAACGATTTAATTAGTGCTTTATTGGCTCTTTATCGAGATAATGCGGCTACACTAACGCCAGATAAAATCTACTCAATGTGGCATGATTCACATCCCCCTGCGAGCGAGCGTATTAGTGCTTTAGAGAAATTGAGACATTTACAAAAGGTCTCAAATTGAAATAGATAGCAGTTCTTAGAAATGGTGGAAAAGTTGCTATTAGCTGAAAAGGCATATGTAAATCCAAAAAAACTAAGCATTCAGGAAATTCAATCTTACGCAAAATTCATCCCTTGTTGGGAAATTATTGGTAATAACCTAAGTTTAAAAAGTACATTATCAAAAAAGAACTACCAAGAAGTTATTGCTACAGTAAATAAGATAGCACAACTATCCGAGCAATTAAACCATCATCCTAAGATTTCCTTTGGATATCAGAAAATTACTATTGAAATAACTACCCATAGTGTGGGTGGCTTATCAATAAATGACTTTATTTTGGCATATCAAATTGACTTATGCAAAAAGAGTTAATTCACGTTGAAGTATTAGCAAACTTTGGCTTCGAGGTCGAGGTTGTTGATGAGAGCAAAAGACAATATCGCTGCTTAGTAAAAAAATCCTTAGCACGCCTTGTTGTAGGGGATAAAGTACAAGCTCAACGACATAACGAGGAATTAGAATTACTCAAGCGATTACCGCGAAAAAACTTACTCACAAGGCAGGTTGGTAAAACACGCAATACTCAATTATTTATTGCGAGTAATTTAGATTGCATTTTCATAGTATGTAGTCCGATACCAGCAATGGGAAATCGCTTTATTGATGCCATTATTATTGCTGCTGAACAACAAAAAATAAAACCTATTTTACTGCTTAATAAGAGCGATTTGGAAGAGTTTACTGTGTGGCAGAAAGAGATATATGAATATTATCAAAACACCACTTTGCCGTTTTTTTCTGTCTCTGCTCTAAATCCAGATACTCTTACTGATATTAAAGAGGAAATAAACGGAAAAAAAAGCCTTTTTATTGGAGCGTCTGGTGTAGGTAAATCAACCCTACTAAATACTCTTATAGGAAAAAAATACGCTAAAACTCAAGAATTGTCTTCTCATTCTCAACAAGGTAAACACACGACCAGCAATAGTATTTGCTACCAGTTAGATGAGATAACTCAAATTATTGATATGCCAGGGATAAGAACCTTTAATTTGGGTTCCTACGACAATATTGAAGCTGGATACCCTGATTTATCAGGATATTGGGAGAAATGCCAATTCCGTAATTGCCAACATAATCAAGAGCCCAACTGTGCTCTACAAGACGCTGTAAAAAAAGGTGAAATAGTAGAGCAACGGTTACTAAGCTATGTGGATTTTAAATTATTATCTGAACACTCAAAAGGATATTAGACTTATTGGTTTAGTAGGCGAAATTCCCTTTTTTTATTGTGGTAAAATGTGTATTTCAGATTGGTTTTTTATTTTTATTATATTTATTAGAGAAAATTCATGAAAAAAACTATTATATACAGTGCTGTGCTTTTAATGTTATCGATATTTCAACATACCTATGCTGCTGAGGTAAAAGTATTGGCTAAAAGAACTTCAAGTTGGAATGGGGCAACTTTGCCTGATTATCCTCGAGGCACCCCAGAAGTGACTATATTAAGAATTACAGTTGCTCCTGGTGAAAAATTGCCTATGCATAACCATCCGGTAATCAATGCGGGTGTTTTACTTACAGGTGAATTAATTGTCACTACCAAGAGCGGAAAACGTTTAGAACTTAAAGCAGGGGACTCAATTGTGGAAGTAGTCGAAACTTGGCACTACGGTCAAAACCCTGGTGATCAGCCTGCCGATATAATTGTTTTTTATGCTGGTATTAAAGATAAACCAGTTACCGTAAAATAAACTACATTAATTCAAGTGAAACTTAAATTATCTTCTCAAGAACCAATTGATGCTTGTATTCGTAAAGCTGTAGCTCCAGTAATATGCTATCCTCCCAATAAGAGCATAGCTGCCCCAATGGATGATTACAATCTATGGCGGCAGTCAATAGAGCTTATTGATGAAATAATTGTGCCTCCAAGAGAAGCAAAAATTTTCACAGTTGATGCAGGATATTTTTTTCGCATTTCCTGTGTGGATGGACCACAAGTTGGGGATTTAAATTTATGGTCAAAAAATAACTTAAATGAGCATTTCTATAGCGGAAAAACGCGCGCTTTATACGGCACACATTTAAGTATTGGAGACCGTTTATTTAGTTGTTTTCCTTATTTGCGTCCATTAGCCACCATTACCTACGATACATTAGATTGGTATGGTTATGATGCAGATGGAGGCAGTGTGCATGATGTTATTGGCACTCGCTGTGATCCCTATACGCATTTTTTACTTTCAGCTGATGAGTATCATCATTGTTGCCATTCTAATCTAACTCGAGCTTTGCAAAAATATACGGCATTATCTATGGAAGAGGCAGAAGAAAAAATACACGATGTACTGAATGTTTTTATGTGTACTGGTTTTACTAAAGATACTCATCAATACTTTATGAAAGCAAGCCCTGTTCGTCAAGGTGATTTTTTAGAGTTTTTTGCTGAAATTGACTTAATAGGAGGATTATCAGCTTGCCCTGGTGGAGATTGTGGAAGCGAGCATTCAAGTGATGTGGCATTATGTTATCCATTAAAAGTCGAAATTTATAAACCTATGCAATCTCTTGTAAACTGGCAATCTCCAGCACCTTCATCTTATTCTCGCAATCACAGGCAACAATGTTAAAACGACTTCCGATTTATATTACTTGGTTTAGGGTATTTTTAATTCCTCTTCTACTCTATGCTTTTTTTTCAGATTGGGAATCCGCTAATTGGATTGGTTTTTATATTTTTTTAATTGCTGGTTTGTCAGATGGTTTAGATGGTTGGCTTGCAAGAGTCTTTGATGGAAGCTCTGAATTTGGTGCTTTCTTTGATCCTGTTGCAGATAAACTAATGGTGAGTGTTGCAATGATATTACTTTGCCTGCAATATCAAAGTGTGTGGATAACCGTGGCATGTGCAGTGATTATAGGTAGAGAGATTGTTATATCTGCATTGCGAGAGTGGAATGCAAAACGAGGATTATCGGAGCAAAGCTCTGTTTCTATTTGGGGAAAATTAAAAACGCTTGCCCAATTTTTTGCGATTAGCTTTTTACTAATTGGCGAACAAGTTGGGTTTATCAATACAGTGCTAATTGGAAATATACTATTATCAATTGCTGTTTTTTTAACGCTGTTTTCTATGGTACATTATTTCTTTCTCACTTTACAAAAAACAAAAAAATAGACTCAAAACATTTATTGTTTATCTATTCATTGTAAAGGTCTCATACTTTAAGAGTATGCTTTTTAGATGATAAATTGATCATTTTTGATACCCACATATTTTTGTTTATACAGTAATTTATTTATACAGTAGCATTATAATTTAGTTATATTTTAAAAAAATTATTGACTGTTAGTTATCTATTTTTCTAAAAATAACCTTGTATATCACCTCTGCTACATTATATTGATTTTAAAACAGAGCTCAAACTAAAGTGTGTTTGTGTTTTGTGTAGTGTTTAAGTCAATAAATTGGTGCTGGTTGGGCAAAATGATACACAATAAATTGAGTTTCTAACTTTTGCCATACTTTTATGCAAAGGTCTCAGTATCTCAAAAATGATAAAAATAGTAAGATAATTAAATATAATGAGAACTAAAGTTGTTGCCGGATTGTTATTTTGGATTCCCGTTGGGGGGACTGTTCTAATCATCAATTTTCTTTTTGATTTATTTGATGGATTGTGGATTTTAGTGCCTTATGAGTATCAACCAGAGCAGCTTTTGGGTTATCAAGTTCCCGGTTTGAGTTTTTTCTTGTCTGTTATCGTTATTTATCTTACAGGGCATTTGGTTTCTAATTATTTCGGCAATCAATTTATTTCTCTGTGGGATAAATTGCTCAATAAAATTCCGGGTATTCGTCTTTTTTATCGTAGCATTAAACAAATGACGGAGGCTATTTTTGTTTCGGGGGAAACCAGTTTTCAGAAAGTTTTTCTTGTTGAATACCCTCGTAAAGGCTTATGGACTGTGGCGTTTGAAACGAGTAGCTTGCAGGGTGAACCTCATGGTCATATTATGAATAAAGAGGGGGAGAGTGTATCAAAGGATAAGAACAATCCAGCTTATGTAAATTTATTTGTTCCGACTACTCCTAATCCTACTTCGGGTTACTTTGTGGTTACACATCGTTCGAGTTTGGTGGAGTTACAAATGAGTGTTGATGATGCACTTAAAATGATTGTTTCAGGTGGAATATTTGTTCCCAAAACTCCTAACCAAGAGATACCAAATAGCGGTAGTCATTAGGATTTATAGTAAAAAAAATTTATGCGTACAAATTATTGCGGAGAAGTAAACTCAACATTTATTTCTAAAAAAATTCAGCTATGTGGCTGGGCATCAACCTGTCGAGATCATGGTGGGGTTATTTTTATTGATTTACGAGATAGTAAAGGGATTTGCCAAGTGGTTGTTGATCCAGATACGGCAGAGATTTTTGCTATTGCAGAGCGTCTGCGGACAGAATCAGTATTGTGGATTGAGGGGGTAGTGCGTGAACGTCCAGAAGGAACCATTAATAGCGATCTTGAATCAGGAGAAATTGAAGTATTAGCAAAAGATTTAAAATTGCTTAACCTTGCGGATGCTTTACCTTTTCAGCTAACAGATGCAGTGAATGAGGATGTTCGCTTGCGTTATCGCTATTTGGATTTGCGTAGAGAGCAAATGCAACGCAATATTATATTGCGTAGTCAAGTCATTCAACAGATGAGGCAATTTTTACAAAATAAAGAATTTCTTGAAATTGAAACGCCTTTTCTTACCCGTTCAACCCCAGAAGGGGCAAGAGATTATGTTGTGCCAAGTCGTGTTCATAGTGGACAATTTTTTGCACTTCCTCAATCGCCACAATTGTTTAAACAGCTACTGATGGTTGGCGGTATGGAAAAATATTTTCAGGTTGTACGTTGCTTTCGTGATGAGGATTTACGAGCTGATCGCCAACCAGAATTTACCCAGTTAGACATTGAGGTTTCCTTTTTTACGCAGGATGATTTTATGTGTTTGATGGAGGGAATGGTGCGCGAGGTTTTTGCTAGCGTACTTTCGATTGACTTGCCTAAAAAATTACCAGTAATCTCTTATGCAGAGAGTATGCGACGTTTTGGTACAGATCGTCCGGATTTACGAATTCCGCTTGAGTTAGTTGATGTGGGTGATTTATTTGTAGAAACTGATTTTAAGGTTTTTGCTAATGTAGCTAAAGACCCTAAAGGTCGTATTGCAGCAATGAATGTCCCTCAAGGTGGAAAAATTTCTCGTAAGGAAATCGATGATTACACCAACTTTGTGGGTAAGTATGGAGCTAAAGGATTAGCCTATATCAAGATAAATAATTTATCACAAGGGCTTGAGGGTTTGCAATCACCAATTATTAAATTTTTTCCTGACGTTGCTCTATCTATTGTTGAGCGAGTTGGGGGAAAAGATGGGGATTTGATTTTCTTTGGTGCTGCCCATCATCAAATTGTTAATAATTCCCTTGGAGCATTGAGGGTACAGATTGGCAAAGATTTATCACTAATGACTACTGATTGGGAAGTTTTATGGGTGAATGATTTTCCAATGTTTGAAGTGGATGATAAAACAGGAGAGTATTCTGCTCTTCATCATCCCTTTACAGCACCTGCTGGAGGGGTTGAAGAATTGAATGATAATCCCCAAATACTTTCACAGGCGTATGATATGGTAATTAATGGCTATGAAGTGGGAGGTGGTTCAGTGCGTATTCATCAGCCACAAATGCAATTTGCTGTATTAGAAAAGCTGGGTATTAACAGTGAGTTGGCACAAGAGCAATTTGGTTTTTTAATTGATGCCTTGCGATATGGGGCACCCCCTCATTGTGGTATGGCATTTGGTATTGATCGGTTGCTTATGTTGCTTGCTGGAGCAGAAAGTATAAGAGATGTGATTGCCTTCCCTAAAACGCAATCAGCTAATTGCCTTCTAACAAATGCACCAGCTACAATTGAAGATAAGCAATTATTAGATTTGCATATTGCAACAACAGTTGAACGTGATATTTAGATTTTTGTAGAGTTTGATTGTTTTCACTCTTCTATATAGGAACGAGAAGGTGAGTTAACAATTATTAAACATAAAAACATAAAAGGAGTATTATTATGATGTTAAGAAGAATTGGTTTTTTTATAGTAGTGAATTTGGCTATTCTTGTCATATTGAGCCTTTCACTGACGGTATTGCAGTCTTTAGGAATTGATACGACTCTTACGGGTGGTTATAGCGATAGCTACCATACTGTTGGTTTGATTAGTGCTTTGTTATTTGGTATGGGTGGTGCTTTTATTTCATTATGGATGTCCAAATGGATAGCTAAGCGAATGATGGGCGTGCAAGTATTCGATGCTAGCGTTAGTGATGCTAAAGCAAAGTGGATTTATAATACCGTTGCTAAGCAAGCGAAAGAAGCACATATAAAAATGCCAGAAGTAGGTATTTTTCAAAATCATTCACCAAATGCTTTTGCGACTGGTTCATCCAGAAATAACTCCCTTGTTGCGGTAAGTTCTGGTTTGCTTGATACGATGAGTGATCATGAAGTAGAGGCAGTGTTAGCCCATGAAGTAGCTCACGTAGCGAATGGTGATATGGTAACAATGGCATTAATTCAAGGAATTATCAATACCTTTGTGATTATCCTGGCTCGTGTTGCGGGTACGTTTATCGATCGTGTCATTTTCAAGAATGAGAACGGTATTGGAATGGGGTACTATATTGGCTATATTATTTCTTCAATTGTATTAACTATTATGGCAACTCCAATTGTGATGTGGTTTTCTCGTAAGCGTGAATTTAAAGCCGATGCTGGTGCGGCTTACTTAGTTGGTAAGGATAAAATGATTGCCGCTTTAGAGCGTTTAAGAACGGCGATAGAACAAGATCGTGTAGAAGCCTTGCCTGATGAAATGGCAGCTTTTGGTATTGCTAACAAAGGAGCTTGGTCTCGCTTGTTTAGCTCCCATCCTCCAATTGAAGAGAGAATTGAGGCACTGAGAAAACTATAAGCAACAATTCATAACTTCAACAAGAATGGTTTTTGAGCAGTTTGCTCAGCGAGCAGTTTATTTTAGCAAGCATTTTGGGCAGTTGCCCAGAGTACTCGTTTTATATGGAGGAGAGACCAATGAAAGAGAAGTTTCCATTCAAAGTGGTAAAGCCGTAGTAAAAGGTTTAAAAGAAGGAAAAGCTGAGGTTATAGAATATGAAGTAAGCAGTTGGGAAGAGTTGCTTGCAGAGCTTCCCAAACTCAAGTATGATGTGGATGTAGTCTTTAACTTGATTCACGGTGGCAAGGGTGAAGATGGCTCTTTACACGCCTTATTAGATATGCTAAAAATCCCCTATGTTGGTAGCAATCAAGTGGCTTCAGCTTTGGCAATGCACAAAGAGTACTGTAAATTTATTTGGAGTGCTCTTGGTTTGAATATTCCAAGCTATTGTTTAGTTAGTTCGGATAGAGATAAGTGCAAACCCAAAAAAGAGGATTATCCTCTTATCGTTAAGCCAGCAAATGAAGGCTCAAGCAATGGCATTACTAAGGTAACGAATGAAGCACAGCTTAATCAAGCCGTTATAAAAGCTCTTCGTTTTAGCGATAAAGTATTGATTGAACAGTTTATTGAAGGGAGGGAAATAACCGTTTCGATAATTGATGGTGAGGCTTTTACGCCTATTGAAATTATTCCAGTAAACGAGGTTTATGATTATCATGCAAAATATGTTGCAAATGATACACAGTTCTTTTGCCCTCCAAAAAATATTCCTGAAAATCAATTTTCAATACTTTATGAGCAAGCAAAATTAGCGTATAGTTCAATAGGTGCAAGGCATTGGGGCAGGGTGGATTTCATAGTTGATAGTCAAGGAATACCTTGGATTCTTGAAGTTAATCTTATACCGGGTATGACCTCTCATAGTTTGGTGCCGCAGGCAGCAGCCGAACAAGGAATGACTTTTTCACAATTGGTTTGTGGCTTGGTATCTTTAGCAAATTATAAATTAGAATACAAATGAAAGCTCTTTTTGGTGCAGGTTGTTTTTGGGGAGTGCAAGAGAAGTTTCAAAATCTTGAGGGTGTTATGGATACTCAAGTAGGTTATGCTGGTGGAAACACAGAAAACCCAACTTATCAAGAAGTGTGTACAGGAGCAACGAATCATGCTGAAGTGTGTTTGGTTGAGTTTGATGAAAATAAAATATCATACGATCAACTACTTGCCTATTTTTTTCAAATACACAATCCAACCACCTTGAATCAGCAAGGTTATGATATTGGCTCGCAGTATCGTTCTGTCATTTATTATGTTGATGAAACACAGCACCAAAGTGCTTTACAAACAAAAGAAAATTTAATTAAGCAAGGCACTCAAGTGGTTACCGAAATTTCACCGTTACCCTATTTTTGGAAGGCAGAATTGTATCATCAACATTATATTAAAAAATCAAGAGGGAATTACACTTGATTTTTTAATATGAGGGCATAGATTTACTTTCAGGTAAGCATCATCCATTTTATTTTTTAATAGAGGTAGCCTTATAACTATGAGCGGCTCTTTTTAATTGATTACAACAGGAGATTTTTAATATGATTGAAGTTAGTGGTTTAGTGCGTACATATGGCGATTTTATTGCTGTTGATGGCGTGAATTTTTCCATTCAAGCGGGGGAAATCGTTGGACTATTGGGGCATAATGGGGCTGGCAAAAGCACAGTGATGAAAATGCTTAGTGGTCATCTTGAGGCAACTGAGGGGAGTATTTTGGTTGATGGTGAGGATATTGCTACACAGCGTCAGTCAGTGCAGAAAAAAATTGGTTATTTGCCAGAGAATCTTCCTTTATACTCCGAACTTTCAGTGATTGATTATTTGCATTATGTGGGTCGCTTACGCTCGCTTAGCGGTAATGAGTTATATGAAAACATCAGTAATGCTGTTGAGGCAACTGATTTAAGTGAGAAATTAGAGGCAGGTATTCATACGCTTTCTCGCGGTTTTAAACAGCGTGTTGCTGTTGCCCAAGCTATTTTGGGTAATCCCAAGGTGCTTATTTTGGATGAACCGACTAATGGCTTAGATCCAACACAAACGCAACATATGCGCAACCTAATTACCAGATTATCAAATAATACAACCATTATTCTTTCTACGCATATTATGCAAGAAGTTGATGCTATTTGTGATCGTGCGTTGATTATGACTCAAGGTCAGGTTGCATTAGATTCTAATTTACAAGATTTACAACAAGGAAACCAATTGACTTTGCACACCACTATGGATGAAAAACAAGTTAAAAAAATGGTGAGTGAAATTGGGGAAATTACCAATATGGATTTATTATCTCATCAAGAGAAATCATCATCATATCAATATAAATTAACGCTTAAAGATAAGGGGTCGAGTGCTGACGCATGTGCCAAAGTTGCCAAGTCAGTGATTGATGGAGGCTTTGCTCTTTACCAGTTACATATTGAAAAACAAGATTTAGAAACAATTTTTAGGCAAGTTAATTCAAGTCAACACGCTACCAAGGAGGTTAAAAATGTTGCTTAGTGCAGATATTCGTCGTATTATAGCAAAAGAATTGACTATATTCTTTTCCTCGCCGATGGCATATATATTTTTGGCAGCTTTTGCTGCTATCACTCTTTTTGTTTTTTTCTGGGTAGAATCATTTTTTTCTCGCAATATTTCTGATGTTCGTCCGTTATTTGAATGGATGCCCATTCTTCTTATTTTCTTAAGTGCAACATTGACGATGCGTTTATGGAGTGAGGAAAAACGTATTGGAACAGTAGAGCATGTACTGACTCAACCAGTCGGCATTTGGAGTTTTGTAATCGGTAAGTTTATTGCCTGTGTTGTGCTGTTATTGATTGCCTTGTTAATTTCTCTTCCGATTCCTATTTCGGTTGCATTTATTGGAGATTTAGATTGGGGTCCTGTGTGGAGTGGCTATCTTGCGACCTTTTTACTTGGATCTGCTTATATTAGCATTGGCTTGTTTGTGTCTGCACGTAGCGATAATCAAATTGTTAGTTTAATTTCAAGCGTGTTGGTATGTGGGGCGTTTTATCTTATTGGCTCATCTGTAATTACTGGATTATTTGATAGTATTATTGGAGAGGTGCTACGCTCTATCGGCACTGGTTCTCGCTTTGATTCAATTACTCGTGGCATTATTGACATACGAGATTTTTATTATTACATCAGTTTAATCGGTGTTGGTTTGGCTCTTAACGTTTACGTTTTAGAAAAATCACGTTGGTCGAAAAAAACGAACGCAGATAAGCATCGTTCTTGGCACATAGCAACGGTATTGATTGTGGTCAATATTTTATTTGCCAATGTTTGGCTTTCACAAGTTAATCAGTTGCGTTATGATACGACTGAAGGAAAAATTTACTCTATTTCAAAGTCCACTTCAAATGTGCTAAGACAGTTACAAGAGCCGTTACTTATTCGTGGCTATTTTAGTGCACAAACGCACCCCTTATTAGCGCCATTAGTACCACAAATATTGGATTTGGTAAGAGAGTATGAGGTGGCAGGTAAAGGCTTGGTTAAAGTTGAAATTGTTGATCCAGCGGATGATCCAGCTTTAGAGGATGAGGCTAATAATAAATATAGCATTCGCCCAACACCTTTTCAGGTGGCTGATCGTTACCAAACTTCTGTGGTCAACTCCTATTTTGATATTTTGTTGCAATACGGCAATGAATTTAAAAATCTCAGCTTTAGAGATCTTATTGAAGTTCGTCAGAAAAAAGAAACAGAAATAGACGTTTTATTAAGAAATCCTGAATACGATTTAACCAATGCTATTAACAAAATTCTTCAAGCATACCAATCTGCGGGAAGCATTTTTGATCGTACCAAAGGATTGAAGTTTATGGCATATATTTCAGAAGATGATAAATTGCCAGACGAGCTCAAGAAATTTAAAGGCACAGTTTTAGAGCAAATACAAGCTTTAGAGCAAGAATCAAACGGGAAATTAACTTCTGAGGTGATTGCTCCAGAGACCAATGGCGGTGCTGTTGCCGAACAAATTGCTCGTGATTATGGTTTTAAACCAATGGTAGTGAGCCTTGCAGATACGCGCCAGTTCTTCTTTTATATGTTATTGATTGAAGGGAGCAAGGCTGTTGTGGTTCCAATCGGCGACTTACAGGCTGGAAGTTTTGAAAAAGGAATGCGTTCGGCTATTAAAAGATTGTCTTCTGGTTATACACGAACAGTTGGATTATATGCCCAACCTCCAGCTCTTATTCCTAACCAGTCCCCACTCAATACACCACGTAGTGATTATCAAATTGTGTCAGAAGCTCTTAGAACAGATTTAAATGTGACAGATGTTGATTTGAACCAAGGTGCTATTGGCTCTGAAGTGGATTTATTAGTCTTGCTTGGGGCGAATGAATTATCAGAAAAACAATTATTTGCTGTGGATCAATATTTAATGCGTGGAGGTACTATTATTGCCTCCGCCTCTCCTTATACGGCATCACTCTCAAATCGCTCTATTTCTATGAAAAGAAATAAAGGGAACTTTATTCAATGGATAGAAAAATTAGGATTAACCTTTGACGAGGGTATTGTGATGGATGAGCGTAGTGCGCCCTTTCCAATTCCTGTGGTTAGGAAAGTAGGGGGCTTTGAATTTCAACAAATTAAGTTATTACAATACCCTTATTTCAGTGAAATTCGTGAAGATGGACTAAACTCAGCTGATAATATCACCAATTCTTTAAAAAAAGTGGTGATGGCATGGGCAAGCCCGGTTATGATTGACGAGCAATCGACCACTCATCAGGTAGTATCACTATTAAAAAGCTCTCAACGTGCTTGGCTATCTAATAATACTAACGTTGTTCCCAAACTTAAGCAGGATGGTACAAGTGGTTTTGAACAACCCACACAAGTCCAGCAATACCATTTGGGAGCAAGCATAAAAGGGCGTTTTGATTCTTGGTTTGCTGGAAAAGCATCGCCTTTATCTGCAGGTTCAACGGACGGTCTATCATTTAACAATGTTATTGAGCGTTCTCCAGAATCGGCTAAAATAGTATTATTTTCTTCAAGCGAGTTTCTTAAAGATCGCGTGATGCAACTCATTGGTTCAGCGAATCGCACAGACTTTAAAGAAAACATTACATTGCTTAAAAATGCAGTCGATGTATCGTTAGAAAGTGAGGGCTTACAAGATATTCGTGCACGTAGCAACTTCAATCGTACCTTGCCACGGACAGAAGTATCAGAGCAACAAATAGTAGAATATGGAAATTACATAGTTGCGTTACTATTATTAACATTAATTGGAATAGGACGAAAAATTGCCTACAGGCGTCGTCTTAAAGCGTATATTGTCGCTACTAAAGCATAGGAGGTAAAAAATATAATGAATAAGAAAAATCTAATTTTATGGGTCGTTTTAGGACTACAAGTTGTATTAGCTAGTGTTTTTGTATTTCAAGAATCAGGATTATCAAAAAAAGATAAAGGAGGTTTTGTATTTGCTAATAATGCAGATGCGACTCTTGCTGATGAGATAACAATTGTTTCATTAGATCAAAAAGATAAACCACTCACTCTGAAAAAAGAGGGTAACCAGTGGAATATTAGCGAGCTTATCAAAGCTAGTAATTCTAAGGTGACTGAAGCTTTAAATAAAATACGCGACATCAAACCCTCTTGGGCAGTGGCAACAACAAAAGAAAGTCATAAACGCTTTGAAGTTTCCAAAGAGAAATTTCAACGCCAAATTACTTTGGCTATTGATGGAGAAAAATATACATTCTTTCTTGGAACTTCGCCAGGCTATCGACAAGCTCATGCACGTATGGCTGGTTCTGATAACGTTTATGCTGTGCAACTTAATGTTTTTGAGTTTTCCACCGCTCAAGATGATTGGTTGGATACAGAGCAGCTACAGATAAAAGAAGAAATAACCTCAATTCAAGTAACTGACTATGAATTTACATTAACCGATGGTAAGTGGACAGTAAATGATTTAAGGGGTTCAAATTCATCTCAAAATCAAGAGACGCCTTCGACTACCAGCACACAAACAAAGCAAGTTGTGGCTGAACGAGCTAATGATATAGCTGATGCATTAAAAAATTTACAATTGATTAGCGTTAGTGAACGCACAAACATTGATAAGCCAAGCGAGAAACTGGTTATAAAAACCAAAAAATCAGAAATTGTTTTGTTGCTTTTAGCGACTGATGAAGGATATAAGCAGATTCAACGAAAAGGCGATTCTATAGTGTATGGCGTGACTCAAGATACTTACAATAGCCTCTTGCCTGTACCAAAAAAATAACCTTTTTTGTTATAACACATATATTATTTTCGTCGTTGCGAGGGAGTAGGGTTGCCACGTTTTTCTCGTACTAACGTGATATTTTCAGAGTTCTTTTATTTGCTTCCAGAATCGTGGGAACAATCTGAAACCTTTGCACAAAAGATATGATAAGTAAAAAAGTAAAAAATCGCCCTGATTTTTATTCGCAAGCGCTTCAAACGCTGTTACTCTAAGGTTCGTAAACTCACCAAGAGTAAAAACGCTTTTTGTGTTGTGAAACTTGCGAAGACGGACGTATTAGCTTCATTTCACGCCTCAATCAGAATAATTTTTTATCTTTTTTCTTTTACCTGCAAGCAGTTCAAACACTGTTACTCTAAGGCTCGCAAGCTCGCCAAGAGTAAAAACGTTTTTTGTGCCATACTTTTATGCAAAGGTCTCAATCTGTGAAATAAATATTATTTTTTCGGTGGTTTTCGTCTTATCTTATAACAATATTAAAAGCCATTTTTCCTAAATTGTTTAACAAATATTATTTTTTACCATTATGCACACATTTCAATTATTTTTTCGTATTATCTCGATTGTCAGAGTAACGGTCATTTTTACTCTATCATTTTTAGTGATAAGCTGTGGGAGTTCATCAAGTTCTGGGTCTGGGGAAACAACAACCCTTATGCCTTCAGTGGGTTATTGGAATGGAAAAGCGACTATAAACTTTTCAGAAAATAAAGATATTCATGCGGGCGTTTTTAAGAGTGAAGGGGAATATTATTTGGCTATAATGGATGAGGCATCAACGATCAGAAGTTCTTTGAGTTTGTTGAATTTGAGAGGTAGTGAATTGTCGAGTTCAGCTTGTAGTTCACAGTCGGAAGATATGGCCTCTTGTTCAGTCAAAACAGCCCTTGCTTCCAGCAATAATATGATTGGCACCTATACATACACCCTGATAGGAGGCACCCAAAAGATTGTTCAACTGAATATCAGCAAGAAAAATGACACGGTAAATAATATGTCCTTGCCAGTGCAAAAAAGCGTTTTTGTTGATGTTCAGAATGAAACGACGATGAGTATTACTAAGGATAGTAGCTTTAGTATTACCTTTGGTGGAGAAATCTTTGAGAGTACAGCAATAAAAATTTCTGATAATATTTTGCAGATTACTGAGGCTAAGGTTGACTCAAACTCTTCCACAGAAGTTGATTTTTTTATGGCATCATTGGATCATTTAAGTGGGGATAGCTCTAAGCTAATTTTTATTAGCTTGTTTAATATAGGGAATTTATCAAAACATGGGGAGGCTGCAGGATGGGACTTTAATATTGCAACCAATACGATTGTTGCCGCTTACAATGCAGGAAAAAAATGGTATGAAGATGGAATAGTTTCTGTTGCTGGTTCAAGAAATTGCTCTAGTTGCCATGGTATTACTGGGGGTGGTGGTAGCGGCCCTGCTCTTAAAGGTAATTCAAAAGCTCAATCAGATCTTGCTATAAATGCTATTTTAACTGGTCCAGGTTCAATGGCAGCATTTAGCAACCAATCAAATAAGGTTATTTCAGAGCTTGCAACGTATTTGCGTCATGCGTGGGGAAACTCACCTACTGCTGCTACAAATTATGTTGCTACTGAGTCTGAGGTTCAAGATAAAAGAGCACCGTAGCCATAGTTCGGTTTAATTTTTAGTATAAAGGGGGATTTATTTTTATGAAAAAATATTTTTTATCTTTTATGCTCGCTTTTACGACCTTCGTATTAGCTTCTTGTGGTGGTTATGAGAAAAAAACTGAAGCAACCAAAAACGAAATCGAAGAAAAAAAGAAAAGCCAAGATAGTAGTTTAGGCGGTTATTAAATCTGCGATTTTATCGATGGTATATCTCTACCACCGTAAGGTAATGCGAGATGCATTGCAATATTCATTTTATCCGCTTAGGTATTTGATAAGTGGAAATAAAGTTTGCGGAGTAAGTGCTTGCTCAGTAGTGAACTTAACTTGTTTTTGAAATGTTGGTGGGAGCTCCTCATTTAAGCCAACTCCAATAATATCAATAGGGGATTTTTGTAGGATAGACAACACAGAATTTAGGTGATCCGATAAAAAGGTGGGGCGATTGCGAAGCATTGTTTCGCTATCCATTGGATGTCCATCAGATAGCACAAGAAGGGCGTTTTTATGTGCATTATTTGCCTGAATTTTTTTTTGTATGCGTGAACTTGCCCATAAAATAGCCTCTCCATCAATCCCTTCTTTAAAAAGATCAGCCTTGAGTAAGCCCATTAAATTTAACTGCGTTTGTCGCCAACTATGGTGATGTTCTTTGAAAATAATATGGCTGATTTCATTAAGCCTGCCGGGTTCTTCAGGGGTGCCTTGTTGTTGCCATTTTTTGGTGGCTCTGCCACCGTTCCAAGTGCCAGTGGTGAAACCGAGTATTTCAGTTTTGATATTGGCTTTTTCAGCACAAGGAATAAGCAGGCTTATCCAATCAAGAATCCAAGGTATGTGCGTTTTCATTGAACCAGAGCAGTCAATAAGGAGGGTGAGTTGTCCCTGAGAATGTGGGCTAAGCTGATAGTCGAAGAATGATTTTTCTTGTTGGTTAGAAAGCACAATGGGGACTAATTTTGTCGCATCAATATAACCAGCAGGATGATGTTGGTGTAGCTGATTTTGCGGGCTTAAGAAGGCTTGTGATAGTTGTTTGGTTAACCAATTGGGGTTTGTGTTAATGCGGGTTGATTTTTGCTGTCGTTGTTCTTGTTGGAGTTTGAGAAGCAATTTATGACGTACTAATTGATTGATAGGGGTGATCGTGTCAAACTCTGTGGTGAAAATAGGGTACTCTATGCTTTTGAGGGTAGGGGTGTTTTTAGCGTTGGTATGAGTATATTCTATGGTGTCATTATAAAGTTGGCGTTCTTGTTCGGTGCTAAAGGCTAACCAGCGGTTAATATCTTGTTGTTTGGCACTTTTATTTCTGTTATCGCTATCTTCAAAAGCATTTTCTTTTTGTATTAGTACCGTTAATATATCGATTAACTCTCGGCTGATTTGGGCGTAATTTTCTTGGGTTTTGCAATTTTTTTTCATTTCGGCAATAGGCTTGCCAATTAACGGAGAAATTCCTGCACGAGTTTCTTCTAATACACCCTCAACCAACTCAACAATCGTTTGATTATTAATTCTTGCCCATACCATTTGTCCAACAGTGAAAATCAGCAACATAAGTTGTTGCTCTAAAAGTCCACTATGAAAAAAATGATAAGTCCATTGTTGAAATCGAATAAGAAGATTGTATTTGCTTCCCTTCATACTTTCGGGGCAGATGGATTCTACACGCAGTTGCTCAAACCATTCAAAAAATAGTTTTTCAAGGTTGTTTGTTGGGCAATATTTCTGATAAAGAAGCGGGCAAGAATACATATTACGCAAGGCAATAGCATCCATTTTTGCACGTTCAGTAGCGAGTTGCTCCTCAATATCAATAGCCGTAAATTCTTTTAAGTGTGGCGAAATTATTGGGCTATAGGGTGGTTTGTGAGTGTGATTGAAAATTAAATTTTCATAGACCGCAAGCCCCTTAATTCCGGTATAACCTCTAAGGGTGCAGCTGTGAAGATTAGCGTTAGTCATTGCTCAACTCTATATTGAAAATGCGCTGAAAATATTCTGCGATAATTGGGCGTTCTGAATCATCAACGCGGTTATGAAAAGAAAGTTTAAAGGAGGTGCTTATATCGTTAAAAATACTGTAGTTATATGCCCAGTTAATGACTGTGCGAGGGGACATTAGGGTTGTTAAATCACGAGTTCGCATTCCATTTCGTGTCATATTTGCCAGTTCAATCATTTGTTGGAGTGTTTTTTGATGCTCAGTTTCTTGCATCATTGGTACTTTACTACTGACGATTTGGTATTCTGCCTCAGCACTTAAATAATTAAGTTGAACAATAACATTCCAGCGATCTAATTGAGCATGATTTAACAAGTTTGTTCCGTAATACATATCGTGGGAATCTCCTTGCCCAAGCGTGTTAGCCGTGGCAAAAATTCGGAAATAGGGGTGTGGTTCAATCACTTCATTGCGATCAAGAAGCATAAATCTTCCTTCCTCTTCAAGCAAATGCTGGATGATAAACAAGACTTCGGGGCGCCCAGCATCATATTCATCAATAATTAATGCCATAGGTTGCTGCATTGCCCAAGGGATGATACCTTGTTGAAATTCTGTAATTTGCTTGCCCTCTTTAATTTTCAGGGTATCTTTACCGACTAAATCTAAACGATTGATATTGCCATCAAGATTGATGCGAACACACGGCCAATTAAGGCGTGCGGCGACTTGTTGAATATGCGTTGATTTGCCAGTGCCGTGCAATCCTTGAATAAGCACTCGACGGTTATGCTCAAACCCACTGAGAATAGCTTGTGTTGTCTGTGGGTGAAAATAATAATCATTATCAATTTTAGGCACGTATGGGGTTGGATCTGCAAAAGCATTAGCCTTTAGAGGACTATTGATGTTAAATAGAGATTTTACAGACTTTTTGATGGTTGGTTGAATATTTTCTGACATTGAAGTGTTTATGAATTGTGGGTTATAAGTTATAAAGTTTGAGAGGCAGTGATAATTGCGAGATTGATAATATCATCTACTGAGCATCCTCTGGAGAGGTCATTGGCTGGTTTTTTTAATCCTTGTAATATTGGACCGATGGCAGCGAAATCGCCGAGGCGTTGAGTGATTTTATAGCCGATATTGCCAGCACTAAGGTTGGGAAAAATAAATATATTGGCGTTGCCTTGAGTTTGCGAGTTAGAATATTTTTGAGTGCAAATTTCAGGAACAATAGCTGCATCAAATTGAATTTCGCCATCGATACATTCATCGGGCAAACGTTTTTTGAGTAGCATTGTTGCCTCACTTACCTTTTGTGCTTCGGGGTGTTGAGCACTTCCTTGGGTAGAGAAGGAAAGCATCGCAGTTCTAATTGGTTGTTGCAATAGTTGCTTGGCATTTTTGATTGTGTCATAAGCAATGTAGCTTAGTTGCTCAGCAGTAGGCTCAACAACTAAGGCACAGTCGGCAAAGAGGTAGGTTTTGGGGTTTTGATTGGTGGTAGAAGACATAATAAAAAAACTTGAAACAATTTCACTATCAGAATGTAAGCCAATAATTTGAATTGCTTTTTTTACAACTTCTCCGGTAGTGGTAATTGCTCCATTTACTGTGCCATCAGCCAAATTATTATCAAGCATTAGATAAGCAAAAACCAATGGTTTTTTAACTTCTTGAGCGGCTTGTTGTTTGTCCATTCCTTTTAATTTGCGTTTTTCGTATAACTGCTCGGAGAACATAGGCAAGTGTGAAGAGGTGTTAGGATCGATAATTTCAATGGGCAATTCAGCCCCTTTGGTTAAGGTTTTGATTTTTGCAGTAAGTTCTTCTGGATTGCCAAGCAAAATGGGAGTTACTAATTTATGCTGACATAAATGTACGCAAGCTTTTAATATTCTTGGGTCTTCGCTTTCGGAAAAGATAATTTTTTTTTGTGATTGCGTTTGTATTTTTTTTATTATTTCTTCAATGAGTTGCATCTATAGGTAGTTTTCAATTCAGTTACTGGACGAGATTGAGATCAATCATTTTATTTTCAAAAGGAAAATGGGTAAGGTTTTCATAGCCATTGTCAGTTATTAATACTTGGTCTTCTAATTTTACCCCTTCAGTCCCTCCTTCACAGCCAATATATGCCTCAACGCAGATAACCATTCCACTTTCAAGCGGATATTCAAAAGCCCCTTCACGATAATCTTGAGGGTAGAGGATACTCGGCCATTCATCGCATAATCCTACTCCGTGCATCTTAACGCAATAACGATTTTCTTGGTAAATTTTGGGTAATGGTCTGCCACCAAAGGATAATTCTTTCATCGATACTCCAGCTTTTAGCATTTTGCAGTTTTCAGTGATGTGCAAATAAGCCTCGGTATAAAGTTCTTTTTGTTGTTGGGTTGGTTCGTTATCACCAATAAGCCAAGTGCGTGATATATCAGAGCACATTCCATAGCAACCAACAAGGTCAGTATCAAAAGCAAGCAATTCCCCTTCCTGCATTATGCGCGGACCACATTCTTGAAACCACGGATTGGTTCGTGGTCCTGATGCCATAAGTCTGGCTTCAATCCACTCGCCGCCACGCTTAATATTTTCAGAGTGAAGAATTGCCCAAATGTCATTTTCAGTTATCCCACTTTGAAGATTTTTTTTCATCTCATGCATTGCTTGTTCAGTTGCATATAGGGAACAACGCATCGCTTTAATTTCTTCTGATTGCTTAATGGAACGAACTTTTTCCATCAATTCTTCACCATCTTGAAGTTCAAACCCTATTTTCTCTAATGCCTTATATCCGTCAGGCATAATTTTATCAACGGCAAGGCGTTTGTTTGTTTCACTGTGTTCACGCACAATACTCTCAATTTCACTGACAAAGCGCTTGGCATCTTTCTTTTTAAAATCACCACTGGCAAAATAAAAAAAACTAGCTCCAGAGCGAGTTTCTCTTATGAGTGGATTAAAGGCAGTGAGTAAATTATTTTTAAAATCCCACACAATCATATAGCCATCGGCAGAAACAAAGCAGGCACGATATAAATTATGCGTGTTCCATAATTGCATATTTGTAGAGTCGGAAGCATAGCGGATATTTAAAGGGTCAAACAAAAGAATGCCGGCAAGCTCTCGTTGTTTAATATATTTGCTAAGGCGAGTTAGCCGTTGTTTGCGCATTGTGGGAAGATTGGGTATTTCAAGTCCAGCCTTTTGCCATTCTGTAAAAGCTAATTGAGTTGGTCCTATTTCAACTCTATTATTATCATCCGGTGTGAAATCTGGTTTTAATTTTTGCGTACTCACTCTATTTGATGGGTCAATTTTCCGTTGTGAAGAATAATGTGAGTTATCCATTCTAATTCTCTTAATATTTAAAAAAACAGATGATAAAATGCTTTAAAATTTTAATCTACCATCCCTATAATATAATAGTCTATTATATTATCAGGGTGTAATTTATATAAAAAAACTTGCCTTTTAAAAGCAATCGGGTTACACTTTTCCAATAGGTTTATTTCTACTTGTTTAGAGTAGATTCTCCTAATATTAGTTTGGCAATACTCTCTGTTGCGTATTGTTGTTTTTATAATATATAAAATCAAGGAGTTAGATTATGATGAAGTTTTTTAAATATATAGCCGTACCTTTAGGCTTGATGGTAAGTGCTAATGCTTTTGCTTTAAAAGAGCTTAATGTGGCATATTTTTTGGAATGGCCGAGTGCTAACCAGGTAGCTCAGGTAGAAAAAACTTATGATGAGCGTATGGGGCTGAAAGTGAACTGGAAGTCATTTGATAATGGTAATCAGATGGTGCAAGCTATTGCTGCTGGTGATATTGATATTGCGTATTCTAATGGTTTTGTGCCGCAGGTTTTGGGTTATACCAAAGGAGTGAAAATTAAGGTTGTTGGAGTAGCCATGACTTATGCTGAAAATGACAACTGCGTTGTACATAAAGATGCTGGTATCACCAAGAAGAACGCCAAGAAATTAGAAGGGAAAAAAGTTGCTTCCCCAATCGGTAATGTAACTCACTTTAAATTGTTAAGAACCCTAAAACACCTTGGTGTTGATGCAAAAAAAGTGAAAATATTACCATCTTCTAACGCTGATGCTTCTTCAGCTCTTGCCAGAGGTGATGTTGCAATGGCTTGTGGTTTCGGTGGTTCATTGGTACGTATGAAACAATATGGTAAAGTGTTAATGACTGGTGCAGAACAAGAAGCTATTGGTCTGAAAGTATTTGATGTTGTTACTGTTGGTAGTAAATTTCTTAAAAAACATCGTAAAGTAGTCACGCAATTTATGCAAATTACTGAAGATGCGAATTTAGCTTATAACCGCTATCCAGCACGTTTTTATAAAACTTTGTCTAAAGCTTCGGGTATGAAAATGGCTGGAACAATTGACACATTAAATAAATTCACATTTTTGACTCGTGCTGAACAGCTAACCAACGATTGGATGCTTGGTGGCATACAAAAATTTGCGAAAGAGGTTGCGGATTTTTATGTTGAGCAAGGAGAAATACCGAAAGCACTATCAAAAGCGAAGTATAAAAAAATGGTTGATGCTTCAATCCTTGGAGAAGTTAAGTAAGTTTATCATTTTTTTACTAACATCTTAAATTTAAAGGGCAAGAAACTAAATTTCTTGCCCTTTTTAGTTGGGGAACTTTCAAAAAATAAAAAATACAATTATGTCTGGACTTAGCGTACGTGATGTGTCAATGATTTATAATTTGCCAAATGGTGAGGATGTTGAGGCACTAAAGCATTTATCATTTGAATTAGAACCCGGTGAACTTCTTACTGTTTTAGGTCCTTCTGGGTGCGGTAAAACAACTTTATTGAATATTCTTGCAGGTTTTCTTGCTCCGAGTAGTGGGAAAATTGATTTTGATGGGAAAGAGGTGCTATCTCCAGATCCACAACGTGGAATGGTATTTCAGCAAGGAGCTCTATTTGAATGGCTAAGTGTTGAACAAAATGTTGGTTTTGGACCTAAAATGATGGGTCGTAAGCCAAATGAGATAAAAGCAATTGTGGATAAATGGTTATCTATTGTTGGCTTGGCGGATTTTGGGAAAAAAGCTATTTATGAACTTTCTGGTGGAATGCAACAACGTGTCGCTCTTGCTCGTTGCTTAGCCAACGAACCTGATTTGATTTTGATGGATGAACCGCTTGGTGCCTTAGATGCACTAACGCGTGAAAAAATGCAAGGACTTATCTTAAAACTGTGGAAGGAAACTGGCAAAACGATTGCATTAATCACGCATAGTGTAGAAGAGGCTCTGATTTTGGGTAATCGAGTATTTATTATGGCACCGAGGCCAGGGCGTTTAATCAAAGAATATTCTCTCCCTTTTGCCGAACAAGGTTTGGAAAAAAATACCAGAGAGATTAAAAAACAACCTGACTTTATTGAAGTGAGAGAAGAGATTCTTACAATGATTTGGGATATGGAAGAAGAAATTATGGGAAGACAGGAGGGAAATAATGCGTAAGATTCTTGATAAATTAGGGTTTACTAATACCAATACAGAACGTAAAACCGTCACTTTTGGGGACGCCTCTGTTGTTTCAGCACCAGGTGGTCGTGGATGGACTTGGCTATCGGTTGGATTTTTTATTATTCTATGGTGTTTAGCCAGCATTTTTGAATGGATTAATCCTATTTTTTGGCCTCCTATAGGTGCTGTATGGGAGCAATTTGTTTTTATCTTTACAGAAGGCTATAGAAACTTTACCTTACTGGAACATATTGGCTTAAGTTTATACCGTGTATTAATGGGGTTTTTTATTGGTTGTCTCGTTGGCATTCCTTTAGGATTTGCTTTGGCTCTTTCACGGGTTATGAATCGCCTCTTTGATCCGATTGTGGAATTTTTTAGACCAATGCCACCACTTGCACTAATTCCTCTTGTTATATTATGGCTTGGAATTGGTGAAAGTGCGAAAATTTTTCTTCTTTTTCTTGCGGCTGTGTGGATTATGGCATTGGCAACACGCTCAGGAGCTTTAGCGACTAAAATCTCAAAAATTCATGCCGCTTACACCTTAAATGCTAATAAAAAGCAAATTTTATTTCGGGTTATTCTTCCTAATGCTTTACCTGAAATTTTCACTGGTATGCGAGTTTGTATGGGAGTTTGTTGGGGTACCGTGGTGGCAGCTGAATTAGTTGCTGCTGAAGCTGGTGTTGGTATGATGATTATGGTTGCCAGTAAATTCCTCTCCACCGATATTGTGGTGCTTGGGATTATTTTAATCGGTGTTGTTGCCTATGCTATTGATGTGGTAATGCGCTATTTAGAAGCTAAATTAATTCCTTGGCGCGGTAAATCATAAATTGATTCTAAGCTCCCTTTATTAAATGTGGGGTGATGTTTTAGGTCTAAAGGCTTTGCAAAAACTATCGTTAGTTTTTATAATAGGACCTTCCATGAGTTCAATGCAATAAGGAATAGCAGGGAAAATAGCCTCTAAAGATTCTCCAATTGCTTTGGGACTTCCTGGTAAGTTTACAATAAGAGTTTTTTCACAAATGCCAGCCGTTTGGCGTGAAAGAATTGCCGTTGGAACGTATTGAAGTGAATGTGCTCTCATTAGTTCACCAAAACCCGGCATTAGTTTTTCGCATACTTTCTCTGTCACTTCTGGCGTAACATCTCTTTTTGCAGGTCCTGTGCCTCCTGTGGTGAAAATGAGGCTACATTCGTCTTTTATTAGTGAACGTAGCGTTTTTTCAATCACCTCTTTATCATCAGCTATGAGGCGATAATCATCTATCCATGGTGTTTGAATTGCATTATTTAACCAACTTTTTAACGCAGGACCACTAAGATCTTCATAAATTCCTTGAGAAGCCCGATCTGAAATGGTAACAATGCCAACCTTACAGCGAATCATTAAATTTTCAAATGTGCTAATAAGTCTGTATTAGGATAACCATCCGGAATGAGGTTATGTTCAAGTTGATAGCGAATAATCGCTTTCCTAGTTTGTTTCCCTATAATGCCATCGGGTTTTCCTGCTTCATAATTTAGAAGATTAAGTTTGGTTTGTAATTTTCTAATTTGCGTTCTATTAGGATGATTTTGATTCCAATCACGTAAAGATAAATCCGAGATGGAATAGCGATTGATTATTAAATCAGAAAGAATACCTACTGAAAGGGCATATTTGATAGAGTTATTCCATCTCATAATCACATGAAAATTATCAAAAACCATAAAAGCTGGACCATTATGCCCCATCGGGGTCACAATAGAAGCCTTATGTTGAAAACGATTTGAAGGAGTAATGCCATCACTAAACTCAACGCCTTGTTTTACCCATTCAGCAACAGGGAGAGTCCATTCTAAACCAATTTTTCGCCAGTCTAATGTTGATGGTAAAATGACTTGTTTGCCCCAAATTTGACTTTCATTCCAAGTGAGTTTATTAAGATAATTTCCCATTGAAAAAAAGACATCGTTTAGATTATTCCATAAATCAATTTTTCCATCCTTATTACCATCTACGGCATAATTGATAAATGTTGAGGGCATAAATTGTGGATGTCCCATAGCACCAGCCCAAGAACCTAAAAATGATTGGTGTTTGATATGTGGATTTTGATGTAGAATTTTTAGGGCAAAATAAAGCTGTTCAGTAAATAGTTTTTCTCGTCTACCATCATAGGCAAGGGTAGATAATGAACGAAGAATATTTTTATTTCCAATATAGTTGCCATGATTAGTTTCTAATGACCAAAAAGAAATGATTATTTGGGGTGGTATGCCATAGCTTTCTTGGGTTTTTTGAAGTAGTTTTTGGTGAGTTTTAAAGTATTTTTTTCCTTGGTTTATTCTTTTTTTGTTTAATCTTTGAGAAAGATATTCTCCTAATGAAAATATAGCTTCAGGTTGATTATTGTCGAGTCTAATTATTTCTGGATCTAAAGTAATAGCAGTAAGTTTCTCTTTTAGAAATTGCTTCGGGATGTCCCCGTGTTGATGAAATTTTTGGATGGTATTTTCTTTCCATTGAGCAAAAGTTATTTTGTTAGCGGTCACTGATGTACTCGCAATCATAAGAATGATTAAACAACTTCTGAGGGAGAAAAAATGGTGTAAAACTAACATTATTTACTATTTCGAATTATCTAAAATTCAGGGAATCAATTATAGTGAAATTTTATAGACAGATTCAATGGGCTATTGAATTGGTGCTTGTGAGGCATAGAAAGCAGCCAAATCTTTAATATCTTGCTCGCTAAGTGCTGCAGCCATTGGCTGCATAGTTGGAGCTTTTCGATCACCATTTTTATAAGCTTTTAATGCGATTTCTAAGTAAAGAGCGTGTTGTCCAGCTAAGTTGGGGAAATTTGGTATAAGACTATTACCACTAACTCCATGACAGGCTACACAAGTACTTGATTTAGCTTTGCCTCTGATTGGATCTCCTTTTTCCACAGAAAATGTAGGATTTGCAAAAAGTAGCAATGCGATACACCCAATAAATTGAAGGTTTGAATTTTTTTGTTTCATATATTTTCGCTATGAATAGTTTAAAATTGTTTGAGAGTGCTGTATAAAGAGATAGTAATAGGAAAACGATAATTTTTTTATATTGCCAATGTTTCAGTTTATAAATATCTCCCTAACTAAAGTAATTCTACCTCAAATTTTTGTTTAAATAGCCATACCAAAAGTAAAATGAATAATAAAACGCTAACCTTTGATGAAGTCTATAGTCTCGCTTATGACACTTTACATTCGTATAATTGCAATCAAAAGCATGCCGAAGCGGTTGCTCGAACAATTGTTTTGGCGGAACAAAATGGTAGCCACTCGCATGGATTATTTCGCTTGCCCGGTTACGTTGCGACATTAAAAAGCCTAAAAGTAAAAGGGGCTGCAAACCCAACAACCAAGGCACTTACTCCTTGTATAGTGCAGGTGAATGGTGATAATTGCTTTGCACCGTACGCACTTGAGGCTTCAAGAGAACAATTTATTGAAGCGACAAAAACCTGCGGAATTGCCGCTCTTTCTTTAACTAAAGTGCATCATTTTTCCTCATTATGGATTGAAATTGAAGCACTAACCCAACATAATTTATGTGCGATGGCATTTACCGCATATATGCCGAGTGTGGCACCTGCAGGCAGTAGCAAACCTTTTTTTGGTACTAACCCGATGGCTTTTGGGTGGCCGCGCAAAGATAAGCCCCCTATGATTTTTGATCAGGCAACGGCAACAATGGCAAGAGGTGATGTAATGATTGCTGCTCGTGATGGAAAAACATTGCCACTGGGAGTTGGAGTTGATGCCAATGGTAATGACACCACAGACCCCAATGAAATTTTAAATGGTGGTTGCTTATTACCCTTTGGAGGTTACAAAGGCTCCAATATTGGATTAATGATTGAATTACTTGTTGGTCCTTTATTAGGTGAGCGCGCGAGTGTAGAAGCTGCAAAATTGGATAATAAAGACGGTGGACCTCCACAGGGGGGAGAGTTAATCATTGCAATTGATCCCACTAAATTTGGCAGTGCTGAAGATCCCTTTGCTCATGCTGAAAGATTATTTTCTGAATTGCTCTCTCATGATGGCGTTCATCTCCCTGGTATGCGTCGTTACAAGCATCGTAACGATAGTGCTAACAGCACCCTCTCTATTCCTGAAGAGAGGTATCAACAGCTTATTAATTTATAAGCAACGCAAACCTTTTTCTTTAGTAGGTAACACTAATCCCAAGCAAGATAAAAGTTGTTCCAGTGAGTATTTGTTGGGTTTTTCTAAAGGTTGCATTGTGTTTGATAAGGGTTCCTATTTTGCCTGCAAATAAGGCAACAAAGGTATAGACTATCACAGCGGCAAGGCTTTGTATTGTTCCCAGAATCAATAATTGTAATTCGGAGTTTTTTAGTGAGGTATCAATAAATTGTGGGATAAAGGAAATATAGTATAAACCTGCTTTGGGGTTGAGCATCGTAGTGATAAAGCCTTGTCTATAGGCTTTCATTTTTTTTATTGAGCTTTTTTGAGTATCATTTTTAGTAAAAGATTTAGCGTAATTTTTATCTAAAAAAACCGCAATGCCGAGATAGATTAAATAACTTGCCCCAAGGTATTTAATAATGGAGAAGGCAAGTTCTGAAGTGGCTAATAAGGCGGATACACCAAGTACGGCACACAGAGTATAGATAAGACCGCCCGAGCCAATCCCTAAAGTGGTGATAATACCATTTTGTGTGCCGTAAATAATTGAGCGTGAGAGCACAAAAATAAAATTAGGACCAGGGCTTGCACCGAAAAGAAAGGCAATGCCCGTAAAAAGAAGAAGTGTTTCCGTGCTAGGCAATAGATAGACTATTTCTTGATTAGGTCAGATAAAAAGCTACGTATTCTTTTTTTGATGTCATTGCAATATATTTTTGTACTTTGACAATCAGCCCATAAGTTATGTCCAATTCCACCCAGTAGATGTGTTTTTGTTAATACCCCTGATGTTAAGGCTTTTTCAAAAATTTCCTCCGATCCGTAAGTGACTAAATATCCTGATTCTTCTATTATCCCTTTACCAATAGGAACAGTGGTGTCAGAATCTCCAGAAATATTATAAATTGGAGGTATCCCAGCCTTAATAATATCTAAATCGCCAACAGCACCGGCAATATTTACAATCCCTTTAATTTTATTAATGGTAGTATAAGTTTTGTTACCATCATTATCTCCCTCGATTGTGCCTCGAGCAGTAATATAATTGCTAACAAAATCAGCAGGAATAGATAAGTGAGTAGTAGGACTACTCACAATATTAGATTGTGAATTACTGGTAGAATTAGTTATTCCAGTATTCAGTGCGGTAAAAGCTCCTGCTGAATAACCTGCTACGAAGATGTTATCTACATCAATTTTATAAGTGTTTGCGTTATCGTTATCTGCCAAAAAATAACGAATAGCGGCACGCATATCACTCATTGCATCAATTGCGGCAATCACAGAAAGCGATGCTGTAGTAACTTGAGTGGAATTAGGCAAATGTAAGCGATTAGCGAAATCTAAGTTGGTACGTGCGTCGGGAATAAGTCGGTAATTTATGGAGGCTAATACATAACCTGATTTAGCGAAAAATTCACCTATTCCATTGTTAGAACTATCTGCTTCGTCTTTGTCGCCAAATACAAAAAAACCGCCATGGGCATAAATGATAAGCGGACGGGCAGATCGACTATCTTCACTTGGAGGTTGGTAAATATCCATCGCATAAGTTTGAGTGGTGCCATCTATAGTGAGGCTCTTGCCATAATTAACTGTTGTTGTGGTGTATGTGTTGAAAGCAAAGTCATTGTTTGTTGTTGGTGTAGAGTCATTACTACTGCTACCACAAGCATTTAAAAACAACAGCATTAAAAAATATACAATAATTTTATAGTTTCTCTTTAGCATTTTAATTTCCTATTTTTTAGAGTTTCAATTTGCTTCTATCTATTGATTGATAGAAATTATCTCGAGCTTCTTTTGATTGGAGAAATAACTCTTCTATTGTACCACTTCTTTTTTCTTGTACGAGACTTTTTAATTTTTGTAGGTCGTTGATATAGTCATCCAAGGCGTTGGTAATTTCTGTGGGGTTTGTTAGGCAAATATCGTGCCACATTTTTGGGTTGCTTGAGGCGATTCGGGTGAAATCCTTAAAGCCACCAGCTGACCACTGAAAACAAGAGTCTCCATCACGTTCGTATTGTCCAGCAACAAGAGCAAAAGAAAGAAGATGGGGGAGGTGACTGACTTTGCTGAGAATAGCATCATGCTTACAAGCAGTCATCGTATAGATTTTTGCGTTACACATTTGCCAAAGTTTGCTGGCGTAGTTAATTTTTTCTACACAAGTTTCTTCGTCTGGAGTAATAATAACCCGTTTATTTTCAAATAAATGAGGGTCAGCAACTTCAGGACCTGTACGTTCTAAGCCAGCGATAGGGTGGCATGGCACAAAATAAGTGGCGTTTTCTTTCCAAGATTTTTTGGCAACTTGTAGCACAAAATTTTTGACGCTACCGGCATCAATAATCAACTGATCTTTATGTGGGGGAGGGCTGTTTTGGATTATTTTTTCCATCACAAGTAAAGGCGTTGCCAGAAGAATAACATCGGCAACTTGAAAAATTTCTTCAAGTGAAGCAGTTTCATCAATGTGTCCAAGCTCTTTTGCTTTTTCCGAACTTTTTCCTGCACTATAGCCAAGAATGCGTGAAAATTCGTGTGGATGATTTTGCCTAAGAGCAGCTGCGAATGAACAACCGATCATTCCAGTACCAACAATAGCTAAGGTTTTTGGAGTAGTCATAGAGTATTCGTTTATTAGAGTAATTGTTCTAAGATTTTTAACAAACGTTTATTGTCACGTTCTTGCCCAACGGTGATTCGTAGATGATTGGGAAGTTCATAACCTCCTATGGGGCGAACGAGAATGCCGTGTTCACTGAGTTTTTGGTGGATATAGGGTGCATCTGCAAATTCAGTGCATAGGAAATTTCCCAATGAAGGAATATAGCGGATATTGAGTTTGTTAAATTCACTTTCAAGGCGTGTTTTTTGTATTAGGGTTTGAGTGGCAACCTCTTGAATAAAGTCTTGCTCTTGCAGGGCAATAACCCCACATTCTTGAGCGATTGTGTTGGTATTAAATGGAGGTCTGACTCGGTTAAATAAATCACTCAAATCAGGATGAGATAGGGCATATCCTAAGCGTAAGGAGGCTAATCCATAGATTTTCGAGAGGGTGCGTACGATAATTAGATTGGCAAATTCTTCCAACCAAGCGATGCTATCTTCTTGCTCTTTCTTTGGTAGGTAGTCATAATATGCTTCATCCAATACCACCAAAATATGTTTGGGAACCGCCTTTAAAAAATCCTTAATTTGTTCGTAGGGAATAAAGGTGCCGGTGGGGTTGTTGGGGTTGGCAATAAAAATAATTTTTGTCTCTTTTTCAATGGCTTGTAACATTGCCGTTAAGTTATGCCCATAATTACTTGCCGGGACTTTGATTCCTCGTGCTTGTTGAGTAAGCGTGACAAGATGATAGACGATAAAAGAATGTTGTGCATAGATGGCACTGGTGTTAGGGCACAAAAAAGCCCGTGCGATAAGTTCTAAAATATCATTAGAGCCGTTGCCTAAGGTGATATGCTGGGGTGAAATATTATGTAATTTAGCAATGGTCTGCTTGAGTTCAAAGCCGTTACCGTCAGGATAGGAGTGAATATTTTGAATGTTGGATAGGTGGTGTTTTATGGCTGGTGCTGCCTCCCACAGGCTTTCGTTTGAATTGAGCTTGACGATTTGTTGAGTGCTTAGATTTAACTCACGAATTAGTTGAGATTCTGGTTTTCCGGGTTCATAGGGTTGGATATTGGAAAGTGAGGGGTTGGCATAGTTCAGCCAAGTATTCTGTTTTTTTTTACCAATCATAGTTGAGGTTGATAGTGGCAATTTTTTAAATTGAGGGTGAGATAGGATAAGAGCCAAGGATTTTTAGCATAGGGACAGCTTTTTTAAGTTGTTTAAGTCCTTCTGCAAGGTGAGGGTCTTTTTTATGCCCACTAAGATCAATTAAAAAAAGATATTCCCAATTGGTTGAGCGGGCAGGGCGAGAGATGATTTGGGTCATATTGATATTTTGTTCAGCGAGAATGTTCAGTGCTTTATTCAGTGCTCCAGGCTCGTTATTTAGTGCGAAAACACAGGTGGTGGTATCACAGCCTGTTGGATCTACAGTATGATTTCCAATAATAAGAAAACGAGTTGTGTTTGTATTATGATTTTGGATATTCTCTATCAAGGTGTTTAGCTCGTATTTTTCTCCAGCTTGCTTGGCAGCAATAGCAGCAGAATTTGGGGTTTGGCTGGCTAATTGCGCGGCAAGTCCATTACTTTGGACTAGTTCAATTTTCCATTGTTTATTGTTTTTTTGAATCCAATTTGAGCATTGTGCATAGGTTTGTTCGTGGGTAAATAGCGTATTGATGGCCTCAACGCTCTCCTCCTTACTGAGAAGAAAATGATTTATTTGCATTTTTATTTCAGCACAAATTGAATCTTCACCCATAGCAATAAGTTCGTCAATACTGCCAGAGACAGGACCTTCGTAGGAGTTTTCAATGGGGAGAACCCCGTAGGTTATACGTCCTGTTGAGACCTCTGCAAAAATATCACATAAGTTTTTTTGGGGAATATAATCAATATTTTCGGCATTTCCAAAATAGACTTTGGCAACGATTTCACTATAGGTTCCCTCCGGACCAAGGTAGGTAATTTGAATTTTTTTTTCTAATGCACGAAAAGCTGAAATAATTTCTCGATAAATGGCTTGGAGATCTTTGTCACGTATTGGTGTTGGGTTTTTTCTTGCAAGCTCTCGGAGCATTTTCGCTTCACGATCATGGCGTGTATAGACAGGGTTTTTATCCTTAGATTTAAGCTCTCCTACTTGCTGAACAATTTTTGCACGGCGGTTAAAAATTTCAAGAATTTCTTCATCAATATTATCGATTTGTTTACGAAAATTTTCTAAAGGATTAAGTTTATTTTCCATATTTTTTGGCAAAGTTTTGCATAAATTCAATAAGTGTCATAATACCTTCAAGAGGCATACTGTTATACATACTAGCTCGCATTCCGCCAACGGTTGCGTGTCCTTTCAAGTTGGTTAAATTAGCCTGCTTAGCTTGTTCGAGAAAGAGGACATCTAATTCACTGTTTTTTAAGGTGAATGGTATATTCATTTGTGAGCGATGAGCAGTATCTGAAACGGTACTGTGATAAAAATCAGATTGATCAATACACTGGTAAAGCAGTTCGGCATTTTTACGATTCTTTTTCTCAATGACAGATACTCCCCCCAACTCTTTAAGCCATTCTAAAGAGCAAAGTAAAACATACCAAGCAAAAGTAGGCATTGTATTTGATAAAGAATTTGTGTCAGATAGATGCTGCCATTCAAGTAAGCTCGGGGTGTGTGCTTGATGTTGATTTAATAAATCTTCTCGTACGATGATTACCGCTAAGCCCGCAATACCAATGTTTTTTTGTGCACAAGCGTATAACACATCAAATTTCTCTACCTCCATAGGTTTGGAAAGAATATTAGATGATACATCAGCGATTAGAGGAGTATTGCCAGTATCGGGGATATAGGGAAACTCTAATCCTAAAATAGTTTCATTTGGTGTGTAATGGACATAGCTGGCATCGCTATCAATGAGTAATTCTTCTTGTGTAGGAATACGGTATTCATTCATTGTATTCGCAATAATTTTCGTTTGCGAAAATCGGCGTGCTTCTTTTTCAGCCTTTAATCCCCACTGTCCCGTGATAATATAATTTGCTATTTTTTGAGGTGATGAGAGATTCAAAGGCAGAGCGGAAAACTGCATACTTGCGCCACCATGAGAAAATAAAATATGATAATTATTTGGAATATTGAGCAGTTCTCTCAACAACTGTTTAGATTTATTGATAACGTGTGAAAACTCATTACTACGATGGCTAATTTCCATCACCGACATTCCGCTACCATTCCAATCTAATAATTCATTTTGTAGTCGTTTAATCACAGGCGCGGGTAACATTGAAGGTCCTGGGCTAAAGTTGAAGGCTCTGTTTATTTTCGTCATTGGATTATTATGCGTGTGCTTTTTTCAATTAAAAGATAAAAATTTTCTTATATTCTTAGGGGAGATTATTGATGTTTTTTTATCTTTTTATGCCTTTTAGGGGGTTTTATATCAAGCTCTTACTATAATTATATTTTTATTGTTGTTTTTTTATCCAATTAATTTTTATTTTATGTCTATTCGTTATTACTCATCTTTAATTATAGGAACCTTTTTTTTCATATCTATTTGTGTCGCTTATGCGGATAAAGATAAGATTGAAGTTAAAAATGCTTGGGTTAGAAGCATTCCATCGCAGGCTGTCGTCACTGCTTTATATATGGATTTACATAATAAAGGTGAAGCGATAGAACTGCTCTCTGTTGAAAGTGATTTTTTTTCAGAAATTCAATTTCATCAGATGAAAAAAGAAGATGGTATGATGAGTATGCAACAACTATCTACTATTAACCTGCCCTCTAAACAAATGACAAAGCTAATCCCCGGAGGAACTCATATAATGCTTTTTTCTCCTAAAGACGCGCTGTCTGTTGACCAAAAAATTTCTTTTGAATTGGTTTTTTCAGATGAGACATCACAGTTTATTGAAGCATCAGTTAAGAAACAATAAGGTGAGTCTAAGATGAAAAAACTTTTTTATCTTATCGGTGTTGTTGTCTTTTTTGTCACAATTATTATTTTTTGGAAAAATAATACAACACTCACTTCACAAGAGTTGCAAGCTCAATTAGGTAAAGCGTATATTATGCAACGAGATGGTAATATAGGTATTGAGATACCTGATTTCCAACTCAGAGATGATAACGGGAAAATATTTCAAAAAGAGCAATTAGTAGGTAAGTGGTCATTAGCTTTTTTTGGGTTTACGTATTGTCCTGATATATGCATTACCAAACTTCACCTATTATCTAAAGTTCAGCAAGCATTAGCGAAACAACAGACTGAAAATATACCGCAGGTTTATTTTGTGAGCGTTGATCCAATGCGCGATACGACAGAGAAGCTTAAAAATTATATGCAGTTTTTTAACCCTAATTTTATCGGCGTAACAGGTGATTTTGACCAACTCAGTAAATTTATGAAGCCTCTCGGGGCATACCATGAATATAGCTATGTTGAAAATGGAAAAACTAAAAATACCAGAGTATGGGCTGAAATTCCTGAAAAACATCGTGAAAAATACACAGTTAATCATACCGCTTGGATATACCTAATCAACCCTGAAGGCAAACTCATCGCCTCCATTCCAGCATCTGCTGAAGGAGAAACAATGGTTAAAGACATTAAACTACTCCTTTCCTCGCTCCCTTCAAGTTAACTTTATTATTGGATATTTAATTAAATTGTGAATAAAAAATTCTAAAACACAGTATTTTCGCATCACTTTATATGATAGAATTTATCTTGCCTTTAGTATAGGCAGGTGTAAGGTGATTTTTGAGAACTTGCTTGTACACGAAAGAATTTACAATTTTCATATATATACTATAAAGGAGCTAACTATGAAGGCACTTCCTCCCTTAAAAAATCTCAATATTGAGATGAAAGAGTCTGGATTTTACAAAGGCTTTAATCAAACTGTTGCTGTAGTTTCAAAAGCTATTATTGCGATGGTTGTTATTTGGAGTTTAATCAATCCAGAGAGTGCTGGCGAAATACTTAGCAATGCTAAAAATTGGTCGTTTAAAAATTTAAATGGGTACTATATTTATTCAGTAGCTCTATTTATTCTTACTTGTCTTATTATTGCGGCAGTACCTCGTTTTGGACAAATAAAATTAGGGCAGGGGGATGACAGACCTGAGTTTTCTACTTTTTCTTGGTTCTCAATGATGTTTGGTGCAGGTATCGGCATTGGGATGCTTGGATATGCCGCTGGAGAACCTTTATACCACTTTGCCAGTAATCCGGAAATTATTAAAAGCAAGGAAGCAATTATGGCATTACTGACAAATGCTGGAATTAGCTTGCCCGAAGGTACGGATGTATTTACAGTTTATAAAAATCAAGTCGCTGAGGGAGGAATATCTGCTATAGATGGAGTCATTTTCCCTAAAACTGAAGAAGCACTTGAGTCGGCATACCGCTATACTTTCCTACATTGGGGGGTAGGAGCATGGGCATCCTATTCCTTAATTGGTATTACCATTGCATTTTTTTCCTATAATCATGGCTTGCCATTGACTGTACGCTCTGGTCTTGCCTCAATATTTGGCAAAAGCTTAGAAGGAAAATTAGGTCACATTGTTGATATTTCAGCAGTTATTGCGACCATCTTAGGCATTTCTCAAACAATCGGCTTAGGTTTAAGCTCCTTTGCTTCTGGACTACACTCCATTACCGGTATGGAGTGGTTAATGACTGCAGGAACAGGCTCAGAGCCAACAACTGGTGCTTTGATGTTAGCCCTCTTTCTTGTGATGATAGCCTCGACTGCTTCAGCCTTGTCAGGTGTTGGTAAGGGGATTAAATGGCTAAGTAATGTTAATATGGTTCTATCCTATAGTTTGCTTGCATTCTTTTTATTCTTTGGTGCCACAACATTAATCTTTGAATTACTAGGGAAAGGGCTTTTTAGCTATGTTATCAATCTGCCAGCTTTAACGTTTGTTGTATGGGATCCAGATACAGCACTTGGTGGATGGCAAACAGGGTGGTCAGTTTTTTATTGGGCTTGGTGGATTGCCTTTGCTCCCTTTGTTGGTATATTTTTAGCACGTATTTCGAAAAATCGTACAATTCGAGAATTTGTTCTTGGTGGAATTTGCCTCCCAAGTCTAATGTGCTTTGTTTGGTTTGCTTTTGTGGGAGGAACCGCTTTTGATTTAGAATTAAATGGCGATGCCGGCGGAAAAATTATTGGCTCTAATTTAACCTATCAAATATTTGAGATTATCAATATAATGTTATCAGAAGGATTGGCTATGGTAATGTCAGTGATGGTAGTAATACTGCTAATAACTTACTTGGTTACATCAGCAGATTCAGCTATATTAGTTGTTAATACCATTAATTCTGGAGGTAAGCAATCCTCAACAAGTGCCAAACACATTGTTGTTTGGGCGGTGGTTTTAACCTCCATTATTGCTGCCCTAATTGTTGCAGGTGGTTTAGGGGCAATTCAGTCAGCAATGATAATAGCGGCTATTCCGTTCACATTCATTATGGTATTAATGTGCGTTTCTCTCCTTAAAGCCCTGTATCAAGATACTCGTGAAATAACAAAGGAATAATCAAAACTTCATTTATTCCTAATAATACGATCATTACGATTTTTGTGCTTGCTAAATTTAGCAAGCACAACTCTCAAGGAGCTATTAGCCCTGCTCTCCTAATCATTACATAGCAACGCATTGTCTTTACTTACATTAATAACGAACGAAATAAGACGATATCCCACTTTATACCCCACCAGTAAAAAAACTTAAAAAAAGTGAGTTGCAGAGTGCATCTATTTTGCAATATTTGACTTTCTTACAAAAAACCTTACAATGAGTAGTAAAGTTTAACTTTCTAACTTTCAGAAAAAATAGAGAATATAATGTCATACATCAGAGTAAAACAAAAATATCAAGTGACTATTCCAACCAATGTCAGAGAAGCCATTGGTATTCATGAAGGAGATACACTGGAGGCAAGAACAGAAAATGGAAATATTGTACTGATACCTCAACTCATACACGAAAGAAAACCAGCAAAAAAACAAGGCGTTGATATTTCTCGATATATTGGTTCTATGAAAGACTTCTATGGTTCTAATACTCAAGAAATAGATGATTATATTCGTAATGAGCGTGACTCATGGGATTAAAAAACGTTCTTCAACATAAAGAGGTTTATTTTGATACCAATATTTTCATTTATTTGCTTGAAGGAAATAAAGATTTTGAAACACAGCTTTTAGAAATTCAAGCACTCGTAGAAAATGATGAAGTGAGTGTTTTTAGTAGCGATTTAGTCTATACAGAACTTCTTCCTCCACATGCAAAGCAAGGAAATATTAAGAGAATCGAATGCACGATAGAATTTTTGAGTACATTCAATCTCATAACAGCAACTAAAGAAATCCTCATTCATGCTGGTATTCTTCGAGGGAAAACAACTATGAAGACTCCCGATGCTATCCATGTTGCAACAGCAATAGCGAGTAATTGCAAAATTTTCTTAACAAATGACAAAGATATACTAACACCCAAAGGTTTGAAAAAAGTACTCCTTTCTGAGACCTTTTGTAAAGGTTAGCTAATTCGCTGACAGGATTATAATTTTATTACTCGTTCCCACGCTTCTGCGTGAATGAGTAATAATTTTTACTTAAATATGCTACAATATTCATTTAGTGTGTTTTTTATTTGGAATAAAAAAACGCCATTTTGCCGTTGTTTTTTCCTCGGACTACTATTTTAATTTTTGAA
>CAKMZV010000005.1 GCA_929200535.1 uncultured Gammaproteobacteria bacterium
GAAAAGTCCACAAGGAGTACAATCCTGCTCTGATTTTTCAAAAGTTGCCTCAAAAGCCACCTGGGTTGTTATTCCAAGTGTCCCAACCGGTGTTAGCTTAAAAGCGGATAATAATGTTTCACAAATAACGGTATCATGGATTGGCAATGGGGCAAATTCCTATAAAATTTACCGCAACACAAGCAATATCAATGCAAGTTTAACGGCGATTGCTACACAAAGCACTGCGACTCCTTATGTAAACACAGGGCTAACTGTAAACATAGCCTATTACTACTGGGTAAAAGCGTGTAATGCAAATACTTCTGGAGAAAGGTGTTCTGATTTTTCTCAAGTTACCTCAGCTACCTTGGTTGTTCCCCCAGATGTCCCAACGGGTGTTAGCCTAAGTGCGGATAGTGCTTCACAAATGACGGTATCGTGGAATAGCGTTACTGGAACAAACTACTATGAAGTTTTCCGAAATACCAGTAATACAAATACAGCCCTAACAGCCATTTTCATCAGCCCTCTGGCAAGTAGTAGCACTACCTATAGCGATAGCGGACTTGTTTCAAACACCCAATATTACTATTGGCTTAAAGCCTGCATAACAGGGGATAATTGCTCTGCATTTTCAGAAATGGTATCCACAAAAACAAAGATAAGGATTATAAAACTCAACGACACAGGTATTACTTGGGGAGGGAATTACCCAGAAGGTAATCAATCCGGCAATAATTGCTCACCGACAGGCTTTGCCACAGGCACCAAGCAAGATTGCCATTATGGCAGAGATGCTCAAGCCGTCGCAGGCAACCTTAGTAGAGTAGGTGGTGGAAATGCAGGCTTTGATTTTACCAAACTGGGCAGTACCGGCACAGTATTGGTAGCTCAAACTCAAGACTGGTCAAATACAGGCAGTGAGTCGGCAGGCACAAAATGGAGCTGTGTCAAAGATAATCACACTGGCTTAATTTGGGAAGTGAAAAGCAGTGTAGGCACCTCAAGCAATACTGCCAATATTCACCATAAAGATAATACCTACCGCTGGGGTGGTAAAACCGCTCTTGGTCGAGAGCATCCTAATAGGGAAGATGCTTACTATGATGATTGGAATACGCTGGTAGATGGTAGTAATAGTAGTAATAGTGGTAATGGTTTATGCGGTTTTACCGATTGGCGTGTGCCAACCCCCAGAGAATTACGCTCCATTGTTGATTTCTCTCAAAAAGATCTAACCATTGATAGCGATTATTTCCCCAATACGCCTTCTGAGTTTTTTTGGTCAGCCTCTCCCAGTGTTGAGAAGCATTTTCATGATACTGATGCGGCGTGGGAGGTCTATTTTGATGAGGGCTTTGGTGGCTATCGCAGTCGCGACAAGTCCTATCGTGTTCGTTTGGTGCGCTCAGATTTTTTGGCAACCGAGGGTGGGCAAGTCGTGCCATCAGCAGTAGGTAGTCAAGAAATTAAGACTTATATTCCTAATGAATGGCACGATAATCGTTATACGGTGCATCATAATGGCACGGTAACGGATAATAACACAGGCTTAATGTGGAAAGTGTGTAGTGAGGGGCAAAACTGGAGCAAACAAAGTAATAATACCGCTTCTTGTTCTGGAGTGTTGAGATACTATACTTGGAAAGTGGCTTTAGAGTTGGTCAATAATTATACCTTTCCAGTAAGCAATGGCTACAGCGATTGGCGCCTACCGAACATCAAAGAATTGACATCTTTGGCAGCATTAGACCGTTCTAAACCAAGCATTAATAGCACTATTTTCCCCAATACTCGGGGTAGTGCTGTCCATTTTCAGTCCTCTTCGCCCTATGCGGATGACTCCAATAAAAGATGGATCTTCGTGTTCAATGAAGGCTTTTATGAAGATCGAGATCGCGATAATGCCAAATCTCATGTTCGCTTGGTGCGCTTAGGTCGGTAATTTTTTCTTTTTTTATCTTTGATATTATCGATAAAAGAGCTCTCAGGCTCACAAACGGCTCCTCGGATGACAAAACGGGGGCTTCAAGGTCATACCAAACCGAGCAACCCCCCCGCCACTTCGTGGCACCCCTCCACAGGAGGGGAATGACTCGTTCCGACTCCTTACTCGTTCCTTTTTCTGTCATTCCCACACTCCTGCGTGGGAATGAGTAATACTCCTGCGTGGGAATGAGTAATACTCCGTGCTAAGAGATTCTGAGGGTAAGCCTCAGAATGATAAAGGGTAGCTTATTGTATGGATTGGTAGAGTTCTTGTAGGTCATTTGCAGTATCTTTTAAATGAGGGAGAAAATCGATTAAATTTTTAGGCGATTTTCTGACTTTAGGAGCTTGAATAGCTACGGCTAAATTGACTTTCTGTGAAGGAAGACGTACTGGCACAGAAATAGCTACCGAGCCCATAGAAAATTCTTCATCTGCGATAGCAAATTTTTGTTTTTTGACTTTTTGACAATGTGCAATGAGTTCTTCCGCAGTGGTAATTGTGTTAATGGATTGTTTTTTTAAGGAGAGATTTTGTATGGCTTTAAGACGTTTACCCTTGTTCATATAAGCAAGAAAAACTTTACCACTTGCTGTACTATGGAGAGGTAATCGAGAGCCGATTTGAAGTCTAACCTTAATTCTCCAATTTGCTTCAATACGATCAATATAAACGATTTCATTACCAACGAGGACACTCAGATTGCATGTTTCTTTAACTTTTTTTGAGAGCGAACTTAAAATTTCCGAACGTGCGTTTTGAATTTGTCTGTTTGAAAAATTGGTAAAAGATAAATCTAATGCGGCTTGACTGATCGTATAGTATTTTTTATTTAGGTGATTGGTGATGTAGTTTTCTTGTTCCAACGAGCGTAGAATTCGATGCATTGTTGGTTTAGGAATGTTTGTTTTTTGGCAGAGTTCTTTTGAAGTTATTGGGGTTCCAGCATCAATAATATGCTGTAAGACTTTAAGTCCTTTTAGTGCAAGTGGGTATTCATTTGAACTATTTATCATCTGAACGGTATAAGCTTTGAATGTTTTCTGCTGTGTTTTTTAATTCGGGTAAAAATTCTTTTAAACTCTGCACAGATTGTCTGAATTTTGGGGCTTGAATAGCAACTGCCATTAAGGCTGTATTTTTTTTAATAAAAACAGGTACCGATATGGCGACAGTATCTAAAAAAAGTTCTTCGTTATCGGTGGCAAATCCATTTTTACGAATATGCTCACATTCTTTTTTTAAGGATTCAATATCGACAATAGAATTTTTTGTGCTGTGCACTAAATTTGAAAATTTTAAAATTTGAGCTCTGTTTTTTTCAGACATATATGCCAAAATGAGTTTGCCACTCGCGGTGCAGTTGATTGGTACTCTTGAACCGACATTTAAGCTAATACTGACTGGCCAGTTTGCTTCTACTCTATCTAAATAAATAATATTTCCTTCATTAAATAAACTGCAATTGCACGTTTCTTGAACTTTTTCTGAAAGTTGAGCAAGTATTGTTGCTCGTTTTTCTCTTAGAGGATTATTAGCGAAAATTTTTAGAGATAAATCGAGTGCATTATTCCCAGAAATATAACTTTTTAAGTGCGGAAGATATTCAATATAGCTCTCGTTTTCAAGAAAGTTAAGAAGTGATTTTAAAGAATTGTAATTGAAATTGTTTTGTTGATAGAGGTTTGTAAAAGTAGTCGGCTGAGAGGAGGGGGCACTAATAATTTGCTCTAAAATTTTAAGCCCTCGTAATGTGATCGCACTTTTTGATGAGTCACTATTTGTCATTGTCTTGAGAGTATGGTCACAAGTTGTGGTTTAATTTAATAGCCTTTATAAAGTTAGTTTAATGAGTATGGCAAGATAAAAACAATAAGTCAATAGCATAATTATTCCAGCAATTCTACCGATTTGGCGTTTTTTATTAAGCAAAACAACTATTGGAATGAGTATGGATAAACCAAGCATAATCAATAAATCAAAAGAAAGGAAGCGATTGGGAAGTTGAAACCCAATAATAAATGCAGGGAAGGGAAGGACGGCAAGAAGGTTAAATAGGTTTGAGCCAAGAATATTGCCAAGTGTTAGGTCAGATTGCTTTTTAAGGCTTGCACTAATCGCAGCCGCAAGTTCTGGGAGGCTTGTGCCGATGGCAATAATGGTTAGTCCGACAAGCGTATCGCTAATATTGAAAAAGGAGGCTAATTCAGTAGCTCCCCACACAATTGCACGTGCACTGATGAGTAAAAAGATGAGTGCTATGAGAGTGACTATAATCGATTTTTTTAATGAAAAGTGTGCCTCATTTGGAATTTCGTCATCTTCTTCTTGTTCAATAGTGGGTTGTTTCGTTTTTTTATAATAAAAAATCCCTACGGTGCTTAAAAATAGGAGTATCAAAATCCATCCATCTATACCTCCTAACATTTGATCCCAAACCATAATGCCAACAACAATAATTGATACCACTATCATTAAGGTGGTTTCAAATTTCAGTGTTGAGGGGTTAACGGTAATTGGATAGAGTAGTGCGGCAACTCCAAGAACTAATCCAACATTAGCAATATTAGAGCCGATAACATTGCCTACAGCAAGCCCAGGATATCCCTCTAAGGTAGAGAGTGCGGAGACGACTATTTCTGGTGCAGAGGTGCCAAAACCAAGCACAAATATGCCAATTGTAAGAGTGGATATGTTGAGGTTTCTTGCCAGAGAAATAGCTCCATCGGTGAAATAGTTGGCACTGTAAGTGAGTGCTATTAGTCCAACAATAAGTGCGGCTATAGGAAATAAAAGAAGTTCTGCAATAGCCATAACAGTTTATTAGCTAGTTTATTAGCTCCTAAAGTAAAGGTGAGCTAAGGATTCTTGACAAGATATTCTGGTAACCAAGTGGCAAGTTGTGGGAATATTAAAAGGAGGATAAGTCCAACAGCCTGTATGCACATAAATTGCATCATTCCATAGTAAATATCTTTTAGATCCCATTCCGGCACTACCCCCTTAAGGAAGTATGCCGATAGCGCAACGGGTGGCGATAGCCAAGCCGTTTGTAAATTAACAGCAACTAAGATACCAAACCATAAAAGGTTAATTTGTAGTTCATTAATTAATGGTAGCAAAATAGGTATAACAATCAATACAATTGGTACCCATT
Source organism: uncultured Gammaproteobacteria bacterium (assembly GCA_929200535.1). Taxonomy (GTDB): domain Bacteria; phylum Pseudomonadota; class Gammaproteobacteria; order CAKMZV01; family CAKMZV01; genus CAKMZV01. The sequence goes on from CAKMZV010000005.1 coordinate 5,130, forward strand.
CAAGAGGCCATCCAAGAAGAAAGATGACTGCCATAATAATAAGCAGAATAATCATTGGATGCATATCAAGTCCAAGTAATAGATCCGTTACCATTGTTGGCGTACCTAATCTTGAAAATACAGCTCCAAAAAAATTAGAGGCGGCAACAAGTATTAAAATCAAAGTGGATATTTCTAATGTTTTGAGTAATGCATCTTTTAGCGTTTGCATATTGAGTTTGCCGTAGGCTGCTGATAAGCCAAGGGCTCCAACGGCTCCAATACCTGCACCTTCTGTTGGGGTGGCAAAGCCAAATACAATACTTCCTAAGGCACAACCAACTAATGCAGAAGGCGGCACTAATCCAAGGAAAAATTCACGCCATACCACGGACATAGATTTTGGTCTATCTTCTTCTGGTAAGGCTGGTCCAAGGGAAGGATTTTTATAGCAGCGAATAATAGCATAAGCTGAATAGAGGAAAGCAAGCATTATTCCAGGAATAATTGCGGCAGCAAAAAGATCAGTTACTGGGACTTCAAGAATAGGTCCCATAACGACTAACATAATACTTGGTGGAATTAAAATCCCCAGTGTTCCACCTGCTGTAATGGTACCAGCAGCGAGCCTCACATCATAATTTGAGCGGTTCATTGTTTTCGCTGCCATAATACCAAGAATGGTTACTGAAGCACCGACAATGCCAGTTGCGGCAGCAAAAATTGTTGAGACAAAAAGTACCGCAATAAATAGTGAACCATTGACCCTTGAGAGAATCTGTTGCACTGAAGTAAACAGGCGTTCCATTAGGTTGGCTTTTTCCATCAATATGCCCATAAAAATAAATAAGGGGACGGCAGCGAGCGTTTGCTCTAACATCACATTATTGAATTGGAAGGTCATTAGATAAAAGACTAAATCACCAAAGCCTATATAGCCAAAAACTAATCCTAAGAAAATAAGGGTGAATGAAATAGGGAAGCCAACAAAAATGGCAAATAACATTACTCCGATGAGTACAAGACCAAGAATTTCAGGAGACATAATATATGAAAGTTATTCGATAATAAATTTAAAAATTGTTTTATGACATTTTTATTTTTTACGGCCAGCGATTATTTTTAATTGCATACACGCATTTGAGAATTTCAGAGACACCCTGAATAATTAGGAATGATACGCCGATAGGAATGGCTGATTTAATAGGTGCCATTGCGGGCATCCAAGCGGTGTCCATTCCTCTTTCATCACGCATCCATGCCAGCGAGGCATAATCAACGGTAACGATAAGAAAGGCAATCATACTTGGGAAATATAAGAAAAAATAGAGGATAAAATCAACTCTCGCTTGAGTTTTGGGTTTCCAATTGCGATAAATGAAATCGGCACGTATATGCACGCCACGCATTAGAGCGTATCCTGCACCAAGCATAAAGAGTGCGCCATATAGCATACGGCTTACATCATAAGCCCAGATAGTTGGTGCAATAAAGAAATGGCGTGCCACCACTTCATAGAACATAGAAACAAAAATCGGTACGGTAAGCCAACATACGGTTTTTCCAGTCCATTGGCTAAAAGTATCAATGATGGTGATTATCTTTTTCATCCAAGGAGCCATATCATCAGGCAAATCACCTATTTGACGTGCTTCAGCAATGAGTTCATCTGCTACTTCAAATTGAGGTTCTTTTGTTGGATTAGACATTATTATTCAAAATACCATTATTGTTTTGAAAAAAAAAAGAGGGATAGAATAGTGTTTCATATTGCTATCCCTCGGTGGGGAAATTAATACTAATTAAATACTAATTTTGCTATTTTTTAAGGCTTTTTGCGTAAGCTTGCCCAAGGTTAGCATTTGAAGTTTGAGCTCCAGCCCAAAAAGGCACAGCAACTTTTGCGAAGTCTTTTTGAGAATCCCAAACTTTTTTAAAGAATGCATTTTTCTTAGCATTTTTGTTTAATGAAGCTCTTGCAGCTGTCATATACTCAGTAAAGTAGTCTTTAGGAGTATCATGAAGTTGCACGCCCCAGTTTTCAGTTAAGTCTTTAAGTGCTTTACCGTTTTCATAGATTCTGTATGAAAGTGAACGAATCAATGAAGCATCAGCAGCAACTTTCATTGCATTTCTTTGCTTCGTAGTCAGTTTTTTCCATACGTTACCATTGATGTACATATCAGCATTTACAACTACTTGGTGAAGACCTTGTAGGTAGTAATGTTTAAGTACTTTTTGGAAACCAAAAACACTATCAGGCTTAGGACAGCACCATTCAGCGGCGTCAATAACACCTTTTTGTAGTGCAGGTAGAATATCACCACCACCCATAGCAACAGCGGCTATACCGATATCTTTATAAGTTTGTCCTGGAATACCTGGAGGAGTACGAAAACGATATTTACGGAAATCAGCCATACTTTTAATCGGCTCTTTAAACCAACCAAGAGCTTCTGGTCCAACAGGTTGAAGCATTAAACCTTTAATGTTCATACCCATTTCTTTCCAAAGTTGATCATAAAGTTCTTTACCACCAGCGTTCATAAACCAAGAAATGAAAGCAATGTTGTCGATACCAACACCCGCACCAGCTACTGGAGAACCAAATAGCATAGCGGCTGGATGATAACCAGACCAGTAGTGAGTCCATGCAAAACCGCCTTCAATCAAACCTTTATCGACAGCTTCTAAAGTTTCTTTCACGCCAACAACAGCACCGGCAGGAAGAATTTGGATGTCAACTGTACCGTCAGTCAATGTTTTCACATTTTGGGCAAAGTCCTTCAGCATTACTACTTCATCTGCTTTAGTTGGTAGTACAGATTGAACTCGAATTTTCACGTTTGCTGCTTGTGCTATTGAACCAAAAGCAAAAGCACTAACGAGCATAAAGCCGAGAAGTTTTTTAAATTTGCTCATATTAATTACTCCTTTTTTTATTAGAAAAAATAATTTTAGAATTAGATACTACACTAACTACCCTAAATTTATTTCGTAAAACATCTTACTCTGTACTTTTTGAACAAGCTATTAAAAAATAAAATCAAGGTAATTGCAAACTATACCCAAAATGATGTATCATTGTCAATACAAATTAAAAATATATACGATTTTTAGCAAATATGGTATTTATTGTCTCAAAAAACAATAAAAAATTAAGTTTTTTAAATATGAATAGACGGATAGAAAAAGTGTTTTTAACATTGTTGTTTCTGCTTTCCGGTTTGGATAACATAAATTTAGAAAAGGTTATTTTATGTGGCTCAGTAAAAAGGTGAGTGAATGTGACTATATTGTTGTCGGTGGTGGTTCAGCCGGTTGCGTTATGGCGAACCGCTTGTCAGAAAATCCGAATAATAACGTTGTGTTACTTGAGGCAGGAGGATGGGATATTTCGCCTTGGCTTCATATCCCAGTAGGTTATTTTAAAACAATGCATAATCGTAAATTTGATTGGTGTTACACGACTGAACCTGATGAAGGCATAAATAATCGCTCCTTACAATGGCCTCGTGGTAAGGTAATGGGAGGCTCGAGTTCATTAAATGGTTTGTTGTATGTGCGTGGGCAGAAAGAGGATTATGATGACTGGGAAAAACAAGGAAATCCCGGTTGGTCATTTAAAGAAATATTGCCTTATTTTAAGAAATCAGAAAATCGCAAGGGCGATATTTCTTCTTATCGCTCAACTGAGGGTCCTTTGGTTGTTTCTGATTTGCGTTTACGCCGTGAAATAGCCGAGCAGTTTATTCAGGCTGCCATTGAGGCGGGCATTCCTCACAATCCAAAATATAATGAAGAAAATCAAGAAGGAGTGGCTTATTTTGAGCAAACGGCTCATAAAGGTTTTCGTTGCAGTACCGCACGAGCATTTATTCACCCGATTCGTTCACGCAAAAATTTAACCGTTATCACACGTGCCTATGCCAGCAGAATTCTCTTTGAAGAGGGCAGGGCTGTTGGTGTGGAGTATATTCATAAAGGGCGTAAGCAGCAAATAAAATGCCATAAGGAAGTGGTGCTAAGTGGAGGTGCAATTAACTCTCCTCAACTTTTACAACTTTCTGGAGTAGGTAATGCTGAACTATTAAAAAAATTGAATATTCCTGTGGTAAAAGACTTGCCCGGTGTGGGGCAAAATTTACAAGATCATTTGCAAATTAGAATGGTTTATAAAACTTCGTTGGCGACGTTAAATGATGAGTTAAATAGCCTATTAAAACGAATGAAAGTGGGCATTCAATATGGTTTATTTCGTACTGGACCATTAACACTTGCCGCCAGTCAGGTAGCAATTTTCACCAAATCAGGGGAGCAAGTAGAACGCCCGGATATTCAATTTCATATGCAACCATTAAGTGCCGATAAACCAGGTGATGGGGTGCATCCCTTTTCTGCCTTTACCGCATCAATTTGTCAGTTGCGACCTCATAGTCGAGGCAAGGTAGAAATTAGTTCGAGCAATCCATTGGATTATCCTAAAATTTACCCTAATTATCTTAGCGATGAAAGAGATCAGCAAGTCGCCATTGATTCAATTAAAGTGGCAAGAAAAATAGCCCAATCACCCTCTTTAAAAAAACATATTAACGAGGAATTTGTACCTGGAGAGAAACATCAAACGGATAAGGAGTTACTGGAAGTTGCAAGGCAATATAGCCAAACTATTTATCATCCTACCAGCACCTGCAAAATGGGTAATGGCAAGGATAAAATGGCAGTCGTTGATCACCAACTTAAGGTGTATGGATTACAAGGAATACGAGTTGTTGATGCTTCTATTATGCCAACAATTGTGTCGGGCAATACCAATGCTCCGACTATTATGATTGCTGAAAAAGCAGCAGAAATGATTTTAAATAATTGAAATTTTTAATAAGGAGAAAGTAAATATGCAAGAAAAACCTCAGCTATTAGTTCACCATAAAGGAGATAATGTTGGCGTCGTTGTTATTGAGGGGCTAACAAGTTCAACAAATATGCTCTGCGTGACAACTGAAGATAACTCACAATTTGAGCTTGTTTCAAAAAATGACGTTCCTATTGGACACAAAATTGCCTTACAAGATTTTGCCGAAGGAGATACGGTTATGAAATATGGACAGGATATTGGCAAAATTGTGAAAGCCGTTGGCAAAGGTGAGCACGTTCATACACATAATCTTAAAACCAAGCGTTGGTGATAAGAGTGAGACCTTTGCATAAAAGTATGGCAAAAGGAAAAGGATAAAAAATCATTATATAACAAAGGAAAAATTATGAAAAGTACAGATTCTTTTATGGGTTATCGCCGTGAAAATGGGCGGGTAGGGGTGCGAAATTATGTCGCTATATTGCCAGTTGATGATATATCAAATGCTGCTTGTGAAGCAGTGGCTGCTAATATTCACGGTACCTTAGCATTACCGCATGCTTACGGTCGTTTACAGTTTGGTGAAGATCTTGAATTGCATTTTCGCACAATGATTGGTGTCGGTAGCAACCCAAATATTGCCGCTGTTGTGGTTATTGGTATTGAGCCATCTTGGACCGAGGTTATTGCCGATGGAATTCGTAAAACAGGCAAGCCAGTTATTTCATTCTCCATTGAACAAAAAGGAGATATTAACACGATTGCAGAAGCCTCACGTGCGGCTCATCAATTAGTTCATCAAACCAGTGGTGCACAAAGAGAAAAATGTGGTATTGAAGATCTTTGGGTTTCTACTAAGTGTGGCGAATCTGATACAACCACAGGGCTATCTTCTTGCCCAGCCGTTGGTAATATGTATGATAAATGGATTCCTCAAGGCTTATATGGCGTTTTTGGTGAAACTTCCGAAATTACCGGTGCTGAACATCTTTGTAAAGAAAGAGCTGCCAGCCCCGAAGTTGCTGAAAAATTTATGAAAACTTGGCAATCGTATCAAGATGATGTGATTGAACAATTTAAAACTTCTGACTTATCCGATTCCCAACCAACTAAGGGGAATATTCTCGGTGGCTTAACAACCATTGAAGAAAAAGCTCTGGGTAACTTGGAAAAAATTGGTCGTAATGTTAGCTATATTGACGTTCTTGAACCAGCGGAAGCTCCAGCAAAAGGCAATGGACTCTATTTTATGGACACTTCATCAGCGGCTGCTGAGTGTGTGACGCTAATGGCAGCTGCCGGTTACGTTGTGCATACTTTCCCGACAGGTCAAGGAAATGTTGTCGGAAACCCAGTGGTTCCTGTGGTTAAAATTACCGGTAACCCAAGAACCGTGCGCACAATGTCAGAGCATGTTGATGTGGATGTTTCAGGCGTACTTACACGAGAAATCACCATTGACCAAGCAGGTGAATTGCTTAAGGAAAACATTTTAGAAACAGCAAGTGGGCGTTACACAATGGCAGAAATTCTTAAGCATCGTGAGTTTGTAATGACAAAACTTTATAGGAGTGCTTAATGGCTATTCAATATCTTAAAAAATCAAGCACTAATTTTTCTGATTTTGCCACCGCAAGTAGTGAAACTGAATCGATTGTTTCGGGAATGTTGCAGGCAATGTCTGCTAAGGATGGAGCACAAAAAGCCTTAGATTATGCTGCTAAACTTGACGGTTGGAGCGGTGATCCATTAGTCACTCAAGAACAAATCGATAAAGCCAGTGCATCAATTAGCGATCAAGCAAAAGAAGATATTCATTTTGCTTATACTAACGTTAGTCGCTTTGCTCAAGCTCAAAAAGATAGCTTAACAGAATGCGAGGTTGAGCTGACTCCCGGAGTATTTGCCGGGCACGTACTTCGCCCAATAGAAAGCGTCGGTTGTTATGTTCCAGGTGGTAGATACGCTCATATCTGTAGTGCGATTATGACAATTACTACGGCTAAAATAGCCGGAGTAAAGGAAATTATTGCCTGCTCACCACCTCGTGGTGAAGAGGGGATTGATCCTCATATTCTCTATACGATGCATTACTGTGGAGCCGATAAAATCCTCTCAATGGGTGGCGTACAAGGTGTTGCGGCAATGACTAATGGCTTTTTTGGTATTACGCCGGTAAATATGTTAGTTGGTCCGGGTAATCGTTTTGTGGCTGAAGCGAAGCGCCAGCTTTTTGGTGGCGTGGGTATTGATCAAATCGCAGGTCCTACAGAAATCGCTATTATTGCCGATAAAACTGCTGATGCTGAAATTGTTGCCGTGGATTTGGTCGGACAAGCAGAGCATGGGTTAGATTCTCCTGCATGGTTAATTACAGATGATAAAGCCTTGGCTGAAAAAGTTATCCAACGTGTTCCTGAGTTAATCGATGAACTACCAGAAGATGCGAGCAAAGCGGCTGCAGCCTCTTGGGCAGATTTTGGTGAAGTGGTACTCTGTGATACTCGTGAAGAAATGGTTAAAGTGAGTGATGAATATGCTGCTGAGCATCTTGAAGTACATACCGAAGATTTAAATTGGTGGCTATCAACATTAAATAACTACGGCTCACTATTTCTTGGCGAAGAAACCACCGTGGCGTATGGTGATAAATGTTCGGGTACAAACCATGTATTACCAACACGTGGCGTTGCTAAATACACGGGTGGACTTTCTGTACAAAAATTTATCAAAGTGCTTTCCTATCAAAGGTTGAGCAAAGAGGCGACGGAATTTGTCGGCAAGGCAACCGCTCGCTTATCACGCCTTGAAGGAATGGAAGCACACGCACGTACAGCCGATGTGCGAGTGAATAAATATCTATAAGTTCTAATTATGACCTCACTTTTTTCTGTTAAAGGAAAAAATGCGTTAATTACTGGTGCCAGCAGTGGCATTGGTGCAGAAATTGCATTGGCTCTTGCGAATGCAGGAGCCAATGTTTTGTTACTTGCTCGCCGAGAAGAGCTACTGCAAGAACAACAAAAACGCATTCAAACAGCTTGCCCACAAAGTAATGTCGCAATCCTAACCACCGATCTTACTCAATGTAAAAATGACAGTGATTGGCAAACAATTCACCAGCAATTTAGGGAAAAAATTGGTGAAATTGATATACTCTGTAATGTCGCTGGTATCAATCTTCGTCAACCTTGGGATGAAATCACTGCCGATACATGGCAACAAACCATCGATATAAATCTTAGCATCCCTTTTTTCCTCGCTCGTCAATTAGTACCAAAGATGATTGATAATGGTTGGGGAAAAATCATCAATATAGCCTCATTGCAATCAATGCGAGCTTTCCCTAATAGTATGCCCTATGGAGCCTCAAAAGGAGGCGTAATGCAACTCACCAGAGCGATGGCAGAAGCATGGTCAAGAAATGGTATTAGCGTCAATGCAATTGCTCCAGGATTCTTTCCCACCGAACTCACTGCTCCTGTTTTTAATGATACACAGCGTGCTCAAAAACTTGCCGAACAAACCAGTTGCAAACGCAATGGTGAACTGAAAGACCTACACGGAATAAGCGTTTTTCTCGCCTCTCCCGCCTCAGATTACATTACTGGGCAAACCCTATTTATAGATGGTGGATTTACTGCGAGTTGATTATTGGTTTTTAAAAAATCCACAGATTAACACAGAGAAAATAATTTGTGAATTCTTTGAATTCCCTATTTCCCACGCTCCTGCGTTGCTTTACGGGTGCTATATTTAATTTAGGTACGTTTTTCCAAACGTTTTTTAATTGCTATACTTCGTTTGGGTTAGGGGATGAGGTGGTTTTTATAGTTCATAATTGCCTTTTAAAGTTCAGTCGGATCAAGGCGTAGCGACCAGCGTAATAGTGAAGGGCGTTGCCATTGTTTGATGGTGTTAATGGTGGGTTTAAGGAGTTGATGCAAGGCTTTGCGGTGGGTACAATGAATGAGAAATTGGAGGCGGTAATGAATGCCGATTTTTTCAATACTGGCAGGGACGACTGGGTAAATAATAAACTCCTCTTGGAGATTGTTTTGTGCCGTATAGTCAAGGACTATTTTATGAGCTTTTTGAATAAAATCTGTGGCGTGTTGTTGATTTGGACATTCAACTCTTAGCAGGGCTTGGGGATAGTAAGGCGGTAATTTGCTACTTTGGCGTTGGTTGAGGAGTTTATTGGCAGAGTGAATGTAGCCGTATTGAAACAGGTTTTGCAGAGTAGGGTGAGTGGGATGGTGGGTTTGGATAAGCACTTGACCATTTTTTTCACCTCTGCCTGAACGCCCTGAAACTTGAGTAATTAACTGAATTAACTTCTCTTCAGTGCGATAATGTGGGCTGAGTAGTCCTTGATCGGTATTGATGATTCCCACAAGCGTCACATTTGGAAGATCATGCCCTTTACTCACCATTTGAGTGCCTAATAGAATATCTATTTCATTATCGTGCATTTTTTTAAGGATGGCTTGCATACTCCCTTTGCGTTGGGTACTGTCACGGTCTAAGCGGGCAATGGTCGCTTGTGGAAACTGCTCTCTAAGTAGTTCCTCAATTTTTTCAGTGCCATCGCCAAGGGTACGTAAATCATTCGATTGGCAGGATGGGCAGTGTGATGGGCTACGTGCTTTCCAATCACATATATGGCAATGTAGGGCATCTTTTTTACGGTGAAAAGTAGGAGGTCTTTCACAGTGTATGCATTCGGGTATCCAACCACAAGAATGGCAAATAAGTACAGGAGAATAACCCCGACGATTAAGGAATAGAATGCTCTGTTCTTTTTTGGTAATATTGGCTTTAATTTCCTTAATAAGAGGTTCGCTAAGCGAGCTATTTCTTTGACGCATATCGATAAAACGAGTTTTTGGGAAACTTCCCTCACCGGCACGTTGAGGTAATGAAAGAAGACGATAATGCTTATGATAGGTATTGTGCAAACTTTCAAAAGACGGCGTAGCTGAGCCGAGCACAATAGGAATATCTTCAAGTTTGGCACGCATTACCCCAACATCTCTGGCACAATAATGCACCCCATCGTGCTGGCGGTAAGAATCATCGTGTTCCTCATCAATAATAATCATTCCAAGATTGGCAAGTGGGGTAAAAACGGCAGATCTTGTGCCGAGAATAATTTGTGCTGTGCCTTCTTTCGCAGCTTGCCAAGCAATTGCTCTTTTCTTTTCTGTGCGTTCAGAATGATAAACATACAGATTATCAAAGCATTGGCTAAAGCGATGAATATTTTGTTGGGTAAGAGCAATTTCAGGAACAAGAATAAGAATTTGTTTCCCCTGATTAAGGCAGGCTTGAGTGAGTTGCAAATAAACCTCAGTCTTGCCACTACCAGTGACACCGTGTAGCAACCAAGCAGTAAAACCTTGTGGTTCTTTTTGAATTGTTTGAATGGCTTTTTGTTGCTCCGCATTGAGTTCATCAAATGAGCGTAATGTATTTTTTTGTTTTTCAGATAACGAGCCTGCAATAATCTCCTTATCTGAGGGAGCAGGTTTATCTAACCAAAAACGCCGAGGTAATGCCGTTTGCCAAATAATCCCCTCCCAATGATAGTAATAAGTCGTCATCCATAGGATAAGGTCATTAAGTTTTGGCGGAAGAATAGGCTCCCTATCAATAATTTCCTCAATAGGTTTGAGCTGATACTTCTCTGGTAAGGAATCAGCCGTGATTTTTTGGCAACTATAAACAATACCAATTCGCTTTTTTTTGCCAAGCAAAACAGCCACCCGACAAAATAAAGGAATAGCCTCAACAGAGCGATAACTCAATGCTTGAAGCGATAAAGGAAAAAGAACTTCAATGCGATGTCCGCCGTCCCTTTGTGAGGCACCTAAAGGGCAACTATTATTCCTCCCCTCCTTGGGGAAGGTACCCGAAGGGTCAGCATTCCCCTCCCTTGGAGGGGTGCCCGAAGGATTTGTCTTCATTTCAATTTTTTTATTGCCTGCTCAATATCGCCAGGTAGTTGTGCTTCATCTTTTAATCTGCTTTGATGAAATTTATCATATTTTTCTTGTGCCAGTTGATCGGCTATTTGTTTTGTTACGTTTCCTGCATTGGTTAAAACTTCTTGGTTATTAAGTTGTAGAAATGCATCTAATTTTTCACGCCAATCTTTCATAAACATTTGTTTGTGATTTTTAGCTTGGAGCTCGGCATAGTCTAAATACATTGTTACAATTCTGTTGAGCGTGTCTAATTCCTCTTTATATAGGCTACCTCTATTAAATATGACCCGTGTAAAAAAGCGAAAAATTCTCCCCAATTTCGTTGAAAAAAGTGGCAATAGAATGGCTATTACTCACTTTTTCCGCCTCATTGGGAATAATTTTTCATCTTTTTTCCATCGTCCCATATTTAATAGAGATAGCCGATAATTTTTAGAAATAGTAACATCTTGTTTTCTTACTTTGTTTCCTTGCCAAGTCGTAAGCCCCATATTATCTTGCTTGACATCACTACGTTCTGCAATTACCTCGGCGGCGGTATGACCAGTCGCTGCAAAAATAAGTTTGTTTTGCACCACTTTAAAAAATTCTTGTGTTTCTTCTGCCTTGGGTTCATAGTCTATGGATAGGGCATAAATATCCGTAATTTTGCGGTAAAAACGTTTTTCACTGGAACGTATATCTCGTATCTCTTCTAATAGGTCATCAAAATAATCTTTACCAAAAGGGTTATCAGGATTTTTGAGTTTTTTATTATCAAGAACAAAACCTTTAATAATCAGTTCTTTTAGTTGCCGTGTTGCCCAAATTCTAAAGTGTGTTCCACGAATGGAATTGACTCGATAGCCTACTGAAATAATCATATCCAAATTGAAGAAATCCATTTGGTATGTTTTACCGTCTGTGGCAGTTGTTGCAAATTTTGCAACAACTGAATCTTTCTCTAACTCTTTGGTTTTATAGATGTTTTTGATGTGGCGACTGATGCCACTCTTATCAATGCCAAAAAGTTCTGCCATTTGATTGATGGTAAGCCAAATGGTTTCATCTTTGAGTAATACATCTACCTTTACCTCACCGTCTGGATTTCGGTAGAGTAAAAAATTGTTATGCTTGTTTGTTGCTTTATTCACTATTGGGTGGAAATAGTTGTTGTAATAAGCCTTTTTTATGGGTTTGCAATTATAGCAATCATGCGGATGAAAACACCACGGGAGGGGAATAACTACTCCGTCACTTCGTGGTATTCCTCTATGGGGGGAATAATCGCTTATTTTCGTATAAGAGTCTTCAGAGTTTTTGCTTGAGGAATTTATTGACTTCGGCTGGGTTTGCTTTGCCTTGGCTGGCTTTCATAATTTGTCCGACAAAGTAGCCGAATAGTTTGTCTTTGCCATCACGGTAGGCAGCGACTTGGTCTGGGTTTTGGGCGATTACTTCATCGACCATTTTTTCAATGGCTCCACTGTCGGTGATTTGTCTAAGCCCTTTTTTGTCGATAATTTCATCAACTTGTCCGCCATTTTGCCATAGTTCTTCAAAGATTTCTTTGGCGATTTTTCCAGAGATGGTTTTATCTGTGATGCGTTTAATGATTGTGCCGAGTTGTTCGGCTGATACTGGGCTTTCTTGGATATAGAGGTTGTCTTGGTTGAGCAGACCGGAGAAGTCGCCCATTACCCAGTTGGCACAAATTTTGTATTCTGTGCCGACGGTGTCGCATACGTTTTCAAAAAAATCGGCAATTTCACGTGAGTTGGTGAGCACTTGGGCATCGTATTCAGTGAGTTGGTATTGGTTTTGAAAGCGTTCACGTCGTGCATCGGGGAGTTCAGGTAGGTCTTTGGCAGCTAGTTTTATATCTTCGTCACTAACAATGACAGGGAGTAAATCTGGGTCTGGGAAGTAGCGGTAGTCATTGGCTTCTTCTTTGGTACGCATTGAGCGCGTTTCGCTTTTTTCTGAGTCGAATAGGCGAGTTTCTTGTATAACTTTTTCACCTTTATCGAGCAGGGTGCTTTGTCTTTGGATTTCGTATTCTAAGGCTTTTTCTAAGAATTTAAAGGAGTTGATGTTTTTGATTTCCGCTCGGGTGCCGAGGGGGTCGCCTTTTTTATGTAGGGAAATGTTGGCATCCATACGGAATGAGCCTTCTTGCATATTGCCATCACAGATGCGTAGGTATTGCACAATGGAGTGCATTTTTTTGGCGTAGGCAATGGTTTCTTCAATGGAGAATAAATCGGGTTCTGAAACAATTTCCAATAAGGGAGTGCCGGCACGGTTAAGATCAACACCACTTTGGTTAATAAAGTTTTCGTGTAATGATTTTCCAGCATCTTCTTCAAGGTGTGCTCGAGTAATCCCAATAATTTTGGTGCTTTTATCGGCGAGGGTGATGGTTATTTTTCCTTGACCAACGATTGGGAGTTCGTATTGGCTAATTTGATATCCTTTGGGGAGGTCGGGGTAGAAGTAGTTTTTGCGTGCAAACACCGAGCGTTTGCCAATTTCGGCTTCAATAGCTATGCCAAATTGTATTGCCATTTTAAGGGCTTGTTGATTGAGTACGGGAAGTACGCCTGGTAATCCTAAATCAATGCCACAGGCTTGAGTATTGGGGGGTGAGCCAAATTTGGTTGAGGCAGGGGAGAAAATTTTAGTTTTGGTCGCGAGTTGGGCGTGAATTTCTAAGCCGATAACGGGTTGCCAAGCATTCGTTTTATTCATTGTCTTTTAGTAGAAAAATCGATTAGTCAAAATTCGGTGGTGTTTGCAGGTGCCAGTCTGTGTTTTTTTGGTATTGATGGGCAATGTTTAAGATGTTATGCTCTTGTTTGTAGTTGCCAATGAGTTGCATTCCAAGCGGCCGTTTTTTCTCATCAAAACCAATCGGTAATGCCATTGCAGGTAAGCCTGCGAGATTTACTGGAATGGTGAATATATCTTCCATATACACATTAACTGGGTCTTGATTATGAGAGTTAAGATTAAAGGCTGAGCCGGGCTTGGCTGGGAGGAGAATAGCTTCTACTTGTGAGAATGTGTTTTGAAATTGATTGGTGATGATTTGTCTGACTTTTTGAGCTTGTAGGTAGTAAGCATCAAAATAGCCTGCAGAGAGGACGTAAGTGCCTATCATTAATCGTCTTTTAACTTCTTCTCCAAATCCCTCAGAGCGAGAGCGTTTGTAAAGGTCCATCAAATCAACAGGGTCTTGACAGCGATAGCCATAGCGAACACCATCATAGCGTGAGAGGTTTGAGGAGGCTTCGGCAGAGGCAATAATGTAGTAGGCAGCAATGGCACTTTGTAGGTTGTCAATTTCAATATTGACAATTTCGCAGCCGAGTTTTTTATATTCTTCTATGGCTTCGGTTAAGTGTTCTAAATTTGCCTTTCCTAGAATTTTTTGATCTTGCTCAAATAGGTGGTAGGGAACGCCGATTTTTTTTCCGCTGATTGAATCTTCAAGGTGTTGGCTGGTAGTGGTCTCGGGTTGTTGAATTGAGGTTGAGTCTTTTTCATCAAAGCCACTAATCACATCGAGTAAAAAAGCACAATCAGCAGCACTTTTTGCCATCGGTCCACCTTGATCTAAACTTGAGGCAAAGGCAATTTGCCCCCAACGGGATACAACGCCATAGGTTGGTTTTAAGCCAGTAATTCCACAGCAGGCAGCTGGTTGGCGAATTGATCCTCCGGTATCGGTTCCTACGGATAGAGGAGTTAATCTTGCGGCAACGGCAGCGGCAGAGCCACCTGAGGAACCACCAGGAATTGCATTTAAATCCCAAGGGTTGTGAGTGCTTCCAAAATAGCTCGTTTCAGTGGTTGAGCCCATAGCAAATTCATCCATATTGAGTTTGCCAAGAAGGGGCATATTTTGGGCAAAAACTTTGGCAGTAACCGTGGCGTTATAAGGGGCAATAAAATTTTCCAACATTCGACTGGCACAGGTGGTTTTTCCTCCATCTACGCAATAAATATCTTTGAGGGCAATAGGAATGCCTGTTAGCGGTGTGCAGTTGTTTTTTGCTCGTGCGGCATCGGCTTGCTTAGCTTGCTCTAAGGCTTGTTCTTCATTAAGGCTGATATAGGCTTTGGTTTTTTCATCAAGGCTTTTGCTACGCTCTAAAAAGTGCGTGGTGAGTTCAACGCTGCTTATTTTTTGTTGCGATAGTTGTTGGGAAAGTTCTTGAACACTGAGGTGGTGTAATTTACTCATACAAAAAGGTTTTGTTGGTTATTCTGAGACTTTTTCACTTGTCATATTTTTTGTGCAAAGGTCTCACTCTATAATGGTGGGCACAAGATATAATCCAGCTTCTGTTTGTGGGGCATTTTGTTGCATTTTTTCTCGCTGGTCTTTTTCTGTAACTACATCTTCACGTAATCTTTGGGTGATGGCTAAGGGGCTGGACATTGGCTCTACCTTAGATGTATCCACCTGATTAATTTGATCAATCAAGCTGATAACTTGATTAAACTGTTCGGTAAATTTTGGGAGCTCTTGATCATTAAAATGAAGGCGTGCAAGATGAGCAACTTGTTTGATATTTTCGCTTTTTATGGACATTTATTTGTTGGTTCTTAGTTGATAAGAGGAATGAGGATTGGATGGCTTTTTGAGTAAATAAAATAGCACTTTTTTATCCATTTTAAATTGCTTTTCGTTTTATCCAAAATTCTCATATTATAATTGTACAACAGGGGTTATGTATTGGTAGCCAAATACTATTTTATTACTTTCTTATTTATTTTTTATGTTTAATTCTATTAGAGGGTTATTTTCACAAGATTTATCCATTGATTTGGGGACTGCAAATACCATTATTTATAGACGTTCCAGAGGTATTATGCTGAATGAACCTTCTGTTGTGGCAGTTCGGGGCAATAGCCGTGGTCAAAAAAATATATTAGCCATTGGTGAAATGGCAAAAAATATGGTAGGTAGAACACCGGGTAGCATTGAGGCAATTCGTCCTTTGCGCGATGGGGTTATTGCAGATTTTACGCTTACCGAAAAAATGTTGCAGTATTTTATTCGTAAAACGCATCAAAACCGATTTTTAACGCCAAGTCCTCGCGTATTGATTTGTGTGCCTTGTGGTTCGACACAGGTTGAGCGGCGTGCGATTCGAGAATCTGCTCTGGGGGCTGGTGCAAGAAAAGTTTATTTGATTGAAGAGCCATTAGCGGCAGCAATTGGGGCAGGATTGGCTGTAAATGAGGCATCTGGTTCAATGGTAGTTGATATTGGTGGTGGAACGACAGAAGTTGCAACTTTATCTCTTAACGGTACTGTTTATGCAGCATCAGCCAAGGCTGGCGGAGATTTAATGGATGAGGCTATTATTCAGTATATGAAACAAAGTTATGGTACCCTGATAGGGGAAGCAACTGCCGAGCAGATTAAGTTAGAAATTGGTTCTGCTGTTGCAGATCAAAAGGATGATAAGAAGATGGAGGTGTATGGTCGGAATATTTCTGAAGGGATTCCACGTTCAGTTGTGATTAGTCGAAGCGAGATAAGTGAGGCTTTAGATACGCCAATTAAGCAAATTCTTGCCGCAGTGCATAAGGCTTTGGAGGAAACTCCGCCTGAATTAGGAGCCGATATTTCAGCTAAAGGCATTTCTTTAACTGGAGGAGGGGCATTGTTACATAATCTTGATAAACGAATTTTTCAAAGTACTGGAATAGAATGCATTATTGCTGATGATCCGCTAACTTGTGTTGCTTTGGGTGGTGGCATGGCATTAGAAATGTTAGATAAACATAAAATGACAGATATTTTCACAGAAGAATAGTTTGAGACCTTTGTACAAAAGATATGACAAGTAAAAAAGTAAAAAATTGCCTTGATTTTTATTCGCAAGCGCTTCAAACGCTGTTACTCTATGGTTCGTAAACTCACCAAGAGTAAAAACGCTTTTTGTGTTGTGAAACTTGCGAAGACGGACGTATTAGCTTCATTTCACGCCTCAATCAGAATAATTTTTTATCTTTTTTCTTTTACCTGCAAGCAGTTCAAACACTGTTACTCTAAGGCTCGCAAGCTCGCCAAGAGTAAAAACGTTTTTTGTGCCATACTTTTATGTAAAGGTCTCAATTTGTTTCTTTGATGCAATTAGATATGAAGCCCATTAGATGTTGAATTCAACTCTAATAAAAATAGCACGCAAGGATGATTTACTAAAATTTTTTATTTTTGTTTTCCTTTGTTTGACATTACTCATCGCTCAAAAAGAGTTTCGATATTCCTTTCCTTTGAAAAATTACCTTTATTTTTGGGTAGAGCCTATTCGTAGCATCCCAGATGTTACTTTTCGTTGGTATCAACAATTCAATAAGTTTTTTTCTGCACTTGAAGGTGATTTACAGAGCAGAGTAGATTACTTAGAAAAACAAAACACCATACTTTCTGCACAAGTACGTCAATTACCGATTATTAAGCAGCAAAATAAAGAGTTGTTTACATTACTGGGGGTAAAAGCGGCTGTCCCAAATTTTAATGTAAAATTGGCAGAAGTTAAATACGTCAATAATAATTCTGTTTTACGAGAAATTAGTATTAACCTTGGTGTGGATGATGGAATTGAGGTCGGGCAAGCGGTGATTGATGCAAAAGGGATTATAGGTCAGGTGAAGTATGTTGGACTGAGTAGTTCAAAAGTACTATTACTAACGGCTCCTTCCGTATCTGTTTCTGTGTATAACAAGCGTAATGGCTTGCGTGCTATTACCAACGGCTCTTCAACTGGGTTACGCTTAGATGCACCAGATACTGGATTGAATATTCTTGTAGGTGATGTATTTGTGGCAACAGGCTTAGGCAATGTTTTTCCTTCAGGTTATCCAGTGGGTAGGGTAACTAAAATTCAATCAGATCGTTATGTGATTAGAACCCAAATGCAACCTGTTACTTCTTTGCAAGCGTTAAAGAAGGTGCTTGTCTTAAAGAAAAATTAAAGATTACAATATGCCTTTTATTAGTGCTATTTCCACTGTCATTTTGGCGATTTTTCTGAGTATTTTCCCATTCTCTCAATCTGTTATTGGCTATATGCCTCCTTGGATGTTAGTTTTGTGTTTGCTTTTTATGTATCGAAAACCATTGGTCTTTGGTATTGTATGGGCTTTTTTATGTGGTTTTTTAAGTGATTTGCTTGAACAGTCATATATAGGTTTTAATGGATTGTTATTTATTATTACTGGTATATTATTTAGATTATTGTTAGGATACTTTATTTCATTGTCAGAACTGGGTAAAGTATTTTTAGCCTTGATGCTTATTTTGTTTTATCAAGTATTGAAAATTGTGTTATTATTTTGGTTACATGATTACACTATTTATGATATTCAATACACTGAAACTTTGATTTCTAGTGTTATAGGCGTTGTTCTTTTATCATTGTTACATAATTTTTATCCTAAAGATGAAGGTTAAAAAGCTTGCGTATAACAATAAACTCCGAAATTATCGAGAATTTAATTATCTTTATCGATCTCGTACTTTTCAGCTAATAATACTTTGCTTATTTATTGCATTTGTTTTGATGTATCGATTATATGATTTACAGGTGTTAAATCATACCAAATTAGAAATTCAGTCGGATAATAATCGCCTCTCTTTATTACCAATTTTTCCTTATCGAGGTCGTATATTTGATCGTAATGGACAAGTGTTAGCAGATAATAAAGCTCAGTATGAATTGCGCATTAACAATAAGTTGCCTCAAAAAGAAAAAAATAGAATTATTAAGGAAATATCTGGAAGATTGGGCTTTGATTTTCAAAACGCACTTAAACATTATCGTAAGTATAGGCGACTTTCTCGTAAGCAACAAACGACCCCATTTGTTACTTTAACTGATGTGCAAGCAGCGGAATTTTCTGGCATTAGTTTTTTATATGCTAATGTAAATTTAGATTATCGAATTGTGCGCACTTATCCATATAAGGAAGTAGCATCGCATCTTTTAGGGCATCTTGGTTTGGTGGATGCTTTTGATTTAAAGGATAGAAAGCTTTTTAGTCAAGATAGGACTAATGTGAATGCTCAAATAAAGTATGTGGGGAAAAAGGGAGTTGAACGCCATTATGATCGGTTATTAAGAGGAGAATTTGGGTATCAGATTATAGAAATTGATGCAGGTGGAAAAAAAGTTAAAGATATAGAGGTATCTCAGGCGAACGATGGTGTTGATTTGCAACTGACTATAGATGTTAGATTACAAAATTATATCAACCAAAAAATACAAAATTTAAAAGCGAGTGTTGTCCTAATGGATGTCTCTAATGGTGAGATATTGGCAATGAGCAGCGGTCCCAGTTATGATAATAATGTTTGGTCTTCAAAAAAAGGGGTGAACAAGTTATACAATGATAAAAGAAAACCACTTTTAAATCGCAGTACACACGGCTTATATCCACCAGCCTCAGTTATTAAACCGTTTATTGCGTTAGCTGGCTTACATAGCAAGGTTTTAAAAGCCGATGAGAAATATTTTGCAGGACCTTATTATACGCTTAAAAATGTTGAGAGACGTTTTCATGATTGGAAAAAGGAAGGGCATGGGTTGATTGATATGAATCAAGCAATAGCCCAATCCTCAGACGTTTATTTTTATGATTTAGGATTTCGACTCGGTATTAATCGTATAGAGTCTTTTTTATCACAATTTCCTTTTGGAAAAAAAACAGGTATTGATTTACCAGGGGAAGCAGTGGGTGTATTGCCCAGTCGTCAATGGAAGTATGCCAAGATAGGCAAACGATGGGTTGATGGTGAAACGCTAATCACTTCTATCGGTCAAGGTTTCTTTTTAGTGACGCCATTACAATTGGCAACAGCAATTTCGAGTTTGGCAAATCATGGAGAGATTATTACTCCATCTTTGGTGCGTAATGATCAGCAGGTCAAACTTAGCCCTTCGCAAAGAGTAAAATGGTATGCCGAAAGCAATTGGAATAAAATCAAAGAAGCTATGCATAATGTTGTATCTAAACCTTATGGCACGGCTTATCAGACAATGAGCAAGGCACGATATAGCTTGGCTGGAAAAACAGGAACGGCTCAAGTCGTCAATCTTGTGCAATCTCCTGAAAAAAGACAAGAACAAAAGGAAAATTTGATAAAAAAATATCACGATCATTCTATTTTTGTTGCTTTTGCTCCATACAATAAGCCTCAAGTTGCCATTGTGACTATTATTGAAAATGGTGGAAACGGTTCTGGTATAGCAACGACTTTATCTAAACAATTCTTGGATAAATACTTTCAATACTATTAAAAAAACAGCAAACTCACCACAAAATAATATTCGAATTTTAGATAGACGCTTTCAATTCTAATGGGTATCAAAAACAATAACACAAAATCATATGTGGCGCCGGAATTGGTCAGTAAGGGGAGGGTGTGGGGTTTTAGGATAGACCCTTATCTAACGTTATTTTTTTTCGTGTTTTTTATTATCTCAATATTCTTGATTTATAATCCAAATTCTTCTTTAGAGTTATATAAAAGGCAAGCACTCAATTATGGCATTTCCTTGATTTTTTTTGTAATAATCAGTCAAATTCCCAGCAATTTTGTAAAATTATTAGCCCCATACTTATATTTATTAGGAATAATAATGCTTGTTATTGTGCTTCTTTTTGGAGTTGAGGGAAAGGGGGCTCAACGTTGGATAGATTTTGGGATATTAAATATTCAACCTTCTGAGTTTTTTAAATTTTTATTGCCATTAATGTTGGCTTGGTGGTTTAATTTAGCGGATGATAATGGTTTTAATAAATGGTTAAATTGGATAGTCGTTGCTATTTTTATTATTACAGCAGTTCTGATGATTGCCGTACAGCCTGATTTAGGCTCCGCTTTAATGGTCTTAGTTTCAGGTCTTATTGTTATATTTCTTGTTGGCTTGCCGTGGAAAGTGATTATTATTTCGATGGCTTGTATGGCATTAAGCTTTCCTATTCTTTGGAGCAATATGTACAGCTATCAAAAACAACGTGTGCTCACTTTTCTTGACCCGTATAAGGACCCGCTTGGTTTTGGTTATCACGTGATACAATCAACAATAGCCATTGGTTCTGGTGGCTTGTTTGGAAGAGGGTGGCTTCAAGGAAGTCAGTCGCGTTTAGATTTTGTACCAGAACAGCACACAGATTTTATTTTTTCCATCGTGGCTGAAGAATATGGTTTTATAGGAGGAACCGCTTTGATTTTATTGTATGTTGCTCTGATGTGGCGCGGTCTAATAATTTCGCTAAACTCTCAAACCCATTTTTTGCGAATTTTAGGTGTTGCTTTAAGCGTTGTGATATTTTTTTATGTTGGTGTTAATATCGCGATGGTTACAGGATTATTGCCAGTAGTTGGCTTGCCTTTACCGCTAATTAGCTATGGAGGAAGCTCATTAATTACTTATGCGATTATTTTAGGGATTTTGTCATCTATTAAGTGCCATTCGCCTGATACGGCAAAGATAAAATATTAATTATGTACAAAAATAAAAATTTTAACGTATGAAAAAGTTACCGCAGTTGAGTATATTTTTATTGCTATTTTTTAGTGTTTATGGGTTGTCTGTTTCTTCTGCTTCAGCTAAAACTAAGTCGAGTAAGGTATTGGAAGTTTCCAAACATCATAAAAACCATGATATTAAAGCGATTGAAAAATTTATTCAGAAAATGAGTAAACACATTCCAGAACAGGAGCTGCGGAATTATTTATATACTGAATATAGCTTCAATCCCATTGTTATGAAAAAATTAATAGCGGGAAAGAGAGAAAAGAAAAATGACAGCAAAAGCAAAAAAAAATCTAAACCGTTATTTCCCCAATACCCTTTGTATAGATGGCTAAAATATAATAAAATATTTATTCAACCAGAACGAATTGAACTTGGTGTAAAACACTATTATGAACATAAACCAATATATGATAGTGTGAGCAAACAATATCGTATTGATCCGATG
This sequence comes from uncultured Gammaproteobacteria bacterium, assembly GCA_929200535.1. Taxonomy (GTDB): domain Bacteria; phylum Pseudomonadota; class Gammaproteobacteria; order CAKMZV01; family CAKMZV01; genus CAKMZV01. The sequence continues at coordinate 26,943 of CAKMZV010000005.1, forward strand.
ATTCTTGCGTCGATACTTGGCGTAGAGACTAAATTTGGTAAGATTCAAGGTAAATACAATGCTCGCAATGCTTTGATTACTAATAGTTTTCATAAAAGTTCTCATCGTCAGCCTTTTTATCGTCGAGAGCTTGCTGCTTTTTTGCAATTATCGCAACAAAATCCATTTATGCATAATGCAAAAGGCTCTTACGCTGGTGCATTAGGAATGGCACAATTTATCCCAACCTCTTATCAATATTATGCAGTAGATCATAATAAAGATGGATTTGTTAATTTATTTAGCTCAAAAGAGGATGCTATTGCCAGTATTGCTAATTACTTTAAAGAACATAGATGGCGAGATGATGAACCTGCCGCTAAACTATTATATGAATTTACCCACCAGCAAATTAACTCAAAAAATAAATTAACAAAAATGAGGAAAAAGCTCGCTACGGTAGGTAACAAAGCGAGAAAGGAGCTTAAAGGATTAAAGAAAATTGTTATTTTCAAAGCAAAAAAGTATCAATTATGGGGGCTATATCATAACTTCAATGTGATTAAAAGATACAATTCCCTAAATAGTTATGCTATGGCAGTGCATCAACTGTCTACAGAAATTGGTAATAAACTATCAAAGGAAAATTAAATGATTACAAAAATCTACAATTAAAAATTATGGCGTTAGTATTTTTAGATCTTGATAATACTCTTATTAAAGGTGATAGTGATTACCTTTGGGGGGAATTTTTAGTCTCTCGAGGATTGGTTGACAGTGAAGAGTATCAAAAAACAAACCTTAAATTTTATGAAGATTATAATCAAGGCGTATTGGATTATGATGAGTATTTAAAATTTGTTTTAGATCCATTATTAAAACATCAAACAGATGAACTATTGGCATTAAACCATGATTTTATGGAAACAATTATACGTCCAATAGTATATAAATCAGCGTTGGAATTAATTGAGGATCATCAGAAAAATAAGGATCGTGTTGTTATTCATAGTTCAACTAATTCTTTTATTGTTGCTCCAATTGCTCGTATGGTAGGTGTTCAAGAAATTATTAGTACTCAATTAGAATTTATTGGAGAGCAATATACGGGTAGATATATAGGATTGCCTAATTATGGCGAGAATAAAGTGAAAAACATTTATCAATGGATGAAAAAAAATAAGCTCCCTAAAAGTGCTCTTAAAGGAAGCTATGCCTATTCAGACTCTTTTAATGATTTGCCTTTACTATGTGAAGTAGAGATTCCTGTCGCTGTAAATGCGGATGAAAAATTAAGCAGCTATGCTCTCAATTGCGGATGGCGTATTATTAACTTTGATAGTCGTGATGTACAAACACAAGGTGAATAATATGCCGGAAACTGGAAAATTTATTACTTTCGAGGGTATAGATGGCTCAGGTAAAAGCACGTTAATTACGGAAATTAAAGATTATCTTGAAAATCAAAAAATTAAGGTTTTTCAAAGTCGAGAGCCGGGTGGAGTGCCTATTGCGGAAGAAATTCGCAGTCTTTTATTAAGTGATGTGTTCATTGGTAGTGCAGGGGAAACGGAGGCATTGATGATGTTTGCTGCTCGCTTTGAGCATTTAAAAAATGCGATTATTCCTGCTTTGGAAAAAGGGGAATGGGTATTATGCGATCGTTTTACAGACTCAACTTTTGCATATCAAGTGTTTGGGCGTGGGATAGATTTTTCTTGTGTAGAAAAATTATCCGATTTAGTGCATCCCAATCATCACCCTGATTTAACGATTTTGCTGGATCTCGATACCAACATTTCTTTAAAGAGAATAACACAAAAAGAAGAAAAGCTCAATCGTTTAGATGATAATACTGATTGCTTTCAGGATAGAGTGAAAGAGGGATATTTAAAGTTATCACAGAAATACCCAAAACGTATCAAAGTAGTTGATGCAACTCAATCTTTTGATAATGTCTTGAAGCAAACTAAGGAATTATTAGATCCTTTACTGAGTTAATGAACACCGAAAAAAATAAAAAAATTGTAGAATATCCTTGGCTATTCCCAACGTGGGATAAGCTGATGAGTATGCTTTCTAATGGGTTGCCTCATTCCATTCTGTTAAATGCACCTAATGGGTTTGGCAAACATATTGTTGCTAATGAACTGGCAAAATTATTACTATGTCAAGGTGAGAAGCCTAACAATATTCCTTGTGGGCACTGTTCTTCATGTGGTTGGTTTGAGCGTCAAGAGGAAGTTACTCAGCAGTGCCACCCTGATTGCTATCCAGTTAGTAGTGACTCAGATAGTGGTATTATTAAAATTGATGCGGTACGAGACTTAATCTCTAATCTTAGTCAAACTGCAAATCAATCCGGTTGGAAAATATGCTTGATTTTCAAGGCTCATTTTTTAAATATACAGGCGTTTAACGCCCTATTAAAAACATTAGAAGAGCCAACTTCCAATACCCTTTTTATATTATTAGTTGATAATATTCGTGTAGTACCAATGACTATACTTAGCCGTACACAAAATTTACAATTATCACTTAATGATGCGAATAGTCGTGAATGTGCTATTACTTGGTTGTGTGAGAATGGCAAATATAACGAAGAGCAAGTTGCTCAGGCTTTGCAGTTATCAGCTGATGCTCCTTTATTAGCAAGAGAATTTTTACATTCCAATAAAATAACACAATATCAACAATGGTTACAAGATTTAACGAAATTGCAAAATCAAACTCTCGGTATTGTGGATATGGCAAATAATTGGAAGGAACTAAAGCAAGAAAATATTATTTGGTTGTGTCAGCTTATTCGTGACAAAATGACTCAAAAATCAACCACTCAAACTGTGATGAATTATAGAGAATGGTTAAACTATGAGCAAATTCTCAGAGGGTATGAAAAAAGTTGGCTACAAAATCTTAATGAGAATTTAGTATTGCAAAATGTTTATGCCCAGTGGCAAGAGTATCACAACAAGCAACCTTTAGATTAATCAAGAGTTAAAATTATATAATGAGGAGGGCAATATGGTTGTTAAAAATATTTTAGCTGGAATTAGCAATGCTCAGCAACTTCTGTTAAGCCCGGAAAGGCTTCGAAATATATTTAAAGATATTGGCTTGAAGACTTGGGGTGAAATAAAAGAAACAGGTGATATGTTAGAAATTTTATGGAAACTTTCTCTTAATATGGATGTGAGTCAAGAGGAAAAAGAGAGAGCGTATGAACAAGCTAAAGATTTAGCAAAAACCATACCTGCTTTTGGAATTTTTTTGCTCCCCGGCGGAATGGTGTTATTGCCATTGCTTGCGAAAATTGTTCCTTGGGAGATATTACCTTCGCAATTTGCACAAGGTAAGAAAGATAAGGAAAAATCAGATAAAACAGAAGAATCATAAATAATAAAAAACTAAAGATGAGTAAAAAGACGTTATATAAAAAACTTTTTGATGAGCACGTGGTTTGTAGTCAAGAAGATGGCACCTCTCTGTTGTATATAGACCGCCATATTATCCATGAAGTTACCTCACCACAGGCATTTGAGGGCTTACGCTTAAATAATCGAGAGCTTTGGAGAAAATCATCCGTTGTTGCTGTGCCAGATCATAACATTCCTACAGATGTTGATGCGCGCAATCAAGGGATTGCTGGAATTGGCGATCAAGTTTCTCGTCAGCAAGTGCAAGCGTTGGAAGACAACACCAAACATTTTGATTTATTTCAAATTCCGTTGCAAGATGTGCGTCAGGGTATTGTGCATGTTATTGGACCAGAACAAGGTGCAGTTTTACCAGGTATGACTGTGGTTTGTGGTGATTCGCACACGGCGACTAATGGGGCATTAGGTTGCCTTGCAAGAGGAATTGGTACCTCCGAAGTTGAGCATGTTATGGCGACTCAATGCTTACTACAAAAAGAAGCCAAGAGTATGCTTATCAATGTGTCTGGTGAGTTGCAGAAAGGGGTTACTGCTAAAGATGTGATTTTATATATTATTGGGGTTATTGGTACAGCAGGTGGTACGGGATACGCCATTGAATACGCTGGAAAAGTGATTGAAAATATGAGCGTAGAAGGGCGTATGACAATTTGCAATATGTCTATCGAGGCAGGAGCACCTTGTGGTATGGTTGCTGTTGATGAGACAACGATTGAATACATCAAAAATCGTCCTATGGCACCGCAAGGCGAGAATTGGGATAAAGCCGTTAGCTACTGGAAAACTTTGCACTCAGATGAAGGAGCAGACTTTGATAGAGTTGTTGAAATTGATGGTTCGCAAATTGAACCTCAAGTGACTTGGGGAACTTCACCAGAAATGGTGATAAGTATTAATGAAAACCTTCCTTCTTTACAAAATGTTGATGATGAGAATAAACGTCAAGGCTACCAAAATGCCTTTGAATATATGGATTTAGAGGAAAAAATGGCACTTGAAAATATTCCAATTGATTATGTTTTTATTGGTTCTTGTACCAACTCAAGAATTGAGGACTTACGTGAAGCAGCAAGCATACTACAAGATAAAAAAATTGCTTCAACTATAGAACGAGCTATGGTCGTTCCAGGTTCTGGCTTAGTACGCCAAGAAGCTGAAAAAGAAGGTTTGGATAAAATTTTTACGGCAGCTGGGTTTGAATGGCGTGAAGCAGGTTGCTCAATGTGTTTGGGAATGAACGAAGATCAGTTACCTGCAGGTAAACACTGTGCTTCAACTTCAAATCGTAATTTTGAAGGCAGGCAAGGTAAAGGCGGAAGAACGCATCTTGTTAGCCCACTGATGGCAGCGGCAGCAGCAGTAGAGGGTAAATTTACTGATGTAAGAAAATTGCTCTAAGAAGGCAATTAGTATGAGCGAAAAAACAAAAAAGCTCTCTGGAGCAGAGGTTAGCGCCTCTCCAGAAAAGATAAAAAATAGCCTATTAGAGCCTATTCAGTGCCTCTTATTTGAGAATCAGTATCCTGTTTCAGTACAAGAAATTTACCAACTGGCAGAAAAATCCAGTGATGGCGAAGAGATTTTACGTAACGATGTGGAGCCGATATTTGGTCAGCTAAAATTACAACCTGAATGGCAAAAAATCTCTTGGAATAAACTTGCATCTGCTGAGTTACCAGCGATGTTGATGTTAAAAAATCATCAAGCCGTTACACTTATTTCTATGCACAAGACCCATGCTTTAGTCAGTGTGGTCAAGAATGGTAAAGTAGAGCAAACAAAAATTCAATTAGCTTCTTTAAAAAGTGCCTATACTGGAGAAGTATTAACAATTAGTGCAGGTCAAGTTGCCACCCTTTCTAACCGTATTCGTATTTCCGAATGGATTAGCAAAAAAGCCCTTACTTTTTCCGTGATTGAGGTGTTAGTTGCCTCATTGATGATTAATCTATTTCAAATCGCACTTCCTTTATATACGATGAATGTCTATGACAAGGTGCTCCCCAATCAAGCAGAAGAAACGCTTTGGGTGCTTTTTAGTGGTATTCTCATTATTTTAATTTTGGATTATATTTTCCGCCTAATGCGTAGTGTCGTATTAGAAAATATGTCTGAGCGAGTAGGTGAGGCATTGATGATGCGTCTTCTAAGAAAAACAGCCACAATGAATTCCAAAGATAAAGAAGATATTGGTGCACTTTCAGATACTTTTCATGAAATGAACAACTATCGCATAGGATTTTTTGGAAGAACATTTGTTGAAATTATTGAACTACCATTTTTCTTTTTATTTTTTGCTGTCATATATGGCATTTCTCCTGAAGTGGCAATGATTCCGCTATACGCAGCTATATTTATTACAATTGTTAATCTATTGCACCATTTCCCAATTAAGAGCTTAAGTAAAGATTTATACCCTCTTAACAAGCAAAAAGAAAGCTTCTTAGTGCAAGTATTAGGGGGTAGGGAAACGTTAAGACTAAGCAATGGATTTTCACGTTATATAAACCAGTGGCAAGCTAAAATTCGTCAAACTTTAGATCTTTCTCGCGCCTCTCAGCTTTGGAATAATAGTATGGCAACCACTTTGCCTATTATTGTTCAATTAATCAGTGCGGTTGTTATTTTTGTAGGTTCATATCAAATTTTTGCGGGCAAGCTCACAGTCGGTGGGCTTATCGCCTTAACATTACTTTCAGCGAGGGCAATCCTTCCTGTATTAAATTTTTCTTCGGCACTGACTCGTTTATTTTCTTCACGCCATATGATTAAGGCGTGGCGAGTGATTCTTTCTCGTGAAACCGATTATGATTTGAGTGAAAATATTGTCAATAAAACGCAATTTAAAGGTAACCTAATCGTTAAAGATATTAACTTTAAATATCCCAATAGTGAAAATTACACCCTACACAATCTCAATATGCAAATTCATTCTGGAGAAAAAGTCGGTATTGTTGGACCAAGTGGTGCAGGAAAAAGTACCTTACTAAGAGTAATTAGTAATTTGGAAAAATCAGAGCAAGGGGAGGTGCAACTTGATGGTTTTAATGTGAAAGACATTCATCCTTTTGAATTTCATCGTAACGTTTCTTATATGCCACAAGACCCAGCATTTTTCTCAGGAAGTGTTTATGATAATATTCGTATGAGTAGCCAAGTTTATAATCAGCAAAAAATTGAGAAAATGGTAGAAGTTTTTGGATTGAACAATCTAACCATGCAAAAAGCTCTTGGGGGTGGCTTATCTTTTCAAGTGGGAGAAGGTGGTAGTAATCTATCTGGAGGTCAGCGCCAATTGGTGGCACTAATGCGTAGTATGTGCAATGATTCTGTTGTTTATATGTTAGATGAACCAACTTCAGGTATGGATGGGCAATTAGAAGGTCAAGTTATCAATTACCTACATAAAAATTTACCTGATAAAACTCTAATTATCGTTTCCCATCGACCGAGTTTATTAAGTTTAGTTGATAGTCTTATTGTCGTCAATGAAGGGAAAATTTTAGAAAAAGGAAGCAAAGAGAAAATGATTAAAAAATACTTTTCAGGTTCCTCCTCGATGCAAAATAACTACGTCCCTCTAAAACAAACCTCAGTCTTTACGAACCCAATTAAACCAGAATAAAATCTCTATGTGGTATAGAAATAATCGTCGTCCTCGTATTTTTTTATGGACTCTTGCCTTATCAGTAATACTTCTTATTGTATGGTCTTATTTGGTTGAAATAGAACAGGTTGTAAGAGCACAAGGCAAGGTTGTCCCCACAGGTAATAACAAACTTGTGCAACATTTAGAAGGAGGCATTATTGCAGAAATTTTAGTACAAGAAGGTGATATTGTAGAAGAAGGACAACCATTATTTAGAATTAAAAATGAATTTAATAAAGCTGAACTTACTTCCTTAGAAATTGAAAGGATATCTTTGCTGATTAAACTATACCGTATTCGCTCTCAACTTGAAGACAAACAAAACATTGTTGTGCCTGAGGAATTAGAAAATCGAGCTCCTAAAGTTGTTGCAAGTGAGAGAGTTTTACTCAAAGATATTTATCTAAATTATGTTAAAAGACAACAAGTTTTAAGCTCAGTATGGAAACGCAAACAACATCGTATCAAAGAGTTAACAACCCAAAGAAAAAATCTTGAAAAAGAGCTTGAATTAGCAAAACAAGAATGGAAGCTTAGTGAAAAATTGCTCTCCAAAGGGGCTGCCTCCGAGCGTGAAGTGCTGGACTCTCAAAAACGCTATCAAACAATCAAAACATCTTATGACCGCATTTATTTTAGTATCCCCACTGCTCGTGCTGAATCAAAAGAAGCCCTCGGTCGTTATGAACAAATAAAAACAGATTACAAGTTAAAACTTCAAGAAGAGCTAATTAAAGTTCAATCTAATATCGCCAAAATAGAAACCAAACAAAAAGCTTTTAGAGATCGCCAGTTACGCTCAGAAATTGTTTCTTCGGTAAAGGGAATTATTAACAAATTAATGGTTAATACCATTGGCGGTATTATTCGCCCAGGAGATGCTTTAGCCAGTCTCACCCCATTAGATACTTCACTAATTATTGAAGCGAAAGTACGTGAAGCAGATAGGGCAGAAATTTGGTTAGGTCAACCCGTGAAAGTTAAGCTACGTGCCTATGATCATACAACTCACGGCAGTCTTGATGGAGAAATTGTTCTCATAAGTGCTGATAGCTTCTCAGACAACCGACAAATTGATCAATATCACTACCAAGTGCAAATTAAAGTGCAACAACAAATCAATAGTGATAAGCCCATACTACCTGGTATGTTAAGTGACGTTGATATGCTGACAGGGAAAAAACGTGTCTTAACGTACCTAACAGGACCTATTCTGCGTGCTTGGAGTCGAGCCCTACAAGAGCAGTAATTCTAATCTGCGACCTTTGCATCTCTTTTATGCAAAGGTCTCAATCTATAACAATTTCCTCTTTATTAAACTTTTTCCTAACAAAGTTAAGGGCAGGGAGGAGATTGAATTTTTGAATAAAATATCTCTCAAACTTTTGCTTTTTAGGAAAATCTAACAGAATAATACCGATAAGAATGGTGAGGATGCCTTGACCAGGGGTGAATAGAAAAACAATCCCAATCAATAAAAAGAACACCCCAAAAAAATTAGAAACAAAAAATAAAATGGGGTTTTTTCGCCTCTTTTCTTTGATGAAATAATCATACGGGATTTTGCAAATTAAAAACGGAGTAATCAACAGAGAAACCACAAATAGCGTGGCACTAATTATCGAAATATAGAGCAAAATAGTAGTGTAATCAAGACTTGAGATAAATTCTATAATATTCATTTTTTATGGGTTATTTGTTTATATTTGATATTTAATAGAAAAGTATAGTACCTAATTTATCGATAGGGTCGAGAGATTGAGGAAATTGCCATCGGTGGAGAGTTGGTAATTTTTGGCTCGAGAGCTAAGGACGACGAATTGGTTTTCGTACCATAGTGAAACGTAGGGGAGGTCTTTTTGTAATTGATGTTGCAGTTGAAAGTAATATTTTTTCTTTTCGTCGATGCTTTGGGCTTGGTCACCTTTTTCAATAAGTTTATCAGCTATTGGATTAATGTATTTTCCGCGGTTTGCTCCCTTAGGGGGAATCATCGAACTGTGGAACACATAACGATAAATATCAGGTTGTTTAATACCAACCCATGAAAGTGAATAGAGTTGAAAACTGCCTTTTTTAATATCACCATAAAAAGTACCCCAATCATAACTTTGAATAGTAATATTGATATTGATTTTTTTGAGTTGATGTTGGATAAGGGTAGCAACGCGCAAACGAAAGGCGGATTTTGACGTTTTATAAGAAAGCTCTAAAGGGTTGTTTTTATCATAGCCAAGCGTTTTAAGAAGTGCAATCGCTTGTTCAGGTTGGTAGGGGATATCGTTAAGGGTATCATCGGATGACCAATGTTCCCTTGGTAGCAAAGTTTGAGCAAGGCGGGCACGCTGGTTAAAAAGATATTGAATAATTTCTTGGCGGTTAATGCCGAGTGAAATGGCACGCCTAATTGTGCTGTTAGAGAGGATAGCATCTTGCAGGTTCATCCCGAGATAGGTGTAGCTACTTCCGAGTTTTTCCTTAACAATTAACTCCTTTTGTTGCGAGAGATATTTAATCAACTCTTGCGATAAGCCATTTTGAATAATATCAATTTCTCCCTTAAGGATTTGCAGGGTTTTAACGGTATCGTCCCTACTTACAAGAAACTGAAAAATTTTATTATCCTTTTTTCGCTTGAGGTAAACATCGCCCTCGCCATCCCAATGGGCAAGTTGAAAACTACCACTGCCATTATGTTTTTTAATATTTTTGCCAGCGAGTTGAGTGCGTGGAATAATACCAATCACCAGATTAGCAGGAAATAGAATATCCGGTTTTTTCAGGATAAAATCCACCGTTGTGGTATTGATTTTGACAATCTCCTTGATATTGAGCAGACTTCCGCGATGTGGCGAGCCCGTATTTTTATCCAACACCGATTGATAAGTGGCAATAAAATCCTCAATCTGCAAAGGTGTACCATCAGTAAAAGTAGGGCTACCTATCAGTCTAAAACGGTAATGAGAGTTACTAAGTTGTTGCCAATCGCTAAGCCACGCAATGGGATTACCCTCGCTATCAAACTTAACAGGAGCCTTATAAAGCAACTGAGCAATGCGAAAAGAAACCGCATCAGTCGCAAAACGAGGATCCAAAGTGCGCGGTGCGGATTTAATGGCAAACACAATATCGCTCTGTTTGGGTAAAGCAGTATCGGCAGTATTTGTGCCCTCAATAGAAGAGGAATTTGAGCAAGCGGTGAGGAATAATCCTGTTAGATATACAAGAAAGTTTTTTTTAAAGATTTCGCATTTAATAGAGGTAGCCATAAGTAAGCTAACTATGAGGGTAAATCTCCGGGGGTGATTTCACCGATGATAAATTTAAAATTAAGGTAGTTTATCCAGTGTTGATGGATGGTTTGGGCGAGGGAGATTTGAGCTTTTTGATATTGACTTTGGGCGTTGAGAACATCGGGGAGATTTTGGGTGCCGAGTTGGTAGCCTTGGAGGAGGGCATCGTAGGCAATTTTTGAGGCTTCAACTTGTTGTTGTAGGGCTGGGATGCGTTGTTCATTGGCTTGTAAGAGTGCCCAAGTATTATCAAGATTGGCTTTCTCATTGAGGAGGGATTCTTTAAGGCGGGCTTTTTGTTGGTTGAGCTTAGCGTATGCTGTGTCAATATCAGCTGTGGTGCGAAAGCCACTAAAGAGTTCCCACTCAAAATTTAGGGTGGCAAGTATGGGATCGTTGACTTCATTTTGACTGCCTATTTCGGTAAATTCTGTATGGTTATAGGCAAGTCGTAATGATACCTTGGGATAGAGCCTGCCACGCACGGCATTGACTTCGAGAACGGCAGTATCGAGGGCTTTGAGTTGTTGCTGAAGAGTGGTGTTATTTCTTATTTTTGAGGCGTAGGGGCGTAGGGTAGCAAGTTGGATATTGGGTTTTTTCCATTCAGGAACGGTGTTAATTTTTATGCCGGTTAAGTTTTGTAAGTTTTGCAGGGCAACGGTGTAATTGCTTTTTCTTTGTATTTGATCGGCAATTGCTAAGGTGTGGGCGGCTTTGGCTTGGGCAACATCTAATTTTTTTCCTAAGCCGAGTGCGAGCGATTGCTTGACTTTATCGAGGAGTTTTTTTGAGGATTTGATTTCAATCTCTGAGAGGCGTTGATTTTCAATGGCGAGTATGAGGTTGCTCCAACGTTGGGCGGTGTTGAAAATAAGCCTTTGACGAGCAAGACGCAGGGCTATTTTACCGCTATCAACTTGGTTGTCTATTTGTTCTGCTTTAGCAAAACTTTCTGCGTTGTAAAGATATTGCAGGAGGGAGAGTGACAAAATATTTTGATTGTAGTTTGGGACTGTTTTATCTTCAGAGCGAGTGAGGGCGTACCCAGCGGAGATAGTGGGATAGAATACGGAATTAGCGGTGAGTTGTGAGGCGTAAGCAATATCTAAGGCGGCTTGGTTACTTTTGAAAGATGGGGAGTAGTTGAGGGCAATAAAGTAGAGATCGCGTACGCTGATGTATTCTTTTGTATTGGTGCGTTCAGAGAGTGAGTTATCCCAGTTTGTTTGGATTTCTTCTCGTAGAGAGTCTTCTGGATTACTCCAAAATGAATTAAATGTTTTGTTTATTTTGGTGCTAAGCGGTTTATTGGGATGCTCTTCTGCATGTATTGGAAGAAGAGTGACTGTAAAAATAAAGGCAAATAGGTGGAGGAGTATTTTGCTTGTATTTTTGGTATATAGGAATAATATAATCATTACTTTTATTGTTTTTTTGATAATTCTGTATTGTGATATTTTATACAATTTGTGACTTCTTTGCCAGCCCACTGAGGTATTTTGATATTTTCTTGTTCTGATTGTAGTTCAATTTCGGCAATAAGTAGTGGGTGATGTTTGCCCATAAATTCATCAACAGTCCATTGTTTGTTGTTATAAGGTATATGGTGACGCTTTTTTTCAATAATAGAGGATATGCACAAATTTTTAAGCATATGGCGAGCCTCTTCAATGGGGATAGGGTATTCAAATTCATCACGAGAAATTCCAAGTTCTAAACTTTTTATGGTGATATAGGCGTTGTTATCGGTAATGCGAATACGCACGGAAGATTTTATTGTTTGTTCAGTATCGGGTAGGACAAGGTAGCCTTGTGCGATTTGTTGGGTAGAGTCAATGTGTGGACGCCAAGAATTATCCTTAATTAGAAATTTACGCTCAATCTCTCTTGGCATAAAGATAGCCTATGTATTAAGCATAATTTTAAATGCTTCTTGCGGGAGCTCTACTTTGCCGATTGCCTTCATTCGTTTTTTGCCTTTTTTCTGTTTTTCTAAGAGTTTTTTCTTGCGGCTAATATCGCCTCCGTAGCATTTGGCAGTCACATTTTTGCGTAGTGCTTTGACGTTTGTTCTTGCAATAATTTTTCCCCCAATAGCTGCTTGTAGTGCCACTTCAAACATCTGGCGATCAATAAATTCTTTGAGTTTGTCAATCATTACTCTACCACGTGCAGTGGCAAATGAGCGGTGCATTAGGGTGGCAAGTGCATCAACTTTTTCACTGTTAATAAGAACATCAACTTTTACCAGGTCAGAAGCTTCATAGTCGGAAAGTTCATAGTCCATTGAGGCGTATCCTCGGCTGATGGATTTTAGACGTTCAAAAAAATCAATCACAACTTCGGCGAGTGGAATGCGATAGCTAAGTTGTACTTGGGAACCGAGGTATTGAATGTTGCGTTGTTGCCCACGTTTTTCCATACAGAGAGTGATAATTGAGCCAATGTATTCTTGTGGGGCATAAATTTCCGCATTAACCATAGGCTCTAAAATTTGTTCGATAACGGTTGTATCGGGGAGTGCCGAGGGACTTTCAATAAGTTGGGTTTCTTGGTTTTTTAATTTCACTTGATAGACAACTGTTGGGGTTGTTGAGATAAGCTCAAGTTGATATTCTCTTTCTAAACGTTCTTGGATAATTTCCATATGGAGTAAGCCAAGAAAACCACAACGAAAGCCAAATCCAAGTGCATCAGAGGTTTCAGGTTCGTATTGTAGAGCAGCGTCGTTGAGCTGCAATTTGCCAAGAGCTTCGCGTAAATCCTCGTAATTTTCAGCCGATATGGGATATAGACCGGCAAAGACTCGAGGCTGTATTGCTTGAAAGCCAGCGAGGGGTTTTTCTGCTGGTTTGGAGGGTGAAGTAAGTGTGTCTCCGACAGGCACTCCATAAATATCTTTTACGCCAGCAACAACATAGCCAACGGAACCGTTGGTAAGGGTTTTTTGTGGCGTGCGACGTGGAGAAAAAATTCCAACATCGGTAATAAGATGCTTTTCTTGAGATGACATTACTAACATTTCACTACGGGCGTGCATTTCTCCAGCAACTATTTTGACTAAAGAGACAACGCCAAGGTAACTATCAAACCAAGAGTCAATAATTAGGGCTTGTAATGGTTCTTCGCTTCTGTCTTCAGGGGCAGGAATATTCTTAACGACTGCTTGTAATAGTTCATCAATACCGATGCCACTTTTGGCACTGACGCAAACCGCATTTTCTGCTGATATACCAATAATCTCTTCAATTTCTTTTTTGGTTTTTTCGATATCAGCTGCAGGTAAATCGATTTTATTGATAATGGGTATGATTTCTAAACCAAGTTCAATGGCTGTGTAGCAGTTGGCTACGGTTTGTGCTTCAACCCCCTGTGAGGCATCGACTACTAATAATGCCCCATCACAAGCGGCAAGTGAGCGTGATACTTCATAGGAAAAATCGACGTGTCCTGGAGTGTCAATAAAATTTAGACTATAGGTTTTTTTATCTTCAGGGGAAGTATATTGTAAAGAAACGCTTTGAGCTTTGATAGTAATGCCACGCTCTTTTTCTATTTCCATTGAATCCAAAACTTGTTGGGTCATTTCACGTGCTGAAAGCCCTCCACAATGTTCAATTAGGCGATCAGAAATAGTTGATTTCCCATGATCAATATGGGCAATAATAGAGAAATTCCTGATGTTCATTAAATTGAGGTTTTGGTACTCTTAAGGTAGAAATAGAGTTGTAAATAGTGTGCGTTGATTACGATATATGAGTACACGAAAACGAGTTCTTTTAGGGGCACTTTCAACAATTTTACGAAATTGGCTGACGGATTCTATTTCGTGATTTTGTAGAGTGAGAATAACATCATTTTTTTCTATTCCTGCACGGTTTGCTGGTCCATCCGTAAATACATCTTTTACCAGAATACCTTGTTGTAGTTCATTCAACATTTCATCACTTAAATTAATTACTTTGATGCCAACACGAGTGATGCTATATCCAATGTTGTTTCTTTTTTTTCTTTTTTTTCTATTTCGAGGCTCAAGTTCATCTACGGCAATATTCAGTGTTTTGGGTTTGCCATTACGAATAATTTTTACAGGTACTTTTTTGCCGATAGGAGTAATACCGACAATGGGTGGAAGGTTGTATGAGCGATTGATTTTTGTGCCATTAAAATTCACAATGACATCGCCTACTTCAATCCCACCTTTTTGTGCAGGGGTATCATCAATAACTGCTGAAACTAAGGCTCCATGGGGTGCTGACATATGAAACGTTTCTGATAGCTCAGAGGTAATTTCTTGAATTTGTACCCCAAGATAGCCACGACTAACACTACCTTTTTCTTTAAGCTCTTTAACAATGTATTTTACAAGGTTAGAGGGTATAGCAAAGGAAACGCCCATAAAGCCACCACTACGACTATAGATTTGAGAATTTACTCCAACAACATTTCCATTCAAATCAAATAATGGTCCTCCTGAATTGCCAGGATTAATAGCAACATCTGTTTGAATAAAAGAAACATAAGCATCGGCAGGTAGGCTACGCTCTTTAGCACTGACAATTCCAGCAGTAACTGAGTAATCAAAACCAAAAGGGGAGCCTATGGCAATGACCCATGCACCCACTTTTAATTTGGCTGAATTACCAAATGTGATAATGGGGAGATTATTTCTTTTAACTTTTAGCAGGGCAATATCTGTGCGCGGATCGCTCCCCATTACTTGAGCCTTTTTGACTTTTAAATCATTAAAGCGTACAAAGATTTCGTCGGCACCATCAATAACGTGGTGATTGGTGACAATATAGCCATCTTCACTGACAATAAAACCAGAACCCAGTGAGTGGTGCTGTGGTGCACCTCCATTAGGTTCGTCTCGAGGGTTTGAAGGGTCAGGTTGATTGAAAAAATATTTTAGCCATTCATCAGGTAAACCTCTAAACTGAGGCGGAATTTCTTGCGAATTTGCAGGTTGATACTTTTTTGTGCTAATGTTCACTACGGCTTGACTTTGTTTTTTAGCAAGTTTGGTAAAGTCAGGCAGTGAGTTGGCGTGTAAATTCCCTGTTGATAGCAATAAGAGAGCAGAAAATAAAAAGGTGGTTAGCTGGCACCTGTTTGGTAAAATAGTCATATTGGTTAAGGTTAATTTAGAAAATGAAAATTTATAAAAGTTGAGACCTTTGCACAAAAGATATGACAAGTAAAAAAGTAAAAAGTTGCCCTGATTTTTATCCGCAAGCGGTTCAAACGCTGTTACTCTATGGTTCGTAAACTCACCAAGAGTAAAAACGCTTTTTGTGTTGTGAAACTTGCAAAGACGGACGTATTAGCTTCATTTCACGCCTCAATCAGAACAATTTTTTATCTTTTTTCTTTTGCCATACTTTTATGCAAAGGTCTCAAGTTATTTAATTAATTATACTTGCCCACGTAAGTATTAGAGGTAGCTTTGTTTAAGAGAAGATTAATGCTTAATACACTACTATGCATAATATTTTCATCTCTTTAATTTAAAGTTTCTGTTTTATTTGTAAGCCAAATGTCTTTTTTTTTGTAAAATGGTTTGCTGTTAGCCAAATAAGTGTGGTGCTTGCGAAGGCAATACACAGACTCCCCCATTGAGAGGGGAGAAGATAGAGGAGTAGCAGTAAAACTAGTGTTGGGAGAAGCCATAAAAAAAGCTGAATTTTTAGTATGTTGGTTTGTGAGAGTGATAGAGAGAGCGTGCTGCCAATGGGGAAGTGTTTTTTAGAGTAAATAATGACTTGTTGTTGATTTTTGTCAGTGGATGTTTTGGGCTTTAGTAACAGTTTTTTCCACAGCATAGAACCACAGTATCCACCGCAACATTGTGTATTATCTGCTTGACAATCCATAGGTTGTAGGTTGAGCGTATGTTTGTTCTTGTGTTGTTCACTCACTTGTGCATTAATTTGAATGTGTGAAGTAGTTGAGGGTATAGATGATGTAGGCATTATCTTGTCTCCATACTATTTTTAATTTTCTTTAAGGCAACCGCCTCAATTTGCCTGACTCTTTCTAAGGAAACATTATGTTTTTCTGATAGATCTTTTAGGGTAATTTTATTACCAGAGAGCCATCTTTCTTGAATAATTTCTTTGCTCCGCTCATCTAATTGCCCAATGGCTTTAATCATTCGTTGTTTTTGAAATTCAAAATTATCAGAATCAACAAGGATTTTTTCAGGTGAGTAGCGTGTATCAGAGAGGTATTGGGCTGGTACTAAGGTATTCTCATCATCATTTTCACCGAGATCAAAAGTGGCGTCGGATTGAGTCATCCTGCCTTCCATTTGATAGACTTCTGAAACTTTGACATCTAATTTTTTAGCGATACGTTGTGCTTCATCACCATCAACCCAATCTAAATTTTTCTTTGAACTTCGGAGTTTGAAAAATAGTTTGCGTTGTGCTTTGGTGGTTGCCATTTTAATAATACGCCAATTTTTAATAATAAATTCGTGTATTTCTGCACGTACCCAGTGCGAGGCAAAGGACATTAATTTAACTTTTTTTTCAGGTTGAAATTTTTTAATGGCACGCATTAGCCCAACATTACCCTCTTGTACTAAGTCGGGTAAGGGTAAGCCATATCCAGAGTATTTTTGTGCGATGGCGATAACATAGCGTAAATTGCTAAAAACTAATTTTTGGGCAGCTTCAAGATCGTTATATTTATGGATTCTATTGGCTAATTCCCATTCTTCTTCACTACTTAATTTTGGTGCGGAGTTAGCACTCTGTACATATTTTTCAAAGCTTCCAGTATCTTGAAATGGGACTAAGGCTTGAGTTTCGGTTTCATCGTTTTTTTTCAGGGTTAGTGTTTGAGCACCCTCGATTTTAGGTTGTGAATTCCCTTCAACAAACTGCTTTTCATTTTTTTTATTATGTGTGGGAGGAGTAGCTTCCTCTTCATCTTCAATAGTTTCTAACTCTTCTATATTGATAAAATCATCAGCATTGTCAAAAAACTCAGGAGTTTCTTCAGGCGAATTTTTTTCAACGGAATTGAGGATTAAATCACCGTTTTTTTTAGCTTTATCTTTGTTAGTCTGATTTTTTTTAATCATTAGTTATTTTAAGAAGAGAATGATTGAGCTAATTGTTTGTCAATAGCTTGTTGCTCTACCCATCGATGAGTTCCGTCTTGATAGGTTTCTTTTTTCCAAAAGGGGGCAGCAACTTTGAGCGAATGAATGATAAATTCACAAGCTTGTAGAGCATTGATACGTTTGGGAGCACAGCAAATAACCAGTACAATGTTTTCCGCAGGTTTGAGTTCGCCAATGCGGTGAATGATTGAATAGGCACTGAGTTGCCATTTTTCACAGGCTTGATTGGCGATTTTTTGGAGCATTTTTTGGGTCATTGCGGGGTAGTGCTCTAAATATAGAGAGGAGATTTTGGATTGTTTTTTATCATCCCCATTGAAGTCACGAACTAAGCCGATAAATGAAGCAATTGCTCCTATATCAGTACGTTTTTGGGTGAGTTTGTGAATTTCCTCTTGAAGGTCAAAGTCAGAGTGTTGGACTTGAATCATTGGTTGCTTTATCCTCCGGTGATTGGGGGAAAAAGGGCAATTTCGGCATTCTCTGGGATAGGGGATTCCCAAGTACTTAAATTCTGGTTAATTGCAATTTGTGTTTCTGGATTATTTAGTGCTTGTTGCCATTTTTCACCACGCTGGCAGAGGTGGGCTTTTAATTCATTTGCAGTGGCAAAAGATTGCTCAATTGGCTCTTCAGCAATGCCAAGTTGTTCTTTCAGTTTGGCAAAGTATAGAATGTTAATCATAATTTGGCAGAGATAGGCACTATTATCGTTATCCGCCGAGTGATACCATTTGACGAAATTCAATATTTTTTCGATTTTCATTGAAAAAATGACGCTCTGGTTTTAGTTCCATCGATTTGACAATCATAGCCTCAAGTTCATTATCGCTGATGCCATCACGTATTGGTTGGCGTAAATCAATGGAATGTTCTTGCCCCAGACATAAGGCAAGCGTGCCTCTTGAGGTGAGACGTACGCGGTTGCAGGTGGCACAAAAATGTTGTGATACAGCGGAAATAACGCCGATACCGAGGTGTTTTTTTTCAGTACGGTAGTATTTTGCCGGTCCACCACCTTGGCGGCTAATGCTCGGAATTAGTTTTTCACCAAGGTGTTTTTCAACCCGCTCAAGCATTTCTTGCATTGGGATGTGTTTGTTCATTGAGTCAATCCCAGATTTTCCAATCGGCATTATTTCAATAAAGCGTAATTCAAGCCCGTATTTTGCGCTCCAATCAATGAGGTTTTCCATTTGGTCGTCATTAACTCCTCTCATCATTACGGTATTGATTTTGATTGGATCAAAGCCAATTTTTTTGGCTTGATAAATGCCTGTGAGAACTTTATTAAGGTTTCCACCTCGGGTGATGCGATTAAATTCATCTGCGTTGAGCGTATCTAATGAAATATTCAGACGCCTAATGCCTGCTTGATAAAGGGGTTTTGCATAGCGTTCTAAGCGAGTGGCGTTAGTGGATAATGAGAGATCTAAATTGTCATTATCTTGGTTTATCATTGATACTATTTCGGTTAGATCTTTGCGTAAAAGAGGTTCGCCTCCAGTAAAGCGAATTCGCTTTACTCCAAGACGCACAAAAGCGGAGCAAATGCGAGAAATTTCTTCGGCAGTTAAATATTCAGTGTATTTGCCATTGGGGTGAACTCCTTTTGCTGGTGAGCAATAATCACAACGCAAATCACATTTATCCGTTACAGAAACGCGGATATAAGTAATTTCACGACCAAATGAATCAATTAGACTTGTCATATCTTTTGTGCAAAAGTCTCATTCTTTAATTTTATCGCTATGATTTAATTTATCAGCGTCTTTTTGACATTCTGTTAAATCAGCTTGGTAAGCATTCATATCAACTCCATCGGTATGAATAAAAGGAAGGGGGGCGATTACTACAGGCGGATAATACAAAAAGCAATAGAGTTATTATTTTTAATTTAATACTTTATAGCCTCGGTTTTTTAAACATTTTTTAACAATACTGCTTTCTTCTTCATCATTCTTTAAGGCTCCTAAAGCTGTTCCTTCAGTAGCTCCGATGGCAGCGTGTGTGCCGACATTTTCTGGGTCAATTAAGGCACCAAGAGTACCTCGAAGTAATGCCCCAAAACCCGCACTTTTGGCAATGTTCTTACCGCTTTCTAACTGCTCTGCGACTTGTTCGCATTCAGCAAGATCAGTTTTATAAGCATCTATATCGATACCTTTAGTGTCGATAACTGGGCGACTGGCACAGGATGAAAGCAGTAGTGTTGACAGGGCAATTATCCAAAAAATGAAATTTTCTTTAACCATTTTTTAGTAAATAATTAATTATTTTGAAGATCTCATCTTTTCCCCCGGCGGTTTTTTCAGAAACACGATACTTCCCTTTAACAATAAAAGAGGGAACGCCTTCAATTTCAGATTTTTCAGTTAATTTTTTAGCTTGGGTCATTAAATTTTTAACCGCAAAACTATTGTAGGTTTTAGTAACGGTTTCTTTGTCAACTCCAACGCTTTTGAAAATATCGAAAATATCTTCTTGCGAGCGTAGTTGACCAGAGGAATAACGCTTAAAAATCTCCCCTTGAAGCTCATTGTGTTTTTTCAGTACGAATGCGACGTAGTAAAGTTGGACTGACCATTTGACACGTGGGGAGTAAAAAGCAGGTTGGTAGTGAAAATTAACTGTAGATTGTTTTGTTTTTAACCACTTTTCAACATATGGGTGAATATTTTTACAATGAGGACAACCATAGTAAAAAAACTCCACAACCTCAGGTTGCTTAGTCAGCGTGAACTCATTCTTCGGAGGGATTTTAAGATAATGTTTCCCTTCAATATACTTTTCTGCATTGCCTGACAAAGCAAGCAAAGAGAGAGTAGTTAACAAGAATGCTTTTGATAAAAGTGAAAGTGTTTTTGTTTTCATAATATTATTCTATAAGGTTGTTTTGAAAAAATTAAATAAAAGTGTAGCCTACAGTTCTCCATTATATCGATACCTTTGGTGTCGATAACTGGGCGACTGGCACAGGATGAAAGCAGTAGTGTTGACAGGGCAATTATCCAAAAAATGAAATTTTCTTTAACCATTTTTTAGTAAATAATTAATTATTTTGAAGATCTCATCTTTTCCCCCGGCGGTTTTTTCAGAAACACGATACTTCCCTTTAACAATAAAAGAGGGAACGCCTTCAATTTCAGATTTTTCAGTTAATTTTTTAGCTTGGGTCATTAAATTTTTAACCGCAAAACTATTGTAGGTTTTAGTAACGGTTTCTTTGTCAACTCCAACGCTTTTGAAAATATCGAAAATATCTTCTTGCGAGCGTAGTTGACCAGAGGAATAACGCTTAAAAATCTCCCCTTGAAGCTCATTGTGTTTTTTCAGTACGAATGCGACGTAGTAAAGTTGGACTGACCATTTGACACGTGGGGAGTAAAAAGCAGGTTGGTAGTGAAAATTAACTGTAGATTGTTTTGTTTTTAACCACTTTTCAACATATGGGTGAATATTTTTACAATGAGGACAACCATAGTAAAAAAACTCCACAACCTCAGGTTGCTTAGTCAGCGTGAACTCATTCTTCGGAGGGATTTTAAGATAATGTTTCCCTTCAATATACTTTTCTGCATTGCCTGACAAAGCAAGCAAAGAGAGAGTAGTTAACAAGAATGCTTTTGATAAAAGTGAAAGTGTTTTTGTTTTCATAATATTATTCTATAAGGTTGTTTTGAAAAAATTAAATAAAAGTGTAGCCTACAGTTCTCCATAGGAATGAAGCCCAGATAAAAACATATTGACGCCAAGAAAGGCAAAGAGAGTAACGAATAGCCCAATAATAGCCCACCACGCCATTAAGGTGCCTCGCCATCCTTTTGATATTCTTAGATGTAACCAAGCCGCATAGTTTAGCCACACAATCAATGCCCAAGTTTCTTTCGGATCCCAAGACCAATACCCGCCCCAAGCCTCAGCCGCCCATAAGGCTCCGAGAATAGTGGCAATGGTAAAGGCAATAAAACCTAATGAAATTGCACGATAGGTTACCTCATCGATAACCACTGTGGTGGGCATACGTTGTAACCAAAAAGATGGTTTTTCTTTTTGTTGGAAGTGATTGACGATTAACCATGCAATGGAGGTCATTGCGGCTAATGCAAAAGCACCATAGCCGATAAAATTTGCTGGCACGTGAATTTTCATCCAATAGGAATTAAGGGCTGGAACTAAAGGCTGTATGTGGTGTGCGTTTCTTTCAAAGGCATACCACAGCAGGAAAGCAACCGCAAGCGAAACAATCAAGAGAGCAAAAAAGCCTAATTTGTAGTTTTGTAAGCGACGTTCTACTTGTAGATAGATTAGCGTGGTAATCAAACAAAATAGAATAAAAACTTCATATAAATTACTGATTGGAATATGTCCGATTTGAGGGTCAATCAGGTAAGATTCGTGCCAACGAACTAATAATCCAGCAAAACCCATTACAACCCCTATCCATGCTAACTTACTGGATAATGCACCAATAAATTTATTGGTTGATAGAGTATGTGTTAAATAGCCGATAGTTGAAAACACTAATAAAGCACTCATCCACATGACAGCAGATTGACTGGCAAAGAGATATTTAAGCCAAAAATTACTTTGTGCTAAATCAAGATTGTTTTGATATTGCCAAAGTGCAAAGAGGCTAATTACTCCAATAGCGATAAGGGCATATCTAAAAGCACGCCAATAAAAGCTGATGGAAAGCATCGTAATGACAGTAAAAATATAAATAACAACCTCAAAAACATCCATTGCTTGGCTATAGCGATAGCTAGCAAATAGAAAGAGAGTAGCCACCATCCATATTGATGGAGAAAACAACGCTTCCCTAAGAAGGCGTTGGTCTATGGGTTCATTTATAGTTTGGTTTGCAGTAGTCACTTTATTATCATTAAAATAAGACGGCACATTCATATTATAAGACGGCACATTAATATTAAATTATAAACTTTTAATGAATTGTCGTTGTAAAATTGTTTTTATTAGTTCAAATCATCTTTGGTATCGCCTATATTTTATTGCAAATCAAATTAAACAATTATGAAAAAGTATTTTTTAATCGGTGTTCTTGCTGTTTTATTCTTGGTTGTATGGATAAATAAGGAATCCTTTTCTCTTGAAGTGAAAAATATGACTTTGGTTGATGTTTTTCAGAAAGAACACCAATTGCTCAACGCTTCTCCAGTATTGGTGAATATGTGGGCAACCGATTGTGTTGCTTGTATTAAAGAGATGCCTAAACTCAAAGCGTTGCACAAAAAATACTCTGATAAAGGGTTCCGTGTAGTGGCAATTGCATTAGCTTATGATAAATTAGAAGCAATTAAAATTTATGCAAAACAGAATTCTCTTAATTTTCCTGTTATTTATGATGAGGGAGAAAAAATTGCTCCTCTTTTTGGGAAAATTAGGGTAACGCCAACGAGTTTTTTATTAGACTCTAAAGGGAAGGTGGTAAGAAAAGCGATTGGTGAACCTGAATGGGATGATTGGGAGCAACAGATTAGGCAATTACTCTCTTAATTTTTTGCTCTTGTGTCTCTCCCTTGTGTTTTGAGTATAGGAGGTAATGACCCCACAGGTGCAGCTGGTTTGGCAATGGATGTGCGAGTTGGGCAGCGTTTGAATGTTCGAGTATTACCGATATTAAGTTGTTTTACAGTGCAGGATGGTAATACGGTTAGTCGAGTAGACTGGCTTTCTAAAGAACAGTTTGAAGCCCAACTTGCGTCTCTTTTAAATAGTGGTAGGGAGTTGCCTCGAGTGATTAAAATTGGCTTGTTGTTAAGCCCTGATTTAATCGATAGTGTGGTTGATTTTTATCATACTATGACTCAAAAAAGTAAGGGTGAAATTTTTGTTATTTTTGATCCTATCTTAACCAATGGACAAGGAAGTCCCTTTTTTTCGAGTGAGGAAAATTTAACTGCGATTATAAATAAAATTAGGCATCGACTTTTGCCTATTTGTTCAGTCCTTGCACCAAATGAACAAGAATTTAAGCTTTTAATAAAAGAAGATAATACCACCATGGAAAATTTGAACGACCAGGTTTCTGATTTAGTTCAAATAATGGCAACGTACCAAAATTTTATACCAATGTTAATTCTTAGTGGAGGGCATAGCGTAGATGAGGATTGTTATATAGTCAATCGGCTATTTTATCGAGAAGACAATCAGATACAACAACAAAAAATTAAACAAACCCGCTATCCAGGGGGATATCGTGGTACTGGTTGTGCTTTAAGCACTGCCACAGCTTGCGTTATGGCGAAACACCTGAATAATAATTCAAATACCCTTGAGTCAACGACACAAAAAAAAATTATTCAAGAGGGCTTTGCTTTTGTTCACCATGCCGTGGAACAGACCCATAAAAAAACAAAATCGACTGATGAAAATCAGTTTTTAAATTTTTAAAGAGTGAAAAATCTATTTATGATAAATAATCGACTGCGAAATAAGCTGTCTTATCTCAAGTGTACTATTCTTTCAATAATGAAAAGTCCGCTTCAGACGCTGGTATTTCTTAAAAATATCAGGGGTGAGTCAGTATATGAAAATAAAAAACATATTGAATTGGCCACAGATTGGTTACTAAAGGCTCAACAAGTCGGAGATGATCAAGGGTATTCAAGAGGGTTTTATTTGTACAAAGGTGGATGGGATAAAAGTTATATTGAAACAACTGGGTATATTATTCCAACGCTATTGAAGGTGAGCCGTACTTACAATAATAAAAAATATTATGACTCAGCTTTAAATGCTGGTCAGTGGTTGCTTTCTAAGCAAACTAAACAAGGTGGTTTTTGTGGTATTGATGCTTCGGATGAATTAGTCTTTGATACAGGGCAGGTGCTTTACGGGTTAGTTGCACTGTATGAGTTAGAAGAGAGTAGTCAAGATTTCAAATTGCAATATGAAACGGCGATAGAGAAGGCGGCAAGTTGGTTATGTGACGTTCAGGATGATGATGGTAGTTGGACTAAATATGGTTATGAGGGTATTGCTCACAGCTATTATTCCCGAGTTTCTTCGATTTTGTATCGTGTTGGAGAATTGATGAACAATCAAAATTATAAAGATTGTGCAGAAAAACATATTAATTGGGTCATTAGCCAGCAAAATGAGGTGGGTTTTTTTCAAAAATTACAATTTACTGCACAAGAAAAAAATAGTGTTTTACATTCGATTATTTATGTTTTAGAAGGATTATACGATTACTATTTAATGACAAAAAATGAGGTTGTTTTGCAATCAATGTTAAAGAATGCAGAGCAACTTAAACGCATTAACTTGGAAAGAGATTTATTGCTTGGTTCTCAATATGATGATAACTTCAATTGTGTCAATTCGGAAAGATGTATGACAGGATTAGCTCAATGGGCTGGATTAGCATTTAAGCTGCATCAATTGACTAAAGATGAGGGCTATCTGCATTGTGCACGCAAAACAATATTTTATTTGAAGTCCAAACAATTTACAGAAGGGAAAGTGCGTGGAAGTTTAGCAGGATCAGTGCCTTTTTGGGGATTTTATGCTAAATTTCGGGCAATTAATTGGGGTGTTAAATTTTTTATAGATGCTCTTTTAGAGCATCAGAAAATGCCACTTTCATTAATTGAAGAAAGTGGTTTATGGATAGGAGAGTGTTTTAAGTTTAGCAATATGGTTGATGACAGATTAACAAGTACCTCGTATGAATATATTAGTATTCTACAAAGCTATGTCGCTAATTCAGCAAATGTTTTAGATCTTGGATGCGGTCAAGGCAGGCATTTAGATTACTTTAGGGAGCAATTTCAAGAGAAAAACATTTTGGGGGTAGATCCTTACTATTATGATGGAAAAAAGGTGTTAGAAGGTGATGCGTATTGTATTAAAACAGATATAAAATTCGACTTAATTTATACCATTGAAGCATTACAACATGTAAAATATCTTGATGTTGCCTTGGCTGAGATTCATAAAAAATTAGATGATAAAGGATACTTTATT
This sequence comes from uncultured Gammaproteobacteria bacterium, assembly GCA_929200535.1. Taxonomy (GTDB): domain Bacteria; phylum Pseudomonadota; class Gammaproteobacteria; order CAKMZV01; family CAKMZV01; genus CAKMZV01. The sequence goes on from CAKMZV010000005.1 coordinate 52,431, forward strand.
ATTTGTGATCGAAACCCTAATAGTTTGCTTGGCTACTTGAAGCCTATCCAAGAATGGCGTGGCAAATGGATGTACCCATTTGATAGCCCATTTCGGGAAAAATGGTACGGTATTAAAAAATGGAAAAAAATTCTAAATGATAATGGTTTCTTAGTAGAAGATATAAAGACTTTTACAGGAAAAAATGGTCGTTTTGGTTGGTTCAGCAGATATAGTGTTATTGTCGCAAGAAAAAATAATGGTTAAAATGGTTAAGCGTGAATTTAGGTTACGATGTTCTAAACCATACTAATATACATTTATGGAATAATCAACACACTTTTTTATAATCTGGCTTTAAATATATTTGCTTGATAAGTACTTTAAATGCTAATTTCTTCATCTTCTAACTCTCTTTTTTTTCAATACATTCATTCAAGAATCTAAAGTTGGATTTGTTTTTCTTTTCTGTGACGATGAACGATAAGAAAGACCGCATCTGACCTTAATTTGCTTTTGCTAACTTTCTGTTTTCTCATAAGCCACTGATTTTATTTAAACTCCAATCGGATTGTTCTGAGGTTTTTAAGATTTTACTAACTAATTAAATTGAGTGTAGGTTAGAATGGATATAGAAATTGAGGGTTATCGAGTATGTGGTTAACAATCTTAAGAAGTTATAAAAATTTACAGTAAATTTGCGAAATATACTTCAAAAATAGACTTGAGATTAAAATTATCTGCCAAATTCGCCATTAAATTTTGAATTTATTCTTTGCTATACAAAGTACAACTATATATATGAAAAAAATAACACAAATATATGCAAATATCTCGAGACAAATATTATATTTTTCATCTAAATATTTTGGATATTATTTATATAGATGTATTAAAAAAATCATTCTGCCAATGTGGAAGGGAGATGCACATCTTAGTTATGTCATCCATTATCCTCTTTTTATACAAGGGAATACAATTAACCAAATTGAACATTTTAATTTTTATGAAGGATTGTTTGAGAGTCGTTCAGTTACATCTTTAGATAAGTTTTTTAATTGTTTTCCAGTATTTAACAAAGCTGTTTTTATAGGTGTTAATATATGGAACATATTGTCGATTTTTTCAAGATAGGTTTTTATCAGCAGATTTATACGAACCTCATCCTAAAACATACAATGATTTATTAGAGAATATAGTTTTAAATGGGGCTGAAAAAAACAGGCGATACAAATATCTGCTCACCCTGAAAAAGCAATCCTTTATGAGGTACCAAATTCATTTGGCTCTAATTCATTAATTTCAGGATATCCTAAGTCAAACAGTTCAATTACAGTAGATACCATACCAATTACCCATATTGATAATAATGCTAATTTGTATTTTATTGATGCAGAAGGATTAGATGTTAAGATAGTTGAGCAGTTGATTCCACATACATCCAAAGAAACTATTTTTATTTTTGAAGTAGATACACATGATAACTTTCTTGAATTTGATTCTCTTATCAAAAAATATCAAAATCAAGATTGGTTTTATTTATAGGATAATGGAGAAAAGAAATATTTTTATGAATAATAAAAATCTAAATTAAATAATGCAACGAAAGTTCCAATCTCAAAATAAAGATAGACAAAATCTGTTGAAAGTGCGATAAGGATTGTAAAAAAAAGCTTTACAATCTGAAGAGACCATCTCTATTAAATATGACCCGTGTAAAAAAGCGAGAAATTCTTCCTAATTTTATCAGCAAGCTATTTAAACAATCATAAATTTGCCAAGAATAAAAACACTTTTTGTTGTCTCACTGGAGGGATTTTTTAATTTTTTTCTATTATCTCATATTTAATAGAGGTAGCTTATAATATCTTAGAAGGCTACGAAGATTACTTATAAAGTACGACATTTAAAAATTGACAAATACACCCTTACCCTCAAAACCTCCAAGAAAGAAATTTCATCACAAAATGGTTCATGATTTGAGCTATAAAGTATCGCTATGAATAAATGTTTAGATGCTGTTATTTTAGCGGCGGGATTTGGTTCAAGGTTACGACCGATGACACTTGAAAAACCAAAAACTTTAATTGAGGTTGGTGGTATTCCTATGCTGGAGTATATCTTAAATTCCTTAGCTAAAAATGGTGTTCAAAATGTCTTTATTGTTGTTGGCTATCAAAAAGATAAAATTATTCAGTTTTGTAAGGATAATTTTTCAAATCTACATTTTAGATTTATTGAAAATCCCATTTATTTTGAAACTAATAATATGTATAGTCTGTATCTCGCTAAGGACTATTTAATTAACGATTTCTATTTGATGAATGCGGATTTAGTTTTCGATAATGAAGTTATTACTCGGCTTTCAAAAACAGATAAAACTAGCATTGCTGTTAAAAAAGATGTTTATCTTGAGGAGTCAATGAAAGTAAAAGTTAATGAGGGGAAAATAGCCAACATATCTAAATCAATCAGCTCGAAGGAAGCGTATGGTGTAAGTATTGATGTTTATAAAATTATTAAAAAAGATATTCCTATTATCAAATCAGAATTAGATGAAATCATTGATGTTGATAAAAATTTACACCAATGGACAGAAGTAATGTTGGATAATTTATTTACAAAGAGAGCGATTGATGCAATCCCCTGTGATGTTTCTTATTTAAAATGGTTTGAGATTGATAGTTACGAAGACCTATTAAATGCAGAAACTTTATTTAATGAAAACTTATGTTTGCTCAAAAGAAAAAAAATATTTTTTGTTGATGGAGATGGCACTTTAATCCTTGGAGATAAGATTATTAATGGAGCTAATGATTTTTTAAATGTACTGAAACAAAAAAACAAACTTACATTTTTATGTACTAATAACTCTTCAAAAACAAAACATTCTCATTTGAAAAAATTCAATTCTTTAAATCTAAATATAGACAATGTTTTAGATTCTTTAGATTGTTCGTTGGATTATTTAAAATCAAAAAAAATAATGAATGTTGGGCTTTTATCAACAAAAGAGGTAAAAGAATATGTTTTGGAAAGAGGTTTTAAAGTTGATTTGAAAAATCCCCAAGTTGCATTATTGACTTATGATAATTCCTTAACTTATAAGAAATTAATCTCGTTTATAAATTTGGTAAGAAAAGGTATTCCTTATTATGCGACTCATGCTGATATTTTATGTCCAACTCAAAATGGTCAAATTCCAGATATAGGTTGCTTTATTGATATGATTAAAAGTTCTACTGGAATTTATCCAGAAAAAGTTTTTGGAAAACCATCAATAGATTTGATAAAATCAACTTTAGATAAGTTGTCGTTAAAGGAATCCGATGCTGTTGTTATTGGTGATAGACTTTACACAGATATTGCAATGTGTAAGGATAATCAACTAACGTCAGTTTTAGTTTTAAGCGGGGAAACGAATAGAAGTATGTATGAAGGGTCAAACATAAAAGCAGATATTATTCTTGATTCTGTAAAGGATTTAATTAAGTATTTCTGAACGTTTTTGGATTGCCAGAGGGGGGAACAAGTGGGTTTTGTTTACTTATTAAGTGAAACGATTATGCAACTTTTCTGTAGGATTCATTTTCGGTATCGCAAAGTATAAGAGCTTTACGTTTTTGACACAAAATAATTTAAGTTATAATGTATAGGTACGCTAAAACAATGTTAGCTATATTACATATTATTAGCTATATCATATATTTCAAAAATTGAATACCCCTCTCCCAAAACCTCAAAGAAGGAAATTTCGTCAAGAAACAGTTATTCACAGCTATATTGTTCGCCCCTTGGCACAAGAGTTAGTTTTGTGGATTTGGAATACTAACATTACCCCAAATCAATTAACATTTAGTCGCTTAATTCTTGGTATTATCTATCTCTACTTATTTACGCTTGGTACTGCAAGTGGTTTTATTATAGGCATTGTTCTTTTTCAAGTGGCTGAAATTATTGACCATGCTGACGGTATGTTGGCTCGCCTCAAAAATCAAACAAGTAAGTTGGGTCAGTGCTACGAATACATCATTGATGAATTGTTTGCAATAGAAAGTGGACTTTTAGGTTTAGCAATAGCTTATGGAGCTTATCAATATGGAGCAAATATACTATTTATTTATCTTGCCGTTGCCGTTCTCTATGTTCATTATTTTCACTGGTATATTAAGTTGAAAATTAATCTCACTGAGAAAGATACTAATAACAAAATGTCTATGGATCACGATGGAGAGACATTATTACGGATAATTGGTGTGCCGTTTAAACAATCTTTGTTTAACGCTTTAAGAACGATAAATTGTTGGCGAAATCAGTTGTATTTTGTCGGCATTATTGGTTTGCTTTGTGGGGCAGAGTTAACACTAATAGCGACTTTTATAGTGTTCCTTTTGCTTAATTTGCTCCGTACAGCTATACAATTAAAAGAAGGCTATACAAGGCATAAGGAATAGAAGAGTCTGTAATTATGTGTGGTTGGTTATCGCTATTCACTGTGAGCCGTGAAAGAAGGCGAAAATCTATCCCCAATTTTATTAATAAGCATTTCAAACGCTGTTACTTTAAAAATCGAAAAAAATTAGGCTGCCCTAAAGCAATTTCTTATTATATTCGTACAAATAAAAGTTTACGTAATTTAGTTATCAGGTTGGTGAAAAATCATAACAAGAATTTTAGGAGTATTGAACGCGTTCTATTAGACTTGTTTTTTAAAGAACAACACTCAGGAGAAAAATTTGAATTCTAAGTTGATTGATGCTCTTTTTAAAGAAAGAGTTTATTATAGTGTGCGTGATAAGGTTTATAACAAAGAGGGTAGTTACCTAAAAGATTTTGTTTTAGATACTGAAATTATGCAGGATATAGGTATTCCACCTAAAATAATTGATGTTCCAGTTGCTCTTAGAGAGCTTACGGTTATTAAAAAAACGTTTGAAGAATTTCATCTTCCTATTTTTTTTATGTTTGGTACTTGCTTAGGGGCCATAAGAGAAAAGGGATTTATCAAACATGATAAAGATATTGATATTGGCACTTATGGGGAAAATATAGATAAGATTATTTTAGCGATTCTAAAGCTCAGAGATGAGTGTCAATTTAAGGTTACTAAATTAGCCGTAGATGATACAGTAATTAGTCTTTTAAAAGATGCTGTAGTTATTGATATTCATCTTTTTCATAATTGTTCTTCTTATTGGAGTAGTTGTAATAATTTTTTCCAAATACCCTATCATCATTTATCTGAGCTAACCGAAATTGATTTTTTGGGAATTAAAATGAATGTGCCTAATTACGTTGAGGATTATTTAGAATATCAATATGGTAGTAACTGGCAGATACCAGTAGAAGGTTTTTATTCCTACCCTAATAGAGCTAAGCGTATATCTAATAAAATCTTTGCTCCTATTCTGGGAAGTAAAGTAGCGGGTTTTATTTCTAACATAGTTTCGTGGTTTGTCAAAAAATTACAAAATTTTCGTCGAAAGTTTCGTTAAATGAGAGGTGTTTGGTATAGTAGCCATTAACCTATTTCGCTATGGCTAATACTTGATATTTAAATAATCTTTATGTTGGGATATTCCGTCATACTCAATTCATCAGTCACTTTTGTTGTCTTATGTTTAAATTTTGGGCTCAAAATTTATTTAGCTCAAGAGTTTTCACCAGAAAATCTGATTATTTACTACACCATACTGGATATTTTTTCAATAATCACTCGTTTCTTTGATGGCTATAAGGATGCCATTATTACAACTTATAGCAAAACAAAACATAAGCTTAAAATGCTCAAAACCTGTTGGGTATTTTTTATGTGGATGGTTTTAATTATTTCGTTTATAGTCATTCCATTAGTGTTAAATTTTTACTTAGTGCAAAAAGTGGAGAATTTAGATATTAAATGGTGGTCCCTTTCTTTGTTGTTTATGTTGATGAGTTTTGTGGCTTATTATTTACGTATGTTATTATTGCATAGAGATTATAAAATGATCTCGGTTATTGATGCCTTAAAAGTGGTTCTGTTTATTTTAAGTGTTGTTATCTTATATCATTTTTTAAAACAAGAAGCAACTTACAAGACGCTAATTTGGGCGAGTATTTACGCAAATATATTGGCATTACTCTATCTTATTTATTATCATAATCGAGTTTTTTCTCGTTATCAAATTGTCCAAAATATTAGCTTGTGTTTTGCTAAATTTCAAGATGATAGTAACCGAGCTTTTATTCAAAAAACTATTTTAGCGAGTGCAAATTCTTTTACTTATGGGTTATTGCTGTTTGCCCCAGTTTTTGTGATGTTAAATGCAAATGATATTGAGCAGTTATCGAATTTTCAAGTGGTTGCAAGAGCGATTTTTTTTGCACTTATTGCTGTTTTTTCATTTCCGCTTGGGCGTTTTATGTTTCCTGAATTTGCTTCAAAATTAGAAAAAAAAGAATATGCTTCTTTGCTAAATATACGTAAAAAATTTATTAAGCTACTGATGCTTTTTGGTTTTTTTGCAATTGCATTGTGTTGGCTTTTTTCTAAACAGTTTGTGCTTTTGCTTTTCCCTATGGAATATGGAAATAGCTATATAATGCTTAATATTTTAATCGTTTCCTTACCTTTCATACTGTACCAAAACTTTTCTGAGTCAATTATTAAATCTCAAGGTTTATATACAAGGAGCCTACTGATTAAAGGATTTGGAGTAATGAGTTTTATAGGTAGTTACTTAGTGTTAACTCACTTGGCTATTGAGCTGGCTTCAATCTACGCTTTGATGATGGGTTTTTTCGGCGTTTTTGTGTCTTCGTTAGGTTTTGAGAGATTAGAAATAAGAAGGTGGGGAACGATATGATGATATGGTTTTTAACGCGTTCTTTAAGCCCCTATCAATCCACTGGAGGTGGGCAAATTAGGCTTGCACAAGCCAATCATTTAGAGAAATTAGGTTGGGAGGTGAAAATAATTATGCCTAATTATCAAGATGAAAAAATCAATATTATAGGCAATGTTACTCAAATTCCGCACACGAAAAATTATCACTTATCTAAAGCGTTTCAACATCTTGGAATCTATGAGGATTATTTGGACGTTTGGGTTAAGAAAAGTTTTTTGTATCTAAAAGATAAAATTAAAAAGCAAGATATTGTATTTGCAACCAGTGGTGGTGAATTGGCAATGGTTAAACTTGGGTATTTGCTTAAACAAGAAGTAGGTTGTAAGTTGGTAATTAATTTTCATGATCCTATTAGTTATGGGGATATGAATGGTTTAAGAATAAATAATAAGTTTCATTTTAGTAGAGAGAGGGTGCAGCAAAAGTATGTTAAAGAGGCTGACTTTATAATTACTTCATCGCAATATTATGCCGAATTCTTAAAACAAAAGTTCCCGATATTGGTTAATCAAATTGAAAACAATTACTTTGGTTACATTAAGAAATTTCCCCTTCCAAAAAAATTAGCAGGGCAGTCTAAAAAATTACGGATTGCTTATGCGGGTTTAATGAGTAAAGCCCAAGCACCAGAATTACTTTATCAGGCTTGGCAAACATTAAGAGATTTTGATATAGAAATTTATTTTATTGGGGATTCGCAAAATTATAAACCACTAAACCATATTTCAAAGACAAAAGGCTGTCATTTGGTACCTTTAATGCCTTATGAGCAATTTTTAAGCTTTATGGTGAAAAATATTGATGTCGGATTTGTTAGTCTATCCAATGACTATTATGGGGCTTGTGTGCCTTCTAAAATTTATGAATATATTAATTTAGGACTCCCTATGTTAGCTGCTTTACCTGCTGGGGATGGTATGGATATTATTAATGAAAATAATTATGGTGTCGCTTGTGATTACAAAAATACGGCAGCCTTAAAAACAAGTCTGCAAAAATTTAAAGATCAGAGGTTTTTGAATAGTATTCAACAGTCTGTATTACAAGATAGAGAAATATGGGCAATGGACTCTCGAATTTTACAGTTAGATAAGGTGCTTAAAAAGTTATAAAAAAACGATCGTATTAAATTTTCAATTTAGTTATTATGCTGCTTACAAGTATGAAGTATCGTTCTTTGTACCTTATTTATAATGTTGAAGAGAATAATTTTCAGATTGACTGGCAGGTTTTTCTTCGAGTTTTGAAGCGTGGGGTTTATTGTGTGCAGTATCGCTCTAAAGGGAGTTCTTTTGAGTTTGATTATCGTTATGCGAGAAAGGTGCAGAAGATTTGTTGCCGTTCACGTACACCTTTCGTGATTAATGATAGTCTTAAATTAGCTCGTCGAGTGCGTGCAGATGGCATACATATTGGTCAAGAAGATGGGAAATTATCTTTTATTAAAAAGCAATTAAATTGGCGGGCAAGAGGGTTTAAGGGTCGTTTACCGATAGTGGGTGTAAGTTGTTATAATCACCTTGCTCTTGCTATCAAAGGAAAAAAGGAGGGGGCAGATTATCTTGCTTTTGGTGCATTATTCCCCTCCCCAACGAAGCCTGATAAGGAAACGGTGTCTTTTCAAGTAGTGAAAAAAGCAAACAAGCTTGGTCTTCCTACGGTGGTTATTGGAGGTATTAACTCATTGAATCTTCGTTATGCAAAGAAAACTCATGCAAATGCTTATGCAATGATTAGCGGTATTAATGGGATAGATGATAAAATTAATTTTTGATTTTGTAATTTTTTAATGGATAGAGGATAGCTGTTTATGAAACTGATATTATTAGGGCCTCCAGGGGCAGGCAAGGGCACACAAGCTCAGAGTATGACGCATTTTTTTCAAATCCCTCAGGTTTCTACAGGGGATATTTTACGTTCTGAAGTGAGTCGCAATACCAAGCTGGGAAAGGAGGCGAAAGCCTATATGGATGCAGGCGAGTTAGTGCCAGATAATTTGATTATTGCGATGGTGGAGAAACGCATTGCACAAGAGGATTGTCAAAAAGGTTTTTTATTGGATGGGTTCCCACGCACTTCAAATCAAGCTGAGGCAATTACGGCACAAAATATTGATATTGATGCGGTTATCGAGTTAAAGGTGCCGGATAAAGATATTGTTCAGCGACTTGGAGGTAGAAGGGTGCATCCTGCTTCAGGAAGAAGTTATCATATTATTTATAATCCTCCGCAAGAAGAGGGTAAGGACGATGTGACTGGTGAGGAGTTGGTGCACCGAGTAGATGATCAGGAAGAGACCATTCTCTTGAGGTTACAAGTTTATGCAGAAATGACAAGCCCCCTTATTGCTTATTACAAAGAAATGCAGAAGCAAGATAAAACGCATTATTTTGAAATAGATGGCACCCAAGCAATTGATGATATTGGTCAGCAGATTGTGGATTGCTTACATTCACTCCCTCGATGAAAAAAAAAATACTGCTTGTTGGCGGAGGAGGACGCGAACATTCTTTTGCCCAAAAGCTTGTTGAGGATGCAGATGCCACTATCTATGCTATTATGGGGCATGCTAACCCTGGTATTATAGATTGTGTTACCGCCTCACAAGGGGTTTATATTATCGATGATGCCAATCAGCCAGATAGGGTATTGTCATTTGCTAAGCAACAACAGGTAGATTATGTATTTGTTAGTGCGGATACACCTTTGGCAAACGGTGTGGTTGATGTACTTCTATCAAATAACATTAAAGCAATTGGGGGTAATCAAGCGGCTACTCGCATAGAGTGGGATAAAATCTATTCCATTGAAATGATGCAAAAAGTTTGTCCCGAATATACGCCTTTTTATCGAGTGGTTGCTGATGAAAAGACCTTAGCTCAAGCGATTGATGAATTTAAGCAAAAGCAAATGCAAATTGTGGTTAAGCCTCAAGGTTTAACAGGAGGAAAGGGGGTTAAGGTAATGCCAGAACATCTAAGTGATTATCAACACGCCAGCAATTATGCCCTTGAATTACTTAGCCAAAAAAACGATGAAAAAGTGCTTCTTGTGGAAAAATTAGAAGGCTTGGAATTTACCATTATGGGTTTAACCGATGGGAAAAACTTAGTGATGTGCCCAGCAAGTTACGATTATCCTTTTCGCTTACAAAATGATTATGGGGCAGGCACGGGAGGAATGGGTTGTTTTACCAACACCGAGCATAAACTCCCTTTTATGAGGGAGCAAGATTGGAATGATTGCCAAACCATTATGCAACGTATTATTGATCAAATGCGTAAAGAAGGTTTGCTTTTTAATGGGGTGTTGAATGGTGGTTTTTTCCTTACCCCCAAAGGCATTCGCTTTATGGAGTTTAACGGACGCTTTGGCGACCCCGAAGCCCTAAATATTTTAAGCGTATTAAAAAGTTCATTTTTAAAACTGATTGAAGATTTATGGCATCAACGTCTATCAACTAAGAGCGTGGAATTTCTTGATAAGGCTAGTGTTGTTAAATACTTAGTCGCAAAAGAATATCCCCAATCCAGCCCAGAGGCATTAGATTTTAGTATCGATAAAGCGTTGTTAGAAAAAGAAAATATTCGCCTTTTCTACTCATCCTGCATTCGCAAGGGAGAAGATTATCAAACTCTAAAAAGCTCTCGAGTCATCGCCTTAGGCGCAATTTCTGACTCCATAAGCGAAGCCTCAGAACGAATTAACAAGGCAATCTCACAAGCCATCAAAGGAAACCTTGATTATCGTCAAGATATAGCTTCCAAAGAAAATTTAAAGAAACTTCAAAATTTTAACGTTAATTAGAAAAAGAGGATTCTTGAGTTAAATTAAAATAGTGTCATAGGAAAAGTCAGCGATTTAATATATGAAAAGAACGGACGATTATAGTAAATATGATATTAGTCACTGTTGGTTCAGCGGTATTAAAAAAAATAAAAAGTTTTTTTTAGCTGATTCAACCGGGGTCAAAATTGAGGCAAGGAAGATTTTAGTTGGGGTACTCCTTATGCAAGATTTTTTAAAAGCTAAAATGTCTTATGAAGAAAAAAATATAGCAATGATTATGCCAGCATCAGTCGCTGGTAGCCTTGCCAATATAGCACTCTTAAATTTGGGGAAAACTATTTGTCATTTGAATTATACGAGTGATGCGAAATCCCTTAATAACTCTATTGAAATTTCCAATGTTAATACGTTGCTAACGTCAAAAAAATTTATCAACAAATTAAAAGACAAGGGGTTTGATATATCCTCTTCAATCGGCAAGCTCAATATTATTTATTTGGAGGATTTGAAAAGCTATGCTACTGCAGTTAAAAAAATAAAGTATTACCTATTAACATTTTTGCAATCGTCAATTCTCAGATGGTTATTTGCTCAGAAAAATCAACCAGATAAAACAGCATTCGTGCTATTTAGTAGTGGTAGTGAGAGTATGCCAAAAGGAATACGGCTTAGTCATAGAAATATTGTCGGTAATGTTATGCAATCGAATGATCGTTTGAATGCTAAGGAGGATGATGTGTTAATTGGGATTTTGCCAATTTTCCATTCTTTTGGGCTAACCGTTTGTACTATATTGCCACAATTAATCGGCTTGAGTGCTGTTTATCATCCAGATCCAACGGATGGTATCACTATAGCAGAATTAACGAGTAATTATAGGGGAACAATTTTATTTGCAACTCCAACTTTTCTTAGGTTATATACAACAAATAAAAAAATTCATTCACATTCTTTTCAAACATTAAATAAAGTGATTGCTGGTGCAGAGAAATTACCAGAAAATATAAGAGCCGAATTTCAAAAGAAATTTGGTCTGGAGGTGTATGAGGGTTATGGAGCAACTGAAACTTCTCCAGTCATTAGTTGTAATGCACCAAATGATAAGCAACAAAATAAAATTGGCACTGTAGGCAAACCTCTTATTGGGACTCAAGTACTTATTGTTGATCCCGAAACATATAACAAACTTGATGTAAATGAGGAGGGGTTAATTATGGTCGCCGGCGTTCAGGTTATGCAGGGATACTTGGGGGATAAAGAGAGTGCTTTTAAGGTAATCGAGGGTACTAAATTTTATAGTACAGGAGATAGAGGGAAAATAGATCAAGATGGGTATATTACTATTATAGATAGATATTCCCGCTTTGCTAAGATTGCTGGAGAAATGATTAGCTTATCCAAATTAGAGTCGGAAATTTATAAACACATTGGGGAAAGTATAGAAATATGTGCTACCTATTTGGAAGATAATAAAAAAGGAGAGCAGCTTGTTGTGTTGCATACAGAGGAAATCGATATTGACGGGTTAAAGCATAAACTTATTAATGATATAAACCCGCTTTTTATTCCTAAAAAATTTCTTCAAGTTGATCAAATTCCTAAATTGGGCTCTGGTAAGGTAGGTTTTTCTGAAGTTAGAGAGATAGCCAAATTGCGATTGTCAATATAGGGGTAGCCTAACCTAAATTTTTATTGAAACCGTTTTTAAAGTTTTTTAATTATATGAATGATTTTCCTTCAAAAGCACACACCGTTGTTATTGGTGGCGGTGTAGCTGGCTGTAGTGTGGCGTATCATCTTTGTAAGCAGGGCATAAAAGATGTTGTTTTACTTGAACGTAAGCGAATTGGGAGTGGTACGAGCTATCATGCGGCTGGTATGATAAGGAATTTATTGGGGAGTGATAGTAATACGTGGTTATCCTCTTATACGAATAAGTTGCTTGCTAATTTAACTGAAGAGACTGGAGTTGATATTCATTATCGTAAGGTGGGCTCATTGTTTGTGACCAATTTTGCGGATCGAATGGATGAGTTTCGTAGCACTTATACCTTGGCAAATTCGTTTGATTTAGAAGCTCATTTATTATCTGCTGCTGAAATGGGTAAGCATTGGGGTTTATTGAATACCGATGATCTTCTCGGTGGGATATATATGCCGGATGATGCGTTGGTTAACCCTTATCAGGTTGCTTTGGCTTTTGCTGAGGGGGCGAGAAAGCAGGGTGCAATGGTTTTAGAAAATACCAAAGCCGAGCAATTGCTTGTTGAAAAAGGGCGTGTGGTTGCGGTAAAAACCGAGCAGGGCGTTATTCATTGTGACAACGTAGTGATTTGTGGGGGTGCGTGGTCTCGTGATTTTATGAAAACTATTGATGTGAATGTGCCGCTCCATGGTTGTGAACATTATTATGTGCTTACCGAAGATATTAAAGGGGTTCATTTGGATTTACCAGCATTGCGAGATTTTGATGCTCGTTGTTATCTTCGCCCAGTAGCAGGTACTTACTGGAATGATGGTGGGCAACAAATAATGTGTGGTTTCTTTGAAGAAACTTCAAAACCATGGGGGCATAATGGTATTGATGAGGATTTTGAGTTTGGACGTTTGGACGAGGATTGGGAGCATTTGAATGATGTGATTGACAATGTTAAGCATCGTATCCCAGCATTACGTGATGTGAAGATGGAGATGCTATTTAATGGTCCTGAGAGTTTTACTTATGACAATAATTACTTTGTTGGTCAGGCACCCAATATCGATAATGTGTATGTTGGTACAGGGCTTTGTTCACGAGGTATTCAGGCTTCAGGTGGGGTAGGCTATGTTTTATCGGATCTTATCAAAAATGGTCGCTCTACCAGACGTATTGATTTTAATGATGTCGAGCTAAGCAGGGCAGCACCTTATACGGGCAATAAAAAATTCTTGTATGATCGAGCGGGGGAGGCGTTGGGATTATTATTTGGTATGCATTATCCGTATTTACAAATGGAATCCGCACGTCCAATAAAAACCTCTGCCTTGCATCATAGGCTTAAGGAGCAGGGGGCTTGTTTTGGTGAAGCGGCTGGTTGGGAAAGACCTAATTTTTATACCATTGGAGGAGAAAAACCAGAATATAAGTATTCCTATGGCAAGCAAAATTGGCATAAGAATATGATTGCTGAGCATCAAGCAGTTAGAAATAATGTTGCTTTATTTGATCAAAGTTCTTTGGTGAAGTTTTTTGTTCAAGGGGCTGATGCGGTTGTCTTTCTTAATCAAATATGTGGGGCGAATATTGATGTTGCAGTGGGGCGTATGATTTATACTCAAGCTCTTACCTCGCAAGGAGGTATTGCGGCTGATTGGACAATTACACGAATGGCAAAAGACCAATTTATGGTAGTCACCGGAGTTGCTTGCCAAAATAGAGATTTTTATTTTTTGAAGAACAATATTCCAGAGGGTCGGAATGTTGTAGTTACTGATGTTACTTCAAGCTATGCAGTGATTGGCTTAATGGGACCGCAATCTCGTGCCTTATTAAGTGCATTCTCTCCAGATGATTTTTCTAATGAAGCGTTTCCATTTTTCACTTCGAAAATAATTGATTTTGGTTATGCCAGAGTGCGGGCAAATCGTTTATCCTATGTTGGGGAGTTGGGATGGGAGATTTATATCCCTACTGAATTTGCCTTGAGTTGTTACGATCAATTGGTGCAAGTAGGGGCAAAATTTGATCTTGGTTATGCCGGTTTTTATGTGATGAATGCTTTGCGTTTGGAAAAAGGCTACTTGCATTGGGGGCATGATATGTGCATTGAAGAGACACCATTGGAGGCAGGCTTAGACTTTGCTGTGAAATTCAATAAACAAGATTTTAACGGCAAAGAAATTTTATTGGCACAAAAAGAAAAAGGCGTTGAGAAACGGCTCGTGAGCTTCAAGATTTTGGATAATGAGCCTTTGCTTTATCACTATGAGCCTATTTATTATCAAGGTAAACGTATTGGAAGAATTACCTCTGGAATGTTTTCGCCGTTATTAGATTGCTCCATTGGTTTGGGCTACATCAATGCTGAAAATGGTGCAACAAGTAAAACAGACGAAATGCTACAGGATGATTTTATCAATAATGCCGATTATGAAATTGAAATTTTAAGCAAGCGTTACGCTACCAAGGCATCAACAAAAGCATTTTATGATCCTGAGAATCAAAAAATGCGTGCTTAGATTTTGAGCTATTTTTCTCAAAAAAGTAGCTGTGCTGATGAGAATAAGTACGAGGTTTCTTTCTATGGTATAATTAACCCTTTTGGGACAAAGCATTGTGCTTTTTATTTATTAACAAACTAATCCCCTTGTTCTATCAGTTTCACATACTTTTTTGTATTAGAACTGAGGTTAAAAAGAAATGGGGTGATGGTTATTTCAAATTTTATACCTATCAATGTCAGACAAATTCGCTGAACTTTTTGAAGCTTCATATAATCCAACTTTATACACCGCTGGTGAAATCATACCTGCTACAGTAATATACATCGAAAAAGATTATATCTATCTTGATGCTGGAACAAAGTCTGAGGCCTATGTTCCTATTGAACAATTTAAAGATGAAAATAATGAACTCACGGTAAAAATCGGTGATATTGTCGATATGTATTTAGATATGCCTGTTGATGGTTTGGGTGAAACTCGCTTAGATCGTGATAAAGCAGAGCGTATAGAGGCATTAAGAGAATTGCAAATTTGTGTTGATAATGAAACTCCAGTTAAAGGAGTTGTTACTCACGCTGTAAGAGCAGGGTTAAGTTTGAAAGTTGGTAAGATAAAAGCGTTTTTACCTGGGTCATTAATTGATACACGTGGGGTTGAAAGTTTGGAAGATTTTGTCAATCAAACTTTAGAGGTTCGAGTTCTGAAAATTGATTCAGATAAGGGCAATATGATTGTCTCTCGTCGAGCATTATTGGATGAGGTGACGCAGGCTGAAAAAGAAGAAAAATTCGCTAAGATTGAAATAGGAGATATTGTTGAGGGAACGGTTAAAAACCTTACAGACTACGGTGCTTTTATTGATATAGGTGGCATTGATGGGTTGTTGCATATTACAGATATGGCTTGGAAACGAGTAAATCATCCATCAGAAATTACTAAGATGGGAGAAACAATTCAACTTAAAGTAATGAAGTTGGATAAAGATAAATGCCGTCTTTCTTTAGGGTTAAAACAAATGCAAAAAGATCCTTGGGAGGATATTGAAGAGCGTTTTCCTATCGGTACAGTTATTGAAAATACAACAGTTTCAAACATTACAGATTATGGTGCTTTTGTAGCGGTTGATGCATCGATTGATGGTTTGGTCCATACCTCAGAGTTGGATTGGAAAAACCGCAATATTCATCCTTCTAAAGTACTTTCCATTGGTGAGCAGGTAAGTGTGAAAATTATTTCTTTAGATAGAGATAAAAGACGTTTCTCTTTATCAATCAAGCGTTGCAAACCAAATCCTTGGGAAGAATTTTCTAACAACTATAAGCGAGGTGATAAAATTTCTGGTGTTATTCGCTCGAAAACAGACTTCGGTTTGTTTGTTGGTTTAGATGGTGGCATTGATGGCTTAATTCATGCAACTGATCTTTGCTGGGGTAATATGAACAAAGAAGATGAGTTGGCAAAATACCACAAAGATACTCCCATAGAAGCAATTGTACTCAGTATGGATGTGGAAAGAGAAAGAGTTTCTCTTGGTATTAAACAGCTTACTAAGGATGAATTTAATGAATTTATCATTAGTAACAATAAAGGCAGTATTGTTTCTGGAAAAGTTATTAGCTCCGATAGCAAAGGGGCAGAAGTTGAGTTGGCTGACAAAGTTATAGGCTATCTTCGTAAATCAGAAATGTTAGAGGATGTGCAGGTTGATAATGAGATTGAAGCTGTTATTTCTAATATTGATAAGAAGAACCGAAAAATTAGTCTTTCAGTAAAATCAAAAGAAGAAGCCGAAGAGAAATCAGCATTGCGCGAATATAAAAAATCGACTCAAGAAGAACAACGAAACACTATTGGTGACCTACTTGGAGAGCAATTGACTGATTCTACTGGAGGCTCTAAAGAGTAAGGTTATCTTTTTAAGGATAGGTAGTATTTTTTCTAATTTTTATAAGTAAAGCGTATGGTAAAGCAAGAATTGATAAGAAAAATGACTGAGCAATCTAAAGTTTTTTATGAAAAGGATGTAGAACGGTCAGTACGAACAATTATCAATGCCTTATCAGACGCTTTGTCTAAAGGTGAGCGAATTGAAATTCGTGGCTTTGGGTCTTTCTATATTAAAAAATATGGTCAAAGAGAAGCTATGAATCCGCAAACTGGTGAAAAAGTTAAACTCAATAACCGTCGAATTCCGCACTTTAGAATCAGTAAAGTTTTACATGAAAGGCTTAATATAGATAAAGCATAGTTCCTTTTATCTGTTAAAATTAAGTGAATTTTCGCATACTATTTTTCTTTTTTTAGCCCATTTCCAATTAGAGACTACGTTATGAATAAGTACTTTTTAAAAGCAGCCATTTTCTTTTTTCTTTCAATACTTTCCTTTTCAACGTATGCTGCCTCAATTGGAGGAGAAACCTTAGATCTTACCAATCATCTCGTTGGTTATGTAAGTATTTTAGTTTTCATCATCGCTTATTCTTTAGTGATGAGTGAAGAGGTAATTCACTTGAAAAAATCAAAACCCGTATTAGTTTCTGCTGGTTTAATTTGGTTCGGCATTGCTTGGGTTTATAGCTCAAATAATTTGCCTCATGCTGCCGAGGTGGCAGTTAGGCACAATATTTTAGAGTTTGCTGAGTTAATGCTTTTTCTTTTAGTAGCAATGACTTATGTGAATGCTCTATTAGAGCGTCATGTCTTTGAAGCCCTAAGAAGCTACTTAGTTTCCAAGAATTATAGTTTTAGAAAACTTTTTTGGATTACTGGGATTATTGCTTTTTTCCTCTCTCCTATTGCGGATAATTTAACCACGGCATTGGTAATGTGTGCTGTTATTCTTGCCGTTGGGGGAGATAACAGAAAATTTATTTTAATTGGGTGTATCAATATTGTCGTCGCAGCGAATGCCGGCGGTGCTTTTAGCCCTTTTGGAGATATTACTACCTTGATGGTATGGCAAAAAGGAATAGTCACTTTTAGTGAATTTTTTGCGTTAGTGCTTCCTTCTGTGGTTAATTATCTTGTGCCTGCGGTTATTATGCAGTTTGCGGTTTCAAAAGGAGTCCCTGAAGCGATTGAGGAAAAAGTAGAAATTTTACCTGGCGGTATTGTCATAATCTTTTTATTCTTGGCAACAATCGTAACAGCAGTATCGGCTCATAATTTTTTCCATTTGCCTCCTGCATTAGGTATGATGTTAGGCTTAGGATACTTGATGTTTTATAGCTACTATTTAACCTTTAGACATAAAGGCACAGAAACAGATGATAGTTATGGAGAGATTAATATTGGAGGCATTGGCTTCCAACAAAAACACAAAACCTTTGACCCTTTCCACCGTATTGCTGGTGCTGAGTGGGACACCTTACTATTCTTCTTTGGGGTTATTTTAAGTGTTGGTGGTTTAGGATTTATCGGTTACTTATCATTAGTCTCAGAAACAATGTATATTGGTTGGGGACCAACTTGGGCAAATATTATGGTGGGTGTGCTTTCGGCAATTGTCGATAATATTCCGGTGATGTTTGCAGTCCTAACAATGAACCCAGATATGTCTCTAAATCAATGGCTATTAGTCACATTAACAGCTGGAGTAGGTGGTAGTATGCTTTCGGTTGGTTCGGCTGCTGGCGTGGCTCTAATGGGGCAATCTAAAGGAATTTATACCTTTTTGGGGCACCTAAAATGGACGCCTGTCATTGCCTTAGGATATGTTGCTAGTATCATAACCCATATTCTCATTAACGGTCTGTAAAGCCTCATTTTTTAGCTGATAAAATGTTAATCAGCGAAGTACAATGCAAAGAATTGGCACAAGAAATTGCTAACTTGCTTCTACAACAAAATATACTTTTAGCAACGGCAGAATCCTGTACAGGAGGTTGGCTTGCTAAATGCTGTACGGATTGTGTCGGTAGTTCACAATGGTTTGATTGCTCTGTTGTTTCTTATAGCTACTCCTCAAAAAATCAAATTCTCAATATTGATAACGACTTGCTCGAAAAGCATGGTGCAGTTGATCCTATTATTGTTGCAGAGATGGCAAAAAATTTATTGCTTATATCAAAAGCCACAGTCAGTATTGCCATTAGTGGCATAGCTGGTCCAAGAGAAGAAACTAACGATAATCAAAAGCCAGTAGGTATGGTGTGTTTTGCTTGGGCAAAAAAAGAAGGTTTTTGTAAAACAGAGACGATGTATTTCAAAGGCACAAGAGAAGAAGTTAGACTACAAAGTGTATATCATGCCTTATTAGGAATAAAATATCTCATATCGTCTCCTTCGACTTCACTCAGGAATCAGATGGATACGTAGTGCAACTCAGCTCATTTTCAAAATAAAAAAATCGTAATGTTGATAGAGGTAAGATGATTGATTTAGAAATAGGTATTGATAGCTTTGCCAGTGCCACCTCTCTTGGGGAAAACCAGCAAAAATTAGACCACTCCACATTAATTCGGCAATTGGTAGAAAGAATTCGCCTTGCCGATCAGGTTGGGCTTGATGTGTTTGGTATCGGTGAACATCATCGTAAAGAATTTTTAGATTCAGCTCCCACAAATATTCTTTCAGCGGCAGCCTTGATTACCAAAAATATTCGCTTGGTGACGGCAGTAAGTGTGCTAAGTGCGGCTGATCCTGTACGTGTTTTTCAAAATCACACAACCTTAGATTTATTATCTAATGGGCGAGCAGAAATAGTGGTAGGGCGGGGCTCTTTTACCGACGCCTTTCCATTATTTGGTTTTGATTTACAGGATTATGATGCGTTATTTCGTGAGAAGTTAGAACTGCTGTTAGCAATACAAAAAAATACAGTCGTAAATTGGCAAGGAACCTTTAGACCACCATTAAAAAATCAAGAAGTTTATCCTCGACCCCACCAAGAATTTTTGCCTATTTGGTTAGGTGTAGGAGGGACTCCTCAATCATTTATAAGAGCAGGTGAATTGGGCTTACCTTTAATGGTTGCCGTTATTGGTGGAGAAACTCACCGTTTTCGTCCCTTAATAGATCTTTACCGCAAGACTGGCATTGAGGCTGGGCATTCACCAGAAAAGTTAAAAGTCGGATTACACTCTTTAGGTTATGTTGCTGATACCTATGAGCAAGCAGAAGAAGATTATTTCCCAGGCTATGCCAAATCTTTTACTCAAATTGGTAAAGAGCGTGGTTGGAGGGCAGTTGATAGAAAGCATTTTCAAAAACAAACAACTCCAAAAGGGGCTATTGTTTTAGGAACTCCAGAACAAGTTGCTCAAAAAATTCTACAACACAGTGACGCTTTGGGGGGAATTTCTCGCTTTACCTTTCAGATGGACATTGCCGACTTGCCACATAGTAAACTATCAAACGCAATAGAGCTTATTGGCAAAAAAGTAATTCCTTTGCTTCGCAATAAGTGATTTTTTAGCCGTTAGTTAATATATTCCAAATGGATAGTGTTTTCCGGGGCAATGTTTTCTGAAGGAGTGGGGTTTGATACTATATTTTCTGTCGGGGATGATGAGACTTCTGCGAGTACTTTTTCTGTGTAGGTGGTGGTGGATGGGCTTTCTATTATCTCTTCTGCGAAGATGAGCGGTTTTACGACTTGTTTACGGTATAGCTCTTCAAAATAATCTTCGCCAGGACCAGTGAGCAAGATTTCTATGTGTATTTCGTCGGTGTGGTAGTTAATTGATTTTATGTTTATGTTTTTAACCCATCGTGAGTCTTGAAGGGTTTTAACTGCTTTTTTATAATTTCTAAAATTTTTAATTTTGTGTATAAAAAGGTCATATTTTTTACTGCCACTATTTATTTTTTTTTCATAAGAGGCGATTATACTTATGGCATTATCCAAAGCCTCTATGGTTGCTTTTTTTAAATCAAGATATTTTTTACCCTCCTCTTTCTCGCTTATGGCTTGCTTAAAGTTATAAACTTCACTTTCAATTCTCCACTCATTTGATGTAGAATTTCGTGAAAATTCCGTAGTATTTTCAGGATTTGATAGATTTTCATCAACATCTGTAAATAGTTCTGAATTAATGGTTTTTTCTGTAGCGGTTGATTTATAAGGAGACTTATGTGTTGTTAGGGAAAGGTAGTACTCTGCATTATATCGATTTAAAAATATTTTTTGCTCTGTTTGTTGATCTAATATCTGCATAGATAAAAGCTCTGTTTTACTACCTGTAATAAATTTAAATTTGATACCTCTTGTTTGGCTCACATGGGTAGCAGCTTCTTGGATTTCTGTTGGAAGTTTGTTTTTAGGGATGATAATCAAATCACTTTCATCTCCAGCATTTTTATCTTTTGGTTTTTCTTGAACGATAATGACTACAGAAGGTCTGTGCTTATTCCATATAGAGAAATTATGTTTTTTTAGAATGGCATTAACTTTATTTGGAGAAAAGCTAATTGCCCAATAGTGATTATTTGGTGAAATTTCTTGATAACTTTTTGAAATAACGTAAGAAGTTATTTTTTTAGTTTTGATAGTTTGAGTATATTTGCTTTGTTTGAGTTTTTTATTTCCAGAAACCTTCACCAAAGTTTGTATAAAGGCTTGACGAATGTTGCTATCAGATAAATCATTTTTTTCAGAAGCTATATACGCAGTATACAAATCATTTGCATAGCTTGGCTGCAAGAAAAAACAAAGCAAGAAGGTAAAAATGAGTAATTTAGTAAAACTCATAATTTAAGCTAAATCGTAATTTTGAGCACGATTTCTAAGAGCATGATCCATAAGCGTTAGGGCAAGCATTGCCTCAGCGATTGGAGTAGCTCTTATGCCTACGCATGGGTCGTGTCTTCCTTTGACTTTAATTGTAGTCTTTTCTCTTTTTTTGTTAATTGTCTCGACTTCTTGGGAAATGCTGGAGGTTGGCTTTAAGGCAATATGTACGATGATATCTTGTCCATTGGAAATTCCTCCGAGGATACCGCCTGCATTATTGCTTAAAAAGCCGTCTGGAGTCATAATATCTCGATGCTGACTGCCTAAATCTTCGGATGATGCCATTCCTTTTCCTATCTCGACACCTTTAACGGCATTAATACTCATCATCGCTTTAGCAATATCCGCATCTAAACGATCAAAAACAGGCTCTCCAAGACCACAGGGCATATTCTCGGCTACGATAGTCAGTGTTGCCCCGATAGAATCCCCATCTTTTTTTAGTTGATTAATTTTTTGTTCAAATGTAGGAATAATTGAACTATCAGGTGAGAAAAATGGATTATTATTAACTTCTTCCCAATCAAACTGTTTACCTATAGATATATCTCCGAGCTTGGACAGGTATCCCCTTACTTGGGTTTTATAGCGTTCATATAACCATTTTTTAGCAATAGCACCAGCAGCTACGCGAATGGCTGTTTCTCGAGCGGAAGCTCTTCCTCCACCGCGATAGTCTCTAAAGCCATATTTTTTATCGTAAACAAAATCCGCATGTGAAGGACGATAATTATCTTTGATGTCGGAGTAATCTTGAGAGCGGGCATCTGTATTGTGTATGAGTAGGGCAATGGGAGTTCCAGTTGTTCGCCCTTCAAACACTCCTGAAAGAATTTCTACTTTATCGTCTTCACGTCTTGCGGTGGTATAACGGGATGATCCGGGACGCCTACGATCTAAATCTTTTTGTAAGTCTTCAGCACTAATTTTTAAATTAGGAGGGCAACCATCAACAATACCACCTATGGCAACGCCATGGCTCTCGCCAAAAGAAGTTAGGGTAAAATTCTTACCGATTGTATTTCCAGCCATTACTTTAAATAACTACTTTGTATCCGTTTCATTATCAGCACTCTTTTTGTCTGACGTTATTTTGGATTTGGCATTTTTCTTAGGCAGTAGAGCCTCTCTAACACGTTGTTCGATCTCTTGAGCTATCTCAGGATTATCTCGTAAATACTGTTTTGTATTTTCTTTTCCTTGTCCAATACGAGTTCCTTTATAGCTATACCAAGCACCTGATTTTTCAATAATATCCTCTCCTACGGCAAGGGAAATAATTTCACTTTCTCGTGATATACCTTCACCATACATAATCTCAAATTCCACTTGTTTAAAAGGTGGAGCCACTTTATTTTTGACAACTTTAACTCGAGTATCATTTCCAATAATATTATCGCCTTTTTTGATAGCTCCGATACGGCGAATATCTAAACGTATAGACGCGTAGAATTTTAAAGCATTTCCTCCAGTTGTAGTTTCTGGATTGCCGAACATAACGCCAATTTTCATACGAATTTGATTGATGAAAATAACGATTGTGTTAGAGCGTTTAATATTTGATGTTAATTTTCTCAAGGCCTGAGACATTAAGCGTGCTTGTAAACCCATATGTGAATCACCCATATCGCCTTCAATTTCAGCTTTAGGGGTAAGGGCAGCGACGGAATCAATAACTAAAATATCCACGCTACCAGAGCGAACTAAAGTATCGGTGATTTCTAAAGCCTGCTCACCAGTATCTGGTTGTGAGACTAATAACTCATCAAGATTAACGCCCAGATTTTTGGCATAATTTATATCTAAAGCATGTTCAGCATCAACAAAAGCAGCCACTCCACCACTTTTTTGAACTTCGGCAATAGTGTGTAAGGCTAAAGTGGTTTTACCTGAAGATTCTGGACCATAAATTTCAATAATTCTACCTCTCGGTACGCCGCCTACACCGAGTGCAACGTCAAGAGAGAGCGAGCCACTGGAGACGACTTTTAAATTCTCATCTTGCACATCATCATTCATTAGTTGAATAGCTCCCTGTCCAAATTGTTTTTGAATTTGAGAAAGGGCTGCATTTAGTGCAGTTTTTTTATCGTTTTCTGTTGGCATATTCTTGAGTTTAATTGTTTAAAAGTTGATCAATAATATAATTTTAAGCGTAATAGATGAATTTTACACAGAGGTACGTTGTGAAAGAGCATGATTTAGAGTTAGATTATCCATTCCAGCAATATCGCTACCTGCAGGCATTCCTTGAGACAGACGTGTAATCGGAACCTCAAAAGGTTCAATTGTGCTAATAATTAATGAGGCTGTAATTTCACCCTCAACAGTGTAAGGTAATGCAAGAATAACCTCAGAAATCTCATTAGATTGAGAAAAGAGTGATTTTAATTGATTGATACCAAGATCACTAATGCCTATATTTTCAATTGGAGAAAGTAGGTGATGCAGAACAAAGTATTGACCATTATAAGCTCCACTAATTTCTATCGTATGCAAATCTTGTGGAGTAGTGATGATACATAGGTTATTACTCAATCGCTTGCTATCTTGGCATAATAAACAAGGTGTTTGTACTGTGTAATTTCGACATTTTGGGCATTTAATAACTTTCTGCATTGCTTCGGTCATACTGCCTGCAAGTCGTTGTCCTGATTCGGGGTTGGCAAAGAGTCTCATTGCCATTCTTCTTGCACTACGCTCGCCAACGCTTGGCAAGAGTTGTAATTCGGCAATTAATTTCTCGATAATGGGATCATTCATCTGAGATAGGCTTAGAATGGGAGTTGCATTCCCGGAGGTAGCCCTAATTTTGAAGTGGCTTCTGCGGTTTTTTCTTGAATTTGCTCATCGATGTTAGATAATGCATTATTAAATGCGGCTGCAATCAAGTCTTCCAACATTTCTTTATCATCCATTGCATCGTCTGAAACAGAAACAGACTTAATCTCTTTATTGCCATTAACGGTGATTTTAACCATTCCAGCTGCTGCTTCACCTTGGGCTTCTAAATCGCCCAGCGTGGCTTGAAATTCTTGCATCTTTTCGTTCATTTTTTGGGCTTGACGCATTAAATTCCCCATTTGTCCTTTTGCAAACATAATATCTCCTTAATTAGTTATTTAATAAATTTTAATGCTCTCTTCAATGATTTGTAAACCTAAATTTTTCTGCATCCTAATAAAACTCTCATCGTTTTCAATTTCATTGAGGATACTTTTTTTTGTTTCTTCATAGAGAGTATCTTCTTGGTGTTCGTTTTGTTCACTCACTTCGATGACTAATGGTGTTGGAAGTATTTGGTTGATTTGTTTTTGTAGTTTTTGGAAATATTCTTCTTCAAGATTATTTAGGTGTGTTATCGGTAATGTCAGCCTTAGCACTTTTTCATCCAAACCAACACAGCTACTGTGAAGTAAAAAACTCCAGATCATTGTTGTGAATTTTTTTTTATTAAAGAGTAACCATTTATTCCATTCTTTATCGATTAAGATATTTGCGTTCTTTTCAGTAGAGGCGATTTTATCACTACTATCGGTTGGTTGTGTTTGTTCTATCTTTTTTTCGACTTCTATCGTTTCTTCTGTTGCCTCTGCTTGCTTCTCTGGCTTAGGTATTACAGAAAAAACAGTTTCTTTATTTCCAGTTGGAGCTTGTTCTTTTGAAGTAGTTTGTGAAGTTTCGGACTGAGGAGGAGGGTCTGAATGTGGTGAAGGAGAAGCGTTAGATAGAGGTAGAGGTGTTTTTAATTTTTTTTTTTAGCTTCCTCGTTATTCTCGGTAGTGGGAGACGAGACAACATCTGATTCTGCAAGATTTTCGGGTATCTTGGTTTTTTCCTCTTCTTTCTTAGGGCGAAAAGCAATGAGACGTAAGACAAGCATTTCAAAAGAATGTGCTGGGTTTGAGGCTTTTTTGATTTCCTCTTGAGAATTAAAAACAAGATGATAAAGCAAATGTATTTCTTCGATGCTAAAATACTTAGCAACTTCCTGAATACGTGTAACATCCTTAATTCGGCTCGCAAGAAGACTTTGCTTGCCTAATTGAAGATATAAGGCAAGTTGATGAAAGTATTCTAACCAAATATTTAATAGTCCAGAATAATTTGTATTGCTCTTAAGCATTTCCCGTGTTTCTTCTAATAATCCCTCGCCATCATATTTAGCAAGTGCCATCAGTGCGTCATATAAGCGACTTTCTTCAGAAAGCCCTATCATTTGTTTAACAACCTCTGTTTTAACCTCACCATTTCCCATAGCAATCGCTTGATCTAACAGACTTAAACTATCACGTACACTACCATCAGCGGCATTCGCGAGGAACGGTAAGGCATCTTGCTCAAATTGAATTTTTTCTTCACTAAGGATACGCTGCAGGTGTGCTTCGATGTCATTACTTTCGACACGAGTTAGTTTTAATTGCAAACAACGTGATAAAATAGTGATAGGAAGTTTTTGCGGGTCTGTGGTTGCCATCAAAAACTTGACATGAGCAGGGGGCTCCTCCAATGTTTTAAGCAGAGCATTAAAACTTGCCGTTGAAAACATATGGATTTCATCGATAAGATACACTCTGTATCGCCCTGAGACAGGTGCGTAATTGATATTTTCTAAAAGTTCACGAACATTGTCTACCCCTGTCCTGGAAGCTGCGTCAACCTCAATAAAATCAATAAAGTTCCCTTTAGTGATTGATTGACAGGTACTACACTGGTTACAAGGGTTTGCTGATTCTCCTTTTTCACAGTTTAGTGCCTTAGTGAAAATTCGTGCTAAAGTTGTTTTGCCCACGCCACGAGTGCCAGTAAATAGCCAGGCATGATGTACTTTGTCTTTACTTAAGGCATTGCTAAGCGTTTGTACGGCGTGTTGTTGTCCGATAAGTTCATCAAAAGCTTGGGGGCGCCATTTGCGTGCTAAGACCACATAAGACATTTAGAATCGAATATTATATTTTATGAATTTTAGAAATAGTTAGAAACAGACGATAGACCAAATAACCTCGGCACCCAATAAGTTCTACTGCCGTTGCTTCTTTTCAGACCTGGCGGAGTTCATAGACTACTGTCGCAAAGTATCAGTCTATCGTCCTTTATAAATTGTATGCGAGTTATGTGTTTGTATTGTTAATTTTATGAAAAAGAACGCGAGTTTTCAAGATGGTTGGTTAGAGGGTTGCCACCCGATTATTTCAAATCACTATCACCTTCCCCCTCAACTTGATACAGGAAAAACTGACAAGGATTTACTCGTATTGCATTGCATTAGCTTACCCGCTGGAGTTTATGATAATTTTATGGTCGAACGTTTATTTACCAATGATTTAAGGTTTGATGATAAAGATATTTTGCAGAAAATTCTGAGCTCAAGTGGGCGAGTATCAGCGCATTTTTTTATTAAACGTAGCGGTGAACGAATACAATTTGTTGCGGTTCAATACTGTGCTTGGCATGCTGGAGTATCAGAATATTTCGGTAGGAAAAACTGTAATGATTTTTCGATAGGAATTGAATTGCAAGGGAAAATAGGAGAGGGCTTTACAGAGCATCAATATAGAAGTTTATACAATGTTGTTTTGGCGTTAAAAAGAAAATTCCCCAAAATACAGAGTATCGATGCGGAATGCAAAATTCTTGGGAATGTTGTTGCACATAGTCAAATTGCACCCTCAAGAAAACAAGACCCGGGTGATGGTTTTGATTGGAATTATTTTAGGAGTTTATTTGAGGAACAGGATTAATGAAAAAAATAGGCTTATTTTACGGAACAGACACGGGTAATAGTGAACGTATTGCCGAGATGATAAAAGATGGAATAGAAGAAAAATATCAAGCAGAAGTTACTCTTCATGATTTAACCGAAGTGAATAAACAAACTTTTGCCCCATATACTTTATTAATTTTAAGCCATCCAACTTGGTATTACGGTGAATTGCAGAGCCACTGGGAAGATTTTTGGGAAGATTTTAAAAGCATTGATTTTAGTGGTAAAAAAGTGGCTTGTATGGGTTTAGGAGACCAATACGACTATGCGGATTATTTTTTAGATGCAATGGGCTTAACTCACGATATTGTTGTTAATAACGGCGGTACGCCTTGTGGCTATACATCGACCGAAGGGTTTGAGCATACCGCATCTAAAGCAAGCATTGAAGATGATAGTTTATTTGTGGGTTTAGCATTAGATGAAGACCAGCAACCTGAACTCACAGAGTCAAGAATAAATGATTGGATTGAACAAATAGCAGAGGAGTTTGAAATTTTATGAGTAAAAATTTTTTAATTGGTATTGTTGGAGGCACGGGTTATACCGGCTTGGAATTATTGAGGTTGTTATTACTTCACCCTCAAGTTAAAATCCATACTATTGCCTCACGTTCACAAGCTGGGCAACCTATCAGTGATATATTTCCGGGATTAGAGAATTACCCTCTGTTTTTTGAGGATGTAAATCTTAAAAAATTAACCGCCTGTGATTTAGTTTTTTATGCGACACCCCATGAGGTTGCAATGGGACAAGCTGGCGAATTAGTAAAAGCTGGCGTTAAAGTTGTTGATTTATCAGCAGATTTTCGCTTAAAAAATACAACCGTATTTGAGCACTGGTATTGCCAACATTCAGATCCTGAACTATTACAAAAAGCGGTTTACGGCTTAACAGAACTAAATCGAGAAGCGATAAAAACAGCACAATTAATTGCAAATCCAGGCTGTTATCCCACCTCAATTCAGTTACCCCTTGCCCCTTTATTGTATGAAGGATTAATAGAAACAAAAGGCATTTTTATCGACAGCAAGAGTGGCGTTAGTGGTGCTGGTAAAAGCCTAAGCGTTGGTAATTTATACACTGAAAACGATGAAAACTTTAGAGCTTATGGTGTGGCAGGTCATCGTCATTTACCAGAAATTGAGCAAGAACTAAGTCATTTTGCAGATGAGGCAATACAGGTAACTTTTGTTCCGCATTTGTTACCGATGACCAGAGGAATTGAATCGACAATATATTGCCAATTAAAAGAAGGCATAAAACTTACTGATATTTATCAAGTATGGCAAAAAAAATATGCCCAAGAGGATTTTATTAGTATTCGAGAAAACACACCTCCAGCCACCAAAGAAGTGCGTGGCACGAATCGTTGTGCCTTTAGTGCAGTCATTCCTCAGCAACGAAACACATTAGTGATTTCCTCAGTTATTGACAATTTAGTCAAAGGAGCCAGTGGTCAAGCCGTGCAAAATATGAATATCATGTTAGGCTTAGATGAAACGCTGGGTTTAGGGCAAATTCCACTATTAGCTTAAAATGACTAACTTTTCCCAAGTGAAATATTATGCCACTTGTGCTGGTTTTAAAACAGATACAGAAGATCTTGGATGTATTGTTTTTCCTGAAAACTCAGTAACGGTAGGAGTATTTACTCAAAATCTCTTTATAGCTGCACCCGTTAGCGTTTGTAAGAAGCATTTATCTTCAAGCTCTGCTATTCGTGGCTTACTTATCAATAGCGGTAATGCTAATTGTGGTAATGGAGAAGAGGGGATGGAAGTTTGTCGGCAAAGCTGTGTTTTATTATCGGACAAAATCGGCTGCTCCACAAATGCCATTCTACCTTTTTCTACCGGCGTGATTAACGAGCCGATTTCTCTTAAATGTTTTCAAAACGGCATACAGAAACTAATTCCAACCAGTGTCAATTTGGAAAGGGTAGCTAAAGCCATTATGACGACCGATACTCGCCCCAAAATAGTGAATAAACAATTTGAAATAGATGGTCAGATAATCGAAATATCAGGCATTGCTAAAGGGGCAGGGATGATTCAACCCAATATGGCAACGATGCTTGCCTTTGTTTGGACGAATGCGAACATTGATAAGGAAAACTTACAACTGGCATTAAATCAAGCCGTTGATCAATCATTTAACTGTATTACGGTCGATGGTGATACCTCGACTAATGATAGCTGCACTCTCACAGCAACTGGCTCCAGTGATATTTCATTAACTCATACCTCATCCCACTGGGAAGAATGGCAAAGCACGCTTAATCAAGTGTTTATAGAATTAGCTCAAGCAATTGTGCTTGATGGAGAAGGGGCTACCAAATTCGTGACCGTTGAGGTGATTGATGGACATTGTATAGAAGATTGTCGAAAAGTTGGGTTTACGATTGCCAACTCTCCACTGGTTAAAACAGCTCTTTTTGCTGAAGATCCCAATCTTGGGAGAATTGCAGCAGCTGTTGGGCGTGCTGGCGTGGTGATGGATTTTGATAAGGTGAAAATATGGTTAGATGAGCTGTTAGTGATGGAGAATGGACAACTAAGTGCCGATTATAGCGAACCCAAAGCACAAAAAATTATGCAAAAAAAAGCCTTTAGCATTAAAGTAAGCCTATCAACTGGGGATAATACGTGCAAGGTCTGGACAACGGACTTAAGCGATGAATATGTTCGTATCAATTCAGACTATCGCAGTTAGTAAAGTGAGACCTTTGCACAAAAGCTATGACAAGTAAAAAAGCAAAAAACCGCTCTGATTGTCGTTGTGAAATTTGCGAAGACGGACGTATTAGCTTCATTTCACGCCTCAATCAGAACGATTTTTTATCTTTTTTCTTTTACCATACTTTTATGCAAAGGTCTCAAAATATTTTTTTCCCCACCGACCCCTATTTAATAAAGGCAGCTTAGATGAGTAAAGTGTTGGAAGTCGTTGTTGGTTTAATTGGTAAACACAAAACTCATCACCCGTTTCAAACGATTGATTATGAGGAATACCTTTTATCCCAACGCTCACCAAAACAATCTTTTGCTGGCTTATGGGAATTTCCTGGAGGTAAAATTGAACAAAAAGAATCGCCTCTATGTGCCCTACAACGAGAGTTAATGGAAGAACTTGGTATTAATATTGATACACAAAGCTGTCAAAAATTAATGCTTATTCCTTGGCGATATGATGATTTACATATAAACCTTCATATTTATCAAGTTCATCATTACGCCTTATCACCATACTCAGCAGAAAATCAAAAAATTGCGTGGTGGAAAAAAACTGACATCACCTCCTCAATATTACCACCTGCCAATCGAGGTTTGGTTGGGGCAATTAGCTTACCTCCTTGCTATGCCATTAGTGGAATGGCGAGCTCGCCTCAGGATTTTTTACAAAAAACTCAAAATGCGAGTACAAAAGGCGTAAAATTATTGCAAATAAGAATGCCTTTTCCTCAATGGAAAGAATGGAATAGAGATAAAGATTTTATAAAGCAGTTAAAATCAATAATGAAACGTAGCAATTGTCGGATGTTACTTAATTCCCAATGTGTTGAAGGGATAGATAAAGCGGAAGTGCCTTTAGAAAATTGGCGTTTTTCGGAAGATTTGGAAGGCTTTTCTGGTTGGCATATTCGTGCTGGAGATTTAACCAAAAAAAAATTATCTAAAGCAGTTAAGCACTATTCAAATTATTTATGGGGAAGTTCAGTACATAACGAAAAAGAACTCTTAATGAGTGAGAATATTGGGGTTAATTTTATGTGTATATCGCCCATCTTACCCATTTCATCAGACCCAAGTAAAAAGCCTCTTGGATTTGAGCAGACTAAAAGACTTTTGCAATTATCAGCAACGCCTGTTTATTATCTTGGAGGAATGAATTTACTGCATTTGCCCTATATTCAACAAAATCAAGCTATGGGGATAGCTGGAATAAGCAATTTTTGGGATTAATAATGAAAAAAACAGCAAACAAAAAAATAAATTTTCATTCGCTTTTGATAACGTTATTTTTGCTTAGTTTAGGCTTCTTGCTTCTGCTTATTGGGTGGCGGAAATTAGGCAATTACCATTACCAACCAAAAATTAGTTTAAGTGATGTAAAAAAAGAAGATTTCTCTTCAGTAGAGCTGAATTTTGCTTTAGAAAAAGAAGCCTTGAAATACGAATACAAAGAGATTTTAAGCTCATCGAAAACTGCCTATCAATTAATTTTGGGAACCTATAAATACTATCAAAATGCCATTAACGCGAAAACCAAATTAGAGCCAATTGTTGGCAGTGGAATTGTTAAAAAAAATGATAAAGGTTTGTGGGTACTTTATTCAGAGATAATTCCATCGATCAAACGCATAGACTTAATTAAAATAAAATTAAACAGAATAGGGATTACCCCGCAAGTCAAAAAAAGACAAATCACCAATACACCAATAAACCAACAATAAGATAGCAAATGTCCATACAAACCGTCAAAACCCCAATAACCTTAGATAAAATTGCCCCGAGAGGCAGAATAGGGCTTATCTCACTTGCCACTGATTTCAATATTGAGCAAGATTTAAGACGGATGCTACCTGAAGGATTTGAGATTTTCACTAATCGCATTAAATTTGCAAATCCAACCACCATAGAAAACCTCAAAAGTATGGAGTCGGATATTAGTCGAACAGCCGCGGGAATTTTACCGGGCTTAGGGGTGGATGCTGTGCTATATGCCTGCACCTCTGGGACAGCAGCTATTGGTGAAGATAAAGTATCTCAATTAGTAAATATTGCTTTACCTAATATCCCAGTATCTAACCCTTTTACTGCCGCCTGCCAAGCATTTGAAGCTAAGGGAATTAAAAAAATCTCGGTGCTAACACCATACATTCAAGAGATTAACAAAGTTATCAAAGAGCAATTTGAAGCAAGAGGATTTGAAATTCTAAATATTGCTGGATTTGGACTTCAAGACGATAGCAAAATGACCAGAATTTCCCCCCAAAGCATATATCAAGCAGCTATTGATATATGCCACCCACAAGCACAAGCCCTGTTTATTTCCTGCACCGCCTTGCGCGCCTCTTTGGTAATAGAAAAAATCGAGCAACAACTTGGTAAACTAACCCTCACCAGCAATCAAGTTAGCCTTTGGCACTTACTAAAATTATTAAAATCATCAACTCATCCAAAAATCACAGGTTTTGGGCAACTACTTGAACAACTATCAGCTAATTAGAGATTGAGATTTTTACACCTTTGCATAAAAGTATGGCACAAAAAACGTCTTTACTCTTGACAAGGCTTTGAGCATAAATGGTAAATCGTCTCCTAAAAAACCATTTATCGATAGGTTACTGCTTTAATCAAAACTCAAGAGAACAGCTAATAAAAAAGCTCATTAAAAAATATATAACTATTGAGGGAGTCGTAATAGCGAATTGAATAATTCGATTGTGCAAATGTTTGGGATACCGAATTTCTAACGAAGTCTTTGATGAACTATCTGATGACAGTTCTTTTTTTTTGCAACAGTGCAGCAGAGTGTTGCATTTTATGGAGAAAAACGGGTATAATTATTCGTTGGTGTGTCGTAAAAAGAAGCCTACGATTATTTTTTGTGTTTTAGTGCAAGAATAACCTTTTTAACGAAATTTTTAATAATAAAAAAACTTTTTAAACTATGAAATTATTCTCATCCTCTCTTTCTTCATTTTTGAAAATTCTTATTATTGCCTTATGTTTACCGCTTATTGTTGCTTGCGGCAGTAGCAGTGGCAGTGGCAGTACCAGCACCAACACCGTTAGTGATGGTGGTGGTGATGGTAATGATGGTAATGGTGGTAATGGTAATGGTGGTGATGGTGGTGATGGTGGTGATGGTGGTGATGGTGGTGATGGTGGTGATGGTGGTGA
>CAKMZV010000006.1 GCA_929200535.1 uncultured Gammaproteobacteria bacterium
CATGCGGGCAGACACATAGGTCTGCCCCTACTGAACAATGTCATTCCTTTTTCTGCCATCCTAGAATGATTTTTTATCTTTTGTCTTTTACCATACTTTTATGCAAAGGTCTCATTTTATGAAACTGGTTTAAGGATTCTTTTGTGTAAAAGTCTCAATCTATGATTAGAATTTATATCTCATCAATTTCAATACCCTCAAGAGTTCTTTTCTCCAGTTTATTAAAAACTTCTTTTAGATTGCTATCGCTAATACCTGCTTTATAAGCCCTTCTTTTGAGAAGTATAGAATAAGCCAACATAGCATAGCCTTTAGCTAACTTTATATCAGTTTCCTTTTTCCCATATTTAATGATTGTATCAACTAACGGTGCTCCGATTTTATGAATTATTTCACCAGTTCGTGAGCTCAAAGCTTGATAAGCATAAAAACCTAAAATATTTTTAAATTCCTCTTCATCTACTTGGCTAACTTTTAATCTATTCATCAAGTATTGATCAAATTTATAAGGTATATAGCCACCCTCAACTTCTCGAAGATGTCTTGAAATATTTTCTAACCTAATCTGATTTGGCGAATAAATCATCTTTAAATAGATATTTCCAGGAATACTTTTTGGTTCAAAATATCCATAACCACCAACAATGACTACAATAAATAAAGCTATAAAGCTAAATATACAGATTTTCTTTTTCATTTTATTCTATGCTTTGATTTTTCAATATATTAATTTTATACTTAGAGTCATTGACTCCATCACTAATCATACCCCGAAAACTCACCAAGAGTAAAAACGCTTTTTGTGCCATATTTTTATGCAAAGGCCTCTTATTATTAAAATACGGGCTATCTCTACTTGAGTTGAAACTCTAAATATCTAAATAGATTTGACTTCTCTATTATCACGGCGTACCCAAATTCAATGGGTATATGAGTATAATTTATTTCGTTATGCGTATATTTATTTTAATTTTAATTTTTCTTGGCTGGGTAAGCAGTGCTCAAGCTATTTCGTCTTTTGAGGCAAAATATCAAATTGCCTTTGGCTTTGTTGATTTAGGAGAAGCAAAAATGAATTTAGAAAAAATTCATAAAAATCGTTATCAGCTCGGTTTTTTTGCTGAAACCAGTGGTTGGACACATTTTGTTTATCCCTACAGTTTACAAGAACGTTCGCAGTTAGAGCTTCTTGAAAATAATGTTTTGCGTACAGTGGGGTATTTTTATGAAGAACGTAAAAATGATAAGGTAAAAAAACGTATGCAAGCAGCGGTCGATTACGATAAAATGCAAGTGAAGTGGACTAAAGGAAAGTCCCTTTCCAGAACCTTATCGGATCCTCTGGCAACCGATAAACTAAGTTTTGCTTTCATTATAGGGGATGATATTGAGAATGGAAGAAAGTTACGCTCACCGATTACTATTATTGATGGCTCAAAAATTCGCACTATTGTCGTAAAAGAACTTACTAAGCCTCCTCGAAAAAATCACAATTCACAACAGGAAACGTCTTTTAGTTATGATGATGATCAAGACTATCGCCGTTTTTTTCTTAAGGATGATGGCGAGAGTATGGAAATATGGCTTGCCAAAAAAAAGCGACATATTCCCTATAAAATATTGTTTACCAGCGACGGATGGACGCTTCATTATAAACTCACTAAAATTCGCTGGAAGTAAAAATGCTATTACCCTCAACTTCTTTTACAAATCAGGTATATCTTATTTCTGGGTTATATCAGTGTGCTGAATTGATTCATTTGATTGCGACCACAGGAAAATGTTCATACCAAGATTATAAGCATATTATCAGGGTGCTAAATGTGAAAGAGTTTAGCAGTATTGCGGATGTTTTTGATGGAGAAGATAAACTTAAACAAGGTTTGATTGCTTGTGCAAAATATTTCTCTATGAAGGGAGGGGATTATACGGCAACCATTTATGTTAATCGTTATTTTACAGAAATGATTAAATTAGAATCGGCATTGCGTAAAAAACCATCATTAATGGGTAAAGTTGCTGAGAGAGTGGCAGAAAATGAAGTTTTTTTCAAAGATTTGGATAAGCATATGACGGATTTAATTCAAAATTATGCTGCCGTTTATTCAGAAATTATTAGTCCTAACACGCCTAAAATTATCATTAAGGGTGAGGCAAATCATCTTAAACAAGAGTTTAATGCTCAAAAAGTGCGGGCATTACTGTTGGCGAGTTTACGCCTCGTTGTATTGTGGTATCAAATTGGTGGTAAACAATGGCACCTTTTTATTCGTAGAAAAAAAATTATTGATACTTGCCTTAGCTTGCAGCAAAATTTTTAAAAAATTACTAATGTCTCCTGACGTACAGGATTTTTCCCGTGGTTTTTCACCAGCCAAATTAATTATTACTGGGGAATATTCAGTAATGTATGGTCATATAGCTATTGCTATCCCAGTACCATCATCCGATTTACGCATTCAAACTATATGGAAAAAACTTCCGTTTTCAGGCTCTGTAATTAATATTACGTTAAAGCATAGAGAGGGGGGCGAAAAATGGCAAACTTGTTGGCAACAAGTTGAAAGGAATTACCAAATTATAAAAGAACGCCATTGTGCATTTTTACAAGCAGAAGGTAGGGGAGAGAATAAGTCGATTAAAGATGCCAATGAATTGATTGATTGTTTAATTTTTTTAGCAAAAAAATCGCTTTCTTGCAAAGAAAAATTAAAACTCACAACCTCCTCTTATCATTTAACGATTGATAGCACGATTCCTATCGGTAGTGGCTTAGGCTCGTCAGCTGCTATTGCTGCTGCTGTATTACAATCGATAAATCCTGAACTTAGCGATAATCAACGCTTTGAATTAGCGTGTCAAAGTGAGGATTTTGCCCACGGTAAAAGCGGTTTATTAGATCCTTGGATTACGGTTTACAATCGGCCTTGTCTTTGGCAAAGTCGCACCGCAACAGATATTCAACTATATCCCTTAAATATGCTCTTAATTGATACAGGGAAACCGCAAAGTAGCACGGCGAACTGCGTTCAACAAGTAAGGGAAAATTTTCCTCAAGCCCATTCTATTTGGATCGATTTTGCTAAGGTATCACGAGCAATTGCTGAAAAAATTTGTCAGGAGAAGAATGGTTTAAGCGATGATAAAGAAAGAGTAAATAAGCTGATGGAGTTAGTGAAAATGAATCATATCTTATTACAAAAAATTGGTGTAGTACCAGAAAGGGTGGGGACATTTATTAAGGAGGTTGAGCAGTTAGGGTGTGCCGCTAAAATTACTGGTGCGGGCTCTATTAGCGGAGAAAGTGGTGGGGCAGTGATTGTTTTTTATGGTGATGATAATGCGGCTATTCTAAACTCGCTTTACAGTTTAATAAAGCGGTATAACTACATGAGACCTTTGCACAAAAGATATGACAAGTAAAAAAGCAAAAAATTGCCCTGATTGTCGTTGTGAAACTTGCGAAGACGGACGTATTGGCTACGTTTCACGCCTCAATCAGAACAATTTTTTATCTTTTTTTTTACCTGCAAGCAGTTCAAACACTGTTACTCCAAGGCTCGTAAACTCGCCAAGAGTAAAAACGTTTTTTGTGCCATACTTTTACGCAAAGGTCTCACACTGTGCTCATTTAGTATCAGGGCTATTTGTTATCTTTGTTAGAGCGTTCAAATAACCAAAATCGTATTTTATATGGGAGCAAAGAGAGCATCTTCATCGTTATCGCAAAGGCAAATGGGAATGTGATTTCAAAGTGTTTTTTTGGTAATTTCTGAATAATAATCTGTGCAGCTTTATCCGCTGAGATTATAGCAGGCATTGAAAAGGTGTTTTTATCCGTTAAGCGTGTTTTTACAAAACCTGGGTTGATTAGCTGGACTTTTGTATGATATTTTTTTAGTTCATAGTGTAAACTTTCAGTTAAATTACTGACTGCCGCTTTTGATGCACCATAAGCAAGAGAGTTTGGCATTCCAAAATACCCAGCAACGCTCGAAATAATGGCTAATTGACTCATTCGTTTTTGCTTTATTAGAGGCAAAAAGGAGTCGATAAAATCAAGTAGGCTATTAAAATTAAGAAGAGCAATTTTTTTAGCTTCTCCAAGATTAAAATTTTCGATACTCATTGGTTGATAGGTGCCTGCACAAAAAATAATAAGATGAGTTTGTTTCCATTCAGCTTCTATCTTATCAGCCAATATATCAATTTCACTTTTTTTGGCGAGATCACAGCGTATCGCCAAATGATTGCCAGGAAGTTGGTCACATAGGGTATTTATTTTTTCTTCTGAGCGTGCGACAATAGCAAGAGTTGCACCCGCTTCTGCAAGTTGAGTACATAGGGCCTCACCAATGCCATAACTACCCCCAACAATTAAAATGTTTTTATTTTTGTAGGTATTATTTATCACTTATTTTTTGGAAAAAAATGCTTAGTTTAGCAAAGGTAATGCCAAATTTTTTGATTTCTGATTTATTAACAACAACGCCGTCTTCTAAGAGATACATCCAATCATCGAGGGTAACCTCATAACGTTTTTTTGTTTCTTTGTCCACTTCTAAATCAAGTACGTATTTCATTTGTAAAGCGTTTCCATATTGAGTGCCTTTTGCTTCTCCAATAACATCATCGGCAGTGGCAGTGAAATTATTATCATCAATAAATTTAATTTTCCAAATACGTTCACTTTGCTCTCCATCATCGAATGTGAAGTATTCGTGTAGGGTTCCTTCATTGCCATTCCATTTGCCTTCCATATCAACAGTAAATCGACGAGTTACTTTATCACTACGATCTTGTAATATTCCCCAAGCCTTTATTTTACCGTTGAGGTAGGTGCGAATATCTAATTTTGGGGTATTGTCTTGATAATCTTGAGGCGTGTTTTTTGAGCAGGAGAGTATAGTCATAGCGAATAGTATCAAAAAAAATAGTCGGGTTATCATTTTAATATTGGTTTAATTGTAAATATTTTATGCATAATAATTGCAGCAGGTAATCTAAAAATTATAGGGAGTAAAGCATACGTTGTAGAAATAAAGTGCTTTTTATAGAGTATATTATTTTCTAAAGAGCCGATAACGTAGATTAGGGTCGCAGAGGATAGAGTAAGAGATAGCTTAATCATAAAATTTGTAATGCCAAAAAGTGAGGTTTGGTTAGTTTGGAGGTTATTTTTTTGTATAATGTCAGTGAGAATTGAATAGGAGAGGGTTAAGTCCCCACCAAAGCCAATCCCCGCAAGCAAGCATATCACTGCGTACAATACAATGTCACCTTCATTTAAAAAATAGCACCATGAAAAAATAAAAACTGTAAATATCATTGAAATAACAAACGTTTTAGCTTTATTATTTAAGGTTTTTGAAATTTTTGTCCATAGCATTACGCCTATTAATAAGCCAAAAAAATAGAGTGCTAAAAATAATCCTGCAAGCGCTTTGGCATTAATAACTTCCTCTATAAAAAATAAAATCAATGCCGCCGGGATTGATGCTGCGATTGAGTTTAGCAAAAAAACAGTTAGGTAAGAGCGTAATAAACGATTATTGCCTATGGTGCGGAAAGTGGTTTTAATGTGTTGTTGTACTTTTGGTTTTTGTTTAGTAAGATGATTGTTGTTAATTCTTTGCATTGGAGTAGGCTCTGGAGAGTAGCGTAAAAAGAGTAAGGCAAAGAGAGTAATTAGGCATAAATAAGCCCCTCCTATTATTAAAAAAGCAGTTGTTTCAGAAACAAAAAAATATAGCAATGAAGGTGTGGTCACTGCGGTGATAATACCTAAAATAAAAGCAATTTCACGGTAGGAAATAATCTGGGTTTTAAGGTGAAAATTTTCACTAAAGCTAACCGCATATGATTGATGATAAATATAAATGACGCTGAATAGGCTGTAGGTAGTAATAAGAAAAATACTTAACCATATTTCAATTGAAAAAATAGCTATAGGATAAAAAAGTAATAAAAAGGATGCGCCTAAAAGAGGAGAGAGAAAGGTAATGATTTTTCTTTTGAAATAAGGAAAGCGGTCTCCCAAAAAACCAAACAAAGGATCTTGGATAGTATCAATAAGTCTTGTTAATAATAAAATTAGTGCGATACTTTGAAGGCTTATAGCAAAATTATCAGCATAATAGTTTGGTAAATAAATATAGATGGGGAGCCCAACAAAAGATAGGCAAAATGCTAATAGGGAGTAAGAAACTAATTCTTTTTTGCTTGGTTCATTATTACCTATATTGCTCATATAAGGATGAATTGGTTATGAGCTATGAGCTATGGGTTAGCGTATATTGAATAACATCGGTTCTATTTGTACCAAACCCTGCGGCACAATAAGCAAGGTAGAATTGCCATTTTCTAATAAATTCTTGACTGTATCCTAATTGGAGAATTTTATCTTGTACAGCATTAAAATTTTCAATCCATTTATGCAAAGTTTTATGGTATGAGGAGGCAAAGGTGAATTTATCTGTAATGTGGAGTTTGTTTTGCATAGCTAATTTTTTAAAAATATTTGGAGAGGGTAGCAAACCTCCGGGGAAAATATATTCTCGTATATAGTCCGAGGTGCTAATGTATTTTTTATAAAACTCATCATTGATAGCGATGGTTTGGATAACGGCTTTGCCATCTTTTTTAAGGCATTCCTGAACTTTGGCAAAATAGGTGCTCCAGTATTTTTTCCCAACCGCTTCAAACATTTCTATCGATACAATATTGTCGTATTTCCCCTTTTCCATCCGATAATCCCGTAAAGCTGTTTTTGCTTTTAAGTTTTGCTCTTTAATTAGTTGGTCACTATACGCTTTTTGCTCGTTAGAGAGAGTTAAACCAGTTACTTCAATACCTATTTTATTGGCTTGTTGAATAAAACCTCCCCAACCACAACCAATCTCCAAAGTGTTTGAACCTTTAGAAGATAATTGGTCAATTATTCGTTGGTACTTATTGTGTTGAGATTGATGTAGGGTATCGTCTTTAACAAAAATACCGGAAGAATAGCTCATACTTTCATCTAACCAAAGTTGATAAAATTCGTTTCCTAAATCATAATGATATTCAATATTTTTTTTACTACCTTTAAGTGAATTTTTTCTAAATAAATTTTTTATATTGAAAATTAGCGAGTAGAGATGATTACTATGAAAAATCTCATCTATTTCTTGCTGATTAAGGCAAAGTAATAATAATAAATCTTCAATATTATCAGTGGTAAATAAGCCTTCAATATAACTTTTACCCAGCCCAATATCCCCCTTTGACAAGATTAAATCAACCATTCTCCAGTCTTTGATATGAATGTCTGCCTGCAAGTTGCTATTTTTATCCCCAACCATCATCGTTTGATTATTGGGCATTGTGATTGTTAAATAGCCTTTAGATATTTTTTCGAGATGTTTAAAAATCTTTTTTTTCATCGATTCCTATTGTCAATTTATTTTTTAGAGGCGGTGGGCACTTAGTATATTTTATAGATTTACTATACAACTTAAGAGCTTGATAGTGAATTAATAAAGTTGTTTTTAAGGTAAAAAAAGGAATTTTAAAGAAACTCACAAGTAGATTAGTATTCGTAAATTCTTGAAATTGGCAACGCAAGTAAGTGCTAAGCATTAATTTATCTTCGATAAAATAGTTAATAAAAAAATTCACTCCCTTATCATTATATTCAAAACGAAACTTATACTCTCCCTCAATTTGCAAAAAAGGAGAAACATAAAACGCTTTTTGTGCCTGTAACCAATCTGTTGAATGAATGGGTTGTGAGTTGTTTTTAAAACATAAGTAATTATGCTTTTGCCCACAAGTGTTAGTAACCTCGCTAAGGACACAAAGTAATTGTTTTTTTTCATCAAAACAAAGCCAAAAGCTGACTGGGTTAAAAGCATAACCCAACACTTTTGGATGAGTTACAAGCACAATATCTTGTATATCGTTAATATTATTTTCTAAAAGTAGGTGAGTAATCCAGTCAGTAAGATTAGAAGATTTTCCATCACCAAAATTTTTGGGTGCGAGACTAAATAGATTAAATTTCCCGATAGAAAAAAGCGTTTTTTTTAGCTTATCTATTTGTGATATGGGGAACGAAATATAAACGCTCTTGTATTTAAAACTGTTCTTTCGGGGAGAGAAGCGCCGATGCATAATCTCCCCTTGAAGCAATAACGGTTTTGCTAAAATTTTCCCCATGGTATTTCTACTCCTAACTGTTTTGCTACCTCAATTGCAGAGTTAAGCCCATCCTCATGAAAACCATATTTTGTCCATGCTCCACAAAACCACATATTTCGTTTTCCCTGGATTTTATGCAAACGTTGTTGGGCATCAATTGCCTCTTGGTTAAACACTGGATGCCAGTAATCGTAGGTAGAGAAAATATCTTTTTCATCAATTGGGCTGATAGGATTTAGCGTAACAAACAAAGGATAATTATAGTCAATATTTTGTAAATTATTCATCCAATAACTTAAAGAAATCGCGTTTTTCTTGAAATTCGATTGATAGACCCAACTTGCCCAAGCAGCTTTTTTTTGAGGCATTTGAGTAGCGTCTTTGTGCAAAACTGCTCGATTAGGGTGATATGTTATCCCTCTTAGAATGGTTTCTTCATCCTGAGTTTTATCAGCAATAATTTGATACGTTTCATCGCTATGAGAGGCAAAAACAACCTTATCAAATATATGTTTTTCACCTCCATCATCAATGATGATAATTTTTTCATCTTGCTGGTGAACCTTAATTACCGCACAATTTTTTTTGATATTAGCACGGAGATTATCGGTGATTTTTTTAACATACTCTTGAGAGCCATTTTTGACTGTGTACCATTGTGGTTGCTTGGTAATGGTGAGTAAACCGTGATTATAAAAAAATTGTAAGAAAGTGCGAGCTGGATAATCTTTAATTTGCTCTAACGAACAACTCCAAATCGCCCCTGCCATTGGGAATAAATAATATTGTTTAAAATATTTTCCTAAGCCTAATTCTGTGATAAATTCATTTAGGGTCTTATTTTTGGCAATCGTTTTTTTGCGTTCAATTAGTTGGCTGGCTTTTCGATTAAAAACCATAATATCTTTCAGCATTTTTAAAAATGCCAAATTAAAAAAATTCTTTTTTTGGGCAAATAGACCATAAAAATTATTGCCACTATATTCAAAATTTTGATCTAAATTTTTAACCCCAAAAGACATATTGCTTTTGATAATTTCCACATCGAGTAATTCAAAAAAGGCTTTTAAATTAGGGTAAGTTCTGAAATTAAAGACGATAAAACCAGTATCAACATTAATTTTTTTTTCATTGTAATCAATCGATGCTGTATTGGAATGCCCTCCAAGGTAATCATTCTTTTCAAAGAGTGTAATTTCGTGTTTTTGATGCAAAAGCCAAGCACAAGAAAGACCTGATATGCCAGCACCAATAATAGCAATTTTCATATTGAGTAGATTTTGTAAAGATAGCTATAAGAAGAGCTACAAGGTTATTAGAATAGTTTGTCTTAAAGTAGAATATATCACACGTGCTTATAGGTTATGTACAAAAAAGGTTATGTACAAAAACCGTCATACTCAAGATAAAAGAATTAACATATTCATTTTGATTTAGCATTCAGGTTTTCTTTGCCCCATTGGCTTATTCCTTCTAATACTGGGATAACACTTCTGCCATATTCAGAAAGAAAATATTCCACTTTTGGTGGGATTACTGGGTGTATTTGTCTTTCGATAAATCCTTCTTTTTCCAATAACCTTAATTCTTTAGTTAACATATTTTTGCTAATAGATCCGATGGTTTTATGCATTGAACCAAAGCGATTGATGTCTTTATAGATAAGAAAAATAACTAACATTCGCCATTTCCCTCCTATCTTATTCATTGCATAAGTGACAGGGCATTTTTCAATACTCTCGCTATTCATAATGTATCAGTCTAAATGTATCCGTCTAAATAGTTTCACATTAGTCTCAATATAGGACTATGTTATTTTATTATAACTACTTGAAAAAAATAAAGCAAGAACCGATAATTATTTCTAAATAGTGATATATACCGAGACCTTTTACCAATTTACTAAAAAATAATGTTTACTAAATCATCTTTGCAATGGCGTAATACACAATCCCAATATGGAATTGTCGCAAAAATACTTCACTGGATTATTGCTCTAAGTATTTTTATTCTTTTTGGTGTCGGACTTTGGATGGTTGATTTGGATTATTATCATAGTTATTACACTCTTGCTCCTTGGATACATAAAAGCGTAGGGATATTGATTTTTTACTTAATGATATTTCGTTTGTGTTGGCGCTTATTTAGTGCTTCTCCTACTCCAGTTTCTCAGCATAAAAATTGGGAAAAGATGCTCGCTAAAATGATGCATCGATTATTTTATGCACTCATCTTTATTATCTTGGTTAGTGGTTATTTGATTTCTACTGCCGATGGTCGTCCAATAGAAGTATTTAATTGGTTTACCGTTCCAGCAATAGTCACCTCTATTGATAATCAAGAAGATATCGCAGGATGGGTACATTTCATTACAGCATGCGTTTTGATGGGATTTGTTTTATTACATATTTTGGGGGCATTAAAGCACCATTTTATTGATAAAGATAATAGCCTCAAGCGTATTTTAGGTTTGACACAAAATAAAAAATTGTGAAGAGCTTTTTTTTAATAATATAACAATAAAAAAACAATGAAACTAAAAAATTTTATTTCCGTAGCTATTTTAGCAAGCACTATGGTAACCGCCTCCGCTTATGCTAAGGATTATGTGATTGATACAAAAGGTGCTCATGCTTTTATTCAATTTCGTATTCAACATCTGGGCTATAGTTGGTTGTATGGCCGCTTTAATGAATTCAGCGGTGAATTTAGCTATGATAAAAATGCACCTGAGAAGTCGTCAATTCAGGTGAAAATTAACACAAAAAGCCTTGATTCAAATCATGCTGACAGAGATAAACATTTGCGTAGCAGTGATTTTCTCGATACAGGAAAATACCCAAGTGCAAAATTTATCAGCACAAAGTACACTTCTAAAGATAAAAGTAGCGGTACCTTAGAAGGCAAGTTAACGCTACACGGCGTGACTAAAGCCATTACAATAGATGTGCAAAAAATTGGTGAGGGCAAGGATCCTTGGGGTGGTTACCGTGCAGGATTTGAGGGAACAACAACCTTTAATAGAGAAGATTTTGGTATTACCAAAAACTTAGGACCAAAATCAAAAAATGTTGAAATGATTTTATCCATAGAAGGTATTCGCAAGTAATTTGTTCTATCCATCGGCATCTTCATTGCCGATGGATAGTTTTACATTTATGAGAGGAAAAATATGAAACCGATAGTAGCAAACAATAAACCTATTAAAGCAACACTCGCCAAGAATGAAGAATATTATTTTTGTACTTGT
The DNA here is from genome assembly GCA_929200535.1 of uncultured Gammaproteobacteria bacterium. Classification (GTDB taxonomy): domain Bacteria; phylum Pseudomonadota; class Gammaproteobacteria; order CAKMZV01; family CAKMZV01; genus CAKMZV01. Next base: position 11,432 of record CAKMZV010000006.1, read on the forward strand.
GGACGTTCTAATAATCAACCTTTTTGTGATGGTTCACATTTTGGAACAGATTTCAGACCTCAATCATTTATTGCCGAAGAAAATGGGGATAGTTATCTATGTCAGTGTAAACATTCTATGAATTTACCTTTTTGCGATGGTAGTCACAAGCAATTTGACGATAATGCTATCGGGAAGGAGGGACCAGGAATTCAAGCTAAAGCAAATAGCTCACCAGTTGTTGGTGCGACAAAAGAGGAGCCTACAGTCGAATTTATTCATCAGTTGGCGAGAGAGGGATTATCCAAAATGGGGCATCATGGTCTGATGAGTTCTATGGGGGTGCCACGTCATACATTACCTCATTGGGATGACATTCAAATTATGACAGCACAGTTGGCAACTAAGCCAAAATTTGAAAACACCTCTGTAAACACTGAATTAATTATTGGTCCAAAAGCGAAAAAACCCTTAAAACTTAATATCCCGTTATTTGTTTCTGATATGAGTTTTGGAGCCTTGTCAGAGGAGGCTAAACTTGCTTTGTCAAAAGGGGCAGAACTGGCAGGTACTGGGATTTGTTCAGGTGAGGGTGGTATGTTACCTGAAGAGCAACAAGCAAATTCTCGCTATTTTTATGAGCTCGCAAGTGCTCAATTTGGATATGATGAATCTAAATTAAACAATGTGCAAGCATTTCACTTTAAGGGTGGTCAAGGGGCAAAAACTGGAACTGGTGGACATCTTCCTGGCACTAAAAATATTGGGAAAATTGCTGAAGTTCGTGGAATAGTTGCAGGTGAGCCAGCCATTTCACCACCAACATTCCAAGATTTAACAACGGCGAATGATTTTAAGAAATTTGCTGATCGGGTACGTGAAGTAACAGGCGGTATTCCAATTGGTTTTAAACTGAGTGCTAATCATATTGAAAAAGATATTCAATTTGCTTTAGATGCAAGTGCCGATTATATCATTTTAGATGGTCGTGGAGGTGGAACAGGGGCGGCTCCTGAAATGTTTCGTGATCATATTAGTGTACCGACCATTCCGGCATTGGCAAGAGCCAGAAAGTATCTTGATGAAAAAGGCGTTAGTGGGGATGTTACTCTTATTATTACTGGTGGCTTGCGAGTGCCTATGGATTTTGTAAAAGCAATGGCGTTAGGGGCAGATGGTATTGCGTTGTCTAATAGTGCAATGCAGTCTATTGGTTGTGTTGCTGCACGAATATGTAATACAAATAATTGCCCTGCTGGTATTGCCACCCAAAAAGCTGATTTACGTCAACGACTTAATATTGATAAATCAGCTTTCCAATTAAAAAACTTTTTTGAAGCTTCAGTTGAGCTTATGAAAGTAATGGCGAGGGCTTGTGGGCATGGTTCTTTAAATGATTTTAACAAAGAAGACATTGCTACTTGGAAACGAGAGATGGCACTTCTGTCAGGGGTCAAATATTCTGGATTATAGAATCCAAGGTGCAATATAACGTATTAAGAGACTGTTGCAAAATAAAAAAAACGAGAAAAAAGTAAAAATTTTCCCTTGCCATCGTTGTCAAATTTGGCAATACAGTCAAGTATTACCTACATCTTAAGCATTTCGAGAAAAATTTTTTCTCTTTTTTCTTTTACCTGCAAGCAGTTCAAACACTGTTACTCTAAGGTTCGTAAACTCACCAAGAGTAAAAACGCTTTTTGTGCCATACTTTTATGCAAAGGTTTCATTTTTTGTTTTGTGGAAAGTTATCCTTGTATAATTAATCAAGGGAGTATTTGAAATATAAGATGCGGTAAGTGAAAAAATGTCTGCTATTTGTTTTTTTGTTGTCAAGCAGTCCACAAACGTACTGTTCAGAGTGCTTTTTTAAGGAGATTTTGAAATTAACTTGTGAAAAGTGTTTTACTGTTTAGTATTTCAAATGTAACAAACGATTAAATTCTATTTAAATTTATGAATCTTGATTATTTAGACTTTGAGCAGTCTATTGCTGAGCTTGAAGAAAAAATTTCTGAGTTTCGTCGTATGGGCGATAGTTCTTCAATTGATATTCATGATGAGGTTCGTCGTTTAGAGAAGAAGAGTCAGGATTTAACAAAGTCGATTTTTTCCTCTCTTTCTGATTGGCAAATCGTTAGCTTGGCACGCCACCCTAAACGACCACAAACTTTAGATTATATTGAAAATATATTTACTGATTTTGTTGAACTGCATGGGGATCGCCACTATGGTGATGATTGTTCTATCATCGCTGGTATGGCACGTTTGGATAATCATCCAGTCATTGTCATTGGTCATCAAAAGGGACGCTCTACAAAAAATAAAATTAAGCATAATTTTGGAATGCCGAGACCTGAGGGTTATCGCAAGGCATTACGAGTGATGCAAATGGGGGAGCGTTTTGGCTTGCCGATTTTAACATTTATTGATACTCCTGGTGCCTATCCTGGAGTTGATGCTGAAGAGCATAACCAAAGTGAGGCAATCGCTAAGAATTTATTAGAATGCTCAGCACTTAAAACGCCTATTATCTGTACAGTAATTGGAGAGGGAGGTTCCGGTGGTGCTCTGGCTATTGGCGTAGGAGATTCTATTTTTATGTTGGAGTATAGCGTCTATTCAGTGATTTCTCCTGAGGGGTGTGCGTCTATTCTTTGGAAGAGTGCAGATAAAGCGGCGGTTGCGGCTCAAGCTCTATCGCTCACGGCGAATAAATTGAAAAATCACAAAATTATTGATGACATTATAAAAGAGCCTCTTGGTGGTGCACACAGGGATGTTCAAGAGGTGGTTGCTAATGTTAAAAAACGTTTATCCCAAGAGTTGACGACTTTAAAGCAATATCATATTGATGATTTGCTGAAAAATAGACAGCAAAAATTGATGGACTATGGAAAGTTTAACCATACTGAGAAGTGATAACTGGGGGAGTGGCAGAGTGGTCGAATGCGGCGGTCTTGAAAACCGTTGACTCGAAAGGGTCCGGGGGTTCGAATCCCTCCTCCCCCGCCAGTTTAGTTTTTAATTAATTATCAAACATTTAAATATCTTATTGAAGTATTAATTCTTTATGAGTAACAAAAAACATAAAAAACAAAATTTATCTCCAAACCCACAAAAAAATAATTCTATAAATTCTGTGGGGATTGAAAGTAACAAGGATAACTCTTTTCGTTATCTAACTCAGCAACCTCCCGTTGGTAAGTGGTATATTTATGCGATTGGCTTTTTGCTTTTTTTGCCGGTAACTATTGCTCCTTTATGGACAAAATATGGCTATTCTCCGGATTTGCATATGGCATGGATTATTCAATTTGGCACAACCTTGCTTATTACTTTATTTTGCTTTAAACACGTTCGAGTAAAGCATTTTGCATGGACTCCCTCACCCTTAATGTACGCTGTTGTTGGCTTTTATTTGTGGGCATTGATATCAGTAATCTGGGCATATAATCGTTTTGAGAGCATGATTTCCCTGCTTGACTGGGGAGCCGGCACGCTAATGTTTTTGTTAGTGCTTAATGCTTTGAGGAAAGCTGAGCAAGTGCGTGTTTTGGTAATGGCGATCTTTTTTACTGGTATATGTATGTCCGTGCTCGGTATGTTCCAATATCTTTTTGATGTTCAATGGGTACAACAACACGCCAAACCTTCCGCAACTTTTAATAATAAAAACATGGCAGCCCAATATACCCTGATGAGTATTGGTCTTGGGATGGGGCTTTTTTGGACGGCAAAAAATCGAATTGAGACTTGGTTATATGCAATAGGAACGGCTTTTGTTGTTTTATTTGTGCATTACACCATTACCCGTGGAGCCAATTTTGCGACACTTGGGATTTTCTTATTTATGGCAGTATTTATTCTTATAGATCGTTTGTTCAATAAGAAAAAAGGACCAATGGATAAAGAAAAATGGCAAGCCGCGGGCGTTGCTTTTATTATTTTTATTGTTTTGGGTATGTTTACTTCAGAGGGGTTTGTAGGAACAAAGGCATTTGAGGTACATTTTAATGAAGGTTCAAAGCTACTCACCAATGAGTTTAATCTTGATACCCGAGAACGTGGGACCCGTTTAGATATGTGGGCAAATTCCACTGCGATGATTAAAGATAACCCCATCATCGGTGTTGGTATGGGGAATTGGATGGTTTATTATCCTTATTATCAAACAGCAGTGAGCATTGATCATGAGATGTCTGAGGCTATTCAACATATTAATGCCCATAACGATTATGTAGAGATTTTTTCCGATCTTGGAATAATTGGTTTTTTGTTACTTCTTAGTATTTTTATTGTTGCCTCTTATCTTGCCCTTTCTAACTTTTATAAAAATCGAGATAATCCAAATCGTTATTTATTGCTCGGCGTTTTATTGGCGGCAACCGGTATTAGCATTAATGCCATTGGTAGCTTTCCATTTAAACAACCTGCCCCTATTTTAATGACTTGCGTTTATCTTGCTATTATTGCTAATGAATATGCACGGTGGAAAAATTCTCGTCTGGTCAAAATTAATAGCAAGCCTTTTGCATTAGTTTTAGGCTTTATCTTTTTGTTTGTGACTACAGGAACTTTTGCCTTGCATTATCAATGGAATCAATCAGAGATTCATTTTCGTCTTGCGACCATTGCCTCCCATCAACAAAAATATTTCAATATGTTGCGAGAGGGCAAAAAATCACACGAGGCACTCCCACTGCGTGATAGAATGCTTAATTTTGTGGGGATGGGTTATTTACGTACGGGTAATGTCTCTAAAGCTGCCGAGTATTTAGAGTTGGTGAAAAAAAGTTATCCGCATCGTAATAATACATTGCAAAATTTAGGTTATATTTACCTTCAGCTTGCCGAGCAAGCAAGAAAAACAAAAGATTATACAACATACAAAGCAATGCTTGATAAGGCAGAAGAGAATTTTGCTCATTTTGTTAAAATACGCCCAGATAATCCACGAACCAGACGAAACTTAGGGATTACATTTTATCGACAATCGTTTGTCTTACAGGGAAAACAACAAGCTGACTCGTTATTGCAAGCGGCATATCAGTTAAAAAAAGCTATTGAGATTAATCCCAAAATGAGTGATAGAGCTTCTCTGATAAACTTTGCCAATAATTTGGAAACAAGGGCGAGCGTAATTAACAAAGCATTAGCAGCACAAACCGAAGCAACACCTAGCACCAAACAATAAAGGTGTGGGCTTTTGTTTCACATCGTCCTGCACAGTCCTGAGATTGCTTCCAATACCGGGGCTATCATTCGCCTCTGTGCCAATACTGGATGCACCCTCCATTTAATTCAACCTATTAGTTTTGAGCTTGACGATAAGAAACTGCGGCGAGCAGGTCTGGATTATCATGAGTATGCTGAATTAAAAACTTGGGAAAACATAGAAAAATGTTTTTCAACCATTCAACCAAGTGGCTATAGCTTTTTTTCGACCAAAGCAACAAACCTCTATACTGAGGCTCCATATACTAGGAATCATTGTTTAGTTTTTGGATCAGAGACTCAAGGATTGCCGATGGATTTTATGTCTTTTTATGGCGAAAAAAACTACTATAAACTTCCGATGCAACCCCACAGCCGAAGTCTTAATTTAGCTAATACTGTTAGTGTAGTGGCTTATGAAGGATGGAGGCAATTAGCATTTCAGACGTAGGTCTTGCCCCTGCGAGGGGGGCAAATACAATACAATTTGCGAAAATCTGTGAAATCTGCGGATTAAATTTTAGAAAAAAGCTCTAAAAAGTCCACTTTCCACTCTTTCAGCTGGTTCTACCAGTCGCCATTCTCCAGCCCAGTATTCAGCGATAAGATAAGTGAAAAAATAAGTTTGTTTAAAACCCATTCTCAAATTACTGAAGTGGATTTGTTGCTCGCCATCATTATTCACTTGTTTTAGCTGGTAGAAGCCATCACTAAATTCTTCTAATACCTCAAAGCTCCAAGAATCTTTAACAAGGGATAAAAGATGGGTATTTCTTGATCGTTTGGTAAATTTGATATTGTTGTGTTTAGAAAATTTTGATTGCTTGAAATTCCAAACAGAATAGGTGCCCTCGTACCAATTTTTTTGCCCTATTGCGACGATACGCCACCAAACGACATTAAAAGGCGTTGGGGAGACAAGTATTTTGTGGGTGTTAATCCCTTGAGCCTTTAGGGCTATTTTTGTTTTATCAAGCACATAATTTTGTGTTTGCCAAGCGACAATGGCATAGCTACTTGATAGCACAAGGGCGATGATTGCCAAGTTTCTTTTGTTTGGTTTGAATAGCCCGATAACAAAGGCAAGCAGTAAGGGCGCGGTAAAGAAGGGATCAACAATAAATAGGTTGCCAAGGGAGTAGGGGTGTGAATCAAAAGGGATGAGGAGACGTGTGCCGTATGCGGTAAACCAATCGACAACAGAGTGTGTCCAAAACCCGAGTAGGACAATAAAAAACCATCGCCAATAGTGTTTGAGTTGGCGGTGAATACTGGCGATTAATAAGGCAATAACAGGTGCTATCAGGGCTTGCCAAAATATTGAGTGCGTATGACCACGATGCAAGATGAGCTCTTCAATTTCATTAAGCACCGGGGATAAAACAACATCAAGGTCAGGTAAGGTGCCGACAATTGCCCCCCAAATAATGGCTTTACGTCCTAAGACTTTTCCACCAATGGCATGCCCGATTGTGCTGCCAAAAACAAGCTGGGTAACTGAATCCATAGAAAATTATTTTTCTCCGTATTGTTGGAGGTGTTTTTCAATGGCTTGAATATCTTGCATACGATTATGTTGGTGCAAAAATTCAATAACATCATAAATCGAGATAATACTGAATACGGGAATGTCGTATTTTTCTTTGATTAGGGTTTTGGCACTTTTGCCATCATTGACTACTTCACAGCGATCTAATAGCGTGATAACTCCGCAAACTTCAGCTTGTGTGCCGAAGGAGTGGATAAGCTCAATGCTTTCGTTAATGGCAGTGCCGGCGGTGAGGACATCATCTACAATAAGAATTTTTCCTGTGAGTGGTGCCCCAACAATAACACCGCCCTCACCATAGTCTTTAACGACTTTACGGTTAAAAGACCAAGGTTTATTTAAGTCATAATGCTCAGCGAGTGCAACGGCAGTAGCACTAACCAGCGGAATCCCCTTGTAGGCAGGACCAAATAAGCCATCGAAGGAAATCTTTTTCTGCATTATAGTATGTGTTAAAAAGGTGCCAATTTTTTGCAATGAGGCTCCATTATTAAAAACTCCAGCTTGGAAAAAATAAGGGCTTTTACGTTTGGATTTTAGGGTGAATTCCCCAAAGAGTAAAGCACCAGAGTATAATAACGCCTCTTCATTTATGGCAAGTTTAAGAAATTCTTGCTGGTAATTTTTCATATTTTTTTTAGGATTGAGCAGTCCGTTGAAAAAGGAGTTGGATTTCATTGCCTTTGTGAGAGATTTGCTCGATAAATCGATAGCCTGCGATAGAGAAGTTTTGCAATTGGTTTGGCTCAGTGAGTTGATTTTTAATAATGTAGGCTGCCATCATACCACGGGCTTTTTTGGCATAAAAGCTGATGATTTTATAAACACCATTTTTTTCATCTTTAAAGACAGGCGTAATAATTTGCGCATCAAGTTCCGATAGTTTAATTGCTTTTGAATATTCTTGCGAGGCAAGGTTAATGATGGTGCGGTTTTTGTGATTTTTTAATTCATCACTGAATGCGTTAGTTAGTTTAGTCTGCCAAAAATCATATAAATTTTCACCACGTGAATTAACCAGTTGTGTCCCCATTTCTAAGCGATAGGGGTTGATAGCATCTAAGGGTTTGAGTACTCCATATAGACCTGATAAGATGCGCAAATGAGATTGGGCAAATTCTACTTGTGATTGATTGAATTGGTGTGCTTCAAGGCCTTGATAAACATCGCCTTTAAAACAATACATAGCAGGGCGTGTATTGTCTTCAATATCCGGATTCCAAGTTTGATAGCGTTGGTGATTTAGCTGAGAGAGCTTTTCACTGAGGCTCATTAAGGAGCCAATTTCAGAAATAGATTTTTTTTTAAGAATAGATATGAGATTTTGACTATCGATAAGATAGTCTGGAGAGGTGCCCCTATAAGGGGCAACACTCTCCATATCTAATGTTTTAGCTGGTGAAAGTATTGATAGCATCAATTACGCATCAGTCAGCTAAGGTTTTTTATATAACTTTTTTTATGAAAAATTTAAATAGGAGTAACGTTGTTAGCACATGGGCCTTTTTCACCTTCTCCTAATTCGTATTCAACTTGTTGTCCATCTTTAAGGGACGCATATCCATCAACTTTAATTTCTGAATGATGAACAAATAAGTCTTTATTACCTTCTTCAGGAATAATAAATCCAAATCCTTTGCTTGCGTTGAACCACTTTACTGTACCTTTTGCCATATTATAAAACTTCCTTTTTGTTAAGGATTTAAAAAAAAGCCTCAATAGCAAAATTGAGACTACGATTAGTGGATTATAACTAATTATTTTGAAAAAATAAAGAAATATGGTGAAATTAAGGGTTTTTTTATTATTTTCGGCGTGTTTGTTTCATTTATGTGGCAATTAAGTAAATTCTTATGTTAGTGTGATGAGGGAGTTTTTTTGGGGTTCTTTTTTGGTTCATTAGACTCATTATGCATAGAGGAAGGTTTGGGTACAGGATCATACCCTTCACCGCCATTTGGGCGACACCGAAGTATCCTTTTAATGCTTAATAAGCTACCTTTTATAAGACCATAGGTTTGTATGCACTCTATAGTATATTCGGAGCAAGAAGGAGAAAAACGGCAACGAGGACCTAATATTGGGCTAATTAAATATCGATAAGTATGTATAGGGAATAGAAAAATGTGATACACTATCTTTTTAACTTTGTACATTCGTAACAATTTTGTAATGAAAATTTTTAAAAAATACCCCAATAGACGATTATATGATATGCAGCAAGATTGTTATGTGAATAACCCGTGGATTAAGCAATGGAATGATTTGTTTAGTAGTAAGCCCAATTCATCTGTCTGGACACGGCAAGATGCTACGTCAAATTACAGCACAGAGGCTGGAGAAGCTTCTGGGACATCCAAAACATAGATTTTACCTGTGAAAACTTACTTAAAGGGAGTACTAATTACCTTATTGGGGGTAATGATTCTCACCCCAGATAGCTTATTAATTCGTTTGATTGATTCAGAAAGTGCCAGTGTTAATTTTTGGCGTGGCGTGTTTGTTACGATTTCGGTTTTGAGTTATCTCGTAGTGATTGAGAAGGTGAGACTATGGCACCAGTTGAAAATATTTAATCGCTATGATTATCTGGGTGTGTTATTTTTTGCTATGGGTTCGCTCACGTTTGTTTATGCAATCAATAATAATAATGTTGCCATCACCTTGGTGCTCTTGAGTACGGCGTCTTTTTTTGCCGCTATTTTTTCATATTTTTTTCTTCGTGAGCCTGTTAGCTTTAGTATGCTGATTGGTATTATCTATTGTTTTATTGGTATTTTTGTAATGGTTTCTGACTCGGTATTTGCTTCCGAGTCAACCTCTTCTTTTTCTTGGTTAGCGTTTTTTAGTGCTCTTCTTTGTGCTCTTTCTTTTGCTGCTAATCTTTCATTATCACGTAGTGGCAAGCAAACTCATACGATACTTTCGTTCGGCTTATCTGGGATTCCGATAGCTTTTATAAGTGTTCTTTTTGCAACTGATATTTGGCTTCGTCCGGAGGTTTGGCTCTGGATGGCGATTGATGGGTTGCTCGTTATACCGATGAGTTTTATGCTAATGCTCATTGGAGCACGTTATATTCCTGCCCCGTATTCGACAATGATGATTCAATTAGAGACTTTCTTAGGACCACTGTGGGTATGGTTGGTGCTTGAGGAATATCCAGGTATCTCAACCTTTATTGGTGGTTCAATTATTATCACAACACTTATTGTTGTGAATCTTATCAAGTTAAAATCTCAGTAAAAAACAACTCTATTTAGGCGTTTTTTTGGCTTTTAAAACAACCCTCTAAGGCACCCCCTTAGAAATACGTTTTTTCCTGAAAAATGGTATAATTTTAATAGAATGTTCTATTTTTCTATTTTGTTTCCAATAAATACAATTGCCATAGGCTGGTAAATAACACGCAATTATGACTACTTCACAAAATTACGATTCTTCATCGATTAAGGTTTTAAAAGGCTTAGACGCCGTACGCAAGCGCCCGGGTATGTATATTGGGGATACTGATGATGGCTCAGGTTTGCACCATATGGTGTTTGAAGTTGTCGATAACTCTATTGATGAAGCGTTGGCAGGTCATTGCTCTACCATCAATATTTGTATTCATTCGGATGGCTCGGTATCCGTTTTTGATGATGGGCGAGGCATTCCTGTGGATGTTCATTCAGAAGAAAACGTTTCGGCAGCTGAGGTAATTATGACGGTGTTGCACGCTGGTGGCAAATTTGATGATAATTCCTACAAAGTTTCTGGTGGTTTACACGGGGTTGGTGTGTCGGTGGTTAATGCACTTTCAGAAACATTAAAAATGACCATTCATCGTCAAGGCAAAAAATGGTATCAAGAATACACAATGGGCGTCCCTGTGGCACCCTTAGAGGCAGTAGGAGATAGCGACCGCACGGGTACTGAAATACGCTTTACGCCGAGCAAGGAAATATTTTCCGATACGCAATTTCATTTTGACGTGTTATTAGGGCGTATTCGAGAATTAGCCTTTCTTAATTCGGGCGTGCACATTGTGCTTGAGGATAAGCGTGATGGCAGAAAACAAGAATTTCAATTTGATGGTGGTATTAAGGCTTTCGTTGAATATCTCAATCAAAAAAAACAACCGATTCACGAGAAGATTTTTTATATGGAAGTGACGCGTGATGATGTCGGGGTTGAAGTATCAATGCAATGGAATAATTCGTATCAGGAAAATATACATTGTTTTACTAACAACATCCCCCAACGAGACGGCGGAACGCATTTATCAGGTTTTCGGGCAGCCATTACACGGAGTTTAAATAACTATATTGAGGCTAACGAACTCGCTAAAAAAGCCAAAGTGAGTCCGACTGGGGAAGATGCACGTGAAGGACTAACGGCAATTATTTCAGTGAAAGTGCCAGACCCTAAATTTTCCTCGCAAACCAAAGATAAATTAGTCTCGTCAGAGATTAAAGGCATTGTTGAACAATCCTTAAATGAGGGCTTGCGGGATTATCTTTTAGAAAATCCTAGTGATGCTAAGGCACTTTGTGAAAAAATTGTTGATGCTGCAAGAGCTCGTGAGGCAGCCCGTAAAGCACGCGAAATGACGCGCCGTAAAGATGCCCTCGATATTGCTGGTTTGCCCGGTAAACTTGCCGATTGTCAGGAAAAAGACCCAGCACTTTCGGAATTGTTTCTGGTGGAGGGTGATTCAGCCGGTGGCTCAGCAAAACAAGGACGCTCAAGAAAAAACCAAGCCATTTTGCCCCTTAAAGGAAAAATCCTCAATGTTGAAAAGGCACGCTTCGATAAAATGATTTCCTCACAAGAGGTCGGCACGTTGATAACCGCTCTTGGTTGTGGCATTGGCAAGGAAGAATATGACCCAGAAAAGCTACGCTATCACCGCATTATTATTATGACCGATGCGGACGTTGATGGTGCCCATATTCGTACCCTCTTGCTAACCTTCTTTTATCGTCAAATGCCAGAGCTTATTGAACGTGGGCATATTTATATTGCCGAACCTCCGTTATACAAAGCACGCAAAGGCAAGCAAGAACAATACTTTAAAAATGATGCCGAATTAGAAGATTACATTGTTAATATGGCATTGACCAACGCCTCTGTGGTGCCAGCAAATGCCCCAGCAATTGCTAATCAGGGGCTCGCGGATATGGTGCAATTGCATCTATCTACGGGGCACAGTCTAAGGCGTTTATGCAGAAAAATGGATGAAACCGTGGTCAATCATATTATTGATATGGAACCCCTTGCAAGCCAAGACCTCGGCACAAAAAAAGCCAACGTATGGGCAGATAACCTCCATCAAGCATTGGTTGCAAGTGATACAATGAACCGCCATCATTATAATACTACCAAGGATTCTGATAAAATCCAAGTGGATTTAATTAGCCATGGTGATGAGGTCTCGGTGGTTATTGATCAAGATTTTCTTGAAGGTCCTGAATATGCAAAATTGATGGAATGGCGAGATTTGAAATCCTCTCTAATTGGCGATAGTATCACCGTCGCTAAGGGTGACAAAACTCAACAAGTAAACTCCTTTGAAGAAGCCCTTAAATGGCTTGTTGCAGAAGCTAAAAAAGGGCAACAAGTGCAACGCTACAAAGGTCTCGGAGAAATGAATGCGGACCAACTTTGGGAAACCACAATGAACCCAGAATCACGCTCACTCGTGCAAATGAAAGTTCAAGATGCGGTTAATGCCGATGATGTATTCAGCACCCTAATGGGCGACGAAGTTGAACCTCGCCGAGTCTTTATCGAAGAAAACTCTCTTGCGGTTGAAAACCTTGATGTGTAATTTTAGAAAATGCGTCGTTTTCTTATTGCCCTTTTTGCATGCTTGCCATTCGGGACATTACACGCAACAGAAGTTTTTAAATCTGCCGATTATCAATTTGAAGCTATTAGCGTAGTTGAAAACTTAAACCATCCTTGGGCAGCGGAATGGTTAGTTGATAGTGAAGATCAAAAACGCCACACGCTGGTCGTTACCGAGCGTAATGGAGGGATTGTCTTTTTCCCTTTTGATGGGCAAAAATATCAACCTCCTTATACACTAACTCCTCCTACAAAAATTTTTCAATCTGGGCAAGGTGGCTTATTAGATATTAAAGCCCATCCAAATTATGCCCAAAATGGCTGGATTTATCTGACTTTTTCTGCTCCTGTTGATAATGACGATGGTGCAACGACAGTATTGGCACGCTTTAGAATAAGTGAGAAAAAAATCCAAGATTGGCAAATTCTTTTCACTGCCTCGCCAGCAGGTGATTCTACCCGCCACTTTGGTTCTCGCATTGCTTTTGATAATGACGGTTTTGTCTATATTAGCATTGGCGATCGAGGCGAGCGCAAACTGGCACAAAGCTTACAACATCATCACGGCTCTATCATCCGCTTGAAAGATGATGGTAACCTACCGAAAGATAATCCATTTCAAAAAAATCCTGCCGTATATTCTTATGGGCATCGTAATCCACAAGGACTATGGTTTGATAAAAAAAATAATCGCCTATGGGCAAATGAGCATGGTCCACGTGGTGGTGATGAACTTAACGTTATCCTCAAAGGTAAAAATTACGGCTGGCCTATTATCAGCTATGGCAATGAATATTGGAGCAATCTACCGGTCAGTGATAAAACTCATCAATCGGGTATGCAACAACCGATGCACTATTGGATACCCTCCATTGCTCCCTCTGGATTGGTTCGCTATAGTGGTGAGGAATTTGCCAAATGGAATGAGGATTTTTTGATAGGTTCACTCAAATTTGGGCAATTAGTACGCATAAGAATGGCACGCCGAACTGGGCATACCTTCGCTTTTAAAGTCATCCAAGAAGAACGCCTACTAAAAGGCAAACTCGGGCGCATTCGTGCGGTATATCAAAATTCTGGTAAATTATTTGTGCTAACAGATTCTTCTGCTGGAAAATTATTGCAACTAATACGCAAATAATAAACACAAGTGCATACTTGAGGGAGACCACCCCGCCACTTCGTGGCACCCCTCCGATGGAGGGGAATTTGCACCATTCACCTTGCCTTTAGGGTGAGGTGGTTTTTTGGGGAATGAGGTGTGGGTTTAACCAATTTATTTAATGGCAGATAAAATTTCTTTTAATTCAAACGAGCTTGGCAATACGATAAAAATTGCTTTGTTGTTTAGCTTTAGAATGCTGGGGCTTTTTATGGTGTTTCCAGTATTGGAGGCTCATAGTCGCTTGCATTTTGAGGCGACTCCTTTACTTATTGGCATTGCCCTTGGTATTTATGGGCTTAGTCAGGCAGCCTTGCAAATTCCTTTTGGGTTACTTTCTGATAAATATGGCAGAAAAAAACTCATTGGCTTAGGATTGCTGTTTTTTATTGTGGGTAGCGTTATTGCTGGCTCGGCAGAAAATATTTATCAGCTTATTTTTGGACGAGCGGTGCAGGGGTGTGGAGCAATTGCTTCGGTGTTGCTTGCTTATCTGGCGGATTTAACTCGTGCTCAGGTGCGTATTCGAGCAATGGCAACGGTCGGGATGGGCATTGGTTTTTCCTTTGTGTTATCGCTTATTTTAGGTCCTATTTTTTATGAAATAATAGGGATGGCTGGTATTTTTTATTGCACGGCAGTGCTTGGGTGCGTTGGCTTTTTATTGTTATTTGCAGTTAAGCCTGAGCAAGGTGTTGGCTTAGGTGATGGGCAAGAAAAGGGGCGCGCCAAAGAATATAAATTCTCTTTTTCGGCAGTGAAATCTGTATGGAAAATCAAACCTCTATGGGGTTTTAATATGATTGTGATGAGTATTCACTCATGTATCACGTTGCTTTTTTTATTTATTCCTGCCTTGTTAGTTGAGCATAATATTGCGCTTGCTAAACATTGGCAAATTTATTTATTAACGATGTTAGCCTCCTTGTTAATGGCTTTGCCTCTGATTATTTGGACCGAGAAAAAACAGCGTATTCGTGCGATGTTAATTTTTTCTTTATTGCTCCTCTTGCTGACTTTAGGCTTGTTTATGGGAAGTGATAATTTTATCTTTTTAAGTGTCGCGCTAACGCTTTTCTTTGTGAGTTTTAATGTGTTGGAAGCATTGTTGCCCTCATCAGTTAGCCGAGTGGCTCCTTTGCAATATCGAGGAATGGCATTAGGGATGTTTTCTACCCATCAATTTTTTGGGGCATTTATTGGTGGTTCGCTGGGTGGTTTGATGTTACAACAATTTGGATTAGTTGGATTATTATTTTCAGCAATGGGGTTGGTATTATTTTGTTTAACGTGCGTGTTTATTTTGCCATCGAATTTACAGCAACGCTCGCAGACGATAACCGTCGCCAAGAATCAACCCTCAAACGAGCTTGAACAATGGGCAAAAACCCAACCCGGTGTGTTTGATGCAATGTATCAACCACGCGACGGAGCATTAAACTTAAAAACTGATTTTATTCACTTTAATTCACACAATTTTTATACCTCATACGACAAAAAATTTAGTGTTTAAGAGTTTCTATGGATTACGATCTTACTGAGAACAACAATACCTTTGGTGATATGCCAATAGCTTCTTGTTATGGTGTTGGGGCGACTGTCGCAAAAAAATTCTATAAGCTCAATATCTTTACCGCACGGGATTTGTTAATGCACTTCCCACGGAGTTATGAAAATCGCTCACAGATTACGCCGTTTGAGACATTAAAAGTTGATATGAAATGTCTGTGCCAAGGGATAATTGTTTCTTCTGGTTTGGAGGGCAGAAGACGAAATATATTGAGAGTGATGCTCAAACAGCATAGTAAAAGCGAGCACTTTTTGCTACTTAAATTTTTTCATTTTTCCCCTAAACAAGCTAATCAATTTCGTTATGGGCAGGAGATTCGTTGTTTTGGCACTGTTAAAGCTGGGATGAATGCCTTAGAAATGATTCATCCAGAAATTGAATTTATTAGCGAAAAAAGTAACTCACTTGCCGATTATTTAATAGCCACTTATCCTTCATCGGATGGCTTACCACAGTTTCGCATTCGCAATGCCATCAATCCGTTATTAAACCAGTTGGCAGCGGAACCTTTTGGTATGGATTCCTTTCAATCTTTATTAGCATCACACAGTGCCCACCAAGAATTATCAAAAATCAGCCACTTACAAGCAATATACACCATTCATCGTCCGCCTCTCGATAGCAATTTTGAGGATTTAGAGCGCGGCAAAACCCCGTATTTTGAAAGGTTAAGCATTGAGGAGCTGACTGCACATCGTTTAGGGCTAAAAAGGCTTCATAGTTCTTTTGGGCAGTATCAGGCATTGCCCATTCCATTATCTGTCAAGAGTGATTTACAACATCAATTACTGCAAAAATTGCCATTTGAGCCAACCTCAGCCCAGCAAAAATGCTATGCAGAAATAGCCCAAGCAATGCAAAATAGCAAACCAATGATGCATTTATTGCAGGGAGATGTTGGTAGTGGTAAAACCTTAGTGGCAATACTGGTAATGCTTGGAGTGGTTGAGCAGGGCTATAAGGCGGCGTTAATGGTGCCGACCGAATTACTTGCCCAACAGCATTATCATACTTTAACCCAATGGCTAAACCCCTTGGGGATTAAGGTACATTTGCTGTGCGGTAAAAAAACTGTTAAACAGCGGCGTGAAATTCATCAAAATTTTATTAGTGATGAACCGTGCATTGCGGTAGGCACTCATGCACTCTTTCAAGAGAAGGTCGAAATTACTCGCCTTGCGATTATTATTATCGATGAGCAACATCGCTTTGGTGTTCAGCAACGCTTTGAACTTTTGCAAAAAAGCCAGCAAGAAAATCAAGAGAATGTGATTGCCCATCAATTGCTGATTAGTGCCACTCCAATTCCACGTACCTTAGCTATGAGTATGTACGGTGATTTACAACAATCCACCTTAGATGAAATGCCAGCCGGCAGGCAAGATATAGAAACCTATGTAATGAGTAATACACAAGTCAATCAGCTTAGCCAAAGAATTGGCGAGCAGTGTGCTGAGAATCGTCAGGTTTATTGGGTATGCCCTTTTATTGATGAGTCTGAAATTCTCAATGTGCAGTCGGCAATTGGACGCTATGAGCAATTACAAGAAATGTTACCTAATATTACCATCGGCTTGATGCACGGCAGGCTTAAAGAAGCTGAAAAACAAGAAATAATGGAAAAATTTCGCACAGGGGAAATTCAACTATTAGTTGCGACAACGGTGATTGAAGTTGGTGTTGATGTTCCTAATGCAAGTATTATCATCATTGAAAATGCCGAGCGTATGGGCTTAGCTCAGTTACACCAACTTAGAGGAAGGGTTGGGCGTGGCACTATCAAAAGCCAATGTATTCTCCTCTATCAAGCACCGCTTGGGGAACAAGGGTATAGACGCTTAAATGCACTTAAAAGTAGCAATGATGGTTTTCATCTTGCCGAGCGTGATTTACAAATGCGCGGAGCAGGGGAGATTATAGGAATCCGCCAATCAGGCAGTGTGCACTTTAAAATCGCCGATATGATACGCGATCAACATCTTATCTCAGCAGTTAATCAATTGAGTGAAATTATTGTCACAGAGAAAAAAAACGAGTTAGAAGAAAGATTATTAAATCGCTGGAGCTTTACTCGTAGCGAACTTGGAAAGGTATAAAATGGGAATAGAGAGAGTATTTTTATACTTGGAACTTTAAAAAAAATAATCGCACCTTATAATTTATTTAAAGGTTAAATCCTATTTCACAATGGCTGGATGGTAGAGTGGTTATACAGTGGATTGCAAATCCATCTACATCGGTTCGATTCCGGTTCCAGCCTCCACTTAATTTATCTTACTTTTCTTTGCTCTTTTCTATTTTGCAATGGTCTCAAAGAATTAATGAGTTTGGTAAAATTAAATACAGGGAGACATTTGCATAAAAGATATGACAAGTAAGAAAGTAAAAAATCGCCCTGATTATTGTTGTCAAACTTGCTTCAATATCTACCTTTCCATCAGAATGATTTTTTAGCTTTTTTCTTTTACCTGCAAGCAGTTCAAACACTGTTACTCTAAGGCTCGTAAACTCGCCAAGAGTAAAAACGTTTTTTGTGTCACACTTTTATGCAAAGAGCTCACAAGTTCTTAGGTTTTATGCACAGTAAAATGATATTATTGTCTTAAGCAATGAAAATAAAAACCGCTTTTCTTTCTCTGGGCTCTAATTTAGATAATCCTAAGCAACAAATTCTTGATGCCTTAGAGAGATTGAAATCTCATCCCAGTTTGTATGAGGTTGTCGCTTCTAAACTGTATTACAGCCGTCCTCTGGGTCCTCAGGATCAGCCTGATTTTATTAATGTTTGTGTGCGCTTACAGACGTCGCTAAGTGCCTCTTTGCTATTAGATGTATTACAATGGTTAGAGTGTAAGGCACAAAGAAAACGGGTTCGTCATTGGGGGGAAAGAAGTTTGGATGCGGATTTAATTTATTACCAAAACAATGGTCAAGAACGCACTTGGCAATGTGCTCGTTTGATATTACCGCACTCGCAATATACGCAACGTGATTTTGTATTATTGCCTTTAAGGGAAGTGTTAGATGATTCTTGGAAAATAGATATCGACGCTTTGTGTGCAAAATTAGATAACCATTTTATAACAAATGAGCATTAATAAACTTTATCGACAGCAGGAAAAAATAGCGTGCTTAACCGCATATGATGCGAGTTTTGCTCGCTTGATAGATCAAGCCAATGTAGATATGGTTTTGGTTGGTGATTCTCTTGGCTCTGTGATACAAGGCAAAAAAGATACTCTGGGCGTTTCAATGCGAGATATGTTGTATCATAGTGAATGTGTCAGGCGAGTAGTTAACCATTCAGAGCTGATGAGTGATATGCCTTTTTTAAGCTATACCACCCCCAAGCAGGCTCTTAAAAATGCGGGTAAATTTATGCGTTTAGGAGTTGATATGGTTAAGTTAGAAGGGGATAAAACATTGGCACCAACCATTCGTTGCTTGGTGGATAACTATATTCCTGTATGTGCGCATATTGGCCTAAAGCCACAACAATTACGCCAGCTTGGTGATTATTATGTACATGGTAAAACATCGCAATGTAAGCAACGAATTTTAGATGACGCCAAAGCATTGGCAGAAGCGGGTGCAAGCATTATTTTATTGGAATGTGTTGAGCATGAAGTGGCAGCAGAAATTACAGAAATGCTTAACGTTCCAACCATTGGTATTGGTTCAGGAAGTGCCTGCGATGGGCAGATTTTAGTATTGTATGATATATTGGGAATATCTCCTAAAATTCCTCCATTTAGTAAGAATTTTTTAAGGGAGAGTACGTCAATATTAGAGGCACTTCAGGCATATTCTTCCGCGGTTAAAGAGCAACAATACCCTTAGCTATCTTCTTTATAGAGAGCGCCTTAGGGGATTAGAATGTTTTTAAATCGATGTGTTTTTGGGACATTATTATTTTTATAAAAAAATGATAAATAAATTTTTATTATTTAATGTAGAGAGAATTTTATTATGAAAAAAATCATTCAATTTATTGTTGTTTTAGGTATTAGTTTTTCTGGAATTTTTGTTGGTGCACAAGCAAAATATACGCTTGATGGCGATCATTCAGCAGTTCATTTTAGCACAATTAAAAAGCAGTATATTGTTGAGCCTGCTGTGTTTAAAAAAGTATCAGGCAGTATTTCTAATTCAGGAAATGTTGAGGTGCAAATCGATTTAAATAGCATTGAGACTAGAATTCCAATTAGAAATGAACGTATCAACAAATTATTTTTTGACTCAGTCAAGTTTCCTAATACAACGGTTAAAGCAAAAATCGATATGGCTATGCTTAAAGGAATTCGTGATTTTAAAAAAATGGATTTACCAGCAACACTTAATTTTTATGGTAAAAGCAAGGCTATTAAATTAAAGGTACTTATAGCCAAAGTAGGAAAAAATAAATTTGTAGCGACCTCAATGGCACCTACAATTGTTAATGCTAAAGATTTTGGTGTTCCTGATAATAACATTACAAAATTAGCAGCGACAGTAGGCGGATTTAATATTTCCAATAAAGTTGGCGTCAGCTTTGTATTAAGTTTTACTGCTGAGTAGTCGTTAATTTATATAAAGACCCTTATACTGAGACCTTTGCACAAAAGATATGACAAGTAAAAAAGCAAAAAATCGCTCTGATTTTTATTGTGAAATTTGCAAATACGGACGTATTAGCTTCATTTCACGCCTCAATCAGAACGATTTTTTATCTTTTTTCTTTTGCCATACTTTTATGCAAAGGTCTCACTAATTTTTTAGTGTAAGGGTCTTATTTTTTACTTATTTTTTATTTTTAAATAATGCATAAACAAAAAAACTCACCTATTCGTGTTGGGATTGCTGGAGTAGGTACTGTGGGTACCGCTGTAGTAAACATTTTAAATGATGCCTCATCGGCTTTTCGGCAACAATTGGATACACCAATCGAGGTTTCTCAAGTTGTCGTACGCAATCTTGAAACTCAACGTGATTGTGATTTAAATGGGGTAACCATTGGCACGGACGTGATGGCACTTAGCTCAGCAGAGGATGTCGATGTCGTGATTGAATTAATTGGTGATGTCAATATAAGTTTATCATTGGTCAAGCAATGTTTATTAAACGGCAAGCCGGTAATAACTGCGAATAAAGCATTGTTGGCTTTGCATGGAGATGAATTATTTGCCCTCTCAAAAGAGAAAAAACTACCTATTTTATTTGAGGCAGCGGTCGGTGGAGGCATCCCGATTATTAAGGTAATGCGCGAAAGTTTACAGGGTAATAGAGTTGATTGTATTGCAGGCATTATCAATGGCACATGCAACTATTTATTAACGCGTATGGCAAATGAAGGTGCCAAATACGAAGATGTTTTATTAGATGCACAAAACTTAGGGTATGCAGAAGCAGATCCTACCTTTGATGTTGAAGGCATTGATGCCGCTCATAAATTATCATTATTAGCTCGTTTAGCATTTCATCAATCAATTGAGTTTGAAAAAATTCAGCATTTTGGGCTTGCCGATGTGCAAATAGAAGATTTTATTATTGCCAAAAAAATGGGCTATGCGATTAAGCCAATGAGCGTTTGTAAGCGGACTGATGACAAAATTGAAGGCTATGTTTTTCCAGCATTAGTTTCAAATTCATTATTATTGGCAAATGTTAATGGAGTAACAAACGCTGTACAGGTTTGTGCAAACCGAGTGGGTGAAATCAACTGTGTTGGACCAGGCGCTGGTGGTGATGCGACAGGTTCTGCAGTCGTTGCGGATTTGGTTGAGGTGGTTTATGCGATGCAAGAAGATAGCCTACCCTCAGTTTATTTTCCAGATTTAGGCGATAGCCATAATCAAGCTCAAATGATTGCCTTTGAGGACACTGAGCACGCCTATTATTTTCGTTTTCGAGTAGAAGATAAGCCGGGGATGATAAAGCAATTTGCCTCAGTATTAGAGGGCTTGAATATTAGCATTGAAGCCATTAACCAAGATGAACCTAAAGAAGGTGAAAAAGTCGCAAGCATTGCATTAATTACCAATAAAGTACAAGAAAAGAAAATTCAAAAAGCCCTCAAAGATATACTCAGTTTGCCCGGCTATGTAGATGAGGATTGGAGTTTAATTCGAGTATTTAATCGAGATTAGAAAAGAGGATTCATAATGAACAACTATTTTGGCTTAATTGAACACTATCAAGATTATCTTCCCATAGCAAAAGAAGATAAAATCATCTCCCTTGGTGAGGGAGATACGCCCTTAATTCCATTACCTAATCTTGCCAAAAAACATCTACCTGGAATATCCATTTGGGCAAAATACGAAGGGCTCAACCCGACAGGCTCATTCAAAGATAGAGGGATGACCATGGCAGTAACCCACGCCTATAACTCAGGCTCTAAGGCAGTTATTTGTGCCTCAACAGGCAACACCTCGGCAGCGGCAGCGGCTTATGCTTCACGTGCGAATATGGATTGTTTTGTGCTTATTCCAGAGGGCAAAATCGCAATGGGAAAATTAGCCCAAGCAATGATGTATGGGGCAAAAATCATTCAAATTTCTGGTAATTTTGATGAGGCAATGGAGTTGGTCAAACAAGTGGGCAAAGATACCCCCATTAGTATTGTAAATTCAATTAACCCATACCGTTTACAAGGTCAAAAAACCGCAGCTTTTGAAATTATCGATGCACTCTCACAAGCGCCAGACTTTCATTATTTACCCGTTGGCAATGCAGGCAACATTAGTGCTTACTGGATGGGCTATCGGGAATACTTTGAACATCAAAAAATGCCAAACCTACCGCGTATGGTTGGCTATCAAGCGGAAGGGGCAGCTCCTTTTGTCAGAGGAGCAAGAGTGGATAACCCTGAAACGATTGCAACAGCAATTCGCATTGGTAACCCACAAAGTTGGGACTTGGCAGAAGAAGCCAAAGAACAATCCAATGGTCATATTTCGATGCTTTCTGATGAGCAAATTTTACATGCTCAATATGAATTGGCAAGCGAAGAAGGTGTATTTTGTGAACCTGCCTCAGCTGCCTCAATTGGTGGGGCAATCATTGATTATAAAAAAGGGCTTATCCCTGAGGGTAGCACCTTAGTCTGTACGCTAACAGGTAACGGCTTAAAAGATCCTGATATGGCTATTGAGTCAAGCCAAGATAAGGTACAGACTGTTAGCATTGATGCAACATACGACAGTGTCAAAAAAGCGATTGTAGGATAAGACTATTGAGCACGACCTTAAATACAAAAAAATCTCAGCCATCTAAACCAATATTCCTTATTGGACCTACTCACGTTGGCAAAAGCTCTGTGGGTAAAAAATTAGGCTCACAATTAGACTGTGCATTTTTTGATTTAGACGCCGTAATTGAAAAAAATGCTGGCGTTGATATTCAAACAATTTTTGATTTTGAAAAAGAACAAGGCTTTCGAGATAGAGAAACTAAAGCCTTAGAATCCATTGATAGAAATCGTTTATCGGTTGTTGCCACAGGGGCTGGAATTATTTTACGTGAAAAAAATCGAGAAATTATCAAAAAAGGCGTAGTGATTTATTTATCGGCCTCTGTTGAACTACTCTCATCACGAGTCAGAGAGGATTCTAATCGCCCATTATTTAAGGGGAAAAATCCGATAGAGGTTTTACAAAATATGCATACAATTCGCCATCCTCTATACCAAGAATGTGCAGACTATCAAATAGAAGTACTTGAAGGGATTCACACCAATCAAGTGCTCTCTCAGATTTATTCATTTTTATAGCCAATTAGAATGAAAAGATTAGTTGAGACCTTTGCGCAAAAGATATGACAAGTAAAAAAGCAAAAAATTGCCCTGATTTTCGTTGTGAAACTTGCGAAGACGGACGTATTAGCAGCGTTTCACGCCTCAATCAGAACAATTTTTTATCTTTTTTCTTTTGCCATACTTTTATGCAAAGGTCTCTAATTTTTGCTTTAGTTTTTTTACTGATTAGCAACGCGGCTTATAGTAAAAATATTTCCACAGGCTCAATAAATATAAATACAGCAACAGCGTATCAACTCACATTATTGCCTGGAATTGGAAAAGCAACGGCAAAGAAAATTATCATCTCAAGAGAGAAAAACCCCATTCTCAATAAAATCGACTTATTAACGCGTCGCCTTATCCGCTCCAATTATTGGGAAAACTTAGAACCGCTGATTAGTTATACAGGAAATCATCAATACGATGATCCAAATAAAAAAAGAAAAGCCTCCAGTAGCAATAAATCCAATCAGAAAAAAAAATACCACAGTAGCAATTGGGGCAAAAATTTTGCTATCAACAAAGCCATTCAAATTGATAATGCTGAAAAAATCGTCTTGCTCACCGATGGTTCCTTTTTCGTCCACCTCAGCAACGCCTTAAATCAAGCAAAAAAAGAAATTTGGCTATCCACCTTCGTTTTTAAAACAACTCAGAATAAGCATAACAAAGCGGTACAAATCGTTGAAATACTCAAACGCAAAGCCAAACAAGGCATTGATGTTAAATTAGTCTTAGAACAATCAGAATACCATCATGATTTATCAGAAGGAAACCATCGCTTAGCCAATCATTTACGTCAGCATAAAATCAAAGTGTTTTTTGACTCAATGGACAATACAATGCACAGCAAAATTGTGGTGATTGATGGTAAACAAGTTTTTTTGGGTAGCCACAATATGACCGATTCGGCTCTTAGGCGTAACCACGAAGCCAGCCTAATGATTATCTCCTCTCAACTATCCAAAGAGCTTATTCACTACTTTGAAAGCATCGCTAAGGAATAGCGGAGAAAAATGAAAAAAAACCCTAATCTACGTTGTGAAATTTGCTAATACGAGACGTATTCGCTTCATTTCACGCCTTGATTAGAACTGTTTTTTTTTCATTTTTCTTTTGCCCTCTGCCATTCTTCAAAGGTCTTTAAACCTTTTTCGCCATTGAATCACACGCTGATTATCGCGCTCTTCATACTGTTGAATGGCAGAGGGTAAATCCAACTCAAATGACTCTTCCCAATCCTCACCAATGGCAGTTAATCGCATAGTGTACCATGCCGTTAGTCCACCGGGAGGAAGGGACTCAAAGCGTGGAAACGTGGGATTATACTCCGCCTCATTTAACCATCTATCAGCCAGTCGTGGCTCAATAACCATTGAGCGACCCAAACCAATAACATCCGCAAAGCCCTTATTAATAACCTCCACCGCCTGAGCCGAATGGGTAAAACCACCAGTCACCATCAATGGTATTTGAGTTATTTGCTTTGCCTGTTCAGCAAAATGTACAAAATACGGTCCCTTACTAACGCCCTCAGAACTTCCCTTGACTCCGGGGAAATATGTCCCCCCACTAATATCAATTAAATCAAGCGATGTTTTATCTAATAATCGTATTGCTTTTAAAGCGTCTGCTTCACTTAAACCACCCTCCATTTGATCGCTTGAATTAATCCGAATTCCAATAGGGAACAAGTCCCCAACGGCATTTCTAACTGCTTCAATAATTTCAAGGATAATACGGCAACGATTCTCAATGGAACCCCCATAATTATCCGTGCGATGATTAAATAAAGGAGAAAGAAACTGACTTAATAAAAACCCATGCCCTGCATGAATATGCACGCCGCTAAAACCCACCTTCTTTGCTAACAACGCCGATTTAGCATACTTCTCAGGTAATTGTTTGATTTCATCAAGCGACATTTCCAAACACGTTAAACCCTCCAAATTTAAAGCAGAAGGTCCCACGGGTTGGCTAATTGATGACGGAGTCAATGCTCCAGCATGACCGATTTGTGCCCATAAATGAGCCCCATCAATCACTGAGCGTTGCGTTAATTCACGCAATAATTTAAGATTAGAATGCTCCCCAAGCACTAAATTTCCCGGCTTCTCAGGAAAACGCGGATCGCACTGCACCTCACCCACAAAAGAAATGCCCACACCACCCTTAGCCCATTTTTCATACAGCCGAATTTGTGCCTGTGTTGGATTCCCCTCACCATCCCCCAAAGAATCCGACATTGCTGCCTTAGCCAAACGATTTTTTAACACCACCCCACAAGGAAGGGTTAAATTATTGTGTAGAGAGGACATGGGGTTGATGATGGTATTTTTATTTTTCATAGCTTTATTGCAAAGGCCTCTATTTATCAGTTTTTTTAACCCTAATCAAAAAGTCAGAAAATTTATACTTCTTCCAGTCTCCCACTACCCCAACTCCTTTCCAATCAATCGCTTCTCTCTTTCAAGCTCGGCTATGAGTTCCTCTTCGGTGGGTAGTATGTGCTGATATTTTGCAGCGAATAGTTGCCGATTTTCTTCAAGCACGGAATACTTTACGATGGTTTCATCTTTGTTATCACAGAGAATAATGCCAATAGTTGGGTTATCGTCTTGCCCACGCTTGAGATCATCAAACATACGTACATACATATCCATCTGTCCTATATCCTGATGGGTGAGTTTGTCGGTTTTTAGATCGATGACTACAAAGCATTTAAGTAGATAATTATAAAACACTAAATCAAGATAAAAATGACTGGTTTCGGTGCTGATACGCATTTGTCTTGCAACGAAAGAGAAGCCTTTACCCATTTCTAATAGGAAATTTTGTAACTCATCAATAATGGCTTGTTCCAAATCGGATTCTTTTTGTTTTGCTCGCTCAGGAAGTTGTAAAAACTCCAACACATAAGGATCTTTGATAAAGTCTAAAGTATTGGTCGGGTTAGGTTCTGTTTGTTTATTTGCTTTAGTCTGTGAGGAAAGTAACCGTTGGTAGCTGTGGCTTTTGATGTTGCGTTCAAGTTGACGCACTGTCCAGTTTTCAGCACGGCTTTCATTACAGTAGTATTCTAATGCTTGAAAATTTTCAACCCGCATAATCAAACGTAAATGACTCCAGCTTAATTCTCTACACAGTGTGTAGAGATTCTGTTCAGAGAATTTGAGGTAAAACTGCCGACAGTTGTATAAATTTGCATAGGAAAACCCTTTGCCGAAATCAGCGGTTAAAGCTGTGGAGAGCTCTTCCATCAATCGCTTGCCATATTTGGCTTTGTTATCCCCATGTTGCTCTTCTTCTACAATGCGTTTACCGATTAACCAATAGGCTTCTACCATCGCAGAATTAACAGCTGTTTGTGCCTTGCTTCTAGCCGATTGAAGTATGTGCCGAATATCGGCATGGAAAGAGGTTACTTCTATTCCCATTGGTGTTTTTATTGTTTATCTGTTGTTGTTTTTTAAGGTAGAGCAATGCGTTGTATAAAGGATAAAGTAAATTAATCACTTTCGTTTAATTCTGTGCAAATTTTGGTATCCCAACGCTCATCAAGAAATGTTAACATTTTTTCTTTTCTTTTTTGAATTGTTTCTGGCGTCCAGTCTTCAAATTTTGAGACTGCTATCGCTGAGTAGCTATTTTTAGAAAATCGTTCTTTTTTATCATTAAAGCATTTGTTTTGTAGTTCTGAATTTACTCGTCTTGAAAGAAGCAGTAAATTTCCTAAGTCATGTAAGCAGTCTTTGTTTGGAAATTTATTTGTCCAACACTCATTGGTAGCAGTTTGGGGGTAAATATGCTCTATACTATCCGAGTTGATATGTTCCCATTCCACTTTTAAATCTCCTCTCGCTTTTTCTTGCAAAGATAACTCATACTCGTAAAGAAAATATTTTACTGCATTCCACTTATAGTATTTTTCTTCTTTTTTATTTATCGCCTCAGTAAATGTTTTTGCTAAATTATCTTTTGTAATCAGTGATTGAATTGCATTTAACAAATCATCCACTTTTGTACTCAATTGATCATCATTAGCAACATGTATTGTTTTGGCAAAACTATAAAAAGTTGTATTTTTATAGTTACGTTGTCGATGGTACAAATTAAATTCAATAAAAATAAATCTTTCTATTTCCTGCAGGACCTCAGTTATTTTTTCATCATCTACATTACGAACTAACATAGCCATAATGGCAGGTTTGAATGCACCAAAGCTCAAACGATTAAGTTTTGTTAGCCATGTTTTTAGAGAGTCGGAATAGTTGCAATCAGTATCTGTAGGGTTGTGTAAGTAGTAATAGTGTTTAACTGCTTTTTGCATATCCTTAACATAGATTTGAATCTTCTGAAAAGTTATGGGTCTCTCATCTAACTGTTGTTGCTGTGCGCTACCATTTTCTAAGATTTGTGCATGCATTCGAAAGGATATAACCTTCTTAGCTGTAAAGTAGTCATCTAACAAGAATGTTTTATAAACTTTTGAGGTCTTGCGGTCGTATTGGAAATTCATTATCCAGTGGTCTTGCAAAAAATCATCATCTGAAATTTCTTTGTTGGGGTTCTTGCCTAAATACTCATATATTGTTTTCCATACATTATTTATATCTTCTCTAAGCAACTCTCTTTCTTTTTCATCGTTCTGAGGTAACAGTGTACTGAGGTATATCAATCTATTTTTCAACAACTCTAATGTAGTTAAAGGTTTACCTCTATTATTCATTGTTTCAAAAGCTACGAACTCATTTAACTCGCTTTCAATTTTATAAAAATTAAACTTCAATTGCTCGGTAATTTTTTTTAGTAACACTTCAAGGCTATCTTGGGCTTTATTTTTTAATTTTTCTTCAAAAAATTTTTTTGCATTTTTAAGATTATTCGTATAAACCGTATCATCAGGTGTACTATCGTCTGTACTTGATATTTCTAAAATTTTAGTTCTAAAATAGATGTGACTGGGGTTGTCTTCTTGATAACCAAATATTTGTTCTATTACTTTGCCTTCTTCTCCTGTTTTTCTATGCAAAAATATTTTTTCGTAGTCACTAACTTCCTTTTCATTTACCCATGAAACGTTTAAAGCACTTAGTTTCGTACAAATTTCTTTTATTGCAATAATAAGTGATGTAATCCTTTGTTGACCATCTACTATAAAGTAGGTATTATTCTCATATTTTTTAACAGATAGCATACCTGTGTAATGAGCAGTTTCCTCTTCGAGTATATTCAAATCCTGCCATAAATCTTCTAATTGTGGATTTTTCCATGCATAACCTCTTTGGTAATCAGGAATTCTAAATACTTTATTATTGAAAATTTCGGTTAAATTTTGTAGTTCCATAATTTTTGATAAAAATTTTCAGTTACCAACTCCCGGTATTTTGGTATTCGGTGAAAATTTCATCGATTTTATTGCGGGTTTCTTCGTTGAGTGTTATTTCGGCGGAGCTGATGTTTTCTTTGAGTTGTTCCATTGTGGTGGCACCGATGATATTGCTGGTGACGAATGGTTGATCGTTAACAAAGGATAGGCACAGTTGGGTTAGGCTGATGTTGAGTTCATCGGCGAGTTGTTGATAGGCTGCTACGGCTTTGGCAGAGCGTTCATTGCGGTAGTAGCCCATCATTTGTGGGAAGAGTTGAAAACGTGAGTTTTCGGGCATTTGGTTGTTGGCGTATTTGCCAGTGAGAAATCCACCTGCCAGTGGGGAGTAGGCGAGTAGTCCGATTTTTTCATAGAGTGAGATTTCACTGAGTGCAACTTCGTATTCACGGCGGACAATGGAGTAGGCATTTTGATTGGAGACTATTGGGGAGAGTCCTTGATTTTCGGCAAGTTGTTGGTATTTCATTACGCCCCAAGCGGTTTCGTTGGAGAGTCCGATGTGTTTAAATTTGCCTTTTTTTTGTTCTTGGGAGAGGGCGTAGTAGTAGCTTTCAAGTTGCTCAAGGGCGTTTTCTTTGTACATACTGGGGTGATGGTTTTGTTTGCCCCAAAGTTGCACGCCTCGTTGTGGCCAGTGTAGTTGAATTAAATCGACGTAGTCGGTTTTTAAGCGTTTTAGTGAGCCATCAATCGCTTTGCTAATATTTTTTTCGACAAATCCTTCTGCATCACGAATCCAAGGTAAGCCGTGGCCTGCGATTTTGGTCGCGAGGATAATTTCATTACGTTTTTGGCTTTGCTGTAGCCAATTACCAATCATTTCTTCGGTTTTGCCGTAGGTTTCTTCTCTTGGTGGTACGGCGTAAATTTCAGCGGTGTCGATAAAGTTAACGCCGTTATTTGTTGCGTAGTCTAATTGTTTAGAGGCTTCTTGTTGGGTATTTTGTTCCCCAAAAGTCATCGTTCCAAGGCAGATTTTAGAGACTTTTATGTCTGTTTTTCCAAGTGTTTTTTGTTGCATTTTTGAGGTTGGTTTATTTTATGAACGTAGTTTATAGCCTGTTCGGAACATCCACCAGACAATGCCAACGCAGGTACTTAGAAAGAGTCCGATAAAGATGAGGCTGAGGGTGATATTGACATCGGATACGCCAAAGAAGCTCCAGCGGAAGCCACTGACGAGGTAGAGTACGGGATTGAATAGCGAGATGGATTGCCAAATTTCGGGGAGCATATTGATGGAGTAGAAGCTACCACCGAGAAAAACCAGTGGGGTGATGATGAGGAGTGGGACAATTTGTAGTTTTTCAAAGTTGTCTGCCCAGAGTCCGATAATAAAGCCGAGGAGGCTAAAGGATAGGCAGGTGAGGATAAAGAAGGTGAGCATAATAATAGGGTGTTGAATGTGGAGGTCAACGAAGAAGTTGGAGGTGATTAGTATGATGCTACCAATAATAAAGGATTTGGAGGCAGCTGCTCCAACAAAGCCGAGGAGGATTTCGGTGGAGGAGACGGGGGCAGAAAGGATTTCGTACATTGTGCCGGTAAATTTTTGGAAGAAAATACCGAACGAGGCGTTGGAGACGCTTTGGGTGAGGAGGGCAAACATCATCATTCCGGGAACGATAAAGGTGCCGTAGTCAATGCCTTCGACTTGGTCAATACGTGAGCCGATGGCACTGCCGAAGACGACGAAGTAGAGTGAGGTTGAGATAACGGGGGAAACGATGCTTTGACCGATGGTACTCCAAAAGCGTTTCATTTCGGCATTGTATATGGCTTTAATCGCAGTTAGGTTCATTTTTCATTAGTGACAAGGTTAACAAAGATATCCTCTAATGAGGATTTGGAGGTGTGTAGTTCGTTGATGAGAATATCACAGTCGGTGACAGCTTTGAGTAGTTTAGGTATGTTGGCGTATTCTTTTTGATTTTTGAAGTGGTAGTATAGCGAGGCGCCATCTTCGCTCATTTCAAAGTTGAGTGCTTTGAGTGTATCTGGGAGTTGGCTAAGTGGGGTTTGCAATTCGAGGTGCATATGTTTTTTGCCGAGCCGTTTCATAATGGCTTTTGTTTCATCAAGTAGGATGATTTTTCCTTGATTAATGACACCAACACGATCAGCAATGGCTTCGGCTTCTTCAATGTAGTGGGTGGTGAGGATGATGGTGACGCCAGATTGACGTAGTTTATCGACGATTTGCCACATATCTTTTCGTAACTCAACATCCACACCCGCAGTCGGTTCATCAAGAAATAAAATTTCAGGTTGGTGGGCGAGGGCTTTAGCAATAAGTACACGACGTTTCATTCCTCCTGAGAGGTTACGCATTTCTTCATTTTTTTTGTCGTGTAGAGAGAGGTCTTTGAGGAGCTGATCAAGGTAGGCGTCATCAGCTTTTTTGCCAAATAGTCCGCGACTGTAACGAAGGGTATTCCATACTTTGTCAAACATTCCAAGATGGAGTTCTTGCGGGACTAAGCCAATTTTTTCTCGTGCTTGGCGGTAGTGGGTGGTGTTGTCAAAGTTGTCAATAAGGATAGAGCCAGAGCTTTTATTGACTAAGCCACAGATAATTGAAATAAGGGTTGTTTTGCCAGCACCATTAGGTCCAAGAAGTGATAAAATTTCTCCTTTTTTAATGTCTAAATTAATGCTATGTAATGCCTGATGCCCATTGTTGTAGGTTTTGCTGACATTTTGGATTTGAATAATTGCGGACATAAGCGAAGGAGTATTGAGGTGACTTTCTATTGTATAAGGCGGTTTGTAGATTTAGAAATAAATACAACAAGTATCATATACATTCTAACTTAGTTTAATAA
Source organism: uncultured Gammaproteobacteria bacterium (assembly GCA_929200535.1). GTDB lineage: Bacteria > Pseudomonadota > Gammaproteobacteria > CAKMZV01 > CAKMZV01 > CAKMZV01. The sequence goes on from CAKMZV010000006.1 coordinate 42,735, forward strand.
TATTTATTTAGTGATTTTCAAGTGGTTTATTTATTTATCACAAATATATTGATATACATAAATCACTAAGATTAAATCTTCTCAAAGGTAATTTAAAGACGGTTGAGGCATATGTTGGATTTACTAAGGATATTCTAGATAAGGGGGGGGGTAGCGTTGATATGGTTGTGCTGTTTTTGCTCTCGATGAGAGTTTGAGCAGGAAGGTGAACAAGTAGCGGATAAATTAAGGAAACACAATGCTCTGTGAGGGAGTTTGGGGTAGTTCAATGTTATAATTTAGATTCATTTTTTAATTAAATAGGATTGAGATATGCCTGGATTTGAGTGGATTGGTGAAGAGGAGCAACAGCAAGTAAATCAAGTGATGACGGAGGGGTTTACCTTTCGTTATAATTTCGATGGTTTGCGTAATAATCATTGGAAGGCAAGAGAGTTAGAGCAGTTAGTTTGTGATAAGTTTTCGGTAAATCATTGCCATTTAGTTTCAAGTGGTACCGCTGCGTTACAAACGGCTTTAATTGGTATGGGGGTAGGTGCTGGAGATGAGGTAATTGTTCCTGCGTTTACTTTTGTAGCTTCTGTGGAAGTTATTCTTGCCATTGGTGCGACGCCTGTATTTGCAGAGATTGATAAAACTTTGTGTTTAGATCCAGTCGATGTAGAAAGAAAAATAACGTCTCGAACTAAAGCAATCAATGTTGTGCAGATGTGTGGTGGTATGGCTCATATGGATGCTTTAGTTGCTTTGTGCCAAAAACATAGTATTTTATTATTGGAGGATGCTTGCCAAGCCACTGGTGGAAGTTATCACGGTAGGGCATTAGGCACAATAGGGCATATAGGCACATATTCTTTTGATTCTGTAAAAACAATTTCGTGTGGTGAGGGTGGAGCGGTGTTAACCAACGATGCTTCTTATTATCAATTTGCTCATCAATATAGCGATCACGGGCATTCACACGTAGGTGATGATAGAGGGGCGGAGGAACATCCTATTGTTGGTTTAAATTTTCGTATTTCAGAAATGAATGCGGCAATGGGGATCGCTCAATTTGCTAAGTTGGATAAAATAATTAGCACCCAGCGGGCTCATAAGGCTCAATTAAAAGAGGCGCTTTCACAGTATGCCGAAGTTGAATTTAGGGAGCTCCCTGATGCGAATGGTGATAATGCTGGTTTTCTTTCATTTTTCTTGCCCAGTGAAGAGCGAGCAGTAGAGGTGAGTAAACAGTTGGCAGAAAATGGAGCAGGGTGTTTTTATTGGTATGATAATAATTGGCATTATATTCGCCGTTGGGAGCATATTAAAAATTTATCTAATCCAGCAGGTGATGCGAATAAATGGGGGTTAAGCGAATCAGATATGGAGAGTCTTCGTCATACCAAAACTCCACAATCGGATGCCATAATGAGTCGGTGCTTATCGATGCTAATTATGTTAAATTGGGATAAAGAAGAGTTGGATAGAAGAGTTTCTATTTTCAAGAAAGTTTTTCTCTAAAATTGAAGTTAATCATTTAATGAGCCCCGTTTACCCACCAATTGAAAATATGATTGAACAGCAAATTCGCCCCTGGGGCGTGTTGGATCAGTCTATTTTAGATCTTTTATATCTTATTCGGCGTGAGGATTTTGTGCCAAAAAAATATAAATCTTTGGCATATTCGGATGTTTGCCTGCCGTTGTATCAAACTCAAAAAATGTTAGAGCCGAAAGTACAAGCTTTCATTATCCAAGAGATACAACCTAAAGATTATGAAAATATTTTATTGATTGGCGCAGGTTTAGGCTTTATTGTTGCTTTGTTATCTTGTTTGAGTCGTTCGGTAACGGCTTATGAAATTAATAGAGATTTATATCAGCAGGCACAAAAAAATTTGCAAAAATATTCGATTAAAAATGTTGAACTTATTAATGCAGATGGTTTTGCGATTAAGGAGTTGAAGCCTTTTAATAAAATTATTATTTGTGGTTCTATTAGTAAACTCCCACAAATTTTTATTGAGGGATTGAAAGTTTCAGGTAATTTGATTTATTTTGAAAGACTTATTGGTCATAATAATGTTATGGCAGAGATGAAGAGCCTTTATAAAGTTTCTTCCGAATCTCACAAAGAGGAAGTTTTATTGCAGATAGAATCGTCTTCACTGTTAAATGACGAGATAAATGATCCGTTTATTTTTTAACTTTGGAAAGTATAAATGTTTAAGAAAGTGCTGGGTAAGTGCACATAAAATTCAATATCCTAAAGATATATAGTGAAGCAAGGCTTTATTTATTTTCTTGCTTAAAAATATTAAACTTTTTTTGGTATCCGAAGTAGATAAAATTATCAGGCGGATTATTCTCAGCGATGTCATTATTTGAGTAGTGGAGATAGCTAAGGTTTAACGATAAATCGTCATTTTTAGCATATCCTACTATTAACCCATTGACAAAGCCTATATTACTTCCGTATTTGACATTGCCCATTTGCCTTGTGGATAAATAGGTAATACCGCTAAGCGTTTCAAGCGTGAGTGGAAAATGTGTTAGGTGGTGCTTAAAGTGGATAGCAAATTCTGCATTGGTACTATTACGCTGATGGCGAGTAAAGTCATCCCCCTGATCACTCAGCAAACCTAATTGCCAAAATCCAATATTAAATCGGATCTGTGAGTCTAAGCGATAGTTTGAGTTCTGCAATAATCCTTTTTGAAGATTCCATGCATTAGTTAATTTAAGGGCGGTAATATCTTTTTCAGTATGATAGCCAAGCTCAAATCCCAGTTGTTCCATTGATAGAGGGTTACTCGCTAAATAAGCAACTATTGAGGAAAGGAGTGCTCCACGCCAAATGGCTTCTATGCTTTGGGCAGGTTGGGTAATTTGTATGAAAAATAGCCCTAAGAAAGAGAGCCTTAAGATTATTTTTTTTAGGCTATTTGATTTTTTCAAAGGAGCAATATGTGCTAATCTAACTACGTCCGTCTTCGCAAGTTTCACAACGACAATCAGGGCAATTTTTTGCTTTTTTACTTGTCATAGCTTTTGTGCAAAGGTCTCTATAACTGTCTGACGGCGCCACTGGCTGCATTAGACACCATCTTGGCATAGGCTTTAAGCGCTAAGCTGACTTTTCTTGGACGTTCTTTGACTGGTGACCATGCTTCTTTTCCTCTTGCTGTTTGGGCATCAATGCGTTGTTGGATAATGCTATCTTCAATTTCAAGAGAGATTTTGCGATTGGGTATATCGATGTTAATGGTATCGCCATTTTCGATAATCCCAATTAAGCCTCCTTCGGCAGCTTCAGGTGAGGCATGCCCAATTGATAGTCCTGAAGTTCCTCCCGAAAATCGCCCATCAGTTAAGAGGGCACATTCTTTTCCCAATCCTTTTGATTTGAGGTAGCTGGTGGGGTAAAGCATTTCTTGCATACCGGGTCCGCCACGGGGTCCCTCATAACGTATCACAACGACCATACCGGGTTTTACTTCATCGTTAAGAATGCTCTTGACAGCCTCATCCTGACTTTCAAATACAATAGTAGTGCCGGTGAATTTGAGAATGGATTCATCGACTCCAGCAGTTTTGACAACACAGCCTTGTTTGGCAATATTACCATAGAGTACGGCGAGCCCTCCCTCAGTAGAGTAGGCATTTTCTACAGAGCGAATACAGCCGTTTTTACGGTCTAAATCTAAAGTCGGCCAGCGCTTGTCTTGGCTAAAAGCGACGGTTGTCCTCACGCCACCGGGAGCGGCTTTGTAAAAAGTATGTACTTGTTCATCGTTTGAGCGAGAAATATCCCATTTGTCAATAGCCTCTTTCATTGTTTTGCTATGAATGGTTGGAATGTCGGTGTGTAAAAGCCCTCCAGCTTCTAAGCAACCAAGCAATGCCATAATGCCACCAGCTCGGTGTACATCTTCCATATGATATTTAGTCGTGTTCGGGGCAACTTTAGATAAACATGGCACTTGGCGAGAAAGGCGGTCAATATCACTCATTGTAAAATCAACTTGTGCCTCGTGAGCGGCAGCGAGTAAATGGAGGATGGTGTTAGTGGAGCCGCCCATTGCTATATCCAAGGTCATCGCATTTTCAAAGGCTTGAAAATTGGCTATGGAGCGTGGTAAAACAGACTTGTCGTTTTGTTCGTAATAACGTTTGGTAATATCAACAATAACGTTAGCTGCACGCAGAAAAAGTGCTTCACGATCAGCGTGAGTCGCCAAGCATGAACCATTTCCAGGTAAGGATAAGCCAATCGCTTCGGTTAGGCAGTTCATTGAGTTTGCGGTGAACATTCCAGAGCAGGAACCACATGTTGGACAGGCACTTTCTTCGTAAGCCTTGAGGTCTTCATCGTTATTATCATCAACGGCAGAGGCGACCATCGCAGAAATAAGATCTACTTTAATGGTTTGTCCCCCAATGGTTGTTTTGCCAGACTCCATTGGTCCGCCAGAGACAAAAACCGTCGGTATGTTGAGTCTTAAAGAAGCATTTAACATACCGGGGGTGATTTTATCGCAGTTGGAAATACAGACTAAAGCATCCGCACAATGGGCGTTGCACATATATTCTATGGAGTCGGAAATAATATCTCGTGAGGGGAGAGAGTAAAGCATTCCATCGTGTCCCATAGCAATGCCGTCATCCACAGCAATGGTATTAAACTCTTTAGCAATACCTCCAGCTTTTTCAATTTCTCTCGCAACAAGCTGCCCGAGATCTTTAAGATGGACGTGCCCAGGAACAAATTGTGTAAATGAGTTGGCAATGGCAATAATAGGTTTACCGAAATCTTCAGTTTGCATTCCAGTAGCTCTCCATAAGGAGCGAGCCCCAGCCATATTGCGACCATGAGTTGAGGTTTTTGAGCGATACTCAGGCATAATAATATTTGATATTTAAAAAATCAAGGTGAATCATTTAAAAAAGTACAACACTAAAAAAATTGAGAGAAAAAGTATGAGACCTTTGCACAAAAGATATGACAAGTAAAAAAGTAAAAAATCGCTCTGATTTTCGTTGTGAAACTTGCGAAGACGGACGTATTAGCTGCGTTCCACGCCTCAATCAGAACGATTTTTTATCTTTTTTCTTTTGCCATACTTTTATGCAAAGGTCTCAGTATTTAAAATTTTCATAGTAAAATTGTAATTTTTATTAAATTCATAACAATAACAGTTTAATTATATGATATTGAGAGTTTTTAGAGAGAATTTATATTTAAGGGGTCAAGAAGTTAAGCATTATATCAAATAGTTTTAACTTCCTGTAATACCAATAAAAAATAGAGACTAAAAATTCAGAGCGAAAGTTTAGAGAAATTACTAGATATTTTGTTATGGATTTGATATGGTGATATTAAGCCCGATGTTAGAAAATGATATTCCTCAAGTGGTTGCTATTGAGGAAAAGTTATACTTTAGACCATGGAGCAATCAGTCATTTATCTATGCGCAAAAAAATTATATTTGCACATTGTTCATAAGTCATGATGAAATAGCGGGATATGCCATTCTTGATAAGGTAGATGGACAAAGTCAATTACTGAATTTTTCTATTGCCTTAGAATATCAGAATCAAGGAATCGGCACTACAGCGTTGCGAATTTTGCTCAAGAACTATTATAAAGATTTACAAATTGATATTATTTATCTTGAGGTTAATGTCTCTAATGGGGTGGCAATAAAGCTCTATAAAAAAGCTGGCTTTAAGGCAATGGGGAGAAGATTAGGATACTACCAAACCTCTGAGGGCAAACAAGATGCCATCACAATGTATCATTCCAAGAATCAACTGATAGCTTAACTTTATCGTTATGCAACTATGATTTTTTTACCGCTATAATGTTACAAGTTATAGCGATAGATATTTTTATTATTGGTTTCCTAAAAACAAAGAAAAAGAATCACGCACTTCATTAATTTGCGAACGCACAACCAAATCTAAATCGAACAGGTTTTTATTATCGCTAGTACTTGAGAGCTCTCTCTCGGCTTTTACCTCTTCTAAGTTTAATGAGCCAATTATGTCTTCAAAATAAAAGATAAAAGGAATATTTCTTTTTTCGTTTGGAGCTAAGCTAACGTCTAAATTAGCAACCCATACTGGTTGATATGCACCCAAAGTAGTAATTTCAAAAAGTAATTTTCCAGAAACTTTTTTTTGGCTGGAATTTTCAATATCAAGTGATCCTTGAAGTGGCGTCTCTGTCGTCACATTGCGAGAATTAATACGTGTTCTCTGTATAATTCCATTAATCAGAAAGTTATCATCAACACTGTGCCCAATAGACCCAGTGCTACTTTCAAAGGCGGTATTTAGTGTCGAGCAACCACTCAACATTAGGGCAATTGAAAAGATTGATGATAAAAGAGACAATTTTTTCATGATTATTTTTATTTTTTTTGTAAAAATTTATTCAAATCTGTCTTTTGGATATAACGAAAAAACTCATAATAAGTCTATTCTTAACAGGACAGTAAACTATTTTAACAAGATAATAAGCGTAATTATACCAAAAAAAGTTGCTTTTTTAATTGATAATTGAGGATGGATAATTGATAATTATTCATTTTCAATCTAATTATTTAGCTCTCTATTATTTGATAATGCTATTGCGAAGTTCTCTACTTATTTTTTTATTGTTTTTTACTGGTATTGTCACGGCACAAGACTTTACAAGAGAAGCAATAGCTCAGGACATTGAGTTATATGGAGAGTGGATTCAAGGTGGCGTTATTCGGGGAGAAATTATTGATGCCTCGGTTTCTAAATTACGCCTCAATGATAAAAAAATCGATGTACTGCAAGAGGGTAGTCAGCGTTTTTTTATCTTTGGTTTTGGACGCGACGCCAAACTTAAACAAAAGTTAAGTTATCAAAAAAATAATCAACTTTTCTCGAAAATTTATAAACTCACTAAACGAGATTATAAAATTCAACGTATCAACGGTTTGCCTAAATCTAAGGTAAGCGTTGATGAAAAACATCTTGATAGAATTTATAAAGAATACGCCTTATCGAAAAAAGCCCGTGCTGTTTTATCTCAGCATAATGGTTTCAATCAAGTGTTTTCCCCACCCTTGTATGGAATTATTACTGGGGTTTATGGAAGCCAGCGTATTTTAAATGGCAAACCAAGACGTCCACATTTTGGTATCGACGTTGCCGCGGCTACAGGAACCCCTGTTTATGCGCCAGCCAGTGGAATTGTTACCTTAACCCATGATAATATGTTTTTCTCAGGAGGCACGTTAATTGTCGATCACGGCTTGGGTTTATCCAGCACCTTTATCCATCTGCATAAAATTTTAGTGAAAAATGGGCAAGAGGTCAAACAAGGACAAATTATTGCAGAGGTAGGTGCAACGGGCCGTGTTACTGGAGCACACTTGGATTGGCGGATGAATTGGTTTGACCAACGTGTTGACCCTACCTTAATTCTTTCTCCAGAGATAAGAGAAAACTTTCTCCAAAATAAACCACCCGAGTAAATCTATAATGGCTACATTTCCTACAACCGCCCTTGAGTGGTTAGATTATGGGGATGAGTTATTACAAAAAACGCCCCTCTACTATGGACACGGCAAAGACAATCCACGTGATGAAGCCGCAGCATTAATCACCTATGCATTAGATATTTTGCCTGAGCACTCAGAAGACTCTTTAATGTTAACGCTTACGGATTCTGAGCAAAAAAAATTACAAGATGTGTTTTTTCAGCGTACCGAAAAACGCCTACCAACCCCATACATTACAAAACAAATTCATTTTGCTCGCTATCCATTTTATGTTGATAAACGAGTCATTGTTCCTCGCTCTCCAATAGCAGAGATTATAGAAAATCAATTTATGCCTTGGATAGATGCAGAAGCTCGCAATAATTTATCGTTATTAGATTTATGTTGTGGTAGTGGTTGCTTGGGGATTGCCAGTTGGTTACACTGTGATTTTATTGCTGAACTTTATTTAAGTGATATTTCCCAAGAGGCTTTAGAGGTCGCAAAAATTAACATAGAACGTTACGATTTAGAACAACAAGCTATTTTGCTACAAAGCGATTTATTTTCTGCTTTTAAGCAAAACCCTAAGTTTAACAATAAAAAAATGGACATTATTTTATGCAATCCTCCCTATGTTAATCTTGCGGATATGGAGGCTTTACCTGCTGAATATCAACATGAGCCCTCTTTGGCTTTAGATGGTCGTCGCAGTGCTCAATCTCAATGTGAAGATGGCTTAGAAATTGTGGATCAAATTTTAGCTCAATGTATTCATTATCTAAATCCTGATGGATGGCTATTTCTCGAAGTCGGTGCCTCTCAAGAAGCCTTTGAAAAAAAATATGCTCACTTATATCCCATTGAAATAGAATTTGAATGTGAGGCTTTTGGCGTGTATGCAATTCAGGCGAGGGCACTACAATGAATGCGACAGAACAACAAAAAAAAGCCTACGATAAAGCCATTCGCTTATTAGCAATACGTGAACATAGTGCCAGCGAGCTTAAACGCAAATTGGGTGCTTTTTCAGTTACGATTATTGAGCAAGTACTAACCCAACTGCAACAACAAAACTACCAAAGTGATGAGCGTTTTGTACAATCACTTGTCAGATCTCGCTTAGCAAGTGGCAAGGGTTATCTATGGATAAAACAAGAATTATCGCAACATCAAATTGATAGCGAAATGATAGGGGAGGCCCTCTCTGAGATTGAAGATGAACAATGGCAAGACTATTGTTACCAAGTTTGGCAAAAAAAATTCGCCACCAAAAATGATGAGCGAACTCAAGAACAGAATGAGGAAGATGAAGAGGCTGCCCCGCTTGATTATAAAGAAAAAATGAAACAGAAAATCAAACAACAAAGTTTTTTGAGTCAGCGCGGTTTTCGCTCCCAAGATTGGCAAAATTTTTTAAAATGATTACTGAAAATACCCCGATTACTTTTAGCGACAAACTTCCACAGGATGTGGACGTAGCCATTATTGGCGGTGGTGTTATCGGCATCTTTACCGCATTATTTATCAATCGTCAGGGGTTTAAGACCATTGTTTTGGAAAAGGGACGAATTGCGGGTGAACAATCCTCACGCAATTGGGGCTGGATACGCCAACAAGGGCGTGATGAAGCTGAAATTCCTATAATGCAACACGCCAGCCGCCTATGGGAAGAAATCGATAAAGAACTTAAAGGCAAATGCGGATTTCAGCGTGCTGGCTTGATGTATATTGCCAGCAGTGAAGAAAAATTACAACAACGGCAGCAATGGCTATCAACCGCCAAATCCTATGGGATAGATAGCCTTGAACTTGATCGCCAACAACTGGCTAAAACCCTTAATCAAAATCAATCACAACTCTATCACCAATGGCTTGGGGCAGTTTGCACTCCAAGTGATGCACGTGCTGAACCTTGGCAAGCTGTGCCTGAAGTAGCAAAATTATGCCATCAAGAAGGTGTGAAAATCATAGAGAATTGTGCAGTACGAGAATGCCAAACGAGCAACGGCAAACTCACTGCCTTGCACACCGAAAAAGGACTATTAAAGACCTCCCAAGCCGTTCTCGCAGGTGGTGCATGGTCAGCACTTTTTCTAAAACACCATCACATTCATATTCCACAACTATCCGTACGTGCCAGTGTCGCACAAACAACTCCATTACCCGAACTATGGCAAGGCAATACTGCCGATGAAAAAATCGGCTTTAGAAGGCGTTTAGACGGTGGTTACAGCTTAGCATTGCCTGATTTTATCGAACTTTTTCTGGGCAACAATACGTTAAAAAATGCCCGAACTTGGCTACCTGTCGGGAAAAAATATTGGAACGATCTTAAATTTAGAATGCCTGTGCCAAGCGATTACCCCGATTCATCCACTGCCCATCAAAACTGGCAAGCCGATCAACAAAGCCCCTTTGAAAAAATGCGCGTACTTAATCCTACGCCCCCTCAAAAAGCCATTGAAATGATGCAACAGCGTTTTGGTGAACGCTTTCCTATAATGAAAGAAGTCCCTATTCTAAACTCTTGGGCAGGAATGATTGACGCAATGCCTGATTTGGTACCCATCGTTGATTATGTGCCACAAATAAAAGGACTAATTCTTGCCACTGGAATGAGTGGGCACGGCTTTGGAATCGCCCCAGCCTTCGGCAAAATCATCACCGAGTTACTACAAGAAAAACCGCCATCATACAATATCAACCGCTTCCGCTTTAACCGCTTTAACGATGGCTCAAAACTTATTTTAGGACCTGGGATTTAGGGGAATTATTTTTTATTCAAAACCCTAAGTGTTTTATCAAAAGGCCACATATTTGCAACTTTCTTATTATTGCTTTATAATAATTTTTGCCTTATAATTTTCACTATGTGCGGAAATAAATTCCTCACGTTAATAATAAATTTTCTATAAAAAAATTCTATGCTTGCTTATATTGAACCTCGTGAAGTTGCCCGTGCGATTATTCGTTCAGTTAGTCAAACAAAACCAGCAAGAACTCAAAGTGATTTCAATCGCCAAGTTGCCCGTATGAATCGTATGGCTGGAACGATGACAGCTATTAGTATGAATAATGCGGCTGAGGACTGTTCAAAAAGAAAAAGGTAGTGATCGAGTATGAGCAATCGCCAAACTCGAGCCGTAGCTAAGCAGGGTAAGCATGGCGTTAGCATTGATGTTGCCAGTCAAGAACTGCCTTTACCACCACCAGAGTTTTTAAAAATTTACGCAGAAATTCATCAAGAAACGCCCGAACGCCTGCTACAACAAACAGAAAAAAATAACGAAGTTATTAGGCAAACCACCCAAAAAGACACACAACTCAAACTACTCAGAGTTATCTTATCTTTTATAGCGACATTCTGCGGTCTTGCACTTGCCTCGTTCCTTATTTACAAAGAAGGTAACCCATATGCAATTGCTTCAATTGTTGCCTGTTCCTTTGGCTTTAGTGCCTTCACTTTTTTCAAGAAATAAATCTATATGCTCACCGTAGTTTGTATAGGAATGAGTAGAGATTTTATAAATCAATAAATTGCTTTAAAAATAACGGTCGTGCATAAAAAGCTCTTGAGGTGGAGTTATTTCTTTGTAAGCAAAAGTGTTGACATTCCAATCATCACCGAGTTACTACAAGAAAAACCGCCATCATACAATATCAACCGCTTCCGCTTTAACCGCTTTAACGATGGTTCAAAACTTATTTTAGGACCTGGGATTTAGGGGAAGAGTTAGAGGACTATGATAGCTATCAACTTCTACCACTGCTCAAAAAGAAAAACGATAGGTCTTATCATTTTTTAGTTCTTGGCTACTTATATTTTTCAAGCCACTAAATTCAATACTTTTTCTTAATTTTTCCCAAGCTTCGGTAGGAGTATTACCAGCTTCCCATCCTAATACTTGGCAATTCTCCACATCATTCAGATTATTATCTTGAGTAAAACCATCGGTTGAGTAAAAAATATATTTTTTCATTATCAAAGCATTTAAGATTGTTTCAAATTTTTCAAGAGATTTTTCAATTCGAGAATATGTGTAAAAACGTGTTCAGCTGGTTCTTCATTTTCTAAATAATGTTTATATTCATCATCATAAAGGTATTTGACAACAGTATCCAAACTTTGGATTTGTTCGGGAGAGATAGATTTTTGCATAATTGAGAATTGGTTTTATAAATTATTTTAAAAAATTTGAAATCATTTTGCAAGCCTCTAATATTGTCTTCTTTATAGAGGCGGTACCTCTATTTCTTGTACAGGATTTATTAGGAGTTTTTCTTTAACTGCTTCTAAGAGTGTGCTTTGGATGTTATCTTTGTTTTTTTTTGCAGAAAAATGAGCCATTCGGTGATGATGTGCACATAATACCGATAAATTCCAAATACCATCTTCACCACCTTGGTATAAGGGGATGATATGGTGTACTTCAATATAAGGCTCTCCATTGGGTTTTTTAAAAGTATTTTGACAATTATCTAATAGGCAATGGCATCCAAAAACTTCTTTTGCTTGTTTTACCCAACGGGGGCTTCTTGCATACGTTTCAATAAGATATTCTTTTTTATCAGGTTTGTCCTTATATGTGCTGATATTTAAGCCGTTTAAGTCTTTTTTTTCACAATCTAATAAGTCGGTTTGTGTCAGTGTGTACCAGCCTTTATTGTTTTTCTCAAAAAGAAGAAATTGATGTTCATTTTGTAGCTCTTGCAGGAGTCTTCTGATGGTGGCTTGAGGCGTTTTACCTCCAATATCAATTTGTGAGTAATCGTCATATTCACTATGTAATTCTTTTAAGGAAAAAGTACGGCTACTTACTTTATTGCATAATTTGATTATCAAAGGTTTTAGTTTTTCTGCCTGATTTATGCGGTTTGCCATTGGGATTATCGTAGTTTCATTGAACATTTATAATGCAAAAAAGATAGCTATCATATAAGCCTTTTTTTTAATTCTAACGTATTTTAGATTGCTAAGTATGGCACCAGATAGTTTGCCACTAAGGCGTAGGTGAGCATGCTTAGGGCAAGGGTGATAATCATATTTTTACCGATGATGTGGGTGATGGTGGCAACGGTTAGGGGGATGGTTTTCCAGAGTTCGGGGCTTTCTAAGGTGTTGCCGAAGGTGGAGAATAGGGCGAGGCAGAAGAAGATTAGGCCGGGGGCGTAGCGGTTAATGTGGTTTGCCCATTCTTGTTGCAGTTGTTTTTCGGTGAGGATAAAGCCAGATAGTCGCAAGCCAATATTGATTAGGCTTAGGATGATGATGAGTAGGGTAATATCATTCATCGCTGTGTTGCTGGTGCTTGTGTTGAGGTTGATTTTTTGGGAATTTTTTTTGCATTAGAAGTAGGATGATAATTCCACAGAATATGGCAATTGATAGGGCAAAATCACTTTCAAGTTGAGATGAGATAAGCCAGCATAATAAGCCGATAATTAGGGGGATTGAGCTTTTGTTTTGCTGATAGATTTCAACGGTAAATACGATAAAAAGAGCGGCGAGGGCAAAGTCAAACCCGTAGCGTGTAATATCCAAGGATAGGCTAAGAGAAAAGCCGATAATATTGCCAGATAACCAATATAAAAAATTTAACAGGCAGAGTTTAAAGATGCTATTTTCATTAAGTTTTTTGATGTTTTGAATAATCAATCCCCATGATTCGTCAGTGAGCAGGTGAATATTAAGAAGACGTTTGAATGGTTTTTGTTGGTTAATGAGAGAGCGTGTATGTAGGGAATAGAAAACAAAGCGCGCATTAACAATAAGGATAACGATAATAATGCTAAGCATCGGAGCATTTTCTGCCAGCATCGATAGGGAGATAAATTGGGCTGTGCCTGAATAGACAAATACGCACATTAAAATCACCTCCCATAAGGTTAAGCCCACTTGGTTGGCAATAGCGCCACAAGCAATGCCGGCACTAATGTAGCCGAACATCACGGGTAAGCAGAGCTTAGCAATGCTAAAAAAGGAGCGGCTCACTAAGGGTGAAGCAAGAGACTTTGAGGTCTCATTGTGGGCTTATCGAATTGGATTGGAGGTGATTAGGCAAGCCGTGCCGTCACTTCAATTTCTATTTTCATTTTATCATCGAGTAACCCGGCGATGAATACTGTAGCAGCAGGTTTGGCTTTTCCAAGATATTGCTTGAACACATCCCAGCAAGGTTGAAAATCTTCTTTATTCGGAAGAATATAGTTTACTCGGACAACATTCTCTAAGCTTGAGCCTGCTTCAAGAAGAACTTTTTCAATGTTTTTAAAGCATTGTTCTGCTTGTGATGCAACATCGTCTGAAATCGTCATTGTGCTGTAATCATAGCCTGTTGTGCCAGAAACAAAGACATAGTTGTCATCAACAACAGCACGTGAGTAGCCTATTTTTTCTTCAAATTCAGAACCGCTTGAAATGTTTTTATGTGTCATAGTGTTTTTTTATGTTATGTTGTTAGAGAGGTGGTGTAGTTTAGCCAATCGCTTTGCGTTCGATAGCTGCTTTTTGGAGGCTAAGCCTGCATTGGAATAGTTTTTTATTTTTCCAATGTTGTAGGCTATCAGCAAGATGTTTTTCGTGTACTTCATTGGCTTGTGGTTCTATACCAAAGACATCTTTAATAATCGCTTTGCGTTGTTGTACAAATTTAGTAAGTCCTTGAAAACCATAGGTTTCTTCTGCTTGAGCTGTAATTTTTTCACTGCTTAATTCAAGGTCTTTTTGATAGGTCGCACTTAAAATCGGGTGAATACTATCTAAGTATTGAGGGTATTGTTTTTGCATTGTTTTTAAATAGCTTGCCCCATAGAGGGTGCCGCTACCCAGTCCAATGCTGAGTAGTCCAAATACGTGTGAGATAGCACGGTGGAAACGAAATTTTTTTCCAGCAATGAGTTTATCACGTCCAGCCCCACCAGTGCTTATGCCAACTCGATTTCTTCTCATTGGGGCATTGACATTTTTAAGGGCAAGTAACATTGGTAAGGATAAACCATCGGCAGAATGTAGTAGTAAATCGTTCCAGTATTCTTTTTCTGCTTCGCCTTGCAGATGTCGGTAATCTACAGCATTTTCCGGCGAAACATCGTGTACGATAGTTTGAATATCTTGTAGATGAGTTTCTTGTGAGCGGATAATTTCATCGTAGAGATGGGTTATATCCGTTTCGCCATAATCAAAGGTCATCGCGGATTGGATGGTGATTTGTGAAGCGGGTAAGTTTTTTAGAAGATTACAGATATTTTCAGGTGTTTGCAGACCTCTAAAGGGAAGGGTTCCACCGCCAAGAATGGGTAAAATGGTGGTATTTTTTTCTGCGGCATAGCGGTAAATTTCAGCAAGTGCATAACGTAGGCTAATCATAGTAGCAATGGTGCCGCTTTCCATACTGGTATCGCTCATTGCCAGCATTACGCGGGTATATTCTTCAAAGCTATCGCCGCGCAGAGCATCAATATGTGTGAGTACATTTTCACGAATATTTACCAGTGCATTGGTATTTTCAATGAGTGGCACTAATTTGATGCCACTAAGGTCTTTATGTATATCAGGAAAGGCTTTACGCAGAGCACTAATGGTTGCACGTGCGGATTTTAAAACGCGTTTGTCACTCACTTGCGGGATAATCAAATCCCGAATAGGAGGGATATGGGATGTGCGATTAAGGATATTGTTGGCAGCGGCAATGCCGAGGAGTATCTCACGAAATCGATAGGGGTTGCCTTGGCTAAGTTCAGCAATATCACAGGATCTGGGCATCAATTTAATGGTTGTTTGCTCATCAATTAATGCTTCAATCATTTTTGCAAGGATACGACTATCGGTTGATTTACGCTCATAATCAACCATTAAGTGACTGCGTTCATTTTTTAATTTTCCAGAAATTTTGTGATAATACACAGCCTCTTGAATTTCCATATCATCAGTAAAGGCACAATCCACACGATTTTCATCAGAAACAGGTGCATTTTCATCATCAAAATGTGTGATAGCAAGGGCATTATCTGGATGAAAGGTTTTAAGCACCAAGCTTTTGCTATCGGAAATATTACCTCGATATAGGTATTCTAAATTATTCATGAAAGTAGCTGGAATAAAAAATTAATATGAAATGAATATTATACTCTTGTTGAAAATATGGAACAAAAGAAGAGACCTTTGCATAAAAGTATGGCACAAAAAACGTTTTCACTCTTGGCAAGTTTACGAGCCTTAGAGTAACAGCGTTTGAACCGTTTGCGGATAAAAATCAGGACGTTTTTTTACTTGTCATATCTTTTGTGCAAAGGTCTCGAAGTGGAAGCTGATAAAAATGAACAAAAGAAGTGAGTAATATTCTATTATTTCATTGCATGAGTTTTTCACTCAACAAAAAATAAATTTTTTGTGAATAAATTCAATAATTTCAATAAGATATATTTTTTTAATGAGGGATTATTAAAAAAATTTTTATTTTATGGTTTTTTTTCTATTAAAATGATTAATAGATTGATTTTGTAAAAAATACAACATATTCCTAAGTGAAATTTGAGTGTATTTTTTACAAAACTTTTTTTGTCTTGTACTAATTTTATTAATTTTTAAATGGTACAGGCTCCGTGCACTTTAAAACTTACAGGTACCTTATTTGTGAGTTTGCGAGTGTGTTTTTTGTTGAATTGTCATTAAAATTCGGAGACAGAAATGAGTTTTACACAATACACTCAGGCGACTCCTCGCCTACAACGTAGTGAGCTGGCAGTACCTGGCTCAAGTCCTAGTATGTTTACAAAGGCTTCTCAATGTGAGGCAGACTTTGTTTTTCTTGATTGTGAAGATGCGGTTGTTCCAGATGATAAACCGCAGGCACGCAAAAATATTATCGAAGCCCTTAATGACCTTGATTGGTCAGGCAAAACAATGTCGGTGCGTATTAATGGTTTGGATACGCATTATGCGTATCGCGATATTGTTGATATTGTCGAGCAAGCCGGGCAACATTTACAAACTATCTTAATCCCTAAAGTTGGCACAGCTGCTGATGTTTATGCGGTTGATATGATGGTCACACAAATTGAACAAGCGGTTGGTATTAAACATCGGATTGGCTTGGAATGTTTGATTGAGACTGCATTGGGTGGTGCGAATGTGATGTCAATTGCACAAGCGAGCCCTCGCCTTGAAGCATTGCATTTTGGCGTTGCTGATTATGCGGCAAGTATGCGTGCAAGAACAACGAATATTGGGGGTTTAAACCCAGATTATCAGTGCGATGGTGCTTTGGGCGATCAATGGCATTCGGCATTGGTACAAATTGCCACGGCGTGTCGTGCTTTTGGTTTGCGAGCAATTGATGGACCTTTTGGTGATTTTAATGATCCTGATGGTTATCGTGCTGCGGCAAGGCGTGTGGCAGCTCTTGGCTATGAGGGTAAATGGGCAATTCACCCATCACAAATTGCATTGGCAAATGAAATAATGTCTCCACCTGAAAAAGAAGTGGAGCGTGCCAGACGTATTCTTGAAGCTCTTGATGAGGCCGCTAAGGCGGGTAAAGGAGCGGCTCAATTAGATGGCAAGATGATTGATATTGCTTCTGAAAGAATGGCACGTGGCATTCTTCAGCAAGCTGAGCAAATCTCTCAAAAGGCTTAATAAGTACTCTTTTCAAAGAGGCTCTATTGGAGAGTTTTCTTTGGATACGCTTATCTATTACTTTCAAATACACAAAAATAACAAAAGATTATGAATATTCACGAATATCAAGCAAAAGAAATTCTCTCCGAGTATGGGGTTTCTATACCCGTTGGTTATCTCGCTTATAGTCCAGAGCAAGCCAGTTATCGTGCGACTGAAATTGGCGGAGAGGGCTGGTTAGTAAAGGCTCAAATTCATTCTGGAGCAAGAGGCAAGGCAGGAGGTATTAAGTTTTGCTCTTCTGAGGATGAGGTTTGTCAAGCTGCAAATGATCTGTTGGGAGCGAAGTTGGTCACTCATCAAACTGGAGAGGGGGGTAAGGTGTGCCATCGTTTATATATTGAAGCAGCGTGTAATATCGCAAAAGAAATTTATTTAGCTTTTGTTTTGGATCGCTCTAAAGAATGTATTACGGTGGTAGTTTCTGCTGAGGGTGGTATGGATATTGAGCAACTTGCGGTGGAAAAACCAGAGGCAATTATTCGTGTTGAAGTGGAAACAGCTGTTGGAATACAACCGTTCCAAACCCGTGAAATTGCTTTTGCTTTAGGCTTAGAAAAAGCACAAATAACGCAGATGAGTCAATTGCTTACGGGCTGTTATAAAGCGATGACAGATTGGGATGCCAGTATGTTAGAGATTAATCCGCTTGCGGTGACGGCAGGGGGTTCTTTGCAGGCGTTAGATGCCAAAATGCAGTTTGATGAAAATGCATTGTTCCGCCATTCAAGAATTTCTGAATTACGTGATAAATCTCAAGAAGAACCACGAGAAATGCGCGCTTCTGATAGGGGCTTAAGTTATGTCGGGTTGGATGGCGCTATTGGTTGTATCATTAACGGCGCTGGGTTGGCAATGGCGACGATGGATATGATTAAATACGCCGGTGGTGAGCCTGCTAATTTTTTAGATATTGGGGGCGGTGCTTCACCAGAAAGAACGGCTAAGGCTTTTAATCTTGTTCTCTCGGATGATAATGTGAAAGTTGTGTTAGTCAATATTTTTGCAGGCATTAACCGTTGTGATTGGGTAGCTGAAGGGGTAGTTATGGCAATGAAAAAAATTGATATGAAAGCCCCGCTTATTGTTCGCCTTTCAGGCACTAATGTTGAGAAAGGACGAAAAATAATAGAGGAGAGCAATTTGCCAATTATTCTTGCGGATACATTGGCAGAAGCGGCTGAAAAGGCCGTGAGTGAGTGGAAAAAAATAACTCAAGCTGCATAATCAATCGTATAGGAGAATTAAAATGGCAATTTTACTTGATGAAAAAACAAAAATTTTAGTACAAGGTTTTACTGGTAGTATTGGTACCTTCCACGCTCAGGAAATGATTGAATATGGTTCTAAGGTGGTTGGTGGGGTTACTCCTGGAAAAGGAGGAGAAAGTCACCTTAACCGTCCTGTATTTAACTCAATGAAAGAGGCGGTAGAGCAAACAGGTGCAACGGCAAGTATTGTTTTTGTGCCACCACCCTTTGCCGCGGATAGTATTATGGAGGCGGCAGATGCCGGTATTCGTTTTTGTGTCACTGTAACAGATGGGATTCCTGCTCAGGATATGATTAAGGTAAAACGTTATATGAGGCGTTACCGAAAAGAAGAAAGAATGGTTTTGACAGGTCCTAATTGTGCTGGCACTATTAGCCCTGGAAAAAGTATGATGGGCATTATGCCTGGACATATTTATATGCCGGGCAATATTGGCATTATCGGACGCTCTGGTACCTTGGGTTATGAAGCCGCCTCGCAAATGAAAGAAATTGGCATTGGCGTATCTACCAGTGTAGGTATTGGTGGTGATGTCATAAATGGCAGCTCGTTCAAAGATCATCTTGAATTTTTTGAAGAGGATCCAGAAACTAAGGCTATCATTATGATTGGTGAAATTGGCGGACCTCAAGAAGTTGATGCTGCGTTATGGGCAAAAGATAATTTAAGTAAACCATTGATTGGTTATATCGCAGGCTTGACTGCCCCTAAAGGACGACGGATGGGGCATGCTGGAGCTATTATTAATACCGTTGGTGAAGGTGCGGCAGAGAAGGTAGAGGTACTTAAGGAATGTGGAGTGACTGTCGTTCCTCATCCATCAGCATTTGCTGAGGTGGTTCAAAAAGTTATTTCTTAATTCTAATAATCATAAATTATAATAATAATAATATGCAATCTTATAATATTACCAAACGAACGTTGATGGGACCCGGTCCCTCAGATGTTCACCCACGTATTTTATCTGCTCTATCAAAACCAACTATTGGGCATTTGGATCCACAGTTTATTACAATGATGGATGAGATAAAATCAATGTTGCAATATGCTTTTCAAACCAAAAATTCTTTAACAATGGCAGTTTCTGCTCCGGGCTCGGCAGGAATGGAAACTTGCTTTGTTAATCTGATTGAACCGGGTGATAAAGTGGTGGTTTGTATCAACGGTGTATTTGGTAATCGAATGAAGGAAAATGTCGAGCGTTATGGTGGTGAATGTATTGTGATTAATGATACGTGGGGCGAGGTAGTTAACCCACAAAAAGTTGAAGATACCCTCAAGCAACATTCTGACGCTAAAATTTTAGCCTTTGTACATGCAGAAACTTCTACTGGTGCTCAATCAGATGCCAAAACACTCTGTGAAATCGCTCGTAAATACGATTGCTTAACTATTGTTGATGCCGTAACCTCTCTTGCTGGAAGCCCGTTAAAATTAGATGAATGGGGTATTGATGCGATTTATTCGGGTACTCAAAAGTGCCTTTCTTGTGTGCCAGGTTTATCACCCATCAGCTTAAGCGATAAAGCAGTAGAATGTATTAAAAATCGCAAGACCAAAGTGGTTAGCTGGTTTTTAGATCTTAGCTTAGTAATGGCATACTGGGGTGATGGAAATGCGAATGCCTCTGCACCACGCTCCTACCACCATACCGCACCAATCAATGCTCTGTACGGACTACACGAAGCCTTAGTTTTGCTTAAAGAGGAAGGTTTAGAAAACGCTTGGAAAAGGCACTGGGAAAACCATCTATTGTTAAAAAATCAGTTAGAAGAAATGGGAATGGAATTTGTCGTTAAAGAAGGCGATAGACTCCCCCAACTAAATTCGGTGTGGATTCCCCAAGGGAAAGATGATGGAGCAATCCGCAAACGCCTACTCAATGAATACAACATAGAAATCGGGGCAGGCTTAGCAGATTTCGCTGGTAAGGTCTGGCGTATTGGTTTAATGGGCTACGCCTCACATCCTACAAACGTTCTCTTAGTCACCTCTGCATTAAAAAATATGTAGAGGACATCTCCATTCCTTTTCCTGTGGAAGGGAGTGGGGAGAAGCTGTTTTGGCAAAACAGGGTATATAGGTGTTTGGGCAAGGTGTATAAGTTCAGAAACCTTGATTCTTTTGGTTTATAATTTAACACGGTAACCTTCTTAATCAATCAAACACTATAATTTTCACAAATCACTATGAATCGCCCTATCATAATCGCTACCGTCAGTTGGGTATTTGCCCTATGGACTTCTTATATTTTTGTCGGCTCTTTGTTTTATAAATTTTCAGGAGCTGCCGAGCCTGTGCATATTTTTGGTACTATTGGTAGCTGGATGAGTGGTTTTTTGGGTGAATTTATTGGTAATGGGTTTGCAAATTATGGGGCTTATTTAGTCGGTATATTTGAGTTAATTACTGCGATGGTTTTATTGAGCCCTATCATTATGCGCGATAAACGCCGACAAATGCATTGTATGGGTGCATTAATGTCGGTATTCGTTATGTTTGGAGCTATCTTTTTTCATTTATTTACGCCACTTGGTTGGATAGTCACTTGGACTGAAAATGGCGTTGTGCAAATGGATAAGGGACTTGCAAATGCAGCGTTATCGATTCTTATTTGTGGTTTAGTTGTTATTGCACTAAATAAAACACCTCTTCGTAAATACTGATATTAATATGATTGCTCAGGGAAAACTTATGTTTCTAACATAAGTTTTCTTCAGAGGTAACGCACTTAAAACGACAAGGTATATTTTTGGCTGCACAATTAATTTTTCATTATATACTTTGGTGCATACGATTATGTATTCTTCCTTGGCGTTATTTTCAGCTTAATGCAAAGTATTTTAATTCAGAAAAAGGTTACTTTTCTAAATTAGAAATAGATGTAATGATTCCTGAACGTTGGCGATTGCCGCAATATTCAGTTGAGTCAAAACAAATTCCAAAATATTTTCCAGTCTTTATCAAGCCAGAATGGGGGCAAAATAGTTACGGCATTAGACGTATCGATAATATAGAGCAATATCGTACTCTCAATACATTGAGAACTAAAATGCCTTTTATGGTTCAAGAGGCGAGCAAAAAAGCCAAAGAATATGAAATATTTTATATTGCTGCCCCTAATCGTTATTCAGATAAAGCGGGGCAAAGTCAATTTGATTGTGCTGTTTTAACGATTGTTGAGGTTGAAAATTTAAAAGATAAAACGTATCCAATCAACAGCATCAATAATAAAGATACAAATTATCAAGATATTACGAATGAATTCAACGACCAAGAGATAATGACAGTCAAAAAAATTCTGCAAGAATTGCCGTATTTTCGCATAGCCAGAGTTGGGCTTAAAGCCAACTCTAAAAAAGATTTTCTTGCTGGTGATTTTGATATTATAGAAATTAATCTTTTTGCACCTATGCCACTTAATTTGTTAGATAATTCTATTGATCAATCAGTCAAAAAATCATTTATTAAGTCAAGTATGTATCACTTAGCTAAAATAAGTACGAATCTTCCGAAACAGGATTTTAAGAAAATGATTTTTTTCAAAAAAATCATTCGACATTACCAAGTGAAGAGCCCGTTATGAAAAAAACAATTTATGCGTATTTATCAAAAAAATTCTTACCGGATTGCAGTAGTTATAATCCATTAAGTGTACGCAAGGCTTGTCGAACTAAGGCTCAAGCACGAGCAGCTTTTAATGAACTCAATGTGCCTCATGCTAAGGGGGATATTTTCTTTTTGCCATCCAAAGCTTGGAGCTTTGCAAAAACTTGCGATTATCCTTTTTGTATTAAGCCTGATGTGAGTGGGTTTTCAAGAGGCTCACATTTTCCAATTACAAATCAAAAAGAGCTTATTGCAGCGAGCGTTAAAGTAAAAAAATGGTGGCCTGTTAGTGTTATTGAGCAATATTTATTGGGTAAAAATTATCGTGTTGTTATTACTCAGAAGGGGGTTATGTCATTAATTCGGCGTTATCCGCCTTTTGTCATCGGTGATGGGGAAAGCAATATTGAAACCTTAATTGATCGTGAAAACCAAGTGCGAGAAAAAATGGGCATTTATCCAGAAATGCACCCAATTGCTAAAAATAGACAAGTCAGACATCATCTTAAAAAACAACAGTTGAGTTTACAAAGTGTTCCAGAAATGGATCAATGGGTTTATGTTTATAATAAGGTGGCTTTAAAGCCAGGTGGTATTGTGGAAATTATTGATAAATCTACTATTCCTGAAGCTAATTTAAAAGTGTTAGACGATATTCTTAATTATTTTGAGGCGAATATCTTAGGTATTGATATTATTTGCGAGCAAGGTATGGATGTTGATTTTGATAAACAAAAATGTATTTTTTTAGAGCTTAATTCACGCCCTTATCTCAAAATGCACGATAATCCACGCTATGGAGAGAAAGAAGATTTATCTTCATTTTACCAACACCTAAAATCATTACACATTAGTGATACAGATACTTTCTAAGTTGAGCTCTAATTATAGGCAGTTCTATAAATTTCTAAGCTTACATACTTTTCTTACCAGTCTTTTTCCTGTACTGTTACCCAGTTTTTTATGGATGCGTGGTTACCGCTTAACTGAGGTGGCAATTTTTATTGCCATATCAGGTCTAAGCTTTGTTTGCGCACTCAAAATTTGGGAGCGTTTAAGTAAAGAGCGTTCCTTTAAAGAAATCATATTGCTTTCATTTATCTTGCAGATATTACTTGTTAGCGGTATTTTTATTGAAAATCAAACTGTTTTTTTGCTAACCGTGGCGATATGTAATGGTGCGGTTAATTGTTTTTTTTGGATAAGTCAGCGTGTTCTGTTTTTTGAAACCATTGGAAAGCATAATGCAGGTCGGCAGTTTGGTAATATGCAAATCACAATGGCATTATTACTCAACTTAGGTATTGCATTTGGTGCCTTTATGTTGGAAAAGGTACATTTTGAAGGTGTTTATCTGGTGTTTGTGATTATTGCTGGGACGGCTTTGTTTTTATATGCTTTTAGCAAAAAAACGCCCGATTTACCAACGATAATCACCAGTTCGAAACCGCTCACAAATAAGCAAATTATAGGCTTTAAAGATAACTATCGATCAATAGCTGTATTTGGTTTGGATGGGTTATTTTTATATCTTGAAAGTTATTTTTGGATTATTTCACTTTATTTGATTGCCCATGAAAGTTTTTTAAAACTTGGGCTATTAATAATCAGTCTTGCCTTAATATTGGCGATTATTTTTTATTGGATAAAAAATATTATTGATGCGACTCGAAAACAACTTATTTATAATGTTGCGGTCTGTTTGTACGGCTTATCTTGGTTATTGCGAGCTTGGGTTGATGATCAAACAAGCCTTTTGATGCTTTTTGTAATGCTCACCAGTCTCTCTTTCTTTACAGCACTTTTTCGTTTATCTTTTAATAAACGATTTTTTAATATTGCTAAGGTTAGCGGGCAACACGATTATCTTTTTATTAAAAGCTATCACTCACAATTATTTGTTGCGATAGCTTTTTTTATTATTGCGGTTGTATCTTATTGGGCATCAAGTCAAAATGTAGAGATACTAAGCAATATCTACTATGTGGTAGCATTGCTCTGCCCCATTTATTGGCTCTACAAAGCACCTGCAGAAGAGGTTTGATTCGCCTCAGTCCGCAAGCTACTGCTATTAAATTTTGGTTTAATTAAGGCTGTTAAAGTTGTTTTTCTCAATCCAAAATTTATTGCCTTTTTTGATGAATCCGGGAATATCCTTGTTCCATTTATACTGAACTTCATCATTGTAATTTAAATACAATTTGCCATCTCTGAGAGTCCAAATCTCTGGATCTCCATAAACGCCTTTGCCATCAACGCCTACTCGCCAAGCACAATGCCCACCATATTGAGGGGCGTATTTTTGTGGGTTTTCCTTGAATGCAGCAAGATTTTCCGCATTCTTAAATAACCAAACGGCTTCTTTGTATTTAGTTTGAAACCTTTCAGATCCTTTCACAGGCTTATTTTCAGTAAAGTATGCCACCGTGTCATAACCTTCAATGGCAAATTCATTACCTTTACCAAAAAAGCCATCGTTGGTAAACACAAAATCGGTTGCCATAGAATTAGCAGACCAGCAGACTAAAGTTACTATTAATAATTGTTTTAATGTATTACGCATACTATGCTTCTCCTATAAAAATTATCATTGTACAAAAGAGAATATATCCCTAATTTGTATATAAAAAGCTTACCAGAATTGTAACCCATAATGCAGCCAAACCAGGAAAATTTTACTGTGTTATGGATATCTGTATTACATTGTTAGACGTATTTTTTTGTAGAAGTTCACTAATTCGCTGACAGAATTGCCCATAAATTATTTCAAATTATTGTTAAATTCTACAGGAGTTCTTGCTCCGATTTCTTGATGAGGTCTAAGATGATTGTAATAATATAAATATTCTTCTAATTCTTGCTTAAAATGTTCCATTGAATCAAAGTCGGTACCCTCAATCAAATCGATTTTCAATGTCTTCCAAAAACGCTCAATCTTACCATTGGTTCATTGGTTTGAGGTCGATACGGTTTGGTAAACCGATGCTTAATATCCATTTCTGCTAATAACATCGGTACGGGTTGTTCGGATAAGTTTTTATCCGTTTTGCGTCCAAATTCAGGTCTATTGTCCGATAGAATTTCGGCGAATTGAATCTGGTAAACAATATTCATTTTATTAAGTAAGCGTAATAAACTAAACATAACGGTTAATCCTTTAATATTAGGGACAATTTCAACCTGTGCCAGGCGAGTACAATCGGTCAATGAGCCCGACAAGATAATAACGCTTTGGATCATTGTCAATCATACCCTTACTAAGATAACAACAGTCTATATGCCCTAAATCGCCTGCTTTTTCCTTAATGATTTTTTTTCATAGGTTGAATTAATTGGTGATAACCATAGCGTTTAAAAATCCGATAAATAGTGCTCGGTGAAAGCGACGCTTGTTCAAATTTTTGTTTTAATAAGTGATGAATTTCATAGCGATTATAAAACTTTATAAAGTTCTGACGTCAAGCCATGCACTTTATAAAAATCTTCTAAAAAACGGTATCTCGGATGTGCTTTGTGTTTAATAAATTAACTTCTTTTATTAAAAATAAACGATGATCTATCATCGTTCTTTCTAATGTATTAACCTATTTATTTTAGCTCCTAATTCATTATTGATGAAAAACTATAATTCTATCAATGAATTAGTGAACTTCTACAAGCATGACATTCAATTTATTGTTCAGATTATTCAGTATGACCTTGATAAATAAGAGGGTGATATTCTTTAACAAGATGCTACACATTGCCATACATCGTTTTTTTAACCACCACCAAACCCACCAATCACCCATATTTTATCCTTAAATACCACGGCTTGATGAGTACTTCGAGGCGAGAATTGTGCCGAATCTGTAGCTTGAGTCCAGGTGATGCCATTAGTAGAGCTCCATACGTCGTTTGTGTTAGTAGTACCATCGTTGCCCCCAATCACCCACATTTTATTATCAAAAACTATGACTTGATGACTATTTCGAGGCGAGAATTGTGCTGAATCCGTAGCCGTAGTCCAAGTGAAACCATCGGTAGAGCTCCTCCATAAGTCGTTTTTAGAACCACTGTCATCAAGCCCACCAATCACCCACATTCTCGTACTATCACCGTCATTAAATACCACGGCTTGATGATCCTGTCGAGCCGAGAACTCTAACCTAATGACAAGAGGAGGCTCAAGCCTCCACGTTTTACCATCCTCAGAGAACCATAAGTCGTTTTCTTTCTGACCATCGTTGCCACCAATTGCCCATATTATATTATTCCCATTATTCCCATAAATCACGGTTTGATGAGCACTTCGAGGCGAGAATTGTGCCGAATCTGTAGCTTTAGTCCAATTTTTACCATCGGCAGAGCTCCATACGTCGTTTGTATTAGTCGTACCATCATTGCCCCCAATCACCCACATTTTATTATTAAATACCACGGATTGATGCTCCTCTCGACCCGAGAATTGTGCCGAATCTGTAGCCGTAGTCCAAGTGATGCCATCGGTAGAACTCCATACGTCGTTTAAGTAACCATTGTTATCGCAGCCACCAATCACCCACATTTTATCCTTAAATACCACGGCTTGATGCCCTGTTCGAGCTGAGAATGCCGCCGAATCCGTAGCTTGAGTCCAATTTTCACCATCGTCAGAGCTCCATACGTTGTTTAAGTAACCACTGTTATCGCCACTACCGCCACCACCGCCACCACCACTGCTACTACTGCTACCACAAGCCATCATCAGCGGTAAACATACGGCAATGATAAGAATTTTCAAAAATGAGAGAGGAGCGGAGAATAAGGATAATTTCATGATTTTTTATAATTGTCTTGTCGTTAAAAAAAGTTGATACTTATATTAACTGATTATAACTTATCTTCGAATTTTTGTACTCATTTCTACTCTCCTGCGTGAGAAGAAGCAACTCCAAATTTGTAATGGTGGGCTTGACCCGCCATCTAGAGGCTATCATTATGTAGAGAAGTCAGTATTGTGCTATAAGATGCTGATACCGTATGCTATGAGATGCTGATACCGTATCAAGTATGGCATGACAGTAAGAAGCTGAGATGATACCTTATCAAGTACGGCATGACATTGTATGACCTTGATAAGAAGGTTATTCTTTAACAGTATGCCATACGTCGTTTTTAAAACTGGTAGAGTTGTACCCCCCAATCACCCATATTTTATTATCAAAAACCGCAGATTGGTGCGTCCTTCGAGCCGAGAATATTGGCACAGTAGCCGTAGCCTGAGTCCAATTTTTACCATCGACAGAGCTCCATACGTCGTTTGTGTCACCATTTTTATCGCTCAGCCCACCAATCACCCATATTTTATTATCAAAAACCACGGATTGGTGAGTCCTTCGAGCCGAGAATGTTACCGAATCCGTAGCGGTAGTCCAAGTGATGCCATTAGTAGAGCTCCATACGTCGTTTGTGTCACTCTGAGCGAACCCACCAATCACCCACATTTTATTATCAAATACCACGGATTGATGCTCCTCTCGAGCCGAGAATTGTGCCGAATCTGTAGCCGTAGTCCAAGTGATGCCATTGGTAGAGCTCCATACATCGTTTAAGCGAATACTATTGCTATCGCTCCCACCAATCACCCACATTTTCGTACTATTACCGTCATTAAATACCACGGATTGGTAACCATTTCGAGGCGAGAATTGTGCCGAATCTGTAATCGTAGTCCAAGTGATGCCATCGTCAGAGTTAAATACGTCGTTTTTGGGACCACCACTGAATCCCCCAATCACCCATATTTTATTATCAAATACCACGGATTGATGACCATATCGAGCCGAGAATGCTGCCGAATCCGTAGCAGTAGTCCAAGTGTTGCCATTGGTAGAGCTCCACACGTCATTTAAGGGAACACTATTGCTATCGCTCCCACCAATCACCCACATTTTATTATCAAATACCACGGATTGGTGACTAAATCGAGCCGAGAATGCTGCCGAATCCGTAGCAGTAGTCCACCCAAGCTTAATCTCCTCCTCTAATGTTTTTATCGATGCTACTTCTGAAAAGTCAGAACATATATCACCAGTACTACACCCTTTTACCCAATAATAATAAGTCGTGTCAGTGCTTAGCCCACTATCGGTATAAGTCGTATTTGCAGGTTGGCTAATACGCGTAGAGGACAAATTGCTATCGGTAGTATTTCGGAAAATTTCATAGTAGTTTGTTTCAGTAACACTATCCCAAGATACCGTAATTTGTGAAACACTATCCGCTGTTAGGCTAAGACCGGTTGGGACACT
>CAKMZV010000007.1:0-36755 GCA_929200535.1 uncultured Gammaproteobacteria bacterium
AAGCCTCAGAATGACAAATGGGGGGCTTCTGGCTCCCTCTCCCTGAGGGAGAGGGCTGGGGTGAGGGGGGTACTAATTGTTAATGGTCAATGGTTAGTTGTTAATGGTTAAAAAAATCTGTGAAAATCTGTGTAATCTGTGGATTATTTTTACCACTAACCATTAACCATTATTAACTGGTTGTTGGTATAAGATTGATAAGAGGTTTAGTCTCTAACCATAGACCATACGTCGTTTAAGAAAGAAGGAGTGCCTAATCCACCGATTATCCACACTCTATTCTTAAATACCACAGATGAATGGCGACTTCGAGCATTGAATTCTGTGCTATCCGTCACCTGATTCCAATCTTTACCATTGGCAGAGCTCCATATATCGCTTGTCTGACGACCATCAAATCCATTAAAAACCCACATTTTACTATCAAATACTTCCGATGCATGTACGAATCGAGCGGAGAATCCTTCTGAATTATTGGCCTTAACCTCATTCCAAGTTTTACCATTGGTAGAGCTCCATACGTCGTTGAATCTTTTAGTACCAGTGTATCCACCAATGACCCACATTTTACCACCAAAACTCAGGGATGAATGACCATATCGAGCCGTGAATGATGCCGAGCTTGTCACCGGAGTCCAAGTTTTACCATTGGTAGAGCTCCATACGTCGTTTTTTATAGTGCCAGAGCTGTTACCACCAATGACCCACATTTTCTCACCAGTACCATCATTAAAAACCACGGCTGCATGAAGCTGTCGACCCGAGAATTTTGCGTTAGCCGTAGCTGCAATCCAAGTGACACCGTTGGTAGAGTGCCATACCTCGCTGTCCACACTACCATCGGTTCCACCAATGACCCACATTTTTTTATCAAAAACTACGGATTGATGCCCATTTCGAGCCGTGAATGATGCCGAGCTTGTCACCGGAGTCCAAGTTTTACCATTGGTAGAGTTCCATACGTCGTTTATATGATCAAAATTAGCAACCTTCTCAACAAAATCATTGTATCCACCCATCACCCATAGTTTGCCACCAAATGCCACGGATGAATGATTATATCGAGCCGGGAATGTTGCCGAGTCAGTCGCTGTAGTCCAAGTATAAGTCACAGAGAAGGTTCTTGTAGTAACCGGTAAAGAAAAATCAGAGCAAGTGCCACCAGTTTGACAGGCTTTCATCCAGTAGTAGTAAACGGTATTTTCAGTTAGAGTACTATCGATATAGGAATTGTCTGCACTATCTAAAGGCTTGTTGGCAATTTCAGTGCTATTTGAGGTATTAGAGGTTGTTGCACGGTAAATTTCATAGTAGTCACCTGCCCCACTGTCCCATGATACCGTGATTTGCGAGGTGCTATTCACCTTTAATTTAATATTGCTTGGTGGTCCTGATAGGGTTTTTGCGGATTTGACTTGGGAAAAATCAGAGCAAGTGCCTTGTGTATTGCATCTCTTTACCCAGTAGTAATAAAGGGTGTTGGGCTCAAGCCCAGTGTCGATATAAGGGCTGGAGGTGGGGCTGGAAACTTCACTACGGTCTGCGGCATCGCTATTTTTTCCTCGGTGAATTTCATAGTAGTCACCTGCCCCAATGTCCCATGATACCGTGATTTGCGAGGTGCTATTCGCTGTTGCTTTTAAGCCAAAGCTTGCTTGAGGTGCTGAATTACCATCGTCAGAAGAGGAATCATCACTGCCACATGCAATGAGAAGAGGTATTAAAAAAGCAATTAGGAGAGGTTTGAAAAATCGAGCAGGTAGAAGTAACATAGGTAATAAATTCATAGATTGAGATTTTGAAAATTAAAAAAAAAACAGCAATTGAGGCAATTTTTTCTAATAAATATTTAAAAAGGTGTTCTTTAAATTATATTATGTAAGAGCTTTTTATAATAGTAATGCAAAAAAAAAGATAGAAAAATCAAATTGAAAACAGATAGTTAGGCAAGTTAAGGTACAAATAGTTAGTGGATAACTATCTTATCGCTACGATGGGGTTAGTGATGAGTGATGATGGATAATAAGGTAGTTTTCCCCCAAGCTTGGTTTTGAACTGATTGCTTTATCAATTTTTTTGAATATAAAGCTAAAGCGAGCTTTTGAATTAGGCTGTTCGGCAAAGGAGAAATCATAGTGCCCGACAAAGGCAGTAAGTTCTTTATTGGTAAATTCTTGAGAATGTATCTCGTCTAAGGTTGCTTTGGGTTTGAGAGCACAAAATATTTTAAAGTAGTTTTCGATTTGTTTTTTACCACGTAGAAAATCGCCACGGATAGTGGGGAGTAAAATAGCTTTTTCATCATACAGATTAGCAACGGTTTGAGCATCTTTTTCAATGCTTTGTATCCATTGCGTACAGAGTTTTTTGCCAAGTTGATTTTGCATATTCCCTCATCAAACATCTAATAAAGTTTAAAAAAAAACGGGGCTTAAATGCCTCTTGCTTCCTGAATAAATTTTACCGCTAAGTGGGTGCTCTCGTCTAATGTTTTGTTATTGGAGGGTGGTTCAGTGAAGAGATTTTGATATTTTTTAACAATGTTTTTTCCCTCTTCTACTCCCCATTGGTCAAATGAGTTGATATTCCAGATAACTCCTTGTGTAAATACTTTGTGTTCGTAGAGCGCGAGTAGTCTGCCGATGGCTTGGGGGGTGAGTTGTTTGAGGAGAATGATTGTGTTGGGGCGATTGCCATCTAAAAATTTATGAGGTTCTTTTGTTTGTTTTCCCGTGTTGAGGACGGCGGATTGAGCTAATAAATTTTTGAGTAAAAAATTGTTGTTATCTTCTCCAGCTGGTTCATTAGCAACGCCGATAAAGTCTATCGGGCAACATACGGTGCCTTGATGAAGGAGTTGGTGATAGGAGTGTTGCCCTTTGATGCCTAAGCCACCCCAAATAACTGGGGCAGTTTTGTAGTCTATTTTGTTGCCTTGATTATCAATGGATTTGCCGTTGGATTCCATTTCGAGTTGCTGTAAGTAGCTGGGTAAATTTTCTAATGCACTGTGATAGGGGATGATGGCGTGCGTTTTGGAATCACAATAGTTGTTGTACCATATGCCGATGAGTGCCATTAGTATAGGGATGTTTTTTTGCCACGGAGTATGATAAAAATGTTCGTCCATTTCTCTGGCGCCAGCGAGTAGTTGGGTGAAGTTTTGATGGCCAATAGAGATCATCACTGATAAGCCAACCGCAGACCAAACGGAGTAACGTCCGCCCACCCAGTCCCATAAGGGAAAAATATGCTTTTTTGTAATCCCCCATTCGTTGGCGGCTTTTTCGTTAGCGGTAACTGCAACAAAATGTCTGTGAAGTAAGGAGGAATCACCACCATTGTTGATAAACCAATTTTTGGCAATATTCGCGTTAATCAACATTTCCTCGGTGGTGAATGATTTGGAGGTTAGGATAAATAGTGTGCTTTCGGGTTTAAGTGAGTGGTGTAGGGTAGCAGGTTGATCGGGTTGGGGGTCATTATTTGGTGATGACCAAAAGTGAATGTTCATATTTTCACTATGTAGCGATTGCAGGGCTTGGGTAATGAGTTTGGGTCCTAAGTCAGAGCCGCCAACTCCGATATTGACAATATCAGTGATTGGCGTATCTTTGTAACCAAGGTGTTGCTGGTTACGAATGGTTTCGGAAAAATCGTGCATTTGTTGTAGTGTTTTTGTAATAACACTATGCACAGCGTTGTCTTTTATTCCAAGTGATGTTGAGCCGTTTGCTCTTAGTGCGGTGTGTAAGGCACTTCTATTTTCTGTTGAATTAACAATATCACCGCAAAATAATGCGTTAATATGTTCTTCAAGTTTACTTTCTATTGATAGGTTGGTTAGTTCCTCAATGACTGATTGATTTATCCAGTGGCGAGAAAAATCAAAATACATATCCATTACTTCAAATCGTAATTGATTGCTTAGGTTCTTATTTTGAGGGGCTTCCCCCGATAATAAATACTCTTTATGGAGCGATTGAAAAAGCCCTTGTAGTTTTTGATGGGCTTGGCGTGTGGTGAATTTAGTATTTCTGAGGGGTTTCATAAGGTTAATTTTCTAAAACTGTTTAAATTTTTGCTAAAATTTCATCCATAATTATTGGTGCTACATCAATGCCAGTAATTTCCTTTAAATTAATTATGTGTGCAGTTGAGTTAATTTCACATAAAATAGGTGTTTTTTCACCAAATAATATATCAACACCAGCAAACGTAACCCCGACAAGTTGGCACGCTTGAATTGCAAGTTCAGTCTCTTCTGGTGAAGGAGTATAAGATAATCCCTCTCCTCCGTTAGTGATGTTTGCACGAAAATCACCATTTTTGGAAATACGTCTCAAGGCAGCAACAACACGCCCTCCGATCACCTGCAAACGAAGATCTCTTGATTTGCTTGTATGGATAAATTCTTGATAGAGGTGGTCACTATATTGTAATTGCTTAGCTCTTTGTATTAGCTCTTGGCGTGTGTTGATAAGATAAACTTGACTGCCAAATGAACTGATACAAACCTTAATAATAAGAGGTAATTTTAAAGTTTCAATCACCTGATTATAGAATTGGCTTTGCTCATCAATCGAACATTGATAAGCCACCCTCGGACTCAAAATAGTTTTGGGCATTGCAATATGTTGTTGGCTTAAAAATGTGTGAGTTTTACCTTTGTGAGAGCATAACTCAATGGCTGATGAACTATTAAAAACCCGAAATCCAAGCATTTCCAGTTGCTTTGCTAATAACGCATCAGAATCCCAAAACAATATAAAATCAGGAGTTTTATGTTGGTGTTTGCCAATAAGCCGAAGCCCTTGCTCTGATTGGATAATAGGGAGTTCATTATGCCCAATCATTTCGCAATCAATATTTTTTTTCACCATTGTTTCAAGTAAATGCTGAAATAGGGTGATGAATTTATCTTTTTTTAACCAAGAGTTATAAATAATCCAAGCCGTGTTCTTTCTCATTTTTTATGTTTTTTCTTTTACCTGCAAGCAGTTCAAACACTGTTACTCTAAGGCTCGTAAACTCGCCAAGAGTAAAAACGTTTTTTGTGCCATACTTTTATGCAAAGGTCTCAAGGTGGGCTTCCTTTAATCTATCACTTCTAAGTGATTATAAATGTTTCCATTTATCAGGTCTTCAAACTATTTTAATAAATTTACTTCAAATCGCTTCCTATTTAGAAAGTTTATTGCTATAATTAACTCTTTGCTGAGGAAATTCTTAACACAATAGTTGATTTAAGGTTTTTATCGGTGAAGTTCTTTGATAATTTGGAAAGCGTTATGTGAGGGTGCCTAGGATCGAAAGGTTACTTGATTTTGATACTGATTTTATAATCAGAAATTTTTGAGAGTAACCAAAAAAACATTAAAACCAAAGAGTTTGATCCTGGCTCAGATTGAACGCTGGCGGTATGCTTAATACATGCAAGTCGGACGGAAACGATGGAAGCTTGCTTCCAGGCGTCGAGTGGCGGACGGGTGAGTAACGCGTAGGAATCTGCCTAATAGTGGGGAATAGCCCGGGGAAACTCGGATTAATACCGCATAATCCTTACGAGGTAAAGGGAGCCTCTTCTTGAAAGCTCTCGCTATTAGATGAGCCTGCGTTGAATTAGCTTGTTGGTGAGGTAAAAGCTCACCAAGGCGACGATTCATAGCTGTTCTGAGAGGAAGATCAGCCACACTGGGACTGAGACACGGCCCAGACTCCTACGGGAGGCAGCAGTAGGGAATATTGGACAATGGGGGAAACCCTGATCCAGCAATACCGCGTGTGTGAAGAAGGCCTGAGGGTTGTAAAGCACTTTTAGTATTGAGAAAGGTATGTAAGATTAATAGTCTTATATATTGATGTTAGATACAGAAAAAGCACCGGCTAAATCCGTGCCAGCAGCCGCGGTAATACGGATGGTGCAAGCGTTAATCGGAATTATTGGGCGTAAAGGGCGCGTAGGCGGCAAGACAAGTCATGTGTGAAAGTCCTGGGCTTAACCTGGGTTTGCCATGTGAAACTGTTTTGATAGAGTCTGACAGAGGCGAGTGGAATTTCCTGTGTAGCGGTGAAATGCGCAGATATAGGAAAGAACACCAGTGGCGAAGGCGACTCGCTGGGTCAAGACTGACGCTGAGGTGCGAAAGCGTGGGTAGCAAACAGGATTAGATACCCTGGTAGTCCACGCCGTAAACGATGAGAACTTGCTGTTGGAGCCTCTTGGGGTTTCAGTAGCGTAGCTAACGCGGTAAGTTCTCCGCCTGGGGAGTACGGTCGCAAGACTAAAACTCAAAGGAATTGACGGGGGCCCGCACAAGCGGTGGAGCATGTGGTTTAATTCGATGCAACGCGAAGAACCTTACCTGGTCTTGACATACTCGGAACATCCAGAAATGGATTGGTGCCTTAGGGAACCGAGATACAGGTGCTGCATGGCTGTCGTCAGCTCGTGTCGTGAGATGTTGGGTTAAGTCCCGCAACGAGCGCAACCCCTATCATTAGTTGCCAGCACTTCGGGTGGGAACTCTAATGAGACTGCCGGTGACAAACCGGAGAAAGGTGGGGACAACGTCAAGTCATCATGGCCCTTATGACCAGGGCTACACACGTGCTACAATGGGACATACAAAGGGTTGCAAGACAGCAATGTCAAGCTAATCCCAAAAAGTGTCTCGTAGTCCGGATTGCACTCTGCAACTCGAGTGCATGAAGTCGGAATCGCTAGTAATCGCAGATCAGAATGCTGCGGTGAATACGTTCCCGGGTCTTGTACACACCGCCCGTCACACCATGGAAGTGGGTTGCACCAGAAGTCGATAGCTTAACCTTCGGGAGAGCGTTGCCCACGGTGTGATTCATGACTGGGATGAAGTCGTAACAAGGTAGCCGTACCGGAAGGTGTGGCTGGATTACCTCCTTAAGACACTTCATGCTGTATTTCAGCGTGAACACAACAAAATTTAGATTCTGGGTACCCCCATATAACGCTTACAAAGAACATTGAATAAGGGCACTTGACTTTTTGTTAGGTGTCCTTATTTTGTATTAGGAGCCTTAGTGATTTAAGCTCCTTTTCTTGGGGCCATAGCTCAGATGGGAGAGCGCCTGCTTTGCACGCAGGAGGTCGGCGGTTCGATCCCGCCTGGCTCCACCAAATTATGTAGGATTATTTGCGTAGGAAGAGTGTTATTTCTTGACAGAAGGCGTTTTTTTAAATTAAAATTGTTGCAAGCAATAGTTTGCCCAACCAGTTGGCTTCATATATTCCCACTGAAAAGCAATCCACACTAAACTTAAAAAAAACAAAGTATGCCAAAGATAGAGGAGTTAGTTACTTATTTTCATAAAAATCCTGATTTGTTTAATGAGTTGTTAGAAAAAATGGGCTTGCAAGCTATGCCTATGGACAATGAGATTTTTGATGCAAAAGAGCTTGAGAAAATTAAAAGAGAGTTGTATTCTTACCCTACAAATTCAATGCCAGATATTGAAGATGGCAAAGTAGTTGAATTTAAGAGTTTGTTGGGTGCTATTTAACAACGTCCCCTCTAAATAGTGTTCAATGAAAGTTAGTGGTGAAAAACTTAAAAAAATACTTGCGGATAAAGGGGATTTGCGAAATTTTTTTGGAGATTATCTCACGGAGATAGCAAGCTCAGCTCAACTCAAAGTATATATTGATGAGTGGCGTTTCGATAATGTTTGGGAGGCGTGGTGTGGTGATACACATAGATTAACAGAAAAAAGTATGCCTGCCGAAGATTTGCCCGATCATTTTAAAAGGTTTGCTTTTTTGTCCTATTGGCTCAGGCGTTATGCCCCAGTTTATTTGTATGATATTTCAATTGCAAATAGAAGATCAGGACAAATTGATGTTCATCCTGATATATTTAAAAAGCGAAGGTGGTTACGAGCTTATGGTAGTGAATTTATAGCTTTTGATTTTGCATATCAGTTGATTTTGGCTTTTGAAAATAATAAAGTAGTTCAGCCACCAAATGAATATTTTTTAAAGATGATAATGTATTGTCTAAAATTCAAACATATTTCACCACACAGTTTGATTTTAATATATTACGTACTATTTAAAAAACTTTAGAAATTAAAGGTCGGTTTACCTCCGACTATAATAAAAAGGTATCCATTCTACTTTTATTTGAATGGGTCTGTAGCTCAGCTGGTTAGAGCACACCCCTGACAAGAGATGAGATTGGTGAGGTCGGTTTACCTCCGACTATAATAAAAAAGGTATCCATTCTATTGAATGGGTCTGTAGCTCAGCTGGTTAGAGCGCACCCCTGATAAGGGTGAGGTCGGAGGTTCAAGTCCTCCCAGACCCACCAGGTATTTATCTGGTAATATCTAAAAGATAGGCAATAGTTTGTCAATCTAACTTTTAAATTCCATAAGTACCACTGGTGCATTGATTTGTACCCATGTATTTATGCAGAAAATTAGTTAATTTTTAGTAATTATTATTTTGCAACGGTCTCATAGTATGCTATCAATTGGACTAAGAGGGTAAAATAGGGGGTTAAAGTAATTTTTTAGGGGTGCGAAAATATTCCTAAGTTTGTCGATACAAATTTTTTAAACTATAAATGAAATATCATATTTTTATGGAAAGTATCATTGAGTTCAATCTTTAAGAATACATAAAAAGTTATAAAGGAGTAGAGAAAATAAAGGAAAGCACAAATTATGTAAAAATTATAGAATGGTCTGATGAAGACCAATGCTATGTTAGTAGTTGTTCTGGATTATTCTATGGAGATTGTCACGGTGTAGATGAGAAAACCGTTTTTTCTGAGCTCTGCGTTATTGTTGAAGAAAATATCGCCTTGCTTAAAAAACCAGGGAAACCTCTCCCATTTCCATTCTGCAATAGTCTTATTTAATTAAAAAATCAAATCCTATGCAAGTATCAAAAAAGAAAGGGAAAGTGCTTGATGATGCGATTAAACATTGGCGTAAAACCGATGTCATATCAAAATCCGAGAGTAGTAAACTTAAGGCGTCATACGAGGTTGTTTCCTTTGATTGGCGACGTTTAGCAAAATACTCATTTCAGTTAGCGATTGCTTGCATTATTATTTCAGTAGCCTCTATACTGTTTGATCAATGGCTTATTGAATTATTGGAAAAGCTATTTAATGAAGCAGATTCAATCAAATGTATTGGTTTTGCTATTCTATCGGTTGGGCTATATGCCATTGGTGTTAGAAGAAAAAACCAACAGCCAAATAAAGTGTATAGTAATGAGGCAACATTTTTCTTAGGGGTACTTGCTACAGCGGCATCGATTGCTTTTTTAGGGAAAATGATGGATACAGGATCCGGACACTTTTCATTATTGTTATTACTTGCTGCTATTATTTATGCATTCTTGGGCTTATGGTTTTCCTCAAAATTAGTGTGGCTTTTTGCATTACTTTCATTGGGCGGTTGGTTCGGTGCTGAAACTGGATATGCTTCTGGTTGGGGTGCTTACTACCTGAGTATGAATTACCCCTTACGATTCGTATTTTTCGGATTAGCCTTAATCCTTTTTGGTTCATACACATTTAATTATTGGAAAGCGAGGCGTGATTTTTTAAGCACAACCAAAGCAGTTGGGTTGCTTTATCTATTTATCGCTCTCTGGCTTATGTCCATTTTTGGTAACTATGGTGATATTGATATATGGAAAACAGCAAAGCAAATTGAGTTATTTCATTGGTCAATACTATTTGCGGTGGCTGCAATTGGCTCCATATATCATGGTATAAAATACAATGATGGAATGACCAGAGGATTTGGTCTTACATTTATTTTTATCAATCTTTATACACGTTTCTTTGAATACTTTTGGGAAAGCATACATAAAGCAATTTTCTTTGCATTACTTGCGTTAAGCTTCTGGTATCTCGGCACTAAGGCTGAAAAAATATGGCAGCTGAGTTTAGTGAAAAATTTAACACGCCCAAAAAGTGCTCGGACTAAGTGAGAAATCTCAATTACGTTAAAAAAATCATTATTAATACTTGAATCAATGAGAATCTATTTTATTATTTTGGGAGTAATTATGAGCGGCTTTTCAATTGCTGCAGAAGTCAAGGTGAATCCAGGGAAATATTTTGATTATTACCATATTGAGTTCGAATTAAAGCCAGGTGAATATACGGTAAATCATAACTATGGATTTAGTTCAAAAGGGCAATTTGAGATATTTATTCCTAAAGAAAAATTTCCAATTTCAGCACCTAATTGCAGTAAAAATATAATTGTTAGAATGCCAGCTTCATTGAACTTGCCAGTAGATAAAAAGGCAGTGGAAAAAAAGAGGAAGTTGTTTGACGCTTTATCCAAATCAGAACCCAAGCGGATTATCATCGAATTAAATCCGTATTTTAAGATAATTAGTAAGAATCCGTTAGACTTTGAGTTGCAATACTGCAATGTATTCTTTAGGCAAAAGAACGACAAATATTATGACCATCTATAATTAAATTGTCATTGATATGAGGTATTATTTATTGCAAAAGTACTTAAATAATTGGGGTCGAAGTAAAATTAAATTCATTTAACTAATATTTCTTCCTTAACTAAGAAATAATCCATTATAATGAGTATTTTTACTATAGAGGTTTTTTTATATAAAATAATCTCAAAAAGAGTATTATATTTAAAATAAAAATTTAGCATGGCTCAACAGATGGATACAAAATTGATTTATAATGACGGTAATATTGCTTTAAAGGACAACAATCATCGTTTTTCTTGGGGGGCATTCGTCAATCCCATGATAATATTTTTCTTGTTTTTTTTCTTAATGGCTTCTTCGGATAAAGTGGCTTCTTCGGAGCAAGAAAAGTCATCAACTTCATTGTCAACTGTGGACGAGTTAATGAGGCTCTCAATATTAAGAATGCCTGCAACAATTTTTTATCCGGAATTTTTATATACCGTATTGAAAGAGAATAATCGGATTGGCTTGCTCACCTACGATGGTTTGACACCTTTTAATTCTGAGATTAGTCAGATTGATTATAGTCGGCTTACTATTTTGGAATGTGGTCCCAAGAAAGGGTCCATTACCAATGACAAGGCAGGTTATGTGAACTATCAAGATCAGTTTGGTGTGTCGGGTTATGGAGATGAGGCTTTTCCTTGTCGCATTGCTCGTAATGCGAATTATCAGTGGTTTACTGGGGATGAGTTGGGTGAAAATATATGGTATTCTCGCAATGAAAATAATGATATTCAATGTTTGTCTTTTGATGGTCGTAATTGTCTCATGAGGGACAATCCTTTAGAGATAGATAAAACTATTCTTTATGAGGATGTTGATTTTCCAGGAAATGATATTTTATCAGGGAGGGGCAATATTCAGCCTAATGTTGGTGCTTGTGTAGCTTCGTGTTTGTTAAATAGTCAATGTAATTCAATTTCTTATGTCTCAAGTAGGCAAGAGTGTTGGATAAAAAAACGAGGTAAAGTCGCTAAAATGGTAACGAGAAAGGGAATTGTTTCTGCGTTCATTGTTCGAGATGAGGCGATTCATCAATTTGATATTTATCCAGGTAGAAATTTGACAGGTAGCAATTTTGTACAAGGAAGAGATAATATTCAGCCCACTCAAGAAGCTTGTGCAAGCTCTTGTTTGGCGGACAAACGATGTTCTGTTTGGAGTTATATCCCGGCAACAGCAATACGATACAGTGGTTATTGCTTTCTCAAGAATTTTTCCAACAGAAAAACCCTTAATTTTATTGACTTCGGAGACAAAAAAGCCACAAAAAATGCTGTTACAGGTGTAAGAAAAGGATGGTTTGAAGGAAGGGAAATTGTTGATCAAGCTAGTGCTTTTGATATTTATCCAGATAGCAATTTGACAGGTAACAATTTTGTACACGGAAGAGATAATATTCAACCAACTCAACAGGCTTGTGCAAATTCGTGCTTATCGCACAAGGAGTGTACCGTTTGGGCTTATTTTTTAAAATCATCAAAACGCTACAAAGGTTATTGTTTTCTCAAAAACTTTTCGAGTGCGTATGATTTAGGGGAAATGGCAGATTATAAAAATCTCACTATAGGGGTGAAAAAAAGTTTATTTTCAAAAAAAGATATTGTTAAAGGCTGGAGTGCTCAAGCATTGGGAGTTTTAGGTGATTTGTATCGATATGATAATCCTTATACAAAAGATACTGAGTATTTTAAACTTGTTGCCACTCGTAATGGTTTTTTTAAAGGTAGCGAAGGCAATTATGGATACTTTCCTACCAACAAAACAAGTAATGATTATTGGAAATTTATGGGACCTCATAAATGGGATGGTAACAGCAAAAAAGGTGTTGTAGGTGATATTTACCGATACGATAATCCTTATACACAAGATACTGAGTATTTTAAGCTCTTGAAGAGTACTTATTGGTATTTCCCTACCAATAAAAAAAGTAATTATTATTGGAAGTTTATGGGACCTCATAAATGGGATGGTAACAGCAAAAAAGGTGTTGTAGGTGATATTTACCGATACAAGAATCCTTATACAAAAGATACTGAGTATTTTAAGCTATTGAAGAGTACTTATTGGTATTTCCCTACCAATAAAAAAAATAATCATCATTGGAAATATATCTCTACTAATATAGAAGATGCTTGGGAAGAAATAATTTATGATAAGCATCAAAAGGAAAAAAGTGAAAACTTAAAAAGAAAAGTATTTAGCTCTTACCGAACAAGCGATCAACTTAGGGAGGATTTGACGAAAGTCGCTGCAGTCTATCTCGAGTATTCGGAAAACGATGATGTGTACCTACCTTCTGCTAATACAGTTTCAATGGGTAAAAGAGTGTCCATTAAGGTTCAAAAATCAGGTTCTCCAAGAGACGTTTATTATAATGGTGAAAATATGAGGCTGTTTGGTGGAGAGCAGGTGACTTTTATTGCAGCAGGAAAGCTATGGATGAGAAAGGAGGTGAAGATTAACGAAAATATTGAAGCTTTGATTGCTGCTGTTCCTGTTGTTTGTCAATCTATTAATTATAGTGATATGACACACTGGTGTACTAAAGTGCGTTCTCAAATTGAATCGTTTCATCGTAATAATATGTCAGGCTCTATTCGTAATAAGGAAGA
The DNA here is from genome assembly GCA_929200535.1 of uncultured Gammaproteobacteria bacterium. Lineage (GTDB taxonomy): Bacteria > Pseudomonadota > Gammaproteobacteria > CAKMZV01 > CAKMZV01 > CAKMZV01. Next base: position 13,126 of record CAKMZV010000007.1, read on the forward strand.
TTTTTTAGCCTCTATCTCTTCGATAAAAGAAGGGCATGAAAAGATAAAAAAAGAAACAATAAAAGATATAGATGATAAGTATCTTAAATTAATCAACAAAAAACTTATTGAAATCGATCTCCTCTATAAACCAAAATACGAAGATGTTAGTGATGACTATGATAGCAAAAAAAAGGATGAGGATGCTTGGTGTCATTGGTTATCGATTCTATGGGGAGCGGGAGCTGTTGCCTGTGCGATAGTATCTTCTCAAGCTGATGATTTAAAGGAGGCAAGAGATGACTTGAAGAAGGAATGGGAAGATAAAAAGCGTTCCGCTAAAGCTGGTTATCTTGCTCAAGCGGAGGAAGAGAAGTTAGTTATTAACAGCAAGGCGTCAAGTATGGATTATACTCATTTAGAGGCTTTGATTAAAGAGGAAAAAAGTACTCTTAAAGAGTTGAAAAAACTCAAAGTGGCTTATGATAAAGATGCGGATATAAAACATAAAGCTTATCTTGCTGCCATGAAAAAATATCGGAAAGATAGCGAGTTTGAAACGATGTTGTTGACAGGGGCAGAAGCAGTTCCTTTACTCGGTCCAGAGGTCAAACACATTGCGGATTATGTTGCCGACCCTTCTGCTTTAAATTTTCGTAGAATGTTGTTGGGGACTTTTGGACCTGTTGGTGAAGCTTTGGAAGGAGGAATAGAGTTGGCAACAGGGGAAGGCGGCTTTGATTCTGGTAAGTTGAAGTTGCTTGAAGATGTATTAACTGATTTGACTTCTCCTAGTCCTGATTCGTTCGGTAAAAGACTTGAAAAAGTTATGGCGGATACGCTTAAAGATTTGGGTGATATAACCATTGGCAGTTTGAGACAAGCCGGATTATGGTCTGATCATCCGGGGACAAATCTACCGATGAGTTTAGAATACGAAGATGTTGTAGAGTTGCGTGCACAATCAGAACGATATGAGTATGATCCATGGCAAGATATGAATACTGACTCAGGTAAATCATTTCAGGATACATTTGGGTTTGATGATCAAGAAAAATTAACGCGTTACATTTCGCATAAGATAGAGGGTAATATGCCTAAAAATGAAGAATTACAAGACTATCTTGAGGTGACGGCTTTTTACCAAAAGCTCACGACGATTTTTACGCATAGTTTTGGTGAAAATTATGCCGAAATAGTAAAACACAGTAAAAAGTATAAACATTTGACACAAAATCAAGTTAACCTTGAACTTTATAAAGTCATTCGAGATTCAGCCTATTACGATTATCGAGTTCCTCACTGGGTTACATCGAAAGTTATTGGACACAGACCTGCGGGTTTGCTTTATGATAATGAGCATTCAGTGATAGTCTACAATTCAGGTTTGTTAGATTCTAGTAATGATCTTGGTAAATTTTATTTTGAAGAATTAGGTCATATGGTCAATTGGTGGCGTTGCAAAATTTTTGATGTGTCCCTCTCTCTATGTTCTGTACATGGTGATGCAGGTGCTCGTTTTCGTGATGCTATTTTTGTTAAAGAAAAAGGGGGCGATGGTCAATCATATCAATCAATATTGGCAGGTTTATCATCTCATAGTGAGGTAGATAAGACCACGGTTCTTTTCAAAAATGGGAAAACTGGTCAGTTTGAGGGTTGGCCCGACTATTATACATTGGGTGATCATGTTTCTGGCGGTGCAAGTGTAGGATGGAGTACGCGTATGGGTGTTCTTCTTGGACAAGAGGGAGGAGGCTTATTAGATCAAGAGTTTGATATTGATCTTGATATTTCTTGGCCGACTGCAACAAAACGAGGAGAGCCATGGAAGGTGGCTACGTGTAAAACAGGTAAATGTTATTGTAAGACAGATGAAGAGACGAATTGTAATGTCCCTACCATGTGGTTATCACTTAGTTTTAGAGATAGTATTGATTTGAATCTTGGAAAAGCACCAAAATTAAAGAACTCAAAAGCTATTCAATCAGGAACCGAACTTATGCTAGATTTGATTAGGTATCATGGTGGGAAATTACCTTTTCAATTGAAATCGGTTCATAGTGAGGAGTGGGAATTTTTGCCTGAGTACAATATTTATTTTAAAAAATTCCTTACAAGTGCTATAGCTCAATTGGATATATTAGGTATGTTTAAGGGACTTAAGGAATCAGCTCATAATGTTCAAGCTGTGGCAGGTGCAACTCTTGGTGGAAGTTTTTTAGTGGAAATAGCAACAAAAGATAAGGCTGATTTTGCTGGCTGGCTAGCTGGTGATATTACTTCAGCAATTGCTGGATGTGCTGGTGGTTTTGTATTGGGTGCAGTTTCAGGACAAGATCCGGTTTTGATGTGCCATGCGTTTTCTGATTTAGCAGAAATTGTGGAAACCGCTTTTCAGTCATTAGATAAAAAACCGACCAGTATATTTGGTTCAGATGTTGCCTTGTTTTTACCAACTATTGATTATTACTATTCTAAGAATGGGTTGGTAGGCAGAAAATATAATAAGTATAGAGTAAGCAATCCAGACGGTACTCCAGCTGGTACTCCAGCTGGTACTCCAAATAACAATCCACAGGAATATCCATGGTACACAGGTACTGATGAAGTCGCTGGTGGTCCAGGCATTGAGCGAGTTCAAACACGTACTGAAAAAATAGGACAAGCCTTTAAGAACTTGAAATCAAGAAGTTTTGCTCCGATTGCTTTGATACGCTTGTATGTTAACTTTCCTATTAAACGAAAAATAGTTCGCTCGGGTGAATATAACCTTCCTGTTGCGATTACTGCGACAGGAGGCTAAATAGTTAATAGTCTGTCCAGACTTCTCAGCTCAGTAACCTTAGTTGTAATCACAAGTCAAGTATTATGACTTGTCAATTGTTAGGATGAGGTTTTTGTGTATAGCGAGTATCAGTTAGTAGAGGCACCAACAGTAAGAATGCTATCGATAAATTATTATTCTATGAAACAACCCAGCGTTCCATAGTAGGGAAACGTTGTAGGAGTTGAGTGAAAATGAAGCAGAGAAATAGTCCAATGGTGAGTCGGAATAGCAGGACAATCCATAGGGTTGAGCCAACCAGAAGCATTAATAGGGAGTCTTCAATTAGGGCGTGGTTTAGGTTGAGGATGGTGAGAACAACACAGCCTTCTTTTTTGCTAATGCGTTTGTTTTTGACATCGCTGATTAGGAAAGCGGCTCCGTAGCTAATGCCAAGAAACATACCGATTAGGGTGGTGTTTGCGGTTTTTTCACTGAGGTTGAAGATTTTTAATAGTGGAGTTAAACCAATATGTAGGTATTTTTCTATGCCTATTTTTTTAATGAGATGCATCATCGTACTTAGGGTAAGAATAATTAGATAAATCTTAGTAAATAAATAGATTTGTTCTATTAACCATTCTGTTAGGGTTTGTGATAATGGTGTGGGTTGTAGGTAGAGGGTTGCCGTTTCGGTGAATAGTGAAAAATAGTCGAGAATAACAAAGCATAACCAGCCCATAAAGTAGGCATTGGCAAAGCGCCAGATTGTGCTAAAAATGGCATTGGCTCCACTTTTATGGGCAACAATTACTTCAACGAGCATACTATGTGCTACCAACATCATTAGGCAGAGGGTGCTGACTTGGGCAATGTTAAGCGGCTCTTGATCCCATAGGGTGATTAGCACTATAAGCCCGGTGTATAAGTTGCCAAGGAGTGCGGATGCCCAAACAATGGCAGTGTAGCCTGGCAATCCAACAAGTTGCATTGTGCCTTCTAAAAGCGAGGCGATGTGCTCAATAATTCCAAAAGGCTCAAGAATCTTAAGAGCGACTATGATGGGGATAAGGATTTTACATAGCCCCCAGAAGATGCTGAGGGAATTGGTAAAAATCTGTTGTAGGGAATTTTTCAAAGATATTAAGCGTAGGCTTATTTAGATCGAGCGTTTTTTTCAGCCAGTCCGCTGGTGCCGAAACGTTTGGTTGCCTCTGTCAGTACTTGCGTGACATCGCCTCCATAGTAAGTGAGGAGCACCATACAGTGAAACCATAAATCGGTAATTTCATTCACAAGTTCTTGCTGGCTTGGGGCATCTCCTTTGTGCTCACAATCTTTTGCTGCCATTAGAATTTCACCTGCTTCTTCAATCACTTTTTTCCCCATTTTATTTAACCCTTCTCGATAGAGTTGTTCGACATAGGATTGCCCTGGTTTTAGTTCCGCTGTACTTTGATTTTTTTGCAGGGCATTAAGGCGCTCATTCAAGGTTTTTTGTACCTCAAGGAGGATGTTTTTTTCATTGATTTCAGTCGGATTTTTTACTGGCATAGTGTCGGTTAGAAAAAGCGATTAGTTAGGTTGTATGGTAAAATTATTGTTTAGTTTTTTAATTTTAATAGATATTTAGATTTGATGGGAAATTCGGTAATTTCAGAGAGTAACGTAGAAGTTCAAGAGGACATAGTTGATTTATTAGAAAGTCGTAGCTATGCTGAGGGTTTTTATACGGATATCCAGTCGGATACTTTTGAAAAAGGGATTAATGAAGAGGTTGTGCGTGCCATCTGGGCGAAAAAAAATGAACCAGATTGGATGTTAGATTGGCGTTTGAAGTCATTGCGTGCTTGGCAGAAAATGGAAGAGCCACGTTGGGCACATTTAACTTACGAGCCTTTAGATTATCAAGATTATAGCTATTATTCTGCACCTTCTTGTGCGAGTTGTGAAACTGAAGATGAAGAGGATGAGCACTCCGCAGATAATTTAGATGAGAAGTTAGCAGAGACATTTGATCGCCTCGGCGTTCCCTTAAATGAGGATTCTAATCTTGCGGTTGATGCGATTTTTGATAGTGTTTCAGTGGCTACTTCGCATAAAAAAAGGTTAGAGGATATTGGGGTGATTTTCTGTTCTTTTTCAGAGGCAATACAAAAACACCCTGAGATTGTGAAGAAATATATGGGGAGTGTGGTTCCCTTTGATGATAATTTTTTTGCGACTTTAAATTCAGCAGTAGCATCGGATGGGACTTTAGTATATGTGCCACCTGGGGTGCGTTGTCCAGTAGAAATTTCTACTTATTTTAGGATGAACGAGGCGAAAACAGGGCAATTTGAACGTACCTTGTTAATTGCCGATAAAGGTAGTTATGTGAGTTATATTGAGGGTTGTTCTGCTCCTGCGAGAGATAGCTATCAGTTACATGCTGCAGTTGTTGAGGTGATTGCGCTTGAGGATGCTGAAGTGAAATACTCGACGGTACAAAACTGGTATCCAGGAGATGAAGATAGCGAGGGCGGTATTCTGAATTTTGTGACTAAAAGAGGCGTGTGTCTTGGTAAAAATTCTAAAATATCTTGGACTCAAGCAGAAACAGGTTCAGCCATTACTTGGAAATATCCTTCAGTGATTTTAAAGGGGGATAACTCAATTGCAGAGTTTTATTCGGTTGCTTTAACAAGTCGTAAGCAACAAGCAGACACTGGAACCAAAATGATTCATCTTGGCAAAAATACTAAAAGTACAATTATCAGCAAAGGAATTTCTGCTGGTAAGAGCCAAAATATCTATCGTGGTTTAGTTAAGGTAGGTTCAAAAGCACAGAACGCAAGAAACTATACACAGTGTGATTCAATGCTTATTGGTAGTCGCTGTGGAGCGCATACTTTTCCATATATTGAATGTAGTAATAATACAGCTCAATTAGAGCACGAGGCAACCACTTCAAAAATTGGTGATGATCAGTTATATTATTGTTCGCAACGTGGGATTAGTGAGGAGGATGCGGTTTCTATGATTGTCAATGGTTTTTGCAAAGAGGTTCTGACTGAGTTGCCATTGGAATTTGCTGAAGAGGCAAAAAAGCTTCTTGAAATTAGCCTTGAGGGCTCGGTCGGTTAAGAGTCTTTGCACCACAAAAATTACCTCTATCTATCAACTTAGAGAGCGCTGAAATGAATACTACCTATAGCGGTCAAATAATAAAAACGGTCTTTGTGTTATGAAAGAATAGAGGTAGCCTGAAGCAAGGTTACGCTTGTTTTTTTTACCTTAGTGGTTTGTAATTGTTATGGATAATTTTTGGGTTGTATATATAACTGTTTTGGTGGCTTTTTTGGCTTGGTTTTGTCAGAGGTATGTGCCAGAGCCTTATTTGTTTTGGTCGTTTTTGATGGCTTTGTGTGGTATGATAATTTATATACCTTTTTGGTTTATTAAAAAAATGAGATAAATTATGTTTGAATTTATTATTAGTCTAATTTTAATATGCGGTGCTTTCTTTGCTATCCATACTATTGCTTGTGAGATTGAAAGAAATGAAAAGAAGCGAAAATCAAATTAACGCTTAATTGATATTTGTGTGAGTTAAATTGAAAAAACACGCCTTTTGAGTTTTTTTTCTTGGAGATTATGCCATCCTGTGAACATCAAATAGGGTAAAAACTCTCTGGTGATGGTTGATAACCCAAGAAGATACGTGAAAATAGGGCAAGTCGGCATCTCCTCATTATTGCTTTTACAAGACTGCTTCATCAAACAAGGTAAATAAAATAAAAATTATACAGACACCCAGTTACTCACCACCTCTTTTTTTTATTTTTCCGAATTTTTTATGGCAACACAGAAGTTATCTATCCAAGAAATTTTAGATTTTTGGTTTTCTGATCGTATAAAACCACATTGGTTTAATAGTACAGAAGCGATTGATAGTGAGTTAAAAGATCGCTTTGAAGCGTGCTATATTAAGGCGCGGGATGGTGAGTTAATTGCTTGGGAAAAATCATCTGAGGGCTTGCTTGCGTTGATTATTTTATTAGATCAGCTCCCATTAAATATCTACCGTGGTACGATTGAGAGTTTTGCCACAGAGGCAAAGGCGATTGCACTCAGTAAGCAGTTAATTAAACATAAAGGGCTTGACACTTTCAATAAAGAACAACAATTATTCTCATTGTTGCCTTTGGTGCATAGTGAGCTTTTAGCAGACCATTCTCTTGCCTTATCAACAGCGATGGGCTTAGGATGGAAAGAAGAGGATTGTCAGTGGTTTAAACACCACCAATCTATTGTTGAGAAATACGGCAGATTTCCCCATAGAAATGCTATTTTGGGGCGTCAAAGTACAGCGGATGAAGAGGCTTACCTATCTTCATCAGACGCTTTTACTGGATAGAGGTAGGTATTAAAAAGAAAATAAATTTTATGTTAGAAATTAAAAATTTACACGCACAAGTCGAAGATGGTGGAAAGAGCATTATTAACGGCATTGATTTGACGATCAATAAAGGAGAAGTTCATGCGATTATGGGACCTAATGGTTCTGGAAAAAGTTCATTATCCAATGTTATTGCTGGGCACGAGGGCTATGAAGTAACGGATGGACAATTGTATTTTGAAGGTGAGGATATTGGTGAGTTAGATATTGATGAAAGAGCCGCCAAAGGTATTTTTTTGGCTTTTCAGTATCCAGTCGAAATCCCGGGTGTTTCTAATCAATTTTTTATGCAGACAGCACTTAATAGCATTCGTGAAAAAAAAGGTTTAGAGCCTTTGAGTGTGGTTGAATTTAATCAGCTACTGAAGAAAAAAATGGAGCTTTTGCATATGCCAGAAGAATTGTTAAACCGCTCTGTGAATGTTGGTTTTTCTGGAGGTGAAAAAAAGCGAAACGATGTTTTTCAAATGGCTGTTTTAGAACCTAAATTAGCTATTCTTGACGAAACTGACTCTGGATTAGATATTGATGCTTTGCGTGCAGTCGCGGATGGGATTAATTCACAACGCTCTGCCGATAGATCTTTTTTAGTGATTACACATTATCAACGGTTATTGGATTATGTAAAACCTGATTTTGTTCACGTACTCTATCAAGGAAAAATTGTTCGTTCTGGCACGGCTGAATTAGCCTTAGAGTTAGAAGAAAATGGTTATAACTCGATTGCTCAATAATCGTTGAATGATATGGTAAATACGCTTACTAAACCACAAGCTCTACTTTCTCTGGAAGATTATTACTTATCTTTATTGGAAGAAGAGAAGGGTATCCTATCTTCTTCTATTGCTACTCAGGCGAAAAAAAGACTTAAGCAATATGGCTTGCCAACCAACCGCCACGAGGAATGGAAATATACGTCTTTAGATAATCTCTATAAGGCAAAACCACTTCTCAATAACGAGGCAAAGATTAATTATGGTAATGAAAATTTACCACTTAAGCATACTGCTGATATGATTATTGTCTCTGTTGCTAAGCAAACTATTATTGGCAATGTTCCTACAGGCTTGAGTATTGACTTTACTAACAATAATCAAGCGATTGAACAGTTTAACGCACGATTTAATGAAGTACTCCCAGAAGACCCAATGCTTTCCTTAAATCAAGCATTATGCCATCGGGTCATTACGGTTAATATTACAAAAAATACGGTAATAGAAGCCCCCATTGTAATTGATTATGGTAATGACGGAGCCTCTTCTTTTCAAACACAAAATGCGATTTTAAAATCGGTGCAAGTGGTGGTATCATTAGAGCAATCAGCACAAGCGACTTTACTTGAATGCCACCGAAATTTAACGGGAGAAAAGGAGTTAAGCATCATTGCTTGTGCCTTTAACCTGGCACAAAATGCTCAATGCCAGCATTATAGCGTATCAAATCAGCAAATGGAAAATCAGCATTTTTGGTATGGCTATGGCTCAGTTGGTCGTGATGCTCATTTGCAATCTAATTCTTTGGTGGCTGGTGAGCAATTAGCGAGGCGTTTTTTCTGTAATGATTTAAATGGCGAAGGTGCAGAGGTGACGGTTAATAGTGCCTACCAAGCAAAGGAAACACAAACCTTAGATATACGCACCTTTACTCGCCATTTAAAGCCAAATTGCCAAAGTATGCAACTTCATCAAGGTCTATTGGATGATCGTTCCACAGGGGTTTTTAATGGGATGATTTATGTTGATCCTGTGGCATTAAAGACCGATGGGCAGATGGATAATAATGTGATGTTATTAACCCCCCAAGCACAAAATAATTCCAAACCACAATTAGAAATTTATGCCGATGATGTTAAGTGTTCGCATGGTTTTACTTGTGGTTCCATCGATAAAAATCAGTTGTACTATATGCGCTCTCGTGGTATCCCAGAAGCATTGGCACGCAAACAGATTCTAAAAGCATTTATCGCTCGAGTCACGGAAAATTTTCCCTCCTATATCAACGTTTAGGCAATATAAGGTCTTATGGTTCTTCTTATTGACTTAACTTTGGTGGTAAAATTGCTATCAAAACAAGAAATTTTATTATGAAAAATAATAGTATAAAATACGTTTTATCAGGCTTAGTTTTTATCATTTCAACAGTTGTTAGCACAGCTAAATCAGCTCCTATGTGTCAAGATTCAACAACAAAAAAAACCTCTCCTATAACCCGCTTATTGACTTATCAACTTGGAGAAACAGAAGTTCAGTTAGAGCATTTTTCTTGCCCATCTGATAATGGGTTAGTTTATTTTCATCCACATGAGAACGAGTTTACCTCCAATAAAGTAGCTCGCGAGCAAATTAGTCGTCGCGGAGGTGATGGCTATTTTCTTAGACATGGTGGTGAGCGCTTAATTACTTTTGAACTTAAGGGTGAGAAATATCTGGTTGATCCTAATCGAATGTTTTCGCTGGATGGTGTGCGTGACAGTTTAAAAAAATATGGTAATTTTTCTGAAGAGGCAGCTCAAGAAATTATTCGTTTTTCTGCTTGGGTTTCGGGGGTTATTTCCAGTGGTCGTGTGTTTGCCGTTCATAATAACCGCAATCAGGGTTATAACGTGTTATCGTACTTAAAAGATAATCAACCAGCTCAAGGTGTTTCGGCTATCCATATCAATCCAAAAGAGAATACTGGTAATTTTATTTATACAACAAATGCGGGCTTATTTTCTGTTGCTAAAGCAAATAACTTAAACACTGTTTTACAATCACCATCTGTTGTGGATGATGGCTCTTACTCTGTGTTTGCACAAAAGCATGGTATAGACTATATTAATGTAGAAACTCAAATTGGTGATGGAGAAAATGATAATCGTTTGCTTTCTTTCGTTAATCGTTACTACAGTGCTCCTGCTTTACTTAAACCATCTTGGTCGGTATTGAAAAAAGGGGATATTATTGATTTAGTTGCCCCATCATCAGCATATCATTCTCAACATATTAAGTTAATTAAAAAAGTTTTTGCTGAATATGGTATTGAAGCTCGAGAAATCTATGCCAAGCAAGAGCCCACTCCTTTGGGATACTCAGCGCCTGCTGAGCTTAGAATGAACAATCTTATTAAGGCAATTAATGCTCCTGACTCAAAAGCAGTATGGGCAGTTCGAGGCGGTGCAGGGGCGAGCAATTTGTTACCTGAATTACTCGCTTATGAGCCTCCTGAAAAACAAAAACCGGTCATTGGATTTAGTGACACGACCGCCTTACATTTATTTTTAAATTCAAAATGGAATTGGGCAACAATTCATGGCGTTGTAGCAGAGTTTAATGCCGAAGTGGATCAACTTGATAATAACTCCATTAATCGTGATTCAAAGATAAAAGAAATTCTTGATGTTTTAATGGGAAAAACGCATCAGCTTGTCTATAAAAATATGCAACCATTAAATACGGCTGCACATAGAAAAAGTAATATACAAGCAAAATTGATAGGTGGTAATTTAACTTTGATGAGCACTGCGCTTGGTACCAACTTTTTTTCTTATAAAGAGCCTTTTATTCTTGTTTTGGAAGATATAGGCAATACTATTCACCAATTAGAGCGCTTTTTAGATCAGATTGCTTATAGTGATTTTTTGCAGTATGGGCGAGGTATTATTTTAGGTGAATTTTTTGAAAGTTCCCGAGATAGCGAAGAGCAAAAAAAGTTAACCGACTTGGTTTTAAATCGTTTTGCTAATAAAGTTTCGCGCCCTGTTTTTCGATTAAATCGTTTTGGGCATTCTAAACTCAATATCCCTTTAATTCTTGGTACAAAGGCAAAAATTTCCAAAAATAATAATGGGGATTTTACGCTTTCTATTGATTCACCGGTAGAGTGAGACCTTTTGTAAAGGTCTCAGAGTGAGGTTTTTGTAATAGATAGTGGATAGCGAGAGAATTTTATTAGGGTTCGGTAATTTGCTTACTTTTATAAAAAATTCTACAAAGTATTGTTTTCAGCGAATGAATAGTGTGAATTTCCGCCAATGATAATATGATCTAATAGGCGAACTTCAATTAATTCTAAGGCGGATTTTAGTTTTTTTGTCAAGTGAATATCTTGTTTGCTGGGAGTAATATCGCCTGAAGGGTGATTATGGCTTGCTATGATTGCTGTCGCGTCTAACTCTAAGCATTTTTTGATAATTTCTCGAGTATAAACAGCGGTTTGATTGATTGTTCCTTGGAACATTTGTTCGATAGAGATAATTTGGTTTTGATTATTCATAAACACAATGAGGAAGACTTCTTTTTTGAGGTGCTTAAGCTGAAGTTTGAGTTTTTGTAGAATGACTTGCGGGCTAATTACTTTTTCCCCAAGCGCTTTAGGATTCGTTTCTAAGTAACGTTTAGTTAATTCTAAAGTTGCTCTGATTTGAGCTATCTTAGCTATTCCTATTCCTTTCACTTGTTGAGGCTCTAATTTGAAAACACCATCTAAGCTGTAATTTTCAATTAACTCATCCGCCAGTTCAATGGCGCTTTTTCCTACGACGCCAACACGCAAAAAAATTGCCAATAGCTCCGCATCGCTTAATTGCTCAGCCCCAAGGTTCATCAAACGTTCACGTGGTCTTTGCTCGGCTGATAGTTGTTTGATTTTTCTCATTGGTTGTGAGAGCTGAAGTTTTAAATATCTATTCCTGCTTCATCACAGTCAAGTTTTTCACTTTCTTTACAAGCATCATTTGCCCATTTGATAACACTATGGTGATTTAACAATTTTTGTTGATAGGTTTTTGCTTCCTTGCTGAGTGCAATATTATAAGTTTCAAATCTTGAAGCAACGGGGGCGTACATACAGTCTGCCACACAAAAAGAATCAAAAAGCCAACCTTCTTTCGATTGAGAGGAGTAGAATTTCCATAAATTATCAATATAGTCAATATTCGCTTGGGCACTGGAGGTGAGGGTGATTCGGCGGTTTGCTCGGATATTCATTGGCATTTCTTTTCTCAAAGGATAAAAAGAAGAGTGCATTTCTGCTGAAATTGAGCGAGCAAGGGAGCGTTGTTTTGTATCTTGAGGCATTATTTGAGGCTCATAATTTTCTGTCAAGTATTCGGCAATTGCCATTGAGTCCCATACGGCAAAAGCACCGTCCAAAAGCACTGGCACTTTAGCACTGTGCGAATATTTTTCAAGCTCTGCATCTAAATCAGGGTGATTGAGAGAAACCATTATTTCTTCAAACTCAATATCAAAAGCCTCTAATAACAGCCAAGCCCGCATTGACCAAGAAGAATAATTTTTATTACCTATGACGAGTTTTAACATTATTTACAATTTTGTATTTTTGATTGTGAAGTTCTTGCACCAAAATCAGCGACCATAGTCGAGGCGACTCGATTGCTTAATTTAGCACTTTTCTCTTCGCTCCAGTTTTGCTGAGTGGCGTATAAAAAAGCTCCAGCAAAAGAGTCACCAGCCCCATTAGTATCAACAACATTAGCCTTTACTCCAGAATAAAAATCCATTTTGGCATTGTGTTCGGTATTATAGATAGCACAGCCACGCTCTCCTAAGGTAACGACTATTTTCTTACTATGTTCACCTATCGCCTCACAGGCGAGCGTCAAATCTTCTTGTTTTGACCAAGTTAGCACCTCCTCTTCATTGGCAAATAATAAATCAATGCCCAGAGTTAATAGCTCTGTAATTTGTGAATGAAAAAAAGAGACGATGGCAGGGTCTGAAAAACTGAGTGCTATTTTTATGCCTTGTTGCTTGGCGTGCACAATCGCTTTTTTGGCAAGTTCAAAAGCCCCCTCAGCGGTAACGAGATAGCCTTCCATAAAGAGCCAATCAGCATTTGTAATATGTGAAAAATCAATATCGTTAACACATAAATCCGCGGTGGAACCGAGGTAGGTTAGCATAGTTCGTTGTGCATCCGGTGTAATAAGGACAATACATTTTCCTGTTACACCATCGGCATAAGCTGGCTCACAAATCACCCCTTGATCCTTTAAATCTTGAGTGTAGAATTGCCCAAATTCATCATCAGCTACTCGGCAACAATAGCGAGCCGCTCCACCCAGCTGGCTAAAGATGACCATAGAATTGGCAGCAGAGCCGCCTCCGGTACGTTTTTTTGGTTCAAATTGTGCACTAAGGGTGGTAAAAATTTGTTTGTAAATTTCGGCATCGATAAGGGTCATTTGCCCCTTATTGATTTTATTTTCCTGTAAGAAGGCATCATTGACTTCAAACTCGGTATCGACAAGGGCATTTCCTAACCCTAAAAGAGTGTGTTTTTTCATTGTTTCATTTTATTTCCTTAGAATTCCATCAATACTTATTTTCCCTCCGCCATAGCAAAATAAGATAAGCAACATTAGCAGGTAACTAATACTTTGTTCAATACCATTAGCAAACAACATAATATCACCTTTTTGGGTGAGATTATCATAGTTTCCATATTCTTGGACTAAGGTAATGATTTGATCGATCTCTAAATTGTATTCAATAATAGTATTCCAACCGTTATCTATCTGAACTAAAAGCATAATCATTACTATTACAATAGATAGCAATAGAGCACTCAAACGTGTCATCAGACCAAGTAACAGGATTATACTTGCGGTCAATTGAGTTGCTATTAGGAGGACTGCCAAAGGCATTGGCTGAGGAAGATGTAAATCATCACCAAGGAAAATAATTGTTTGTTCAAAGGTGTTTAATTGCTGCCAGCCTGGAATGAAAAAAATAGGAAAGAGATAAAATCTCATACCGAGAAGGGCAAGGGATTTTAACCATTGTTGATTTTCAATAACTTGGCTTAATGAGCTAAGCCAGCTTTTTGAGGATGTCTTTTTCATTTTTTTCGAGAAATTAGACGTTTTTGTAATTTTTGTATTTTAATATCTTTAGGGAAATCTTTTAGGCCTTTTTTTAATAACTCGGTTGCTTTTTTCTTTTTACCACTTTCCCAGAGAACAATGCTTAAATGGGATAGAACTTCAGGATCATTTCTTAATTCTAACGCTTGAGTGAGTAAGTCAATGGCTTTATCATATTTTTTTAAGTGAAAATACAACCAACCAAGGCTATCTAAGATATGTGCTTTTTTAGGGGATAGTCGATACGCTTTTTCAAGCAAAGGTTTAGCTTCATCAAATTTATTTAAATTATCCGTGAGAATATAACCCAAACTATTAAGTACCTCTGCATTATCTGGATATATTTTCACCAAATCTTTAAAAAGTTTTTCTGCCGCGTGAAATTGCTTTAGAAAAATATTTAGCATACCTTGAAAATATAAGCTATCCAGATCGCCCCCATAAAGTTCTAAGCGCTTCTCAAGAGTTTTCAGGGCTAATTCACGCTTTCCTTGTTTATCATAGATTTTAGATAACAAATAACTAATATCATGACGCAGGGCATCAGTTAAATCATATTGAGTGGGGTCGTCGGCTTTCTTAGGACGATGACTTTTATCAAGGTAGAGAGAAATTTCTAATGCTTCCTCATATTTTGTTTGAGAATATAAGATATATGAAGAGTAATATAAAGCGCGCTTTTTATAAGGACTAGAGGGCTGGATTTGTTTAAATTCTGATAATATCTTGGGATAATGTTTTTTGTCATCGTGTTCTAATAACGTAATGGCATGAAAATAATGTGCCCATGATTTCTCTTGAGAGGAGTTTTTTTTGAGCCAATTTGCGTGTTCTAATGCTTTATCTTCTTGTTTTATTTTTTTATCGACGTAGTAAGAAGCTAATAACTTTCGAGCACGTTCTTCAATATGAAAATGTTGGTTATCAAGATTAATAAGGCGTTTTAAATACATTGCTGCTTTATCTAACGAATGATTTTTAAGATAGTAGCGTGCCATTGACCATTGTAGATAAACTAAATCAGAGTGTTTTTCTGAAACCTCTATAAACAGCTTTTCATTGGTTGAAATATGGTTATCTCCGACATTGACCATAACAGCAATCCATAAGGTATCTGTCGTATCGAGGTAGAGAGCGTGTGCTAAGGCTATTTTATTCTTGGTGGGGTATGGCATTGCGGTTAACCATTGACTTATCTCATCTATCTGATGAGTAAGCTCTACGTTTTGTTCCTTTAAACGTACGTAAGAATTAAAAGCTCGCTCTTTTTTTTGCAAAGTAAGCCCAACTAAAATATTATAGTAATTCGCTTGAATCGATAGGGTGGTAGGGGTTGTTGCTTGGGTTCTTTTGACAAAACGAGAAGCATTACGCTCAGTCAGCGTTGTATTTTGAAGGAGAATTGACAATTCGGTAGCACGCATGGCAGAGAAGTAATCTTCTGGATGTTCTTTGGCGATGGAATCATAAAGATTAGAAGCACGTTGCAAAAAATTTTTCTGATGTGGATCTTCAATTGAATATAAATTTAAACCTTGTGGATAAAGTAGGTTTGCTTGGATTAGCGTGGTTAATTTATTGGGATTAGAGGTGAAGTTTGGCTGTTTAGTCTCAATAGTCGAGCCATCAGTATTTTTTTTGAGTGGTTGATTAGAATTTTTAGTAAAGCTTGCACATCCCCATAGTGAAAGAATGACCAAGAGAAGAGTTGGAAATTGAATCCAGTGAGGTTGGAGTATTGTTTTTAGAAAATTTTGAATCAATTTTTAAAAATTTTACAGAGGTATGATATTCTTTTATTTTAACCTAAGGTACCGGAAAAGTAAGTCTAAATATAGCGTGGAACTCGATATATTGTACAATAAATAAGGACGGCTAAAAAAATGGAGAGAGCAAAAAAGGGGTAAAAAATGATTATCAATTTATTATTTTTGATAAATAAAATTAATATAAAAATCTTCCTCTTTTAATTCTTCAATTTTATGAGCAAATCAAATATAAATTTTAACCTGCGATGTAGCAATTTTTTTATTAAGTATGTAATTTAATCTCTTTTTATGAGTCTATCGTTAATCGGAATAAACCATAACACTGCGCCTGTGGAAATGCGTGAGAAAGTAGTATTTGATTCAAATACTATGGTGGATGATTTGCGGTTATTCCAGCAGAAAACAGGGGTTTCTGAACTTGCTATATTAGCAACTTGTAATCGCACAGAAGTTTATTTTGGGTTTCAATGCGATGTTCAATGTAAAGATGATGCTTGCCATCTGAAATGTCAAAAACAGTCAAAAATTAGTCCACGAGTTTTAGATTATTTGCATCAGCATAGCCATTTTCCTAAAGATAGTTTATCACCATTTTTATATGAATACCATAATAGTGAGATGATAAGACATACAATGAGAGTGGCAAGTGGTTTAAATTCAATGATTATTGGTGAACCGCAAATTCTTGGGCAAATGAAGCAATGCTTTCACCTTGCCTCTCAAGCAGGAACGCTTAAGAATAAACTACAACGTTTATTTCAGCATATTTTTTCTGCGGCTAAAAAAGTAAGAAGTGAGACAGGCATTGGAACAGAGCCGATTTCGATTGCTTCTGCTGCAGTGAAATTGATTGCACAATTTTATACCAGTCTGGAAGATAAAAAAGTTTTACTTATCGGTGCTGGAGATACGATTCGCTTGGTTTCACAACATATTGACTCGCTATCAGCAAAAAATTTTATAGTGGCTAATCGAAGTTTAGATAAGGCTTTGGAATTAGTTCAAAAGGATAAAAGTAGGGCAATTCCTTTAGAGCAAATGAAGTCCTATTTAACGCAAGCGGATGTAGTAGTTAGCTGCACCTCAAGCAGGGAACGCATTATTGATAATGCAGATATTGAGCAAGCAATGAAGATGCGTCCTGAGCGTCGCTTAGTGTTAATTGATTTAGGGGTTCCGCGTGATATTGATCCAGATGTGGCAAAAAACTCCCAAGTGTATTTATATAGTGTTGATGATTTATCTAATATTGTTAAATCTTCTTTAAGGAATCGTCAGCACAAGGTCAAGCAAGCTGATGAGATTATTAACGTTTACGAAAAAGAATTTACTCGTTGGGTCAATTTACAAAATAATGTTTCTACTGTCGATGCACTTCGCCATTATGGTGATGAGCAACGACAACAACTTATTTATAAATATACTAAAAAGCTACAAAAAGAAAATGGAGAAAATATTGAAGAGACTCTACAGCAATTTGCTACTCAGCTCAACAATACACTAATGCACTCTCCAACAGCGGCTTTGCGTGATGCTATTGAAGAGAATGATATTGAAAAAATAGCACTTATTCGTTCCTTATTTAATAGAGGTAACCAATGAAGGCTACTATGACAAGTAATTATCCTCGTGATTTGATTGGCTATGGACGCAACGTTCCTGATGCACAATGGAAAAATAATGCTAAAGTTGCTGTGCAATTTGTGCTTAACTATGAAGAGGGGGGAGAGCAATGTATTCTTCATGGGGACTCATCCTCAGAGATTTTTTTATCAGAAATCGTAGCGGCAAAAGAATTTCATAACCAACGTCATATGAGTATGGAATCATTATATGAATATGGTTCAAGAGTTGGGGTATGGCGTTTATTAGACTTATTTAAGGAATACGATATTCCTATTACCATCTTTGCGGTTGGTATGGCATTAATGCGGCATAAAGAATTAGCACATTATTTTAAGCAAGAAAATTATGACGTTTGTGCACACGGTATGCGTTGGATCAGCTATCAGGATATTGATATTGACACCGAAAGACAACATATGCAAGAATGTATTAGCACACTGCAAGAGCTATTAGGAAAAAGACCCAGTGGGTGGTACACAGGGAGAAACAGCCCTAATACAAGGCAATTAGTAATGGAAGAGGGTGGATTTATGTATGATAGTGATGCTTATGATGATGATCTTCCTTACTGGATAATGAACGGAGCAAAGCCTCATTTAGTCATTCCTTATACTTTAGATGTTAATGATATGCGTTTTCTCACGCCTCAAGGCTTTAATACGGGTGAGCAATTCTATACTTACCTCAAAGATTCCTTCGATGCACTTTATAAAGAAGGTGAGAGCAAACCTAAAATGATGTCGATAGGTATGCATGCCAGAATACTGGGTAAGCCCGGAAGAATTATGGCGTTGAGAAAATTTATTGATTATGTGGCAAATAAACAAGGTGTATGGTTTTGTACGCGCCAACAAATTGCTGACCATTGGTATCAAAATCATTTTCCTAAAATATAACAAAATATGCGAATTGTACAAAAATTTGGTGGTACTTCGGTTGGCTCTATTGAGCGTATTCAGAATGTTGCCAAACGTGTTAAGGGTTGGGCAGATAATGGTTATGAAGTTGTTGTCGTTGTGTCGGCGATGTCTGGTGAAACAAATCGCCTAACTGAACTTATTAAAAAAATCGATCCAAACGCTAATCGGCGTGAGCAAGATGTTGTCCTATCCTCAGGTGAGCAAGTGAGTATGGCATTATTATCAATAGCCTTGCAGGCAATCGGCATAGAGGCGGTATCATTTTCTGGTTGGCAAGCAGGCATTAGCACGGATAAAGTCCATTCTAAAGCACGAATTTTAGATATTAATTCATCAAGAATCGATGCCGTTTTGAAGCAAAAAAAAATTGCTGTTGTGGCAGGCTTTCAGGGTATTACCAATGAACAAAATATCAGCACCCTTGGGCGTGGTGGTTCAGATACCAGTGCGGTAGCACTATCCATTGCTTTAAAGGCAGATGAATGTCAAATTTATACCGATGTAGATGGTGTCTATTCAACTGACCCTCGGATAGTTCCTGAGGCACGCAGGCTGAATACTATCCTCTTTGAGGAGATGTTAGAAATGGCAAGCCTTGGTGCTAAAGTATTACAAATTCGCTCTGTTGAATTAGCATGTAAATATGAAGTTCCTTTGCGTGTTCTTAGCTCGCTAACTCCGATTGATGAAAATCCCAGTTTAGAGAAATTAGAAGGCACCTTAATTATTCCTGAAAATAAAAAACAAACAATGACAAAAACAATGGAAGATCCAAAAATTGCAGGTATTGCATTTAATCGTGATGAAGCTCAAATCAAAGTAATGGGAGTCCCGGATCGCCCAGGCGTTGCTTACAAAATATTATCTGCCATATCGGAACAGAATATTGAGGTTGATATGATTGTACAAAACACCTCAGCCAATAAACTGACTGACTTTACCTATACAGTGAATCGTGGGGACTATGCTCGTGCCTTAGAAATTACCGAAGGCTTACTTTCTCAAATTGAAGCAACAGGAGTCATAGGTAACAATAAAATGGTTAAAGTTTCCTTAGTTGGAGTTGGGATGCGCTCGCACGCAGGTATTGCAAGTAAAATGTTTGAAGCATTGGCACAACAGGGCATCAATATCCTAATCATATCTACTTCGGAAATTAAAATTTCAGTTGGAATAGATGAGCAAGATTTGGAAAAAGCCGTGAATATATTACATCAAAAATTTGAATTGGAAAAACAACCAGCATAATAATCACATAATGGCACAGAAGCAACGTTCCTTATTTATTATTTCAGGACCATCGGGTGTTGGCAAAACATCCGTTTTACGGGAAGTAATAAAACAAGATGAAAACACAGACAATCAACTCACTCTATCCATTTCCTACACCACTCGCCCACCAAGAAAAGGGGAGATTGATGGGGTAAATTATTTTTTTGTATCTGTCCCAAAATTTGAGCAAATGAAATCAAATGGAGAATTTTTAGAGAGTGCCACCGTTTATGGTTATCAATATGGTACAGGTAAACAATGGATAGAAAAGCAACTTCAAAAAAATGACTGTGATATTATTCTTGAAATTGACGTGCAAGGTGCAATACAAATAATGCAAAATCAGTTTGACAATTGCTCTATATTTATTCATCCGCCTTCTCTTGAGACGCTGAAAGAACGTCTTCATTCTCGCCAGACAGATGCAAAAGAAGTTATTCAAAAACGCTTAGAAATTGCTCAACAAGAAATAGAATTAAGTGAGCAATTTGATTACTGGGTAACGAATGACAACTACGAAAAATCTATTTTAGGCATACAAGCAATTATTTGCAGCTATCGTTTAAAAAATAGCCATCAATGAAGCTATCACAAATTAGAATTTTTCTTGCAGTTATTGAAAATGGCTATAGCATTAGCCGTACTGTTGAGAAAATATTTATTGTTCAATCTGCCCTAAGTCGGCAAATCAAACTTTTTGAGGATGAATTAGGGCATCCGTTATTTTGTCGTCTTGGAAAACGTTTTACAGGACTCACCCCATTTGGTGAAAAGGTGCATAAATTAGCCTTAAATATGGCATCCAATGAGAAAAATTTATTAGCTCTCTCAAAAAATTGGTCAGAAAAAGAATCGATTTTAACCATTGCTACCACACACACACAAGCAAAATATTTCTTGCCTGAAGCAATCAATAAAATTCGCCAAAAGTTACCCAATTTAGAGCTTAGAATTGAGCAGTCTAATCCGAATAATTTAATTACGATGTTAGAAAAGCAACAAGCCGATGTTGCTATTTGCACTGAACAAATTGGCGATAGAGAATATTTAAGCTACACCCCTTGTTATCAATGGCAACACGGTGTTGTTGTTTCTCCTAATCATCCGCTTAGTAAATACAATGAAGTGACTCTTGCACAAGTGGCAGATTACCCCATTATCACATACGTTTATGGCTTTACTGGAAGACCTGCTATTCAACGAGCATTTTTAGAAATTAATCGCAAACCTCAGATTGTACTGTCGGCATCAGATTCTGATGTGATTAAAACCTATGCACGGATTGGTTTTGGTGTCGGAATTATTGCCCAAATGGGCTATCAAAAAGAAGATAAAGAAACTCTGAAATATCTTACTATTGATACCCCTATTGAGCCTTCTCAAACAGGTATTGCATGGCTTAACAACCGCTATTTTAATGACACAGTAAAACAAGCAATAGAAATTATTATTCAACATGGTAATCACTTTGATGTAAAAAACTCTCGTGGCAAAAATTGATCCTGTTTACATTGAGCAACTTCTTTCCCGAATTAATATTGTTGATTTAATACAAGGAAGGCTTACCCTTAAAAAGGCAGGCAAAGATTATCAAGCTTGTTGCCCTTTTCATCAGGAAAAAACCCCCTCATTTACCGTTAGTGAAGAGAAACAATTTTTTCACTGCTTTGGATGTGGAGAGCATGGCAGTGCCATAAGTTTCTTAATGAAATACGATGGTTTAAGTTTTCCTGAAGCCATTGAAACGCTATCACAAAAAACAGGCTTGCCATTGCCTGAATCCACACGTTACCAAAAGCCAAAGCTATCCACCGATCCCTATGAACTTTTAGATCAATGCTGCCAGCTTTTTAGTAAGCAACTTACCTCATCAGAAGTTGCAAATTCTTATGTCTCGGAACGCCAATTAGATGCAACAACAATCCAAAAATTTCGCATAGGGTACGCCACTGATAGCTGGGATCAACTGCTAAAACACTTTGCCAATGAGCAAACAAAGATAGAAGTTTTATCAAAATTAGATATGTTGGTAAACAAACAAGCGGACAATGGCAGTAGCAAAGTATATGACCGCTTTAGAAATCGACTCACCTTTCCTATTATTGATCGTCGTGGACGAGTCGTTGCCTTTGGTGCAAGAGTGCTTAATCCCGAAGATCAACCTAAATATCTGAATAATTCAGAAACTCCCATTTTCCAAAAGCGTCGTGAAATATACGGCTTATATCAATGCTTACAAGCTCAACGAACGCCCCCCTACCTCATTGTGACCGAAGGATATATGGATGTTATTTCTTTACATCAAGCAGGTATTCCTAATGCCGTTGCTTCAATGGGAACAGCCCTTACTATTGAACAAATTAGCACATTATTTCGACACACTAAATGTCTTATTTTTTCGTTTGACGGTGATAATGCAGGACAAAAAGCCACAGAGCGCGGATTAAAAACAATTTTGCCACATATTAAAGAAGAATGGATATTAGAATTTTTATTACTTCCAGAAGGGGTTGATCCTGATAGCTATGTTAAACAACACGGTAAAGAGAACTTTCTAACGATTGTTGAAAAAAGTTTAGGCATTATTGAATTTATAAAACATAGCCTACAACAACACGGTGAAATTGATAACCCCGAACATAAGCCCCGTTTGGCACGTGAAGCAAAACAATGGATAAATAGCACCGCAAATAATGCTTGGAGACATGCATTGATTGAGAGTTTAAGTGAGTATTTGAAAATTGATAGTCAGTACCTTATAGCAGATCAAAAAACGCAAATATCGCAAGAAACTCATTTTGATCAGATGCCACTTAAGAATAGTCGATATGCTCCAAGCTTAAATTTAGAAAGTCGCTTTCTAATTTATTCCCTATCGCATCCAAGCATTATTCAACGATTTGAGGAAGCGGAAATCAGTATTTTGAGTGCTATCTCCCCCTTATCCAATCAACTTATTCAAGTTATATGTAGTGCTGATTTATCAAAAATACCAGTAGGAATTTTAGTGGAACAGTGGAACGGCACAGCCGATTACGAGACATTAAAAAAATATCTTGTTTGGGATAACCCCCTCGATGAAGAAGCTACCACGCAAGAACTTAAAAAAATAATCACTAAAATCAAACAGAAAGATAACCAAGAACAATGGCAAAAGCTACAACATAAAATGAAAATGTATGGAGAAGATGGCTTAACAGATGATGAAAAGCAAGATTATCTTGGGTTACTTTCTCAAAGAGTAAAGCTGAGTAAGTAAGTATCTGATAAACCTTTTATTCAACATTTCTAACTGTTGAAGAGGCATCTTGCGTACCTCTATCTATATAAAAATAAAAAGTTGCCCTAATTTTTATCCGCAAGCGGTTCAAACGCTGTTACTCTAAGATTTGTAAACTCACCAAGAGTAAAAACGCTTTTTGTGCCATACTTTTAAAAGGTTTCAGAAGAGATAGCGAAGAGACAACGAATTTGTGTGAGTATATTCTCACATTAATAGCATTAAATCTTTTTGGGGATTTACAAAAACAAGGTTAATATAAATTTAACAGGTATGGATAAAACACATTTAAATTGCCTCTTAAAGAGCCTGAATTTCGCTTCAATCACAGGTAAAACTAGAACTTAGAAAAAAACCGCTTAAACCAATCAAGCTCCTATTTAGTCATTGAGAGACGTACTCTATAATAGAATACCATATGTCATTTTGGCGATCAAGATTGTCGTCTCCCCCAATGACCCATATTTTCTCATCAAATACCACGGATTGATGATCATCTCGACCTGAGAAGGCTGCCTCGTCAGTAGCGGTAGTCCAAGAGATACCATCAGTAGAGCTCCATACGTCGTTTTTGTTACTATCAGCAAATCCCCCAATGACCCACATTTTCTCATCAAATACTACGGATTGATGACCCACTCGAGCCGAGAAGTCTGCCTTGTCAGTAGTGGTAGTCCAAGAGATACCATTAGTAGAGCTCCATACGTC